>NZ_JAMOKR010000009.1:0-1479 GCF_023656765.1 Bifidobacterium intestinale | reverse complement strand
TGAACCGCACCCCGATTGTTGGACTGAAGAAATTCAGATTCGATGATCGGAGGTGCGGTTCTTTCGTATGCGTGAGGATCGAAGGAGACGTTACGACGACGGGTTCCGCCGCGAGGCGCTGGAACTCATCAAGGCCGGAGCCGGCGGGAACACGCTCGCCAGACGGCTTGCCATACCGGTGTATACCGCGAGAAACTGGATCAGGCTGTACAGGTCCGGCGGCGAGGAGGCGGTCATGGGAGGCAACGGCAGCAGACGCTACGACTGGGAGACGAAGGTCGCAGCCGCGCGCGACCACGTCGAGAACGGCATGACCAAGACGGAGGTCATGGCGAAGTACGCGATCGCGAGCATCGCGCCGTTGGAACGCTGGTGCCGCGAGTACCGGGCGGGAGGCCCGGAGGCGCTCAGGCCGAGGCCCAAGGGCAGGCCCAGAGGCTCGAAATCCAAACCGAAACCCGAACCCACGCGCGAGCAGGAGCTCGCCGAACAGGTCGCCTATCTGAAGGCGAAGGTCGCGTACCTGGAAAAACTCCGGGCCCTGCGGGCGCAGAAGTCACGAGACGCGAGAGAAGCGCCGTCGTCCGACTGCTCGCAGGGCGGGGACACCGGCTCGACCACCTCCTCGAGATAGCCGGGCTGCCGCGATCCACGTACTACCATCACCTGTCGCGCCCGGCGCACGTGTCCAGGCCGGACGTGGAGCCGATGGTACGGGAGATATGGGAGCGCACCCCGAACGGGTGCGGCCACCGGCAGGTGCGCATGTGCCTGGTCCACGAGTTCGGCACGCGCATATCCGCCAAAACCGTGCTCGGGGTCATGCGCCGCATGGGACTGAGATGCGCCATCCGCTCCAGGAACCCGTGGAGGAGGTACAGCTCGTACAGGGGCGAGACGGGCGATCACGTGCATAACCTGCTCAAACGCGACTTCGACGCGGCCCGTCCGTTCTCCAAGCTCGGGACCGACGTCACCGAGTTCAAGGTCGCGGGCGGCAAGGCGTACCTCGCGCCCGTGTACGACATGGCCAGCAAGGAGATCGTCGCCTGGGACGTGAGCCGCAGTCCGGACCTCGGGCAGCAGAGGCGCCTGCTCGCCATGCTCGCGGAGCGCCTGCCCGCCGGCGCGGAGCCGATCCTGCACAGCGACATGGGATGGCAGTACCAGCACCAATGGTGGCGGGACGAGCTCGAACGCCTCGGCATCCGCCAGTCCATGAGCCGCAAGGGCAACTGCCTGGACAACGCCGCCACCGAGCAGGTCTTCGGCCACTTGAAGGACGAGTTCTACCGAGGCCGGGAGTTCGACTCGTACGAACAGTTCAAACGCGAACTGGACGCCTACATCATCCATTGGAACACCAGACGGCGCCAGATACGACTCGAGGGACACACCCCGGAGGAGTTCCGGAGCATGTCCCTCGCGGTCTAGGGCTGTATCCTAATTAACAACGTCCAACAAACGGGGCGCAGTTCA
>NZ_JAMOKR010000008.1:0-5705 GCF_023656765.1 Bifidobacterium intestinale | reverse complement strand
CAATGGTTTTCGTGGTGTTCGTGGATGTCCGATTTGCGTTGCCGGCCGTTGTGCTGTAGGTTTATCTCTTGCTGCCGCTCAGCGAGTGGTTCCCCGGCTGGGGTTCCCTGAGGTGGGTGAGTGGTGGTGGTTTGAGAACTCAAAAGCGTATTTGTACTACTTCTTTATAGTCAATGATTGCCAGTCCGTCTTACGGCCCGCGTGTTTGGCGTGGGTGCCGGGAGGCCGGTCAAACGGGACGGGGTTTTTGCGGACAGTCCGTTTTCCTTATAAACGGATGTCGGTTTCTTTATTTTTGAGAGTCACATGTTGGTTCTCTTCATGAAAGGTTTTTTGTGGAGGGTTCGATTCTGGCTCAGGATGAACGCTGGCGGCGTGCTTAACACATGCAAGTCGAACGGGATCCATCAAGCTTGCTTGGTGGTGAGAGTGGCGAACGGGTGAGTAATGCGTGACCGACCTGCCCCATACACCGGAATAGCTCCTGGAAACGGGTGGTAATGCCGGATGCTCCGACTCCTCGCATGGGGTGTCGGGAAAGATTTCATCGGTATGGGATGGGGTCGCGTCCTATCAGGTAGTCGGCGGGGTAACGGCCCACCGAGCCTACGACGGGTAGCCGGCCTGAGAGGGCGACCGGCCACATTGGGACTGAGATACGGCCCAGACTCCTACGGGAGGCAGCAGTGGGGAATATTGCACAATGGGCGCAAGCCTGATGCAGCGACGCCGCGTGCGGGATGACGGCCTTCGGGTTGTAAACCGCTTTTGATCGGGAGCAAGCCTTCGGGTGAGTGTACCTTTCGAATAAGCACCGGCTAACTACGTGCCAGCAGCCGCGGTAATACGTAGGGTGCAAGCGTTATCCGGAATTATTGGGCGTAAAGGGCTCGTAGGCGGTTCGTCGCGTCCGGTGTGAAAGTCCATCGCTTAACGGTGGATCTGCGCCGGGTACGGGCGGGCTGGAGTGCGGTAGGGGAGACTGGAATTCCCGGTGTAACGGTGGAATGTGTAGATATCGGGAAGAACACCAATGGCGAAGGCAGGTCTCTGGGCCGTTACTGACGCTGAGGAGCGAAAGCGTGGGGAGCGAACAGGATTAGATACCCTGGTAGTCCACGCCGTAAACGGTGGATGCTGGATGTGGGGCCCGTTCCACGGGTTCCGTGTCGGAGCTAACGCGTTAAGCATCCCGCCTGGGGAGTACGGCCGCAAGGCTAAAACTCAAAGAAATTGACGGGGGCCCGCACAAGCGGCGGAGCATGCGGATTAATTCGATGCAACGCGAAGAACCTTACCTGGGCTTGACATGTTCCCGACCGCTCCAGAGATGGGGCTTCCCTTCGGGGCGGGTTCACAGGTGGTGCATGGTCGTCGTCAGCTCGTGTCGTGAGATGTTGGGTTAAGTCCCGCAACGAGCGCAACCCTCGCCCTGTGTTGCCAGCGCGTCATGGCGGGAACTCACGGGGGACCGCCGGGGTCAACTCGGAGGAAGGTGGGGATGACGTCAGATCATCATGCCCCTTACGTCCAGGGCTTCACGCATGCTACAATGGCCGGTACAACGGGATGCGACATGGCGACATGGAGCGGATCCCTGAAAACCGGTCTCAGTTCGGATTGGAGTCTGCAACCCGACTCCATGAAGGCGGAGTCGCTAGTAATCGCGGATCAGCAACGCCGCGGTGAATGCGTTCCCGGGCCTTGTACACACCGCCCGTCAAGTCATGAAAGTGGGTAGCACCCGAAGCCGGTGGCCTAACCCCTTGTGGGATGGAGCCGTCTAAGGTGAGACTCGTGATTGGGACTAAGTCGTAACAAGGTAGCCGTACCGGAAGGTGCGGCTGGATCACCTCCTTTCTACGGAGTTTTCAGGACGCCGGTCTGGCGTCCGTCGTGTGGCCCATGCGTCGGGAATGGTTCCCGGTTTCGTGTGGGCGTGCTGGTGTGGAAGAGATCATGGGCTTTGGGATTCCTTTTCGGGGGTCCGGGGAGTGGTATGGGTATGCTTTTGGGCTCCCGGACCGCCACCCGCGACTTGTGGTCGCGTGCGGTTTTCCGGATGCCCCTGGTGGGACGCCGTGGGCCTGTGGGCCTCGGGTCGGGTCCTGGCGGGGCGCGTGGTGGTTTGAGAACTGGATAGTGGACGCGAGCAATGCGATGAATTCTGTTTCATCGTTTGCTTTATCGCGATTTCGCCAGGCTCTTTTTTTGGAGTCTGGTTTCGAGATCGATCGTTTTGTGATCATTTTTTACAGTGTGATGATTTGTCGTCTGGCGTTTGAAGCTATCATTAGGGTTTTTCGGGGCGTGTGCCGCCCTGAAGGGCGTATGGTGGATGCCTTGGCAGACAGTACCGATGAAGGACGTTTGAGGATGCGATAAGCCTCGGGGAGCCTCCAACATGGCTTCGATCCGAGGATTTCCGAATGGGGCAACCCGCCGGCCGTCATGGGCCGGCACGGAACCTTGTTGTTCCGGGGGTACGCAGGGAAGTGAAACATCTCAGTACCTGCAGGAAGGGATACTCCGTGAGTAGTGGCGAGCGAAAGCGGATCAGACCAAACCATGGGCGCGTGATACCCGTCGGGGGTTGCGTCCGTGGTGTTGAGGGAGCGTGTGTCCCGGTTCCGACGGACCGGGCGGGAGTCATAAAACGGCTTGCCAGGGGAACAGGCTTGAAGGCCTGGCCGCAGAGGGTGCCAGCCCCGTACCTGGAAGCTTGCCGTCTTCCGATCATGCGTCCCAAGTAGCGCGGGCCTCGTGGAATCCCGTGTGAATCCGCCCCGACCGTGGGGTAAGTCTAAGCATACCTGTCTGACCGATAGCGTACCAGTACCGTGAGGGAAAGGTGAAAAGCACCCCGGGAGGGGAGTGAAAGAGTTCCTGAAACCGTGCGCCTACAATCCGTCGGAGCCTTCTTTGTGGGGTGACGGCGTGCCTATCGAAAAATGAGTCTGCGAGTCAGTGGTGCGTGGCGAGGCTAACCCGTCGTGGGGGAGCCGTAGCGAAGGCGAGTCTCAAAAGGCGTTTTGAGTCGCGTGCCCTGGACCCGAAGCGGGATGATCTAGCCCTGGGCAGGTTGAAGCGCGGGTAAGACCGCGTGGAGGACCGAACCCACCTGGGTTGAAAACCGGGGGGATGACCTGGGGCTAGGGGTGAAAGGCCAATCAAATTCCGTGATAGCTGGTTCTCTCCGAAATGCATTTAGGTGCAGCGTCGGTTGATTGCATCGCGGGGGTAGAGCTACTGGATGCTTGCGGGCCCGTGTCGGGTACCAATAGCAGCCAAACTCCGAATACCGTGGATGTGTATTCCGGCAGTGAGTCGGCGGGGGATAAGCTCCGTCGTCGAGAGGGAGACAGCCCAGATCGTCGTCTAAGGTCCCGAAGCGTGTGCTAAGTGGGAAAGGATGTGGAGTCGCATAGACAGCCAGGAGGTTGGCTCAGAAGCAGCCATCCTTGAAAGAGTGCGTAACAGCTCACTGGTCTAGTGGTTCCGCGCCGACAATGTAGCGGGGCTCAAGCACACCACCGAAGACGCGGCAACGGCCTTTTCGGCCGTTGGGTAGGAGAGCGTCCCGCGTGGGGCGAAGCGGCCGTGGAAACGTGCCGTGGACCGCGCGGGAGCGAGAATGCAGACATGAGTAGCGAGAGACGGGTGAGGATCCCGTCCGCTGGATGACCAAGGGTTCCGGGGCCACGTTCGTCGTCCCCGGGTGAGTCGGGTCCTAAGGCGAGGCCGACAGGCGTAGTCGAATGGATGAACGGGTGGATATTCCCGTACCGGCAGCGAACCGCAAGAGCCGAACGGATGAGTACTAACCTCCGGTCGCGTGGCGTCGTTCCCTTCGGGGTTCGGTGTCCGCGATTGTTGGGAGCGTAGTCCTGGTAGGTTAGCGCACAGGGGTGACACGGAATGGGAGCCGGCCGCGGAGGTGGTTTTCCGTGGTCAAGCACGCAGCCCGTCCCATAGGCAAATCCGTGGGACATGTAGGGTGAGGTGCGATGATGGGCGCCTTTTGGCGCGATATCCGGTGGTCCAGGCCGTCGAGAAAAGCCTCGGCGCGAGGGGCGTTGCCGCCCGTACCCCAAACCGACACTGGTGGTCAGGTAGAGAATACCAAGGCGATCGAGCGAATCCTGGTCAAGGAACTCGGCAAATCACTCCCGTGCCTTCGGTATAAGGGAGACCCCCGGACGTGAAGAGGCTTGCCCTCGGAGCGTTTGGGGGTGGCACAGACCAGGGGGTAGCGACTGTTTACCAAAAACACAGGTGCATGCGAAGGCGCAAGCCGCTGTATATGCACTGACGCCTGCCCGGTGCCGGAAGGTTAAGAGGATCCGTCAGCCCTCGGGTGAAGCGGTGAATTCAAGCCCCGGTAAACGGCGGTGGTAACTATAACCATCCTAAGGTAGCGAAATTCCTTGTCGGGTAAGTTCCGACCTGCACGAATGGCGTAACGACTTCCCCACTGTCTCGACCAGGAGCTCGGCGAAATTGCAGTACGAGTAAAGATGCTCGTTAAGCGCAGAAGGACGAAAAGACCCCGGGACCTTTACTATACCTTGGTATTGGCGTTAGGCGCGGATTGTGTAGCATAGGCGGGAGGCTTCGAAGCGCGGGCGCCAGCCCGTGTGGAGCCGCAAGGTGAAATACCGCTCTGTTCTCGTTTGACGTCTAACCTCGGCAAGTCATCCTTGTCAGGGACAGTGCCTGGCGGGTAGTTTAACTGGGGCGGTTGCCTCCCAAAGAGTAACGGAGGCGCTCAAAGGTCCGCTCAGCCCGGTTGGCAATCGGGTTTCGAGTGTAATCGCACAAGCGGGCTTGACTGCGAGAGCGACGGTTCGAGCAGGGACGAAAGTCGGAGATAGTGATCCGGTGCCGGCGCACGGGCGCGGCATCGCTCAACGGATAAAAGGTACCCCGGGGATAACAGGCTGATCATTCCCAAGAGTCCATATCGACGGGATGGTTTGGCACCTCGATGTCGGCTCGTCGCATCCTGGGGCTGGAGCAGGTCCCAAGGGTTCGGCTGTTCGCCGATTAAAGCGGCACGCGAGCTGGGTTCAGAACGTCGTGAGACAGTTTGGTCTCTATCCTCTGCGCTCGTTGGAATCCTGAGGAGGCCTGCCCATAGTACGAGAGGACCTGGGTGGACGGACCTCTGGTATGCCGGTTGTCGCGCCAGCGGCATGGCCGGTTGGCTACGTTCGGGAGGGATAACCGCTGAAAGCATCTAAGCGGGAAGCCTGCTCCAAGATTAGGATTCCTTGGCACTTCGGTGCCTGTAGCCCGCATGTGGAACACGTGTTCGATAGGCCGGAGGTGGAAGCCCCGCGAGGGGTGGAGCCGACCGGTACTAACGGGCGATCGCGGCACATTCTTCCAATCCTGTTGGGTTGGGTCTCGTCCTGTGGTGGTTTCTCGTTGGATGGCAAGGAATGCTGTTTCTTGTGGTCACGACGACGATACTGGTAAGGCGTTTTGCTTGCGTCCGTTGTCCGGTTCCCGGACCGCCACGATCGGAATCGTGGTCGGTTCCGTTTGCCGGCCGATCCCTGTGGTTGGCCGTTACATTGGTTTTGCGGTGGTCATGGCCCAGGTGAGACGCCCGGTCCCTTTCCGAACCCGGAAGCTAAGGCCTGGCTGCGGCGATGGTACTGCACTCGAGAGGGTGTGGGAGAGTAGCGCGCCGCCGCATT
>NZ_JAMOKR010000007.1:0-53019 GCF_023656765.1 Bifidobacterium intestinale | reverse complement strand
CACTCACCCACCTCAGGGAACCCCAGCCGGGGAACCACTCGCTGAGCGGCAGCAAGAGATAAACCTACAGCACAACGGCCGGCAACGCAAATCGGACATCCACGAACACCACGAAAACCATTGAAAACACTGGACTCCACCGGCGTGTCGAAAACGGCCTTCCACGCGCCGCGAATCACAAAACAAACCCCACCACCGCCCAAAAACCGTCAGAAAAAGCTGGCAGCCGCGTGTCGCACACCGCAACAACGCGGCAACCACACGGCAACCAGCAAATCAATACATCACAGCAGATCACAAACGATCGGAAAGCCAATCAAACACCAAACGCAATGCGCGGGTGCTACAGAATCCATAACAGGCATGGCAAGTGTTATCGAGTTTGTAGAACGTCACATCCTTGCCAAGCGACTTCAACGTGGCATACGGACGACACCTTTGATTGAACGGCACCAACTGATCGCGGCCACCATGCACAATCAGCAACGGCGGCACCGCCATCGATTCGATATCGATCGCTGCAACTGCCGGAGCCGTTTCGGTCGTATCAGCGCCGTCATCCGCAATATGCCGTGCAATGTCAGTAGTCATAATGCACCTCTTATTCCATTCCTGTTCCGTATATGATTATCGAAATGGTTTTTCTCAGATTTGATTGCCTGACATTCCCTGTTTCACGTGAAACATCGGAAGTTACGATATGCGGCTATACCTAAGATATGAGCAAAAAGATCGCAGTATTGACGGGGGCGGGGATTTCCACGTCCGCAGGTATTCCCGACTTCCGTGGACCGGACGGCGTCTGGACCAAACACCCTGAACAAACGAAAGTGTATGACATCGAAGCGTTCCTTTACCACAAGGAAGACCGCGAGTATTCCTGGCGCTGGCAGAAGGAATCGCCCGTATGGAACGCGCAGCCAGGTACCGCGCACAAAGCGCTCGTCAAACTGGAACAGGCTGGACTGCTAACACTGCTCGCCACACAGAATTTCGACGCACTCCATGAAAAAGCCGGCAATAGCAGCGACATCATCGTCAATCTGCATGGCACCATCGGCACCTCGCACTGCATGAAATGTCATGCGAAATACGACACCGCCGACATTATGGCGAATCTCGACAACGAACCAGACCCGCACTGCCATCGCAGACTGCCATACAACGGCAACATGCCATGCAACGGACTCATCAAAACCGACGTAGTCTACTTCGGCGAAGCTCTGCCGGACGGCGCGCTCGAAAAATCATATCGCCTCGCGACGCAAGCCGACGAACTGTGGGTCATCGGATCCACACTGGAAGTCATGCCCGCGGCAAGCATCGTGCCCCTGGCCGCAGAGGCTGGCGTGCCGATCACCATTATGAACATGGGGCGCACGCAATACGACCGCCTGGCAGACCGGCTCATCCACGACGATATCGCGACCGCTCTGCCGCAACTCGTTGATGAGACAATCGCCGCAGAACAAGGCAAGTGACGTCAAGTACGCAAAAGTACACGAAAAGGCTCCTCGACCCGATTGGATCGAGGAGCCTTTTTGATGCGGAAGATATGCGAAATCCGCACTTATCCACCGTGGACGATCAGTAAATACGCTTGGGCTGGAAACCGGCTTCGCGCAACGCCTCGAGCACACGATCGATGTGATCGGGACCATTCGTTTCAATAGTCACACCCAACGCCACAGCGTTCGCGTAGTGGCTGGACGCCTTGAACTGGTCGTGATCCAGCGCGATGACGTTCGCGCGCTGCTCGGCCAGCAACGTGGCAACCTTCACCAGCTGGCCCGGCGTATCAGGCAGCTCGACCTCGAAATGCATGATGCGGCCGCGGGTGATCATACCCTTTTGAATCACAGCGCCGATGGATACCGTATCTTCGTTGCCGCCAGACATGATCGGCACCACCACATGCGGGCCCTTCGCCTCGGCGAACTTGCGCGAGCGCAGGTTGAGATGCTCAAGCGCAGCCAGAGACACGGCGCCAGCAGCTTCGACAACCAGCTTGTGCTTTTCGAGCATGAGCAGGATCATCTCGTTGATGTCACGCTCGGTCACGGTAACGATGTCATCAAGGAATTCATTGAGCAGCGCGAACGTGAGATCGCCCGGACGCTTCACAGCAACGCCTTCGGCAGACGTACGCACCTGGTCGGCGGCAACCACATGCCCCGCGGCCAGCGAGTTCTTCCACGCTGGGCTGCCTTCCGGAATCGCGCCAATCACGCGCACTTCCGGCTTGAACGTCTTGATGGCAAGCGCCACGCCGGCACCGAGGCCGCCACCACCCAGCGGCACGACCACATCGGTGACGTTCGGCACGTCTTCGAGGATCTCGAGACCAATAGTGCCTTGACCGCACAGCACCTCGTAATCGTCGAACGGCGGCACGTAAATCATGCCTTCCTTGTCGCTCAATTCCTGGGCGCGGGCTGCGGATTCGTCGAATACTTCGCCGTACAGCACCACGTCTGCGCCGTACGCCTTAGTGGCGTCGACCTTCAGCGGCGGGGTGATCTGCGGCATGCAGATCGTTGCTTTTGCGCCGCGTTCGCGAGCCGCATATGCCACGCCCTGCGCATGGTTACCGGCGGAAGCGGTGACAATGCCGTGAGCCAGCTGCTCGTCGCTCAGGGATGCGATCTTGTTGTACGCGCCACGAATCTTGAACGATCCAGTGACCTGGAGATTCTCAGGCTTGAGCAGAATCTCATGTCCGGTCATGTCGGACAGCACCTTGGACGGAATGATTGCCGTGTGGCGTGCAGTGCCCTTGAGCCGTTCGGCGGCTAGTTTCAGTTCAGCTGCGTGATCGCGCTGCAATGCTTTGAGAACCTCGTTTTGTTCCATGAACGTTATTGTAAGCGCACGTCTGCCGAAACTACCTGATCATGCGGATTCTGCCATGAAAAGTGAGATTATTTTTGCAAATACTTGCGAAATTGAGATTGCTTACAAACGCAATCGGAGCAATCGGAGCAATCGGAGATAATCAGGAATAATCGCAATACAACAATCGCAATAAAAAAGCGTTCGTACGATCCCGTGATGAATCGCACGAACGCTTTTTGCAGAGAGTTTATAGGAAAGATCGATCAGAGCTGAATCACGACCCCCTCCCAACGAGCAAGCTCGCCGCGAGCGACCGACTTTACGCTATGCACGGCATCATAGGTGCTGAGCAGCACCTGCGACTCGCCCACGCCATCCTCAAGCAGTTGCGCGACCTCAGCAGGCACCTGCGCCGTCTTATCAGTGAGATTGACGATGACGAGAATCGTGTCGTCGCCGCTGGTACGGGTGAAGGAATACACCTGCTCGCTGTCTGCCGCGACTAGATTCCATTCGCCCGTCGCGATGGTCGCGTTGTTGTGGCGCATGGCGATGAGCTTCTTGTAGAAGCTGTACACGGATCCGGGATCGTCGAATTCCTCGGCGGCGTTGATCTCCACATGGTTCGGGTTCACGCCGATCCACGGTTCCGTCGCCGCGTCCGGCGCGGTGAAGCCGGCATACCTGGAAGCATCCCACTGCATCGGCGTGCGTGCGTTGTCGCGGCCGATGAGTGCGAGCGCGTCCATCATCGATTCTGCGGACTGGCATTTTGCTTCTTCCACGCGCTGGCGGTAGGCGTTGATGGCCTCCAGGTCGCGGTACTGCTCGAGCGTGGTGAAGTGGGCGTTGGTCATGCCCAGCTCTTCGCCCTCGTAGATGTACGGGGTGCCGCGGTGCATGTGCAGCAGCATGCCGAACGCCTTGGCGCTCAGCTCGCGCGACTCGCGGTCCGTGTCATTGCCCCAACGGGAGACGACGCGCGGCTGATCATGGTTGCAGAAGAACAGGCTGGCCCAGCCGGCGTTCCTCACAGCCTCCTGCTGGTCGGCGAGGCGGGCGCGCAGATTCTTGACTTCGAACGGCACGGTGTTCCACTTGGAACCTTCCTGGTCGATGCCCACGTGGTCGAAGAGGAACAGCATGTCAAGTTCGCCGTTCTTCGGATCGGTGACATGCTCGTTGCGTGCCGGAGTGATGCCCGGCGCTTCGCCGACGTTCATATAGCCTTCGCGGCCTTCGAACACTTCGCGGCGCATTTCGGCAAGGAACTCGTCGATGCGCGGACCGTCGGAGCACCATGGGAACGGGCTGGAATAGCCTTCCTCACCAACCGGATAATCCTCAATCTCGCAGCCGTCTTCTCCCGGCAGCTTGCCGTTCTTATCAACAGTCTTCGAAACCTGCGTGATCACATCCATACGGAAGCCGTCAATGCCGCGATCCATCCACCAATTCATCATCTTGTAGACGGCCTTGCGCACTTCCGGATTCTCCCAATTCAAATCCGGCTGCTTCTTGGAATACTGGTGGAAGAAATACTCTCCGCGCTTCGGATCGTACTCCCAAGCGGAACCGCCGAAATAGGAACCCCACTGGTTCGGCTCGGCGCCCGGAGTGCCCGGCTCATGCCCCGGCCTGGCTGGACGCCACCAATACCAGTCGGCACGCGGATCGTCCTTGTCGCGGGAGGCCTGGAACCAGGCATGCTCGTCGGACGTGTGGTTGACCACCAGATCCATCACGATCTTCAGACCGCGCTTGTGCGCTTCGGCAAGCAGCTCGTCCATGTCCTCCAAGGTGCCGAACAGCGGGTCGATGTCCTGGTAGTCGGAGATATCGTAGCCGTTGTCGTCCTGCGGCGACTTGTAGACCGGGGACAGCCACACCACGTCCACGCCAAGATCGGCCAAATAGTCGAGACGGCTGGTGATGCCCTTCAGATCGCCGATGCCGTCGCCGTTCGTGTCTTGGAAGGAACGAGGATACACCTGATACACCACCGCGTTGGCCCACCACGGGTTCGGGGTCGCGCCGTTGGAACGCACGGTGTCGGGAAGGGTGGAACGATTGAAATTCGTCATGTCGTGGAGCTCCTTTGCTTGACGTTTGTTGGATTTTCGTTCGATCTTTCGTGACTAACTCTGCCCGTTTTCAGCTCATGTCAGCTTCATGCAGAAGATCGATTTTGCCTACTCCCCTATGGTATGCAACCCTGTTTTTCTTTCTTTCCCGCGGCGAGTTGTGCAAAGCAAGAAAAGAATACGCTTCTTACGGACGCGAAAAACCAATCCGCAAAAATAAAAACGCGGGACGTTCCAGAAAGGGAAATGGAACGTCCCGCGCTGGGGAATGGGATAGGCCAGTCCCGCTCAGAGCGGTGAAGTGTTACTTCCTGAACGGACGGCCTACGGCCGCATTGTCCCTGCCTTCACTCGCCTATCGGATCGGCTCAGGAGGAGCCTATGAACAGTCCACAGGACTGTTCACTTAACGGCTCCGCGCATCACGCCACCGACGACCCACTTTTGGGCGAAGACGTAGACGATGAGGACCGGGGCCATAGCCATCAGGTAGGAGGCGAAAGCCATCGGATAGTTCGACGTGAACTGGCTTTGGAACACGTACTGTGCCAACGGAATCGTCTGGTTGCTCTGGTCGGTCAGCGTGATCAGCGGCAGCAGGAAGTCGTTCCATGCCCACAACGCGGTCAGAATCGCAATCGTCGCGTTGATCGGTCCCATCAGCGGGAAAATGATCGTCCAGAAAATGCGCCAAGTGGAAGCACCGTCAATGCGAGCCGCCTCTTCCAACGAAATCGGAATCGAGCGGATGAAACCGATCGCGATGAACAGGTTGGTGCCAATGCCCAGAATCGTGTACAGCACGATCAGGCCGAGCTGGTTGTCAAGGTGCAGCGAGCCCATTTCCTTGGCGATCGGCAGCATGACGACGGTGAACGGCACGAACATCATGGCCAGGAAGAAGTAGTACAGGAAGCGGAAGAACCGCTTGTCCATGTTCCTTGCCACGGCGTACGCGACGAACGTGTTCGTCAGCAGCGTCAGCACCACAGCGCACACGGTGATGATCGCAGAATTGAGCGCGGCCTTCGGATAGTTCACCTTGTTCCACGCGTCCGCGAAATTATGCCATTCCCACGTGGTCGGCAGGCTGAACGTGCCCGCTTCGCCCGGCGTCTTCAGCGCGGTGACGACGGCGAAGTACAGCGGCACGAGCACCGTCAGGCTCAGTACGGCGACGGCCGCCGTCAGCCACCAGTTGATGCTGTGGTCCTTGCGGATCTTCTCCGGCTTCGCTTGCGATTGTCCGCTTTGCGCGGCGGCCGGCTTGGTTGCAACAGTTGCGCTAGTCATGATTTCTTCCCCTTACTCTCAGACCTTTTCCTTGCCGCTGAAGAACTTCAGCTGCACGAACGCGAAGATTGCCAGCACGATGAAGAACGTGACCGCGTTGGCCATCTGATAGGAGTATTCGCCGTTGCCCAGGCCGTTCGCGAAGATCAGGTAGGAGACGGTTTCGGTCTTGGAATCCGGGCCGCCCTTGGTCAAGGCCATGATCTGATCGAACGCGCCGAGCGAACCCTTGAGGCTCAGCACCATGTTGATGGTGAAGAATGGGCCAATCAGCGGGAAGGTGATCTGCCAGAAGTTCTGCCAAGCGTTCACACCGTCGATGGCCGCGGCCTCGTAGATTTCGTTGTCGATGGTCTGCAGACCCGCCAGATACAGCAGCGTGGAGTACGCCACGCCCTGCCAAATCGACAGGAACACGATCGGGAACCATGCCAGATCAGGATTGGAAATCATGGACGTGGACAGCCAATCGATGTGCAGCGCCTGGCCGAGGGCCGGCAGCGGAGTCATGAAGATGTACTTGAACACATAGCCGATGACCAGCACCGACAGGGTGTACGGAATGAAGAAGATGGCTCGGAAGCCGTTCTTGAAAGCGATTCTGGAATTCAGCAGCACCGCCAGGAACATGCCGATGAAGTTCGTGCCGATGGTGATCAGGATGGCGATGAAGATCGTGAACAGGTAGGCGTGGCCCACACGCGAATCCTGGAACATGGCGATGTAGTTCTTCAGACCGATGAACTTGTAATCGCCATAACCCTGCGAATTGGTGAACGAATACATCGCGCCCTGCAGGAATGGCCAGTACAGGAAGATGCCCACGAGAATCGCGGCCGGGACGGTCATCCAATAGAACGCCGGATCGACCTTGCGCTTGGAGAACTGCGAAACCTTCTTCTTCGGCTTCTTGTCAAGCTTTGCAGCAGTATTGCCAGTCATTGTCGTTCCTCCCCTCACCTGAAGTTTCTGGCTTCGATCTTGTCGTATTCGGATTGCATGCTGTTCAGGAATTTTTCGGTGTTGCCCGACTGAATCAGCGTCTGCAGGAAGCCTGCGAGATTGATGCTGGCTGGCACGTAATGGTCGCAGAAATCGGCCAGCTTGCCCGCCTGGTAGAAGTCGAGCACGCCATTCAGCGCTTCGTCACCCACATACGTGTCTTTGTAGGGGGTGAATGCGGACTGCTGCTTGGAGTAGTCCTTGATGTTTTCGTCGTTCATCAGAAAGTCGATGAATTCGCGCGCTTCCTTCTCATACTTGGTGTGCGCACCCATGGTCAGAATCACGTCATCGCCTGCCGTGAGCTGCTGTTCTTCGGCATTATCAGTTGCCGGCATTTGCGCGAACCGCAGGTTGGCATCGCTGTTGATGAGTCGGATCTGCGGAATCGCGTAGGTGCCGAGTGGCAGAATCGCGGCTTTGCCAGCGGCCAGATCCTGCGTAGCCTGCTGGTAGGTAACTGCCGGATTCTTCTGCGTGTAATTCTGGTAGATCTCGACCAGCTGATCGCTGACAGTGCCCCACAGGTCGGAGAATTTCTTCGATCCGTCTTTGAGGGAAAGATATTCGGATTCCGGCACCAGCGTGGAATTGAGTGACGCCAACGGCGCCTGAAGTGTCCACGGATCGGCAGTGCTCGCTTCGATCGGTACAATACCCTTGCTCTTGAAGCGTTGCAGCAGGTCGATGAATTCGCTCCATGTCTGCGGCGGATTGTCGGGATCCTCGCCCGCCTGCTCCCACACGTCGGCGTTGATGATGTAGCCAGATGCGTTACCCGCATACGGCAGGCCGTACAGGCGCTTCTTGGATTCGTCGTTGGTTTGTACAAGGCTCTTGGCGATGTTCACCATGCCTGGATTGAGTTCGTCGACGATCTCGTCGTCGGTGAAATCGTGGAAGACGCCCGCTTCGGCGAGCATGCCGTAATTGATGTCGCCGTTGATGGTGATGACGTCGGGTTCGCGATTTTTCACCAGTCGCGTACGCAGATCGGTGGTTGCGTCGGACGAATTGTTGACGTTGACTTTGATGTTGGGATGGGTTTTCTCGAATTCCTTTGCTTTTGCGGTGAACCAGTCCGCCGCTTCGGCTTTATACTGGAAGAAATCCAAAGTGACGGTTCCAGCGGTGCTGTTGCCGCAACCGGCAAGACCGGCAGTCAATGCGACTGCGCATACGGTTGTGAGCGTACGGTATACAATCCTCCTGAATTTACCTACACTAGTGATGGAATCAGGTTTCATTCTCGACTCCTTTGTATCTTTTCTCCATTACGGTGAAGCAGCTTCCTTACCGCATCACCGTTACTGGAAATTATAGAAGGAGGCAGTTTTCATTCCCAGCTCAGCGCGCCTGTACGGGGTGGAAAACAAAAACGACGAGATTTTGTTACTCTGAGAAAGTAATTTGATGCACGATGTGCGCGAACGGGAGTACGAAGGATGGTGCAGATGGCGGTTTCACCTCTGCCACAGTGGTTTGAAGGCTCGGAATATACCCATAAAGTCGCGGTTTGCGTCATGAAATACGGTCCGATTTCGCGTATTACTTTGGCGCAGATTTTAGGACTTTCGCAGGGCGCGGTTTCTCGTATTACCAGCGATCTGATTTATGCTGGCGTGATCGAGGAGACGCCGATGCCGTCCGGCAAGGCCGGTAAACTGCCGAAAGGTTTCGTTCAGAAAGAAAATGCGGAACGTCGCGGCCGCCCGCAAACGGGATTGCGAATAATCGAGAACGCGCGATCTTTCGTCGGTATGAAAATCAATGCGACGCATATTTCGGCGGTTGCGGTCAACGCAATCGGGCAGATTATCACCGGATGCCACGATTTGGAAATCGAAGACACGTCGCCGCAAGCCGTGGTCGCGCTGATCAAACAACTAACGATCGACTGTTCCGACGAGGCGGAGATGGCGGGATGGCCGAAACCGTGCGCCGTGGGAATCTCACTGGGCGGGCATATCGTCGACAATGCCGTAGTGACGTTCGCACCGTTCATGCACTGGTCTCAGCCCGTGGAGCTCTCCGCTATGGTTCGCGAGGCTACTGGATTGCCGACGGGCATTTACAACGATATCGATTCGTTGGTCGTTGATGCCTGCATGTTTGGGTCCGGCGTTGGATTGGGTAGCTTCGCGGTACTGACGTTCGGCGCAGGCGTCGGCTATTCGTTGACGGTCAACGGCGAGCTGGTGAGCTGTCCGGATAAAAGTTACGGTTTGGTCGGGCATATTCTGGTCGATCCGGATGGACCGCGTTGTGTTTCCGGACACAAGGGATGCGCGCAATGCCTGTCCGACAACTCAATCGCGGCGGAATATTCGCAGATTATCGGACATCCCGCATCATTCGACGATTTCGCACGTGACGCACGCACGAACAAACCGCAGGCGACGAATCTGGTGAACCGCACCTGCTTCCGTCTCGGCACCATGGTGGCGACCATAGCCAATCTTGCCATGCCAGACAAAATCATGATCGCTGGAGAATCGTCGTTCATCGCGAAATTCGGCATTGACGACTTGCGCAACGGCATCAACATGTATCGGCATAGCCAGGCCGCACCAGTGGATTTTGAAATTCCCGACCATGATTGGGCATTGTGGGCCAAGGCTGCCGCAGCGCAGGCGATTCGGCAATATGTTGGCTGATTGATTACTTGATTGTTTTTTAATGCAAAAATCCTCCCTTTTGTTCAGGGAGGATTTTTGTTATGCGATTACGGCTTATTCAGCGCTCTCGACGGGCGCAAGCACGGCCTTGAAAAGGACTGCTTGCGCCGGATGCAATGCCGGCGGGCGGATGCCGTACGTGGCGAGCGCACGTCCGGTCATCTTCACACCTTCGACCTTCCACCAGCCGAGCGGGCTCTGTCCGTTGGTGATGTCTTGCTTGGCAAGGTCGAGGCTCACGTCGAGCGGAGACACCTCATACACCTTGTCGGGGTCGAGGCCGGGCAGGCGTACCGGCGAGGCCGGGTAGGTCTGCGAAGTGGTGAGCTGGGTGAAACGGTAGATGGCGGCCGCCTTGTTGGGCATGACCACACCATCCAAGCGCACTGCCGGATCGGCGGCGTCGGAATGCACGACTGTGTCGACGGCGAACCATTCGCGATGCTTCTTGAATTCGGCGACCCATTCGGCGAGCTTGTCGATGTCTTCCTGTGGTTCCTTGAGCAGGTTCCATTCGATGCCCATGTGTCCGAAGAAGGCCATGGCCATGCGCAGTTCCTGCGTGGTTGCGCGGTGCGTGGAGTGTGCCGGTGATGCGCCCACGTGTTCGCCGATCATTTCCGGAGGCACGAGCAGCGAGGTGTAGCGCTGGATGTCGGCGCGTTCCACCGGATCGACGCAGTCGGATCCCCAAATGCGGTCGGCTACTTCGAGAATGCCGAGGTCCACGCGGCCGCCGCCGGAAGAGCAGCTTTCGATTTCAAGTCCCGGATGTGCGGCCTTCAGATCGGTGAAAATGCGATATACGGCGAGCGTCTGCTGGTGCACTGCCGGGCGTCCGGTGCGCGGAGAGACGGCTTCGGTGACGAGCTTGTTGTGATCCCACTTGATGTAGTCGATGCCGAGTTCACCAACGAGCTTGTCCATTGCGTCGTAAATGTAGTCGTAGGCGTCCGGATTGGTCAGGTCCACAACCTGCTGGGTACGTCCCTGCATTGGCAGACGGCCTTCAGTGGGCTTCAACACCCAGTCGGGATGCGCGCGGAACAGGTCGGAATCCGGGTTGACCATTTCCGGCTCGAACCACAGGCCGAATTCGAGTCCCTTGCCGTGCACATAATCGGCGAGTGCCTTGAGTGACTTGTCGCCGTCGGGCCACACGTCTTGCGAGACCTGCCAGTCGCCAAGGCCGGAGGTGTCGTCGCGGCGGGAGCCGAACCAGCCGTCATCCACCACGAAACGTTCCACGCCACTTTCCACAGCCTTGTCGGCGAGTGCGGTGAGGGTGTCGTAATCATGGTTGAAGTAGACGGCTTCCCACGTGTTGAGAATGACCGGGCGTGGCTTGGGTGCGATGTTGTGTTCAACGAGCCAGTCGCGGTGCACGCGGCGAATGTAGCCGTGGAAGCGGGCTGCGACTTCGTTGAGGCCTTCGCCATAGGAGCCGATGAGCCATGGGGTGGTGTAGGACTCTCCGTTGGCGAGGCTGATTTCACCGCCGAACAGCACTTCGCCGCCGCCAATCACGCCGCTGGTATAGGGCAGGCGTTCCGCGGAAAGCACGCTGTTGCCGCTCCAGGCCACGTGTGCGGAGTAGACGTTGCCGTGCGTGAAGCCGAAGCCTTTTTCGCCGACGCTGAGCAGCAGGGTGGCATCGAAGTCTGGGCGTCCGGCCATGGATGCTTTGGCGAAGCGGCCGAGGGTGAAGTCTTGACGCTGTGGGGAGCGTTCGCGCAGATGGTGGCCGGTGGTGGTGAGGATTTCGTTGGCGTCGGCCGGCACGGTGAATGCGAGTTCGATCTTGCCGACTTCGAGCTGGCCTTCGCCGGTGTTCACGACTTCGGCGTTCTGGCGGATGAGGCCGGTTTCGTCGAGTTCGCAGGTCCAGATGAGTTTCACATGCTGTTCCACGTCTTCTGCGGTGACGGTAACAGTTGGGGTCTGCTTGGGTTCGTCGGCCACGCTCCAGCTCGGGTATCCGTCTTTTTCACCCATGACGTAGGTTTTGCCAGCTGCCACGGTTTCGGCGGTGATGTTGCTGACTGCGAACTTGCAGAACAGTTCCACGCCGTCGCGGCGCACGTCGAAGCGGGTTGCGCCAATCCAGGATTCGGATTGCGTGGGCAGTACGCTCGGCCATGGGGTGTAGTCGAGCGCGCCGGAAACGCGCTGTGGCATTTGCGCGTCGAACATGTCGATCACGGTTGCCGGGGCTGCGAGCGGACGGCCCCAGTGCACAAGTCGCGGCAGATCATTACCGGGGAATACGAGTGCGAACGCCACGTTCGCGGCTGGCTGTTCGGCGTAGACCGCAGTGAGTTCGGTACCGTTGGTAGCGTTGCCATGGAAGGTCTGAATGAGCGTCATTGCAGCATCCTTTACATATTGCGATTGCCTTGTATTGTCACCTTCGATGATATGTCAAGCTTTATTTGTTGACGTCGTCGAGCGTGTTTCTTTCTTTCGGAAAGTATTTCTTGCGACCGTCAAATCACCGCAATCTTCTTCGTGAACGTTACTGCGCAGTCAGCAATCATCTTTACCGAGATTTACTTGGTATTTCAATATTTCTTACGTTTTTCTTGCGACTGCAAAATCGAGTTACCGTTTTCCAGCAAAAAAATCAGTCATTAATCGTGCGCATTCCATTTCGCACACACCACCGACGACTTCCGGAACATGGCCGACGTGAGGGTCACGCGGAATGTCCCAAATCGAACCGCATGCACCCAACTTGGCATCCCACGCGCCGAACACGATTCGTCCGACATGCGTTTGCAGACACGCGCCGGCGCACATCGGGCACGGCTCCAAGGTAACAATCAACGTGCAATCGGCAAGATTCCACGTACCAAGCGACCGAGCGGCCTGCGTCATGGCCTTGACCTCGGCGTGCGCCAACGGATCGGCATGCGCCTCACGCAGATTACGCCCCCGACCAATCACCGCTCCCCCAGCGTCAAGCACGACGGCACCGACCGGCACCTCACCCTCCGCTGCGGCTTCACGAGCCAACTCAATCGCAAGTCCCATGTCGTCACTCCACTGCATATCCGCCACTATACGGTTCCATTCACGTGAAGCAAAAGGCGAAACACACCCATAAATACCTCTTGGTAGGCTGGAAGAGTTTGGAAAATGCGCGCAAAGGAGGCACGTTGGCGGTATTCGAATTGATTGTATGTATTATCGCCGCGGTTGTGCTGTCTTCCTTTATCAGCCGTTTCATTCCCAAGGTTTCCACGCCTCTTGTACAGATCGCGTTGGGTGCGTTGGCATCGCAATTGCCGTTTTTCCCGAACGTCACGCTCGACCCGGAACTGTTTATGGTGCTGTTCATTGCGCCACTGCTGTATTTGGAAGCGCATGAGATCGACAAAAATGAGCTGTTGAAATCCGTTAAATTGTCGCTTTCATTGGCAATTGGATTAGCGATCGCCACGATGGTTGCCGTTGGCTTCGCACTGCATGCCGTATGGCCCGCAATTCCCCTTGCCGCGGCTTTGGCGCTCGGCGCAGCACTTGGGCCGACCGACGCGGTCGCCGTATCTTCGCTTGGCAAGGAAGCCGCTCTTACGCAACGGCAAACCAGCGTGCTCAAGGGTGAATCCCTGTTCAACGACGCGTCCGGCATCGTCGGCTTCCAGTTTGCGATTGCAGCGGCCATCAGCGGCGTATTCGAAGTGGGCGATTCTGCCATACAGTTCGTGTTCTCGTTCTTCGGCGGCGCTATTTTCGGCTTGGCAGTAGGCATGATCGCCGACCTGTTATTTGAATCGTTGCGATCTTTCGGTTGGGAGACGACCACAAGCCGTATTTTGATGGAATTGTTCCTGCCGTTCATTCTGTATTTGGGTGCGGAAGCAGTGCATGTTTCCGGCATTCTTTCGGTAGTGACGGCCGGTTTGATCATCCGTTTCGACCGAACCGGCATCGGCCCGAATGTTGCTCGCACTAACATTGTTTCGTCAAGCGTATGGGGGGTATTCTCGTTTACGCTCAACGGCACGGTGTTCATTCTGCTTGGCATGCTGCTGCCGAATGCGATGAGCGCAAGCTGGGATGATCCTCAGGTCAGCAATTGGCGGCTGCTGGTTGCGATTCTTACGGTTTCCGCAGTGGTGATCGTCATGCGATTTCTGTGGATTTCGTTGATGCTGCGTCTCGCACGAGATACCGTCACCGGTAAGCGACGCAAGATGACGGCGCAACGTTGGCGTTCGGCCGCGGTCATGACGTTCGGCGGGCCGAAAGGCACCATCACCCTGTCGTTGATGTTCACGATCCCGTACACCATTACGGGAGGCGCGTGGTTCCCCATGCGTGACGAGCTGATCTTCATCGCAGGTGGCGTGATCGTCGTAACCTTGCTGCTCGCCAACTTCCTGCTGCCTCTGCTGGCGCCGAATCGCAATAAAGACACTTCCGTGGAAATGACCGAAATCACCATCGAAGTGCTGCGACGGACCGTGGAGGAACTGACGGGACGAGTCACACCCGACAATCGTCGCGCGGTACTGATGATCATCGACTCGTATACGAAACGTATTACGCGACTGAAGCAGCGCATCGGAGAAATCGACCCGCAAGGGTATATGCAACTGCAGATCAACGCGCTCAACTGGGAGAAGGAATACGTCAAGACGCGACTGGCGAAAGTCAAGGCGACGCCAAGCGACGACAAGGCAGCGCACGATTTGGAAATCGAAGCATGCGAGCGCCTGCTCGACCAAATCATGAGCTCGCTGCGCCATATCGAAACGGAACATAATTCCGGACGTACCATTTGGCGGGTCAAAGGCCGTTTCAGGGCGTTGCAGAGACGCTTGGGCACGGTGGTGAAGCGTGTGAACAGCCGCATTCGCCGCACTACCCCGCTGTTCAGCGACGATGAGCTGTTCGCGCACGTCCGCGTGGTGCAGGTGGATGCCATCGAACATGTGATCGACCGCCTGTATGAGGAGATGGGCCGCGACACGTACAACACGGAACATTGCTCGGCACTGCTGCTGGATTATCGACGAGGCGAGGCTACGCTGAGGGCGCGCCCGAATGTGGGCACGAGCGCGGAGGCGCAGGCGCAGGCGGAAGACGTGAAGCGCGAAAGCTACGGTATCGAATTGGGCGTGATTCAGGATATGTACGAAGCGGGCGACATTACGCGCGCGCAGTCCAAGCAGCTGCGACGCAACGTGTATGTGATGAGTGTGGACGCCGACGCGCAGATCTAGCATCCAGCTGATCTGATGGGGTTAGCAAGCTGGCGTGAGCCGGCGGTCTGCCGTAGGTTTGTTTGCGGACGAGCTGTGTGGACGTGGAGAACGAGACAATTGCGGAAACGGAACACGCGTATAACGTGGCAAACTGAAGGCTATTCCACAATCCAAAACATGGGGAATTGAAATTCTCAGAAAGTTCCCAGAAAACACCAGACATGTACTCAGCATCGTCTGCTTATATAGGAGATGTCAGCAAAAGAGCCGACCAGGAACCCACAGCAGTTCCCGACAATTGAACCCTTTCTTCTTCTCTCTCCTTTCTCTCCCCGGTGGTCTTCTCTCCACCGGGGTTTCTTTTTGCCTTCAGCGGGGTGGATTCCTCCAGTCAGTGGAACAATCTGCCCGCTGGCAAGTCGCCCAGCGTCCCAAAACCTCCACCCACTAGAACAATCATCCCGCTTACAAGCCGCTCAGCGTCCCAATCCTTCCAGTGACTGTGAGGATTGCCCCGCTGAAACGGGTATATTGGAGGCATGAGTGAAATACGCGAGCACGAAACCAGCGATTCCCACGACTCCAGCGATCCGAACACCCCGACCGGTCTGATCGGGCGCGAATCGCAGGTGGTTCCGGGGCGGTTCGGCGAGCCGCTGCAGGTCACGCACGTGCAGTATTCGCGCGGGGGTGGCAATGCGGCTCCACGACGCCCGCTGTTCCTCTGCCTGCACGGCTGGGGTTCCAATGAGGCTGATTTGGCCGACATGATGCGTTACGTAGCTCCCTACAACGATTTCGCGTCGTTGCGCGCGCCGCTCGTGCTGCAGGAGGCTGGTTCCGGTGAATTCGGTTTCGGTCAGGGCGCGTATTCGTGGTTCCATGATTGCGTGCCTTCCGGCGAAGATTTGGATCGCGACGCTTATGCTGCCGCCCAAGCCATTGACGATTGGGTTGCGCGCAATGTTTCCGAAGATCGCGCTGTGGTGCCGATCGGTTTTTCGCAGGGTGGTTTGCTGGCGATTCAATTGCTGCGCGTCCATCCGGAACGGTACGCCGCATCAATCTCACTTTCCGGCTTCCTCGCTCCGGGAATCGTCGCCGGCAGCGCGCCTGCCGACAGTTATGTCGCGGAGTTGAATATTCCTGTGTTCTACGGTTATGGCAAGAACGATACCGTGATTCCGATGCCGGAGCTTTTCGCGACTGCCGCCTGGCTGGACGAGCATACGTTCCTCACGTCGAAAAGCTACCGTGGGCTCGATCATGCGGTTAGCCTCAACGAATTCAGCGATTTGCGCGACTGGCTTGCAGCACATGATATCGCGCCGGGAATCCTGTAAGAAATCCTGCAGAAGAATCCCGTAGAAAATCCGATGCACCGGATTTTGCGTACCAAGCACACGGCAATCGTTACAACCCGATATAAGCCACGATATAGCGATACCGCGTTAGACTAGAGCCAGCTAATAATCATTTCGCAATTGCCGGCATTCGCACGCTCAACCATGCGAACGTTCGAATGTTGGCGAGCGCCATATCGGCACATTCGCGTGCCTGGCAATAAGGAGTTTCGATGCTGCTGTCCGATCGCGACATTCTCGCCGCGCAGGCCGAAGGTCATATTTCACTCGATCCGTGGACCCCGGAAATGGTGCAGCCTGCTTCCATTGACGTGCGTTTGGACCGTTTCTTCCGCCTGTTCAACAATCATGCGTACACGTATGTCGATCCGGCTGAGAATCAGGGCGAGCTGACCGAGCAGTTCGAGGTGGCTCCGGGCGAACCGTGGATTCTGCATCCGGGCGAGTTCGCGTTGGGATCCACGTGGGAGTATGTGAAGCTTGATCCGACGATTGCCGCCCGCCTGGAGGGCAAGAGCTCGCTGGGCCGCTTGGGTATTCTCACGCATTCCACCGCAGGCTTCATCGACCCTGGTTTCGAGGGTCATATCACGTTGGAATTGTCGAATGTGTCGACGTTGCCGGTGAAGTTGTGGCCGGGCATGAAGATCGGTCAGATGTGCTTTTTCCAGCTCAGCTCCCCCGCAGAACATCCGTACGGTTCGCAAGGCACCGGCTCGCATTATCAGGGTCAGCGCGGTCCGACGCCGAGCCGTTCCTACGTGAACTTCTACAAAGCCGACATCGCCGACTGATTACCGAATATTCAGCACGGATTGCTGAACGCGGAATAGACAATACCGTTGCAGTCAGCCGCAAACACGGCCAGTCATGGAACACCATCGGTCGTGCGCTTGGCGTCACCGCCGAAGCCGCACGTCGCAAGTATGGGAAGCGCCAACTGCAGACGGCGTGATTGAAACGCATAAAACGACGAATGCGTCTGCGATAAACATCGCACGGCGCGTGGAGTACAGCGAGCGGGGCTATTCTCGATTAGGAATGGCCCCGCTCGCTGTTTATGGCTTATGACTAGTGCCCTTTAGCGCTTGTGCATGGCGCGAAGGACGCATTTGCGCAGTTCGGAGGCGATGAGCACGATCATGGCAAGACCCAAGCATTCGACCCATGCGCCGGCGCTGAGCGGTACCGTCCCAAAAGCGGTGTTGAGGAACGGAATGTAAATCACCCCCAGCTGCAATACCGCGCTCAGTGCGATCGCGCCCCATAGCCACTTGTTGGAGAACAGGCCGACGAACGCCGACTGCAGGTGCGAACGAGAGGCGAGCGCGTTCAGCATCTGGGCAAACACGAGAATCGTGAAGCCCATGGTGCGCGCTTCGGTCATTTGCGCATCGTGGCCGATCGCATCGACGGAACGGTCGGTGAACAGGCCGCCGGCCAAATGCATGTCCATGCCGATCAGGGTGACGGCTGCCATAATCACACCGATGAAAATGATGTCGCCCCACATTTCGGCGTCGATCACACGATCCGTGAGTTTACGCGGTTTGCGTGCCATCACGTCATCGGTAGACAGGTCAACGCCCATAGCGAGCGCGGGCGCAGCATCGGTGAGCAGGTTGATCCACAGCAGCTGCGTGGCGAGCAGCGGCACGATCACGCCTTGGCTGCCGGGCTGAGTGATGCCGAGGAATCCGGCGAGCATCACGCCGCCGAACACGGTGAACACCTCGCCCACATTGGAGCTCAGCAGGTAGCGCAGGAACTTGCGGATGTTGTCGAAAATGCCTCGTCCTTCGCGCACGGCTGCGACGATGGTGCTGAAGTTGTCGTCGGCGAGAATCATTTTCGCGCTTTGTTTGGTTACTTCAGTGCCGGTAATGCCCATGGCGACGCCGATATCGGCGGTTTTGACGGCAGGAGCGTCGTTCACGCCGTCGCCGGTCATGGCCACGATATTCCCTTGCCTCTGCAACGATTCGACGATTTTCAGCTTGTGTTCCGGCGCGACTCGCGCATAGACGGACACTTCACTGGTCACCTTGTCGAAGGCCGCTTCGTCGGGCAGTTCGTCAAGCTGACTGCCGGTCATGGCCTTGCCACCCTTGTCGATAATGCCCAAATCGGTGGCGATGCGAGCTGCGGTCAGCGGGTGGTCGCCGGTAATCATTACCGTACGGATGCCGGCGCGATGCGCTTCTGCCACGGAATCACGCACTTCCGTACGCGGCGGATCGATGATGCCGACCATGCCGACCCAAATCAAATCATTCTCAAGCACATCGCTTTGTTCCGCAATATCGGCAACATGACCCGCGGAGTTCAGCATGACTCCTGGCACTTGTGCAAGCGAAGCGGTACCGAGCGGACGGTATGCCTGACCCAACGTGCGGTACGCGTCGGAAGAAAGCTGTTCGACAGTCGCAAGAATCTGCTGACGATCACCTTCCGTAAGTGGACGAACGGCACCGCCGACCGCAATTCTGCTGCAATATCCAAGAAGCACGTCGGGGGCACCCTTGGAGAAGACGGTCAGACGGCCAGCGTCGGCGTTGTCTTGCGCCACGATGGACATGCGCTTACGTTCGGAAGTAAACGGGATTTCGCCGACGCGCCCGTAGTTGGCATACTTGCGATTCGCTTTCACTTTTTGTGCTGCGACGATGAGTGAGACTTCGGTCGGGTCGCCGACTGCCTCCCACGTTACGTTTTCCGCATTTCCGGCAGAAGCAGCAGATTCGCGCAGTTCGCCGTCGTTCGCCAGCGCACCCACGGCAAGGGTTGCGACGGCCTCCGATTCGATGATCTCGCGTATTTGCGCATGTTCCATGATCTGCGAATCGACCACCATGCGGCCTTCCGGCGCATAGCCGGTGCCAGTGAGCTGCACTTCGCCACTCGGCGTGACCACACGTTCCACGGTCATCTCATTGCGGGTGAGCGTACCGGTTTTGTCGGAGCAGATCACCGACGCGGAACCGAGCGTTTCCACCGAATGCAGCTTCTTGACGATCGCATTGTGCATGGCCATGCGCTGCACACCGAGTGCAAGCACTACCGTAAGAATCGCAGCCAAACCTTCCGGCACGGCCGCGACCGCCAACGAAACGGCCAACAGCAGCGAATCGATCACATCGTGAACGTCGTGGAAGCCTTCGGTAAGCGCAAGCGCGACCAGCACCACGACCGCGATGATGCATACCGCGGTGCCGAGGATTTTGGAAACGTAGTTCATTTCCTTTTGCAGCGGGGTTTCGTCGTCTTCCGTGGCTTGTAGCAGATCCGCGATTTTGCCGACCTGCGTACCCATGCCGGTACTGGTTACGATGGCTCGGCCGGTGCCTTGCGTTATGGACGTGCCGTTGAACACCATGTTGGCACGGTCGCCGAGAGCTTTCGCCTGTGCGAGGGTGTCGGTCTTTTTGCCGACGGGCACGCTTTCGCCGGTAAGGCTGGCTTCCGCGACGCGCAGGCTGGCGGCCGCGAAGAGACGCCCGTCCGCGGAAACGGAGTCGCCTTCACCGAGCACGATAATGTCGCCGGGCACCACGTCAACCGTGTTGATGCGGGCGATTTGGCCGTCACGCAGCACGTTGGTCTGCGGCGCGGTCATGCTGGAAAGAGCTTCGACGGCCGCTTCCGCCTTCGATTCCTGAATGTAGCCGAGCACCGCGTTGACGATGAGGATGAGCACGATGACGATGGCGTCGAACGGCAATGCTTCGCCGCCTTCCGCACCCGGTACGGCGTTGGCCCGTTCGATGAACCATGCGACGAGCGAAATGCCGGTTGCAGCCAACAGCAGGTAGACAAGGGGGTCTTTGAATTGTTCGAGGAATTTCTTCCATTTCGGCACCGGTGGTGCGGACGCGAGTTCATTCGGTCCGTACTTGTCGAGTCGCCGCTTGGCTTCCGCTTGGCTCAGGCCGGTATTCAAATCGACGCCAAGCGATTGCGCTACGGTTTGCGCATCGGCGAGCGACGGATCAACTTGCTTTTGCGTAACGGTTTTCGTTGCTTGTTCGAAATTGCCCGCACTGGTATCGCGGAATTGGGTGGATTGATCTTCCTTGCGATCAACCATGATGATCTCCTTGGGAGCGCCGCGGAGTAGTCAGCTCTCCCCTGCCGTTGCGATAGTGCGAAAACCGCGGAAAATTGCGATTTCACAAACACTCGCTGAGCTGGGCAATGCTGCGCGGTTGCGGACACCGGGCGTACGCCATCGGTGCATTCCTGCCATTATTGCACACCGTGACCATTTTGCAAGAGTGCCACACACCGTCTTTTGTCAAAATTTCGCAAATTCGTGAAACATGTCGTGAAACACAATTCGCAATCTCACTTCAATCACATACCCAATCGATTGTTCCATCACAAGACAACATGGGCCGCAACGTCGCTACCATCTTTATCGAAAAAATCGTGAGGTCACCAGATCAAAATCGTGTGGCAATTTGTTCAAATCGCGTGGCAAGACAGCCAAATCATGCGACCCATCCATCAAAATGGACGATGAGGAGGATTTTGTTGATGGCTTAAATTAGACAGATTGCCTAGAATGAGGGGGTAGGGCTTCCGAAACGTTTGAGCGCAGGCGGACACATTCACACACGTCCGAACGTCACGAAGCAAGCTCTTCAAGGAAAGGGGCCATCATGAGCGACGCAATGAACAACCCGTATGCGAACAATCCGAATCCGAACGGCAGCAACGGACAGCATCCGCAAGGTCAGCCGGAATACGGGGCATACGCGCCAAATCAGCAATCGCAAGGCCAACAGCAGAGCGGCAATCCCAACAATTCGAGCAATCCGTATCCGAGCGAGCCGCAGACCCCACGCTACTTTGACGGCCCCAACGCCAACCAAAACCCGAACCAGAACGGCTTCTTCTACGCGAGCTACACCACCGGCCAACCGTACGGACAGCAGAACAGCCAACCAGGAACCGGCAACGACAATTGGCAGCCGATCAGCCCGTTCAAACTTGCGGAGGAATGGCTGCCAAAGAAGGCGAAGAACGCGATCCGCGGCACCTACGCAATACTTGGCATCGCCGCCATCATCCTCGGCCTGGCACTGCTGATCTGGCCAGGAGCCACGCTGAAAGTCGCCGCAATCGCACTCGGCGCATACTTCGTGGTTTCCGGCGTGGTCCGCATTGTGACCGCAATCGTGGAACTCGGGCTTCCGGGCGGATGGCGCGTACTTGACATTCTAATCGGTCTGATGCTGGCCGTCGGCGGTGTGGCCATGCTGAAGAACGCGGCGCTTTCCGGAGCCACGCTCGCCGTGCTCGTTACCATGGTGGTCGGTCTCGGCTGGATGCTGGAAGGTGTGATGGCGCTCGTGGAGTCGTGGCGCATGCCAAGCTCCGCATGGGCTGTGATTTACGCGCTGCTATCAATCGTCGCCGGCTTCATCGTGCTGTTCTCCCCCATCAGCTCCACGACTTGGCTGATTCTGTTCGGCGGATGCGCGCTTGTGGCAATCGGCATCGTCGCGATCGTGCGCGCATTCACGTTCGGCAAGCCCAAGCGCAAGTAATTTTTCACGGCGCAGGCCGTAAAGTCTGATTATCTCTGTTTTCCCAAGGGCACCAAGCAACAGCTCGGTGCCCTTTTTTTCTTTCTTTTTCGTGTCTGTGGGCGTTCGCCTTCACAAGTTATTACTTTTTCTTCAAGATTAACCGATGAATATACCAAAGAAGTGACGATCGTCGCATGACATTGGCGGCCTGACCGACTTAGAATGAAGGCACAACAGAAGAACGAAGAAAAAAGGCAAACACAATACAGACTTACGGCAGCGGCCAGAGGAATGACAAGAAGAAAAAACGCGCCGCCAAGCCAAGTGAAAGGAAACATCATGAAGAACAACACTTTTGATCAGATCATCAACTCCGACCTCGCCTCCATCGACCCGGGCTTCGGCCAGTTCGCTCTCGCCAAGGCCTCCGCCGACCTGATGAAGAAGGTCCTCAACAAGTAAGACCGCTTCCTAGACAGGAGGCAAGGCGCAGGCGCGGCAGCACCCCGCTCCGCTTCTTTCCAATCCTTAAATCACATAGCGGGAGGCCGCGGTTCCAAACGGAATCGCGGCCTCCCGCTTTTCGCACGCGCACGCATACACACACGCACCTGCCCTGCCGGCAATATTCACCATTCGCTCCGCGTAATCATGCCAATACATCGTTTTCCACCTAACTTCGCACGAACTTAACAGCAAACTTAACAACTGCGAAGTTGCTGTTAAGTTATGTTAAGCTTGTTGCAAGTAAATGGATTTGCGCCAGGGGGACGGTCATGAACGCAAGTGAACTCAAACATCTCATCTTACAGATGCGTCAAATCGGCAACGATACTCAAACCTGCGAAGTCAAGGAAGCACGTAACAAAATACCTGAAAGCATCACCGATACCCTGTCCGCCTTTTCCAACGGTAACGGAGGCACCATCATTCTCGGCGTATCCGAGAAGGAAGGGTTCACGCCGGTGGAATCCTTCGACGCGCGCGCCATACAGGAAGCGCTGAGCGCCAAATGCGAGCAGATGACGCCTCGCGTACGGCCGACGCTGGAAGTAATTCCCTTTGAAGGCACCAACGTTCTCATGGCGCACATCCCCGCAATGCCACTCAAAGACAGACCGTGCTACATCACCACTAAAGGACGCTACCAAGGGTCGTACATCCGCACCGGTGACGGCGATCGCAAGCTCACCCAATATGAAATCGACCGCCTCATGGAAGAACACAGCCAGCCCACATTCGACGACGAAATTGTGGCGCAGGCCACACTAGACGATCTGAACCACAATCTGCTTTCCCAATTCATCAACCGTCAACGTGAATTGCATCCACGTATTTTCGGCACTCGCAGTGACGAAAACATCACCATCAGCATGCACGTCGCAAAAAAGGACGATGAAGGAACCATCCGGCCAACGCTTGGCGGCCTGCTGGCACTCGGATCATTCCCTCAGCAATTCTTCCCGAGGCTTAATATCACTTTCACCGCTTTCCCAGGTATCACCAAAGCCGAAATAGTGGACGAGAACCGCAGATTCCTTGACGCACAGACCATCATCGGCCCCATTCCTTTCATTATTGAAGACGCATTGAATGCCGTCACCAAAAACATGCGTACCGGAGCTGTAATCGAGGGAGCATTTCGCCAGGATGTGCCCGATTATCCGCGTAAGGCGGTTCGCGAGGCAATCGCCAACGCACTCATGCACCGCGATTACTCGCCAGACGCCCGCGGATCACAAGTGCAGGTGAACCTATATGCCGACCGGCTAGAAATCCTTAATCCCGGCGGATTGTTCGGCAACGTAACCATCGACACGTTGGGCACCGTGGGCATCTCTTCTTCAAGAAACCAATTCCTTTCCAACATTCTGGAAACCACACCATATCCCGGTGGCGGGTATGTTGTAGAGAATCGCGGAACGGGTTACCAAGTCATCGAAGAGCAGCTCCAAGCTGCGCTCATGAATCCACCGAAACCGCTTAACACGTTGACTTTTTTCTCATTGACTTTCAACAAACGCAGAATGACGAAAAGCGAGAAAACCAATACTAACCCACTATCCGTAGAAGAAGCAATCATCGAACTGCTGAGCAAGCGCAGTTCCGCAACTTCAAAGGAACTGTCTGAGCTATCGGGGCTATCCCGTTCGACCATCACCACTCACCTGCGGACCATGATCGCTAACGAAATTGTGGAGCCGACGGAACCGGCGCGCAGCCCAAAACAGCGGTATCGGCTGGCCGGGGAATAACCCATCTCACCAACTTCGTACGAACCCCACCAGCAACCGGCCAACGCACAATGCAGGTAGCATCGGCAGGCTGGCCGCAACAAGCGGACAGACTGACGTCACCGGTTTCGTTCTGCGGCAATTCGAGTCGTTCCGAGCCGAAACACTCCCAAATAACCATCGGAAGCAACGTTATGCAGGCAGATTATTTACATTTTCTTCAAGATGGACCGATGATCATACAATAAAAATAAGGATTACGGAATGACAAACGCATACCGGCGTGCCTATAGTGAGGGCACAACAGAAAAACAACAGAAGAACGAAGAACAAGAGAACAAAGACAGCAGCGACGACCGCGCAACGTGAAGAAGACGGAAGACAAAAGAGACCAGGCGGCCGTCCGAAAGGAAACATCATGAAGAACAACACTTTTGATCAGATCATCAACTCCGACCTCGCCTCCATCGACCCGGGCTTCGGCCAGTTCGCTCTCGCCAAGGCCTCCGCCGACCTGATGAAGAAGGTCCTCAACAAGTAAGACCGCTTCCTAGACAGAAGGCAAGGCGCAGGCGCGGCAGCACCCCGCTCCGCTTCTTTCCAATCCTTAAAACACATAGCGGGAGGCCGCGGTTCCAAACGGAATCGCGGCCTCCCGCTTTTCACGTACGCCGGCTACACCTCCTCAGCAGCGAGATTACGGGCTGCGGCACGTTCACGGGGACCGCGTGTCACATAGAAACCAATCGCCACAATCACGAACATCACCGTGCAGCAGGTCCACAGCACGTGGCTGCCGAACGCGTTCAGAATCCAACCTCCGACAAGCGGCGAGAACGCATTGGACAGCGACCACACCAGGTTGTACAGGCCCTGATACGTGCCGCGCACATCCTTTGGCGCGATGTTCGCCACCGTCGTGGCGGCAATCGGGAACGTGCCAAGCTCGCCGAGAGTCCACAACACGGTCGCAATCGCAAATGTCACCCACGAATCGGCGCCGATTTGGAACGCGTAACCAACCGCCGTGATGGACATGCCAAGCACCAGCACACGGGTGTTGCTCATCCGCTGAAACAACGCGATCGCTGGAATCTGCAGCAAGCACAGAATGCCACCGTTGATGGTCAGCAGGCTGGAATATTCGTCCGTGCCGAGCCCAATCTGCGTCATGGAGATCGGCAGGCCGCTGACGATCTGGTAATACGCCAGCGTGTACAGGAACATCAGCACCACCATCGACATGAGCGCTTTGTCGGCGCACGCGCGACGATAGCTACGCCATATGGAGAATTGCTGCGATTGGGTAGTTTGTGAAGTTTCAGAACGTTCCATAGGTTGTTTCACGACGCGTTTCACAAACCGTCCGGTAACGCGCACACCCAATCCAGCTTCCTTGAAGAACACCATCATCAGCAACGTGGCGAACACCAGCACCGCCGCTTCCACATAGAACATCAGCGAATAGGAAATCTTGACAAGCTGGTTGGCGATGATCGGCCCGATCGCAAAACCGAAATTCACAGCCCACGTCTGCAACGAATACGCGCGCTTCTGCTTACGGAACGGGACAACGTCGGAAACGTACGCCGAGACCGCGGGCGTCGGCATGGAGGAAATCACACCGTATATCAGCAACGCAATCGCCATAATCCAAGGATCGCCGATAAAAGCCAGCAAAACCAGCATCGCAGCGGAACCCAAGTTGCCGATGACAATCATCGCAGGCCGCCCGAATCGGTCAGACAACGCGCCACCGTACAGGCAGCCGAAAATGCCACCGAAACCGTACATGGACACGATGGTGCCGGCCACGCCCGCGCTCACATGCATGTCGGAAACAAGATACATGGAAAGGAACGATGTGACGAAACGGCCCATCCACAGGATGAGCAACGTGACCCACAAACCCCAGAACATGACGGGCAAACCAAAAAACTCTCTTCTTTTCTCCATTCCATCCATCATATCGGTTAGGAGCGAAGCAGCCGTTTTTCCCGGGGTGCTGGGACAATAGGCAGTTATGGCAATGAAAAAAGGACCGACCAAGGGGTCGGGTGGAAAGCATCGTAACTCGCTGAGGGGCAAGGGACCAACTCCCAAGGCCGAAGACCGGGTGTATCACAAGGCTTACAAGGAAAAGCAGGCTACCAATCGCCGTAAGATGGCGGATCCGCGGCTGGCAGCACGCCGTCGCGCGGCAAAGTTCAGCTCGGAATCCGATGATCTCGTCATCGGCCGCAATGCCGTGCTCGAGGCGCTGCGCTGTGGTGTGCCCGCAAGCACGCTGTATGTGGCCGCGCGCATCGAGCACGACGACCGCACGCGCGAAATCATTCGCCTCGCCGGCATTCATGGACTGAACCTTATGGAAGCCGACCGTTTGGAAATGGATCGCATCGCACGCTCCTCCAACCATCAGGGCGTGGTGATGAAGGCGCAGCCGTTCCAGTATTCCTCACTCGCCGAGCTGGTGGAACGCGCCGACAAGAAGTCCCGCGCCATGGAAGCGGCCAACTCCGCAAGCGCACGCATTGCGGCACGTCCGCTGTTCATCGCGCTTGATGGCGTCACCGATCCGCAGAATCTGGGTGCGGTCATCCGTTCCGCAGCCGCATTCGGCGCCAACGGCGTGATTCTGCCGGAACGTCGCTCCGCTTCAGTCACCGCAGCCGCATGGAAGGTGTCCGCAGGCGCAGCCGCACACATGCCGGTCGCCCGCGTGGTAAATCTCACCAAAGCCATTGAAAGCCTGAAGGAACGCGGATACTACAGCGTCGGCCTCGACGGTGGCGGTGACGCCCTCGTTGGCGAAACCGGTTTCGAAACCGACCCGCTGGTCGTAGTGCTCGGTTCCGAAGGCAACGGCTTGAGCCGTCTCGTACGCGAGGCATGCGATTCCATCGCAGGCATTCCAATGTCGAACATGGTCGAGTCACTGAACGCTTCCGTCGCAGCAGGCATCACGCTGTATTCCGTCGTACGTGCCCGCCGCGAAGCCGGTGCCGCAGCCGACGCGAAGTAGACAACGCGCAAAGCAACAGCAAGCACAGCGAAACTGCGGAAGCAAACACGGCAAAGCAGCACGTCTGAAATGATTATGAGCGGATAGTCCATACGGATTATCCGCTCATTTGTTATGCAAGTCTGTACTTGGATTGATTCTGGGCTTACCGCAGACCCACTCCCCCGCCATCGCCTCGTCTCAGGGCACATTGGAAAAAGCTCCACTGGAGCTTTTTCTATCAATGTGCCCATACAGCTGCGTCGGGATCGTCGTCGGGGTTGTAGCCGTCGTCGGGATCGTCGTAGGTGTATTCGTCGTCGATCACACCGGAATCGGCTTCGGCGTTCAACGCGTCCACATCCTTCGTGGTGAGCTTGTACTGCGGAAGCACCTTCTCCACATAGCTTTGCACAGCCTCGGCCATCGGCACATCATGACCCGCCTTCTCGGCCAGGAACCAACGGTGGTCAAGCACCTCATGGAAGAACTGCGCCGGTTCGATCTGCGAACGGTATTCGCGCGGAATCATGCGCACGGTCGGCTCGAACACTTCACGCATCCAATCGGTGGCAACAATCTCAAGATCCTCACCATCACGCCATGTGGAAGCACGGTAGGCGTCCAAATCGTTGAGAAGTCGACGAGCCTGATTCTCCTGCACATCAAGACCAGTCAAACGCAGCAGCTTACGATTCGCATAACCGGCATCGACCACACGCGGACGCACCAGCACACGCTTGCCATCCTCAGCGGTCTTCATTTCCAGCTCATCCACATCAAAACCAAGCTCATTTAGCTTGTTAACGCGCTTCTCAATCTTCCACATCTCATCCGGACCGAACTTGTCGGTATCAGTCAGCGCGCTCCACAGCGAATGATAACGATCCACCAAACGGTTGCCGATCTCAATCTCATCAACACCGCTCGGCAGCAGCGAACCGGACGAAAGATCCATCAATTCGCCAATAATGTTCGTACGAGCCAAATCAACATCGTACTCGCGCTGGCCTTCCGTCAGATTAATCTGCAGATCACCGGTTTCCGCATCAACCAAAAATGCGGAGAACGCGTAGGCATCACGCAGGAACAACACGTTCGACAGCGACACATCGCCCCAATAGAAGCCGGCCAAATGCAAGCGCACCATCAGTACAGCCAGTGCGTCAATCAGTCGTTCCGCGGTATCAGGGCGCAGATTACGCGCGAACAGCGCACGATACGGCAGTGAGAACTTCAAATGCTTGGTAACAAGAATCGCTTCCAGCGGCTCGCCTTCACGGCTATGACGGCCCGTGACCACGGCGATCGGCTGCACGGTCGGCAGTTCCAGCTTCTGCAGGCGACGCAGCAGCTCGTATTCTCGTTCCGCCACATTGCGCGTGATTTCCTTCATAGCGTACACTTCGTCACCCACGTGCACGAAACGCACCACGTGCCTGGAAATACCACGCGGAAGATTGGCCAGCAGGTCTTCCGGCCAAGTAGCCAGCGGCTTTTCCCACGGCAGGGTGAACATCTTCGGATTCGAGCTTGCGGCGGTGATTTTCAGCGCCTGCGGCTCCGGAGATTGTGCGGCCGGATCTCCGGCCTGCACGGAAGTTGCTTTCAGCACACGGGGATCCATCTGTGGCAATTCAAGAGATTCCATAAATCAACAATTTACCTGTTGACCTACCCGAAGAAGCGAATATGGACGAATCCGTTTCACCTGCCGATATTTCATTCATCGATATGCGATGATCATCATTGAAATTCCAATGTCGCATTTCATTTGAGATCTCACCATTGCAATCTCAATAATAGAATCTCACTACAGGAAAACAAATTTCACTATTGCAGATACAACAAAAGAAGCCCCGCACCAACGCGGGGCTTCTCCAACGAGACGGTAAGAGAGGAAGAGTACGTCTCGTTTAATGGTTGACGGAAGTTCGCGCTTCCGCCAAGTTTTTATTCAGCCACCCGCCAGCCGATTTCCGCAAAAGATATCCCCCTGAAGAAACAGCCAACGGTTGGTTACTCGGTATCAGCTCAGTTCAGGCGCAGCTCGGTCGACGGAGCGAACAGGTGCATCTTGGACGGGTCGATCTTGATCTTGACGGTATCGCCGACCTTCGGGAGAGCACGCGGGTTCACGCGGATCGTGGTGAGCTTGTTCTGATCGGACATCATGGTGGATGCCTCAGCAGCGGAGCCATCGGTGATGATGTTGCCGTAGATGTAGCCATCGGAGCCCAGATCCTCAACGTTCATGACCTTGAGGGAGAAGGCGTTGGCGTCATCCGGGGCGGCCAGGGAAGCGTCTTCCGGACGGAAGCCGACGACGATCTGGTTGTTGTCTTCAGCGGTGAGCTTGTTGACAGCCTCAGCCGGCAGATCCACGGTGTCTTCGCCGATCTTTGCCTTGCCGTTGACCACCGGGTGGGTGTTGATGTTCATCGACGGGGAGCCGATGAAGCCAGCGACGAAGACGTTGGCCGGACGATCGTACAGCTCGGTCGGGGCGCCGACCTGCTGCAGGACACCGAGCTTGATAACGGCGATGCGGTCACCCATGGTCAGAGCTTCGGTCTGATCGTGGGTCACGTACAGGGTGGTGACGCCCAGCTGGCGCTGCAGAGCAGCGATCTGGGTACGGGTCTGCACGCGGAGCTTGGCATCGAGGTTGGACAGAGGCTCATCCATGAGGAAGACCTTCGGCTCACGGACGATTGCACGACCCATAGCCACACGCTGACGCTGGCCACCGGACAGAGCCTTCGGCTTACGATCAAGGTACTCGGTCAGGTCGAGGATCTCAGCGGCCTTCTCGACGCGCTTGCGAATCTCTTCCTTCGGGGTGCCGGCGATCTTCAGAGCGAAGCCCATGTTGTCGGCCACGGTCATGTGCGGATACAGAGCGTAGTTCTGGAACACCATTGCGATGTCGCGGTCCTTCGGCTGCATCGTGGTGACGTCCTTGCCACCGATGAGGATGCGGCCCTTGTTGACCTCTTCAAGGCCAGCGAGCATACGCAGAGTAGTGGACTTGCCGCAGCCAGACGGGCCAACCAGCACCAGGAACTCGCCGTCCTTGATGTCCATATTCAAATCATCCACCGACGGCTTATCGTTGCCCGGGTAGATACGAGTAACATGGTCGAATACGACTTCTGCCATGATTTGTCATCCTTTCAGAGGCAGGTACGTGCCTCACGATCCGTTGTAAAGGGATTTCTTTCGGTGCCTCGCCTTGCGGCTTACAACTTCGACAAAGCCACAATTCAAAGCGTTAATTTATTTCTTTGGTTTAGCGAAGGTTCTCTTCGTTGAGCCACGTTCCATGATACATACAACGCTAAAACTGTCAATGCGTGTCGCGAGTCGTGCTGTTTGTCTCCGCTGGCAAAAGGGGGCTAACAGCGTAGTAAATACACGCATTTATCGCCATCATGCAAGACAATGGTGCGGAGCGAAAGACAGAACAGGGAGGTTGCAATTGCGCAATATTCGAATCGGCGTGGTCGAGGATGATCCCGCAAGCTGCCAGCTGGTACTCGACTATCTCAACCGATATCAACAGGAAAATGGCGAGCAATTTACCGTTTCCGTATTCGACGACGGTGCGCGAATCGTAGAAAAATATACCCCCGTTTACGATATTTTACTGCTCGACATCGAGATGAGCGAAATGGACGGTATGGCCGCCGCGAGACGCATCCGCGAGCGCGATGACAAAGTCGTGATCGTGTTCATCACCGCTGCACCGCAGTATGCGATCAGCGGGTATGAGGTGCGTGCGTTGTCGTACTTGCTTAAACCTCTACCATGGTTCGCGTTTTCGCAGGAGCTCAAAAAGTCGATCGACATGGTGCGACGCAATGGCGATGATTCCATGCTCATCGAAACCGGCAACGGGCAGATGCGCCTGAATCTTGCCGACATTCTGTATCTTGAATCGATTCGGCACACCATCGTCATCCACACGCTGGAAGGCAAACTGTCGATCAATGGCACGCTCAAAGACATGGAAGCCAAGCTTACCGACCATCATTTCTTCCGCTCGAACTCCTGCTATCTGGTGAACCTCAAGCATGTGACGGGCGTTGCCGACCAAGATTGCGTGATGTCGAACGGTGAGCAGCTGCGCGTGAGCCGCCCACGCAAGAAGGCGTTCCTGACCGCACTGACCGACTATATGGGGGGTGGCAGGTGATCGGCGCGGTATTGCCGAATATGCTGGCCGGATTGGCTGCAGGATTGGCGAGCATACTCCCTACAACACCTTCGACCACGATAACCGTGCTTTCGGTGCCGTCGATGACGCCGATCACCAACGCCCTGCCCGACATTCCTCGTTCATATACAGCGATCTGCGAATGGGCTGCCTGCATGGTGTATATCGCAGTGCTGTATCGGCGCGTTCCACTCCAGCGGTCGATCATCGTCAGCGCGGCCGGACTGCTGCTGCTGACTGCAGTGCAGTATTTTGACGGCAGTATGCCGATCTGGTTCTGGATTATCGGCATGCTGCTCGCATTCGCCTGCATGTATGCGACGATTCTGCTTGGCGCGGGCACCGGCAAACGCGAAGGCCTGTATATTACGGCACGCGCGTTCGTACTGGCCGAATTGGTAGCGTCGCTGCATTGGCAGATCGTTACGTTCATTGGCATGCGCGATGGTTTCGCCGATTACGATTGGCCTGCAATCGTGCTGCTGGTCGTTACGTACGCATTGTGCTTCAGTTTGGCTTGGCTGGTTGAACGCGGCAATTTCAGCCAGACCGCGCCGACGTTGCCGACCGCTTCTGCCGCGATTGCGACGATGGCCATCATGATCGTCACATTCGCCATGAGCAATTTGAGTTTCGTATCGACGAACACGCCGTTTTCCGGTTCGGTCGGCCAGGAGATCTTCTACATTCGCACGCTGGTTGATTTCTGCGGTTTCGCGATTCTGTACGCGCAACAGGAGCAGGCGCGTCGCATCGAAGCGAACACGGAACTCGCGTCGATCAACGCGCAACTGGAAAGCCAGCATCAGGAATATCTTCAATCGAAGGAAAACATCGAATCGTTGGGCCGCCTTGCGCACGATCTGAAGCATCAGATCACCGCATTGCGTGCCGAAGTCGATCCAAAGCATGCCGCAGCCGGCTTCGAGCAATTGGAACAATCCGTGCAGCGCTACAGCGCGCAGCAACATACGGGAAATCCCGTGCTTGACGTTATTCTGACCACGAAAGAGCGCGCCTGCGCTGATCGCGGAATCACGTTCACCGCGGTCGCGGACGGATCGCTGTTAAGCGGCATGTCGTCAATGGATATCGCATCGTTGTTCGGCAACGCGCTCGACAATGCGATCGAAGCGACGTCAAAACTGCCGAAATGCGAACAGCGACTAATCAAACTTGCGTTATACGAGCAAAATCACTTTATTGTCATCCGTGTGGAAAATTATTACGATTCCCGGCTGAAGAAAGATGCGGAAGGCAATTTGCGCACCACCAAGCGCGACGACCAGCGCACCGGCACGGTTTCGGCGTGAAGTCAATTCGTCATATCGCGCAACAGTATGGCGGCGAAGTGACGATTCGCACCGAAGACCACTGGTTCGTGCTGACCGCGCTCATTCCGAAGAAAACCGGTCTTATGGCCATATGAAAAACCGCGCCTGAGTCATCTTCATTATCGGGTGCGCAACACCGGCCACCCGTACACCAACCCCCTAGCCTATCGTCTAATGCACCCTTACATGCGCATTCTTCTTAATTAGCCTCTTTTTTCGCACTTTTCGATAGATGAACAGCAGCAAGCGGTCCGCCCAAACGGCTTGCGACGAACGCACTGACCGCAACCGCGAAGCCAATGGGCACAAACAGATTAATCGGAGCATCCGCAAGTTCCATCACCAAACAAATCGCCATAAGCGGAGCCTGCTGGGAGGCCGCCAGCAATGCGCACGCGCCCAGCAGCGCATACATGCCGATTGAGTTCGTGTGGAATATCTGCATCCATAGAATGCCAAGCATCGCACCGCCGGAAGCACCCAATGCGATACCCGGTTGCAGTACGCCGCCAGAGGCGCCGGAACGAATCGTCAGCAATGTGACGATCGCTTTGGCACCAAAAGACAGCAGCAGAATCGGAATGACGGCCAAATCGGCATTACTGGAGAAGCTCAACTGTGCCGTGGCACGACCGTTACCCATGACCTGCGGCGCCCAAATCGCCACCACACCGGTCAGCAAGCCAGCGAGCGGCAGCATCCACAGAATGCCAACGCCCGACGGCTTGGATTTCTCAGCCCACTGCGAGCCACGACGGAACAGCGCGCCGGCAGCGCCAAAAATCATGCCGGCAACCAGTGCGAACGCCATGTAATCGGGAGTAAACAAACCGTCGGTTTCACCGATCAAATAGAACGTATGCGTGCCCTTGACCAGCGACGCCACCCACGAAGCCAGCGCGGAACAGGCGAATGCGAATGTCACCGTTTCGAGAGTTATATCGGCGAGCAGAATCTCGACCGCGAAAAACGTGCCCGCAAGCGGCGCGTTATACACGCCCGCAAGGCCAGCCGCAGCCGTGATTGCCACCAGCATACGGGTGTCTTTCGCATCAAGATGCGCCCAACGCGCGAACCGTTGGCCGAACATCGCACCCAACTCGCGCGGCGCCACTTCTCGACCGATCGACATGCCCGTACCGACAATGAAAATCTGCAGCAGCACATGCACGACGGTCTGCCAAATCGGCATAATATCGCCATTTACCGCCTTTTTAACGGACGGTACTTTCGTACTGCGCGTACGCAACAGCCACCAAATCACGGCCGCGATGGCCGCACCCGCGGTCACGGAAATCAGTCGACGAATCACAGGAACGTTGAACGGGCCGGATTCCTGCGAATTCTCAACATAGCCAAGCGCAAGATGCTCGACGCCGTACAGCATCAACGTCAGCAGACCGGCGGCCGCACCAATGGCCACTCCCACAATTACCACCGCCGCAATCAGCGCCGGAATTCTGCCGATCTTTGGCTGCGTTCCTTGAGAATTCTGCGACTCCTGCGATTCCCGTGTTTTTTGCGATTCCCGCAATTCCCGCACCTGCCGCACTCCTTGCACACCGTCTCCTTCGTTCAATCCACCCCCAATTGTCCCACCTGCCGCAACGTTCGTTTGTTACGCCCCGAGCGTGGCGATCGGCAGTGAAGTATCCACGAAATAGCGTTTCAGCTTCGTGCAAACTCGAGATTTTGCATGAAGAGAAGGTTCTCATCCTTTTAAATCGTCAATCAGGTGGAGACCTACAATCTCAACGGCACCAAAAGCGCGCAACAGTTTTTCCAGTCACCGGTCTGCAATGCGAGGACGATATTCCGCCATTTTTAAATCACTCATCATTCCGCACTTTTGATTTTACGCCAATCTCGTTTTCGATTTTACGTCGGCAACACTGCTGACGATTGCATTTCGATATTGAGAAATCACAAGAAACTGCAGGAAAGCAGCAAAAGGGCATAAGAAAGCCCGCCCGAAAAAAGGGGGAAGACCGGGCGGGTTGAGGAAGGGAAAAAGGAAGTCAGCTATGAAGGGTTACTTGGTGGCCTTCTTGGAGCCCTTGCTCTTCGGCATAACCCAGAACTTGAGCAGCGGGTAACTCACGATCACGGCGAGCAGGGTGTTGACCACGGAAGCGATGGTGCCGGCGATGCCAGCGCCCATGCCCCAACCCTGGCACAGACCGGTCACATAGCCTGGCAGCACGAGGTTCACAACCACGATGATCACGGCGAGAATCACATACTTCCAAGCGGCGTCCTTGAAGCTGGAGTCAGACTTGAACACCCACTTCATCTGCACGAAGAAATTCACCACCTGGGCGAGCACCTCGGCAAGCAGGAAGGTGAGGAAGCCGCCCAGACCGTTTCCCTGGGTGTCGTAGTTGAAGATCAGGAAGTGGAACGGCTGAGTCAGGCCCATGCCGCTGATGAAGATGGCAGTGCCGATCCACGTCACCACAAAACGGGTGATGGTGGAGATGTTCGACAGCAGGTTGAACAGGATGAATTCCCAGATGTTCGGGTGATCCTTGATCCACTGGCGGATCGGACCGACCTTCCTGGCCGGCTGCGTTGCATTGTTATCAGTCATTGTTCAGCTCCCTTGCAGTGCGCCTGTTTGCGGATTGGTTGCGGAAGAAGCCGGCGATAACGCCGCCCAATCCGCGGAAGGTGTGGCCGTTGGCGATTTTGACGATGGCGTCGACCATCGCGGAATCGACCATGCCTTGGGTCATCTTGCTCATGGCTCGCGGAGGCATGTTCAGGATGAACAAGGTATTAAGGTCCGGAGCACCGGTCTTCTGACGGATCTTGGCTTCCTGCTTGGTGAGCATCTTGGCGACGGTACGCGCCACGAAGCCCTTTGAATCCACCCAAGACATGATCGGATCGTTCACATCGAACGTCACCGGCTTTCCCGGAGCCACAACCTCACGACCGAACAGAATGGCCATTTCAGCATCGGTCACTTCCTTGACGTGACCACTGAGGTAATGTCCGAGCGCAACATCTGCGGCAACGGGATCGATATCGCCGGCAACAGTGAGCGGAATCGAAACCGGCAGATGCTCGACATTGTCGCCCACCATCAGCGTCCACTCGCCGGATTCAGTCTTCCATTCGTTGCTGGCAACATCGAAGTGACGGAAGGTATAACGATCGAAATCAATGTGCACGCTCTTGCTTTCATGCGCGGCAAGCGAAATCTTGGCGAAGCCCTTGAGTTCGCGATCGGGGCGCAGCACGCCACCCTGCGGGCCGCGCACATACAGCTGTACAACGGTCGAACCGGCAACGTCGGAATCGTTGCTGACCATCACGTCAACGCCCTTTTCGCCGGCGGTTGCGGCGCTGTAGGTGAACTTGGAATAGCTCAGGCCATAGCCGAACGGGAAGCGCACCGGCACACCGGCGGTCTCGTAATAACGGTAGCCAACGAATGGTCCTTCGCGGTAGATCGCATCGCGACCGATTGCCGGATACCAACCGGAGCTCGGGCAATCCTCGTAACGCACCGGCCAGGTTTCAGCCAAGTGGCCGGATGGATTGACTTCGCCAGTCAGTGCACGTACGGTTGCGGAAGCGCCGGCCTGACCGGACAGGCCCACGTAAAGTACTGCGGCAACATCATCGATCCACGGCAGTTCCACCGGAGAACCGGCAACAAGCACGATCACAATCGGCTTGCCAGTACCCTTCAACGCCTCGACCAAATCGTTCTGCACCTGCGGAATCGCCATGGTGGAACGGTCAAGACCTTCGGATTCGCTACGCTCATCAAGACCGACGACCGCAAGCACCACATCCACATTATCCTTACCGGCCAGGGCTACGGCGTCTTCCACGAGCACGCGATCAGCCTTGCCTTGACGGTCGTAGCCCTGCTCGTAACCGGCAAGCACCAGGCCCTCAACGTTCTTGACTTCCTCAAGAATGTTCTCTTCCTTAGTGGCGTTCACTTTGGAGGAGCCGGATCCCTGATAGCGTGCGGTTGCCGCCATATCGCCGATCACAGCCACACGAGTGCCAGCCTTGAACGGCAAAGTTGCGTTATCGTTCTTCAACAGCACGCTGGAGCTTTCCGCCACCTTGCGTGCCACCTCGTGATGGGCCGCTGCGACTTCGTCCTTGAGCAGATCGTTGCGTCCAACGCCGACCAGCTTGGTCGCTGCGGCGATCTTTGCGACTTCTGCGGCACGAGCGTTGAGGTCGGCTTCAGACAAGGTTCCAGCCTTGACCGCACCTTCCAGCTCACGTACGGAAGTGAAGCCCGGAGACGGCATTTCCAGAGAACCGCCGGCCTTGACTGCTGCGACCGCGGAGTTGGATCCGCCCCAATCGGAGACGACCATGCCGTCAAAGCCCCATTCGTCGCGCAGAATCTCCTGCAGCAAATGCTTGTTTTCGTGCGCGTAGACGCCGTTAATCTCGTTGTAGGAGGTCATAATGGTCAGCGGCTTGGCTTCGCGCACTGCGATTTCGAAACCGGTCAAATACAGTTCGCGCATGGTGCGTTCGTCGACCACGGAGTTGCTGGCCTGACGGCGCAATTCCTGGCTGTTGACGGCGAAATGCTTCGGACATGCGGAGGTGCCGTTGCTCTGAATGCCGCGAATCAGGCCTGCTGCCATGCGTCCGGCGACAATCGGATCTTCGGAGTAGTACTCAAAGTTACGTCCGCACAGTGGGTTGCGCTTGATGTTCAAGCCTGGGCCGAGCAGCACATTCACGTCAAGATCGTGTGCTTCGCTGCCGAGGGCCTCGCCCATCTCTTCAGCGAGCGCCGGATCCCAAGAATTAGCTACGGTTCCTGCGGTCGGGAAGCAGGTGGCCGGCTTGGATGCGCCGATGCCGAGATGGTCACCTTCGCCGAGCTGGCGGCGTACACCGTGGGGGCCGTCACTCATCACGAAGCTGGGGATGTCTGCGCGGGCGTTGCCTCGCGAATCCCATTCGGATCCACCGGAAAGCATTGCGGCCTTTTCAACGACCGAAAGTTCTTCGAGTTCCATTGGCTCTCCCTTGCACTAAGTATGTCGCAAACCCACTTCGTCAGGTCTGTCTTGCTCGGCTTCACTGTGGTTTTTCTTGCGATTTTCCCGCTGCCGCACCGCGCTGCATCGTGCCGTGCCGCACGCAGGTTTTCGCCGCTAGTTTGATTGAACCAGCTTTTGTCACATCACCACTGCCGTATTACACAACCTGTCGTTTTGCACGCACAATCGGATATCCCCAAACTGATTTCAGAATCAAAGGAACTCACATGGCAGATACGTTTTTACCGCTCCCCCGCGCTTTCGCATGCGTTCCATACACACCACACGGCGTAGGAAATGAGTGGGCAGATGGTGGCGGAAATAATCACGTCGGTCGGATAGTGCAAGCCGAGCAGTAGTCGCGAACAGGCAACCGCCAGGACAAGCGCGACAGCGCCAATGATCGCCCTGCGGAGGAATACCCGTCTTCGGTTTGCACGCCCGTCATCTTCTCCATCGGGGAAGCATTTGTGCGCGAAATTACGTACGGTAAGAATCATCATGACCGATACGATCACCGCGGCCGCCGTGTGGCCACTCGGAAAACTTGGATCGCCAGGCAACAGACCACTGCCGACGGACGTGACCGGACGAGGACGTTCGACCAGCCATTTGACGCCGGTCACGTACAGTATTGGCGCCGCCGACACGACGACATCGCGGATGACGACGCGCCTGCTGCCGGTAATACGCAAATCGACAGCGGCAAGCGCGGCGACGATTGTGATGCAGCCTACCGTTGAAAATAGGTACGCAAGTACTGCGGAGCAGTCGCGCAACCCTTCTGGCAGCGTCGCTAAAGTCTGCAAAATATTGGTTTCACGCGTTGTTGCGATTGCCGAATTGCGCAGTGCGACGCCAATCATAGGCACAATGCCGCACAATATGGCGGTTGCGATTACCACAGCCGCCGCTCTCGCGATCCTTCTGTTCTTCATATGCATAATTCCAGTTAAGCATAGTTCACCGTGCCGTTGCCATGTGTTCACATCCGGTGTATCTCCGAAAAACGACGGATTGTCCTTCAAGGTACTTCCACGGCTTCCCCGACACGCACGCCACGAACGGCCGTGCAACGCAAATATGGCATACCCGCACAGAAAATACCGTGAACGATGCGAGAATCGGAGTTAACGTTCAAGAAAAAGAAGGAAATATGACCGAACCGATAGCAATGACCATACGCCATATGAAAATCGAGGATTATCCGCTGGTATACGGACTGTGGACGCGATGCACAGGTTTCACTATGAGGGATATAGACGATTGCAAGGATGCAATAAAGACGTTTCTCAAACGCAATCCCGACACCTGTTTCGTAGCCGAGGACGATGGAGGAAGAATCATTGGCGCGATTCTTGCCGGCCACGACGGAAGACGGTCGCGCATCTACCACACGGCGGTTGACCCCGACGCGCGCGGTAGGGGCATTGGCTCGATGTTGGTGGGCCGTGTGGTTGAAACGCTTCGTACGATCGGTCTGCCGAAAGTCGCTGTCGGAGTGCCCGCAGACAACGATGCCGGCAACGATTTCTGGGAACGGCAGGGCTTTGCAGTCCGTGACGATTTGGTTTATCGGGAACTGCCGTTGTAATAACAAGTCATCTAACACGCTCGCACTGTGTCTCTGGGCGCAATAGCCCAGTTCCGCAGTTGCATCCCACGACAAGTAGTTTTTACTTGTATAAACAGGCAAAAGCGATATGACAACCCTTGCACTCAGCAAACGGGGCAACACACAGGGAGCTACGCATCCCTCCGAGGATTTGCGCAAACAGGCGGGTATAACGAACGGATGCCAGAGTAACGCGAGCGTCCGCGACGAAAGTATCTACCCAAACCCGTGCATGTCGCCCCAATCCACGCTGTTCCGACGGAAAACGCGGTCTATGCGAGCGAGCTATGCCTTGGCTAGCTTCTTATGTCTGAGAGTGTAAACGGCATCGGCGGAACCGGCGACACGCTTGGAATGCGTCACCACAATGACACATTTACCGAGTTGATGAGCGGCCTGCCGCAAAAGATCAATCACCTCGTCAGTCATTTCCGGATCCAAGCTGCCAGTCGGCTCATCCGCCAGAATCGCACGGCCGGGCGCCACTAGGGCGCGGCCGACCGCCACCCGCTGGCGTTGGCCACCCGACAAGTGCATGATGTTGCGCTTCGATTCCTCACGGCTCAGCCCCAGATCCTCGAGGATCCTCATATCGGCCTTGGGATTGACCAGGTGAAGATTCTCTTCGGGGGTGAGATAGTCGATCAGGTTATGGTCCTGGAACACCAAGGACACGTGCTCGCGACGGTGCTTTGAGTAACCCGTCGTAGCTATATCCTTGCCCTCAAAACGAACCACTCCATCAGAGGGGGCATCCAGACCGGCCAACAGAGACAACAAAGTGCTCTTCCCCGCTCCCGATGGGCCGGTTATCGCATACATCTTTCCGGATTCGAAATCTGCGTTCACGTCCGAAAGAACGCGAATCTTCGCCGCGCCATATGAGTAATTGACATGGTCCAATTGCAGACAGATAGTCATGATTAATATCTCCTAACGCATAGAGGAAAGAATGGATTTCGGGGATTTGGCCAGCACTGCGGCACACGACACGGCAAGCGCGACTGCGATGACCGCGCATCCGAGCAGCAGAATGAGCAGCGTCTGTTCTGGCGGCAGAGCCTCCACCTGCAATGATTCAAGAGGCGCGACTCCCGAATCGTGCAGCAGGAGCGAGGACACGTAACCAGACAATAGGGAGCCTGTGCCCAGCGAGCACAGGGCGGCGACCACAGCCATGAGACCGGTTTCGATTGCGAACTGGGCGATAATCTGCATCTTGCCGATGCCGAGAGCCAGAAGGGTGCCTATTTCATGGATACGTGAGCGGATCCAGAAAACAAGCGCCATGCCCAGTACCAACACATCAGCCAGGCAAACGGACAACAGCACCATGCGGATCAGATCGCGCACCGTTTCCACTGACTGCAGCACGCCGGAAAGCCGCGCCGAGTCATCGGTGACGCCATACTTGCTTCCAGCGATTTTTTTTGCTTGGGCCATTGCGGCGGAAAGCGTCTGCGGATTATCTGAAAGGCACCGGATCGTGCCGACCCGTTCCTCTCCAGTCAGCGCGGAAACCACTTGAACGCCCGAATAGATAAGATTCTCCGATGCGTCCGATGGCATAGGGCTCTGTGCCTGCACATTGCCAGAGAAGATTCCGGCCACGCGAACGGTGGAATCGCGGTCTTCCTGACTGAGCTGGAGTGTTGATCCCACCGATAGTCCATTCTCACGTGCGAAATCCCGGTGAATCAGTACGTTCCGGCCATTACCTGAAATGTGGCGTCCTTGTTCCAACCGGTACAGACCGCTTTGGAACTCTTCGGACAACGAGGAGTCAGTAGTGCCCAGCACGCTGACCTGCGTGGATAGACCGGAATCCAGTCGAGGACCATGTTCGGGGACAACCGGATGCGCGCCATCCACCCCTGCCAGGATCTTACGTTCGTAAACGGTTTTTCTTACGCCGGGGATGCGCGAGAACCGGCTCGCTTCCTTTAGACTTGCAGGATTCTCGCCTGTGTCGACGGTAAAACCTATTCCCATGCTTCTGCCGATATCGTCGGACATTTCCTGAAGCGCCGTTGACACTCCGACCTGAGCCACAAGACTGGTGAAAACCATCAGCATCAACAGTCCGATGATTCCGCTGCGTACCGGTTTACGTACGATTGCCAGCGTGGCACGCTTCCACACGTTCATGCCCATCATCGGAGCTCCGACAGGCTTCGTGGCGACTTGCGCAGCATCGGTATGCACGATATGGCAACGCATACCAGCATCACCGCCAGCAGGCCGAGCGATACATACAGTACGGCGTTCGTATCGATTGATACCGTGAGCGAATCCAAGGTGCGAACCGACATATTGGACTCGAGATCGCCGCCGACTTGCCCCATGCTGCTCAGCTCCTTCGCCGCGGAGGCGTTCACGGAACGGAGGGCCGAGGTGCCAAGCCATTGGGCCACTCCTCGTGCGCACAACCATCCGAAGACCAGGGACGGCAGACCAATCAGAATCATCTCGGTTAGATATTGGGCGATCAGGGATGGCTTGCCGATGCCGAGGGACACCAATACGCCCATCTCCTGACGTCGATCGTTCATCCACAGTAAGAGCATGAGACTGAGAACTATCACAGCAGAAATGGTCACGCCGATCAAAGCGCTGCGCATCATGGAACGCACACCTCGGGCGGCATTCAGCATGCTCGACGTATATTGGTCATTGCGCGTGATCTGGTAGTTGTTCCAATCCACTGGAAGCTTCTTCACCTCTTCCATGGTTTTCTCCACGTCGACGCCCTTGTCCAGAACGAAAGTGGCATCCTGATATATTTCCTTGCCAGCCTTGTACTGGTACAGAGTACTTGTAGTGTCCAAATCGGTGTACACAGTATTGGAGGTGAGTTCCGCGCGGCTGGATACCTTTCTGTCGCTGTCCCCTTTGAATATTCCAACGATGGTGGTTTTGACAGTTGCCGTCGAATGCGACTCATTGTCGGCATCATATGGATTGGCCTTGAGCGTGAGGGTATCGCCGACTTTAAGCCCATTGGTTTTGGCGAGATCCTCATGGACCATCGACATATGCTTATCGGATGCCTTGAGATGACGTCCTTCGACCATGCCGAGCGTGTGCGACGTGAACACATTGAGTTTTGACGAATCGTTTGTGCCTATGACGTTGGCCGTATTGCCGAACTGCTGTTCTTTCTCCGCATCGTAATCATCGCCGCCGGGGACCTTCACCACGCTGGCTCCCACGAGATCGGCGGTGGCGTTCTGCCTGACCATGTACGAGTCAACCCCGGACAGCTTCGAGATTCGTTGCACATCAGCGGGACGGACCATTCCGCCTCCGCGAGGTGTCAGCATGCTGCCTTGCAGGTTACTAGCCAGCACGAATCCGCCGACCGCCTGTTTCTCAATCTGTCCAGCCTCATGTTGAGCTGCCTGAGAAACTGCGGTCGCGGACAGCATACTCGCCGTTATGATGGTCAGCACAATGAACAGCACCGCGGTGCGCACTCGTTTTCTGGACACATAGCGCGCCGCCCGTGAGATGAATGTCATTAATACCCCCTGTAAAGCTGGGACCTTCTCATCCGAAACAATGAAATCTAATTCGATTCTTCGATTGGCCATTCACGAAAATACATGGTTCACCTCAGAACATGGCAAGATATGCCTTGAGCAAAAAAGCGAAACAACATTGGTTGCATTATGCTCCGGGGTATCTGTCGTTTTGTTCATTTGACAAACTTTGAGCGGTTATAAACAGCGCATATACCAATGGAGGCCCCAACCGAAATTGGGGCCTCCATCAGAGAGAAAGGAAGGAGTGGCAAGTACTGGTTATTTATTCAGTCAGAGTCTTAGCCTTTTCGTTGACGGCTTCAACCGTCTCGACCGTCTTGGCTTCCTCGTCGGAGACCTCACCAGCCGCGAGCTTGGCTTCGAGCTGCTCGACGATTTCGGCGTGCATCTTCTCGTTAATCTTCACCTTGAAGACGAACACCAGCAGGCTGAGCACAATCAAAACGAGCGGCGTCCAGAAGGCGCAAACTTCGAAGATGTGGATGTTCGCAGGGGTCATATCGGCTGCAGTGGCGCTGCCGGTCATACCTGCCGCGACGGCGATGAAGCCAGTGATGCCGTTCGACAGGGCGCCACCGATCTTGTCGAGCATCGGGCGGACGGACAGGGTGACAGCCTCGTTACGCTTACCGTTCTTCAGCTGGCCGTATTCAATGGAGTCGGTCAGGGAGAGGATGGCGGTCATCTGGATGAGCGTGGCCGGCACGTAGAAGAGCACCAGTGCGATGAACACCACGACGATGTTGGTGGAGAAAAGACCCAGCAGAACGTAAGCGACAATCATGGAGATCATGCCGCTGATGTACAGGTAGCGGCGTGGGATGTGCTTGTTCAGAATCGGGTACAGCGGAGCCATGATGAGACCGGCCACCAGTGCGATGACGCCGGTCGCGGAGTAGGCGGCCGAGTTGTCGAGCACGAACTTGAACAGGAAGAGGAGCACGCCAGTGGTGGCCACGTTGGCGATGGCGTACAGCAGGTAGGACAGGGCGACCCACAGCAGCTGGTCGTTCTGGAACAGTGCCTTGAACGCCTCGAGCGGGTTGCCGTTCTTCTGGGCCTTGGAACGCAGGGCGCTGGTGCTTTCCTTAGTGCCGAAGGCAACGGTCCAAGCAGTGAGGATGCCGAGCAGCATAACGATGATGCCGAATGCGGTCCAGCCGCTCTGGCTTTCGGCATTCTTGCCGGTGAACATGTAGCTGAAGTAGGTGACAATCGGGATGACGACGATAGTGATGCCGTTGTAGCCGATGGAACCGGTGAAGGATCCCAGAGAGGTGTAGGTGGAACGCTCATGGGAGTCGGAGGACAGTGCCGGAATCATGCCCCAGTAGGAGATATCTCGCAGGGAGTAGAACACGTCGAGCACGACGAAGGTGATGACGAACAGCACGATGAACAGCGTGGTGTTGACGTTCACCAGACCGAACATGCCGCTGAAGACGATGGCGAGCAGCACGGCCGAAACGGCACCGCCGATGAACTGCCAAGGACGGAAGCGTCCCCATTTGGTGGTGGTGTTGTCGACGATGTTGCCCAACAACGGGTCGATGAAGATTTCTGCGATACGGATAATCACCACGAGGCTGGTGATGACGCCGATAAGCTTGGTCGCCAACGCCTTGTCGACGCCGGAGAACAGGCAGCTGGTCACGTACACAACAAAGTACGTGCTCATTGCGTTGTAGAAGGCAGACTGACCCAAGTTACCGCATGCGTAGGCGATGCGCTGGCCAAGCTTCCCCTTGCGGACTCCACCGTCCGCGGCTGTTGCGTTGCTCATTTTTCTTCTCCTCTAAGATAGTTAGAGCTGAGATCACCCATTGATCTTGTAATGCCACTATACGCCGTTTTATAAACGGAAGTAAAAAACATTAGTAATCAAGGTTTTTGCCGGCGTGTTGCAATGGTTCCCATAATGCAAAAGCCTGTCCGTCATCGACTTAAACATGTTTATGGGAATGCTTGAAAAACAGAGGGAACCGTGACGGTAAATACGATTTGCTTTTTCAGTAAAAAACATTTATCATTACCAGTAAAGGAAGTTTAGCTTCCACATCATTCACAACGAAGTAATGAAAGAAAGCAGGAAACATGGCAAACAGCAATCGTGTTGAGCACGCATCCGAAACGTGGCTGACCGACGCGACTGTGTTCGAAGTCAACCGCACGCCGGCGCACTCCAACCACAAGTGCTTCACGCATGATCCGCAGAGTGGCGAGCACTCCGATCTCACGCAAAGCCTTGACGGAGAATGGCGCGTCGAAATCGTACAGGCTTCCGACATCGACTTCAACGAAGAGCCATTCGTTGCTGAGAACTTCGATGATTCCTCTTTCTGCCGCGCCCAGGTTCCGGGCCATCTGCAGATGGCAGGCCTGCTGAAGAACAAGTACGTGAATATCCAGTATCCGTGGGACGGCCACGAGAATCCGCTGGAGCCGAATGTTCCGGAAAACAATCACGTGGCGCTCTACCGCAAGAAGTTCGTTGTGTCCAAGCGTCTTGCGGACACCAAGGAGTCCGGAGGAAGCGTCTCCATCGTCTTCCATGGAATGGCAACCGCAATCTACGTATGGGTCAACGGCCTGTTCGCAGGTTACGGCGAGGACGGATTCACTCCCAACGAGTTTGATATCACCGACCTGCTGCATGACGGAGAGAACGTCGTAGCGGTCGCCTGCTACGAGTATTCCAGCGCATCCTGGCTTGAAGACCAGGACTTCTGGCGTCTGCACGGTCTGTTCCGCTCCGTCGAACTGACGGCGCAGCCCCACGTCCATGTCGAGAACATGCAACTCGAAGCCGATTGGGACGCCGAGTCCGGCACCGCCTCTCTTGACGCCGCGTTGTCCGTGCGCAACGCCTCCGATGCTGCTACCATCTCGGCCACGTTGAAGGATTCCGAAGGCAACGTGATATGGGAGACCTCGACCAACGCCGACGCCAATACCACGATCGCAAGCGGTTCCTTGCAGGGCCTCGAGCCGTGGAGCGCCGAAAACCCATCCCTGTACGAACTTGAAGTCAACATCATCGACCAGGCCGGCAACATTGTTGAAACCGCCGTTCAAAAGGTCGGCTTCCGTCGTTTCCGCATCGAAAACGGCATCATGACCCTTAACGGCAAGCGCATCGTGTTCAAGGGCGCGGACCGTCACGAGTTCGACGCCAAGCGCGGCCGTTCCATCACCGAGCAGGACATGATCGATGATGTGATTTTTTGCAAGCGCCACAACATCAACGCCATCCGCACCTCGCACTATCCGAACCAGGAGCGTTGGTACGATCTGTGCGATGAGTACGGCATCTACCTGATCGATGAGACCAATCTCGAAACCCATGGCAGCTGGTGCCTGCCCGGCGACGTGGTCACCGCCGAAACCGCGGTTCCAGGAAGCAAGGCACATTGGGAAGGTGCCTGCGTCGATCGTGTCAACAGCATGATGCGCCGCGACTACAATCACCCGAGCGTGGTCATTTGGTCTCTCGGCAACGAGTCCTACACCGGCGATGTGTTCCGCGCCATGTACAAGCATGTGCACGACATCGATCCGAACCGCCCCGTGCACTACGAGGGTGTGACGAAGAACCGCGACTACGACGATGTGACCGACATCGAAACCCGCATGTACGAGCATGCCGATGTGGTTGAGGAATATCTCAAGAACGATCCGCAGAAGCCGTACATCTCCTGCGAGTACATGCACGCAATGGGCAACTCGGTCGGCAATCTGGACGAATACACGGCACTGGAGCGCTACCCGCACTATCAGGGCGGCTTCATCTGGGACTTCATTGATCAGGCGATCTATGCCACCCAGCCGGACGGTTCCACCCGTCTGTGCTATGGCGGAGACTTCGGCGACCGTCCGAGCGATTACGAGTTCTCCGGCAACGGACTGGTCTTCGCCGACCGCACTCCCGCGCCGAAGGCCCAGGAAGTCAAGCAGCTGTATTCCAACGTCCATATCGACGTGACCGATCGTTCGGTGTCCATCAAGAACGACAATCTGTTCATCTCGACCGGCGGATACCAGTTCGTGCTGCGCATCCTCGCTGACGGAGAGCCGGTATGGCAGTCCGAGCGTCGCTTCGACGTACCCGCCGATTCAGCATGCACGTTCGATGTCGAATGGCCGGTGGATCTCTACCGCGCCAATGCCGATGAGCTGGTGCTTGAAGTGTCCCAGCGCCTCGCTGAGGCGACCGATTGGGCTCCTGCCGGGTACGAACTCGCCTTCGGCCAGACTATTGTAGCCGGAACGAAGGCAGCCGAAGACGCGGCTCTGCCTGCGGATGGCATCGTCACTGTTGGCCGTTGGAACGCGGGTGTTCAGGGTTCCGGACGAGAGATTCTTCTTTCTCGCACCCAGGGCGGTTTGGTTTCCTACACGTTCGACGGTCACGAATTCGTGCTGCGTCGCCCGGCGATCACCACATTCCGCGCGCTGACGGACAACGATCGTGGCGCCGGCCATGGATTCGAGCGAGCCCAGTGGATGGTGGCCGGCCGTTACGCCCGTTGCGTGGACAATGTCATCGAACAGGTCGATGAAGACACGCTCAAGGCCGTATACACGTATGAGCTTGCCACGCCGCAGTGCACCAAGGTCACCGTCGGATACACCGCCGATACCACTGGCCGTCTGAACCTGCATGTGGAATATCCGGGCGAGTCCGGCGAGCTACCCACCATTCCTGCGTTTGGTATCGAATGGACTCTGCCGGTCCAGTATTCGAACCTGAGGTTCTTCGGCGCTGGTCCCGAGGAAACGTACCAGGATCGCAAGCACGCCAAGCTGGGCGTGTGGAGCACCGATGCGTTCAAGGATCATGCTCCGTATCTCATGCCGCAGGAGACGGGCAACCACGAGGAGGTCCGTTGGGCGGAGATCACCGATGAAAATGGACATGGTCTGCGAGTCAGCCGCGCGAATGGTGCCGCACCGTTCGCTGTGAGCCTGCAGCCGTATTCCAGCTTCATGATCGAAGAAGCCCAGCACCAAGACGAGTTGCCGGCTCCAAAGCACATGTTCCTCCGTGTGCTCGCCGCGCAGATGGGTGTCGGAGGCGACGATTCCTGGATGTCTCCGGTCCACTCCCAGTATCACATCCCCGCCGATCAGCCAATCAGCCTCGATGTCAATCTCGAACTGATCTGACGATCAGACAATGCCGTCCCTCCTCTACTCCTTCCTGTGGAGGAGGGACGGCATTGTCTTGCAAGGTTCCTTCACCTTGGATTAACCGGTGACGATGCTTCATAACGCAGAAGATGCGGCATGGATTCATGTTTTCCGCATGCCGCATCCTCTGCTCATATCAGGAAAGAGGCCTGATGCCCAAGCCCCAAGGGTTGGACATCAGGCCTCTTTCATATGGTTTTCATAAAGATGGCACGAAACTGTCCCTAACCACCAGTTTTGCGGAAAGCCTCATGCAATCGTAGGAGCACATTCTTCTCAAACGGTGCCGGACCGATTGAAATACAACCAGCATACTTGCCCTTATTCTTGATGAGATCGTTCACATCACGATACTCAGTTACATGCATGCGCTCATCTTCCGCATGCCGGTAGAGGGATGTCTTAAGCTCGTTGAAGTGCATGTCTTGCAAGCCCTCGTCCGGAACAGCATTGTCCAACAAGGCGATGTCCTGAGGAATGGTGACACGCTGGTATCGCGGCATATTCTCAACGTTAACGCCGGATGGATCCCTTGAATGGCTTATCTGGAGACAGTACGACACGTCCCATATCAGTCCCCAGAACGTTCAGTGTAATCTCTGTGGGCTTCGAACAGCGCAACGGATACCGGTTCTCCATTCACCAAGAAACAGTTCTCCGGTGATGTTGCAGGGGACGGGGCCAGTCCATGTTCCGTCTCCGATAGGAAATCCATGCAGAATCGCGCGGTGTCCCGCATGATCGGCCAAATGTGGGACAGGTACGATGCATCCTGGTTGAACAGATACTCGTCGAACAGGTTCCGGCACATCCATGCCTGGCCGAACGGGCAGCAATGACCTTCCTGGTGTGGCTGATGGTGTCGACAGTGTCCTTGATGCCAATGATGTTCTGGTTCTCCGCTGCGAGATCCGCCACCAGCTCAGACAGGTCGTTCGGGATGCCGATCAGTGCAGAATAATAGATCAGCATGTTGTAGCCAAGGAAGCACCAAGTGCAGATGTTTGCGATAGCGAACAGCATGAGTTGTTCCGACAGCATGTTGGGGGCTTGCACACCCATCATATGAAAAATTTGGCCAACTAGACCATACTTATCGCCGTAAATGTATCCCCACATCAGCGCTGCAACGACGCCTGGGACGGCATAAGGCAGGAACAGCAAAATTCGCGGCACTGCGATATGGCGGATTCTCTAGGAGTCCAAGATGAGCGCCGCTACAAGGGACAGAATCAGATTTATCGGAATCTGAATCGCCGCGTAAATCAGCACATTCTTAAAGCCGCCCCACAAAGCCTCATCCTTGAATGCTCGGGTGAAGTTGTCGAAGCCCGCGAATGTGGTACCGCCGAGAAGGGACTGCTTGAAGAAGCTGAGATAAAGCGCGTAGAACATCGGGATGATCATGCCGAACAGGAAGACCAACACGTATGGAAGACAATACAACATGCCTATGTACTCGCGCTTCGGCTTGCGTATCCCGGAAGTATCCGGCTTCGCCGTTGCATTTATCATAGTTTTTCTCTTTCTTCTTAACCCGTCTGAATGAGCCTGCCAACAACATCGTTGCCATCCTTTCCACGAAGCACCCCTGCATATGCAGCATGTCTCCGCCTGTCTCCGTCACAATCATTTATTTCTGTTTACCAGATGAAGATACAAAAGAAGCGATGAAACTGACGAGATTTCACATCAGAGGTATGCCTACAATGAAGCCACAACAGAAAAACGGCTCCGCACGAAGCATGAACCAACAAACGAAACGACGAGCCGGGTGAAAGGAAGAAAAATGCAGAACAATACCTTCGACCAGATCGCCAGCGCCAACACCGTTTCCATGGATGCCGGCCTCAGCCAGTTCGCCTTCGCCAAAGCCTCCTCTACCTTGTTCAAGAAGGTTTTCAGCAAGTAAGATTCCTAAAAGTCTTTATCAAACGCCTCGGCTGCTGTGATGAACCGGTTCAGCAGCCGAGGCGTTCTCATATATGCTCCTGTAACGGGCAGAGACCTCCCCGCCCGCATTACAAGACCGTCCGGCGGCCAGTCGAAACAAATCGCGGTTACGCGCCGACCAATTCGAGCATCTGCGGAATGCTCTTCTTGCCGAACTCGACCCGCTGCGTGCCGTCGGCCCGTGTGATGACGATGCAAGGCACGCTCATCGCACCATAATGGTCCCTAAGCTCGGGGAAGTGCGCAACATCGTAGGCCTCGGCGCGCACGGCCGGGTTCAGCGAGGCGATGCGCTGGGAAGCAAGCACGGTCTCCGGGCACATCGTGCAGGTGAGCGAGACGAGAATCATGATATTCAGCGGGCTTGCAATGGACTTTGCCCGTTCGATCAGATCATCGCCCAACGGCTGACCGGGACCGGCCGCGTTGTACAGGCCCAGCACGAACGAATTGAATTCATGGCCGGAGGGCACGCCATGGAAGGCGAGGCCGGTCGGCTTGCCATCCACCACCATGCGCACGCATGGACGTGCTGCCGGCAACACGTGTTCCACGTCGAATACCGCACGCCCCGCATCATCCTTCTCGTACTCACCATCGACCACTACCGATTTCAGCTTGCCATCGGATAACGCGACCATCGCATCAATGAATCCCCGCAGTTCCGTGGACAGCGGCGTATCATCCAGTTCCAAAGCAAGCGTGACCGGGCGAGACATACGGTTAAAGACCACGTTGAGCTGCTGTTTGGTGGTGTCGGAGAACAATTCGCCGGGCTTCCTGACGGCGTTTGCTGCGGCAGCGGCATCGGTGCTGCGTTTGACGGGTGCCGGTGCGGGCGTGGTGTCAGCCAACGAGGCGGCATCTGTCTTCGCCGTGGACTGCTCGTAGACGCAAGAGGTCGGGCGCTGTGGTATCAAACCGGTTTTCTCGCTCATCCGCTTGGCATACCGTTCCAACTCCACCGCGGCAATAGCACCATCGGCGGTGGCAGTAACAACTTGCCGCAGGTTTTTGGCCCGCAGATCACCGGCCGCATACACGCCGGGCACCGATGTTTCGAGATAGCCGTGCGTGACCACGTAACCATAATCGTCCAGTTCCACCACACCGCGCACCAGATTCGTGGCGGGCACATATCCTGCGAACACGAACACGCCGAACGTGCCACCGTCAGCAGGTTTCCACGTTTCGGTCTGGCCGGTGGCCCGGTTCAGGATCGTAGCTTCACGCAAACCGCCTTGACCGGCAGTGACGCCTTGCAGCTCGACTTGGTAACGCACGTCGATTTTTGGATTGTTTTTGGCTGCGGCGGCCACCGTGGCGTCGCAAGTAAAATCCTGTTCCCGCACGAGAACGGTGACTTTGGAGGCGTATGTGGTCAGGAACACGGATTCCTCGGCTGCTGCGAACCCTCCTCCGACCACCAGTACTTCCTTGCCGGTGAAGAATTCGCCATCGCAGGTAGCACAGTAGGCCACACCGCGGCCAGCGTATTCGGATTCCCCTTCAAACCCTAGTTTGCGTGGGCTGGCGCCGGTGGCGATGAGAATACCGAAAGCCTTTAAGTCGCCGCGTGAAGTATGCACGGTTTTGACGTCGCCATGCACGTCGAGGCCGATGGCTTCGGCGGAAAGGAATTCAGCGCCGAAGTCCTGCGCCTGTTGACGCATGGTCTGGGTAAGCTCACGGCCAGTGGTGCGGCCGACACCCGGATAGTTGACCACCTCATTGGTGATGGTGATCTGTCCGCCGAAATCGTCTTTCTCGAGAATCAGCACGCGATATCGGGCACGGGCCAGATACAATCCCGCCGTCAGACCAGCGGGACCGCCGCCGACAACTATGACATCGTACAAATCATTTCGAGACATAATGAATCCCTTCGCGCCTTAATCTGTCTGTTCAAGGGGTTGCCCGGAGGTTCTCCGGACAACCCGTCGGATTAGATTGACAATCCGTCCGTCAAATAACGATCACAGTTGGCCAACAAGATCGAGGCTAGGTTCGATGGTGTCCTCGCCCGGAGTCCAGTTGGCAGGGCAGACCTGATCGCCATGTTCGTGGACGAACTGAGAGGCTTGCACACGGCGTAGTAGTTCTTCGGCATTGCGTCCAACGTTGGAGGAGATGACTTCATAGGCCACGACCTTGCCTTCGGGGCTCACGATGAAATCACCGCGTTCAGCCATGCCATCGACCTCGTTGTAGGTATCAAGATCTTTGGCCAATAGAGCGGTCGGGTCAGCAAGCATTGGATATTGAATCTTGGCGATCTTTTCATTGGCATCATGCCATGCCTTGTGCACGAAATGGGTATCGCAGGAGACGGAGTAGATTTCGCATCCGATTTCCTTGAACTTGGCGTAGTTGCGAGCCAGATCCTCAAGCTCAGTGGGGCACACGAAAGTGAAATCAGCCGGGTAGAAGAAAAACAGGGACCAGTGGCCGAGCACATCAGCCTTGGTCACCTCATGGAACTCGTCGTTCTGGAACGCGTTCACCTTAAAATCGGTCAGTTCATGCTGCAGAAGAGTCATCATCGGTCCTTTCGCTGATTGTCAATCATCTGGCTTCTGCCGTTTTCTATCGTAACGTGATTCTCTGGAACCCGCGCGGGTATAACGCGTGAGACTCATCACATCATTAATAACAGTCACGCCGACAGACCATGCGATACAAAGGTGCCGCAAAATAAAAACTCCTGCATGCCACGGGGAGCAAGGACCGGGAGACGGATGAAAAGGGGACGCGAGCGGATAAAAAAAAATGGGGGTTCCCGGAGCGTGACGCTCGACGGGAACCCCCTCAAGTAGAATGCGGCGGCGCGCTACTCTCCCACACCCTCTCGAGTGCAGTACCATCGCCGCAGCCAGGCCTTAGCTT
>NZ_JAMOKR010000006.1:0-92797 GCF_023656765.1 Bifidobacterium intestinale | reverse complement strand
GTTTTGCGGTGGTCATGGCCCAGGTGAGACGCCCGGTCCCTTTCCGAACCCGGAAGCTAAGGCCTGGCTGCGGCGATGGTACTGCACTCGAGAGGGTGTGGGAGAGTAGCGCGCCGCCGCATTGAATTTAGGAATATGAGGATCCCCGGTGGAGCTTGGCTCCCGGGGATCTTTTCGTATCCGTGGGGTTACGGGCCTTCCCGGCGGGAGGATCGTTCTGGCCACTGAAAGTTCCAGTACGCCGACAGATCTCAGGAATGTTAAGGGACCTTCTTGCGCTTATCCGATGGTTGAATAGACTGAAGAACTATGCATTATTTCGTACCCAAACGCTGTGTCGAATCGAACAAAATCATGTATCACGACAAAGCAACAGCTCAGCAGGCCGCTGACCAAAGTTGGCGTGAACGTGGCACCGAACTTTGGGTATATCGGTGCGAATTCTGCGGAACCTGGCATCTCACGCATCGCGATCCACAATCCAGCTATACGTACGTTCCATTTAATCAGCAGATTAAACCGCATTCCCGCAAAAAAGGCTACAAACCACGTCGTAAGTAGCCGTACCGTCCTAATCTTTCCACCGACTGGAGGTTTATGGACGTTTAGAGGTCTGTAGGCGGGGGTTTCTTCCAGCGACTGGAGGAATCACCCCGCTCGCATGCTTCCTAGCGTCCCGATTTTTCCAGTGAGTGGGATTTTGGGACTCCCAGAGACTGTGAGCGGGGTGATTGTTCCACTGACTGGAAGTTTTGCTCGGGCGGAGCGCATGGGGGCAGTTCGTCGAAGTCGTAGTTTCGTTAGCGCTCGAGGCGGAAGCCTTGGTGCTTGGCGTTTGGAGCTACGGCCTTGCTGGTCACACCGGAATCGACCGCATTCGACGCAATCTGATCGCTGAACGTATCAACCGGGCGCTCGGTATTGCGCAAATCGTAATACCGATGCACTTCCTCGTCGAAATCCTGCAAACCAGCAAGTAACGTCTCATTGCTCGACGGATACTCATTCTCAAAGAACTGCATGGAACGCGGCATACGCGGCTTGAGTGCAGGATCCTGATCGGGCTTGCCGATCGCAAGTCCCAGCACAGGGTACGTGTATTCCGGAAGATTCAGCAGATCAATCAAAGCCGGAACATCGTTAAGCAGCGAGCCGAGAATCACGCAACCAAGACCGAGCGAATAAGCGGCAGTCTCCATCGCATGAAGCGCCAAAACTGCGTCATTCTGCGCCTGAGTGTAACGATAGCCATTCAACGTAAACTCGTCGGAAGCGGTCTCAACGCCCTTGGAAGCTGCGATGGCCGCATTGCGATGTTCGTCAAGCACAAACACGTACAGCAGCGGCGCGGTCGCGATATATGGTTGCCCGCCGATTTCAGCAAGACGCTTCTTTGCGGCCGGATCGGTAATGCGGATTGCCGACCAGTCGTTTAGGAATTGGCTGCTTGCGGCATGCTGAGCCACGGTTTCGAGTGTTTCGACGATATCGTCGCTCAGTGGCTTCGGCTTGAATTTACGGATTGAACGACGCTCCAGTAGAGTGTCAACGGTTGCATTATGCAGAATATTGCTCATGTTGCCTATTTTTATCCTATCCGCGTAATTGCGCAAGCAATTTCGCCCACAAGCGCACCTCTTTCCAATCGCAGTTTCAGTGGATTTCGCGTGCTTGCCGTGAGTGTCGGCGGTTGACCAGCGCTTGCGATCCGTGGTCGAAAAGCTGCGATACCAGTGCACCGAAACCAGCGGAAACTACGCCGAATACGAGATTCAGCGCCAGTTCCTTGCGTTTGTCGGTGGTGCCGTCCGGTAATACGGCTTTGTGGCCAACCGACTTGTGCCATGCCAGTTCGAACAGTTTGCCGAACACGAGTCCGGCCAGCGCGGGGGCGGCCGCCTTGAATATCTTGTCGCAAAGATCGTCGGGATCGTTGATTCGCTGTTCGCGCAAGGCGTTCACCTTCTCGTCGACGTTGTGCAGTGACGCTACGATGCGGTCTGCGTTGGATTCCAAGTCAGGCATTTCACTCATGGTTTCCAGTGTAGACCGTGCAGTCGGATTTCGGTTGGATTTCGCTGGATCGTGCGTGCGTTGCGAAGCGCTTAAGACACATGGTGAAAGATTGCTGGTGAAACGCTTTCCGTCGGTTAGAGTAGGAGTATGACAGATATTCAAGTTGGAAGCGAGGATGCTTCTTCAATCGTGCCCGGCCGCCTGGTGCTGTTGCGTCATGGCCAGACTGTGTGGAGCGAATCGGGCCAGCATACTGGCCGAACCAATATTCCGTTGACCGATACCGGTTGCGAGCAGGCCCGTGCGGCGGGCGAGCGTCTTCGTGAGGCGTTTCCAAAAGGGTTTGATCCGGACTGCATGTTCGCAAGCCCTCTGCGCCGCGCCCAGCAGACCGCGCAACTGGCCGGTTATGGCGATTTCAAAGTGCTTGACGAGATTGCGGAATGGGATTACGGCCGTGCCGAAGGGCGTACACGTCAGGAGGTGAGCGAGGCCGGCGGCTTCCAATGGGATGTATGGCGTGACGGTCCGCGTTCCCTCCCCGAATCATTGGAGGGCGACTGGGTTGAGACGTTGCCAAGCGGCGAGCAGGTTCCGGTGCACAATGGCCCTGGCGAGACGGTTGAGGAGGCTGCCGCACGCACCTGCGATGCGATCGACGTGGTGATGCCGCTGCTCAATGCCGGTCATGACGTGCTGTTGGTGGCACACGCGCATGTGTTGCGCATTCTCACCTCGCAGTGGCTGGGCGTCGATCCGCATTTCGCGCGTTTGCTGCGTCTCGACACCGCACATTATTGCGTGCTGAGCCAATATAAGGGAGACAACGTTATCGAGCATTGGAATTGCTAGGCATGCTGCGCTGGACTGAACGTCGGTAACGGGAAGGTTTTCGCATTTCACCAACATTTGGACCGTTTTTTGGGCTGATATTTGGCTGCGTCGCCTGAAGACACCTGGCTTACGGCACCTGAAGCTGACTGTTGCGAACGTCGGTAGTTTGGCATTGTTTACAAACTGCCGACGTTTTTTGTTGCCGCAATTTGTCAAGTTTGCGAGCTACTGCGTTTTTTGCCGTGCGAAATGGAGGGTGTGTCGCAAACGGTTTCATAAAGATAGTGTGATGAAAACCCTTGAAAATAAAGGATTTTGAGAAAAACTTGCGATTGTAGAATCGCCCTAAAAAAGGCTTTTTCTGCTTACGTTTGCAAAAATGGGGGAAATGCGGCACAATAGTGCATGTCAGGAATCGTGAGGAAGCGATTTCACAGGATGTTTTCCAGCGGGGTGCTGGGAAACAGGAATGGAAGAGAAAGGTTCGCTGATGAATCGCACTATCAAGGCAGCAGTTGGAATGGTCGCCATTGCGGCGATGTCCGTAGGCACGTTGGGCGCTTGCGGATCGAGCTCCAGCTCCAACGACGGCAAGGGCAAGGTCTATTACCTGAACTTCAAGCCGGAATCCAACGACGAATGGCAGAAGCTGGCCAAGGATTACACCAAGGAAACCGGTGTCGAGGTCAAGGTCCGGACCGCTGCTTCCGGCACCTACGAGCAGACCCTGAAGTCCGAGATCGCCAAGTCCGAAGCCCCGACCCTGTTCCAGGTCAACGGTCCGGTCGGCTATCAGAACTGGAAGTCCTACACTGATGACATGACGGACACTGAACCGTACAAGCAGCTCATCAACAAGGACGTCGCCCTCAAGGATGGGGACAAGGTCGTTGGCGTTCCGTACGCTATGGAAACCTATGGCCTGATTTACAACAAGGATCTGCTGGCCAAGTACATCGCTACCGATGGCGCCAAGATCAAGGACGTCAAGGATATCGACAATTTCGATACCTTGAAGGCCGTGGCTGATGACATCCAGGCCAAGAAGGACCAGCTCGGAGTCAAGGGCGCATTCACTTCCGCTGGTTTCGATTCCAGCTCCGATTGGCGTTTTAAGACCCATCTGGCCAACCTGCCGCTGTACTACGAGTTCAAGGATGATAACGTCACCAAGCAGCCGGAGACCGTCAAGGGTACCTATCTGCCGGAGTATAAGAACATCTTCGACCTGTACCTGAAGGATTCCACCACCGAGCCGACCCAGCTGAGCTCCAAGACCGGTGATGACGCCACCTCCGAGTTCTCCCTCGGTGAGGCCGTGTTCTATCAGAATGGCACTTGGGCATGGACTGATCTGCAGAAGAATGGCATGAAGGCCGAGTCCGTCGGCATGCTCCCGATCTACATGGGCGTCAAGGGCGAGGAGAACCAGGGTCTGGCCACTGGCTCCGAGAACTACTGGTGCATCAACTCCAAGGCTTCCGACGCCGATAAGAAGGCCACTAAGGACTTCCTGAAGTGGGTCGTCACCAGCAAGACCGGCATCGAGGCCCTGTCCAGCGCCATGGGCTTCACCACTCCGTTCAAGTCCTTCAGCGATGTCAAGTCCGACAATCCGCTGGTGCAGGCCGCTGTTGAAGATCAGAACTCCGGCAAGACCGCAGTCTCCTGGAACTTCACCATGATGCCATCCGAAGAGTGGAAGAACAAGCTTGGTTCCGCCCTCCTTGAGTACGCTCAGGGCACCGGCGACTGGAATGCCGTCAAGACCGCATTCGTGGACGGTTGGAAGACTGAATACGACGCGGCTCACTGATCGCATCGAAAAACCAATCAAAATCGCGCATGACGAATCGGTCCGCGCATCGCGTAGCGCAGACCGCTGGAAATGCCATCAGCGCGCGATCAATCGAATAACTTCATAACTGAATAATTGAATAAACGACGAGCTGCAATCAGGAGTCTTCTTTCCTCTCCTGATTGCAGCTCCTTTTTTGTGCGCGGCGATGTATGGCTGTAGGACACGCCGTGTGTTGGAGGATTGCATTGCATTAATGAAAGCGCTATCATTTTAATTACAAACAGAGAAGAAATCAATATAGGATTGTTTTTATCTGTAGTTTGAAGAAATGTAACCGCTATCATTTTGCGACGATGCGAACGAAAGTGAAAAACAATGATGCAACAAGAAATTGATACTACCGATCCGGCGTTGTGGTGGAAGCAGGCCGTGGTGTACCAAGTGTATCCGCGTTCCTTCAAGGATTCCCGAGGTTCGGGCTTGGGCAGCATTGCAGGCGTCACCGAGAAGATCGACTACCTCGCCGAACTCGGTGTGGACGCCATCTGGCTGAGCCCGTTCTACCCGTCCCAGCTCGCTGACGGCGGCTACGACGTGGACGACTACCGCAATGTCGACCCGAAGCTCGGCACCATGGACGACTTCGACGAGCTCGCCAAGGCCGCCCACGAGCGAAACATCAAGGTCGTGGTCGACATTGTGCCGAACCACAGCTCCAACCTGCACGAATGGTTCAAGGCCGCCCTTGCCGCCGCCCCAGGCTCCCCGGAGCGCGACCGCTACATCTTCCGCGACGGCAAGGGGCCGAACGGCGACCAGCCGCCGACTGACTGGATCGCAAGCTTCGGTGGTCCTGCGTGGACGCGCGTGCCCGACGGCCAGTGGTACCTGCACATGTTCACCAAGGAGCAGCCCGACTGGAACTGGAAGAACCCCGAGGTGCGTGCCGACTTCATCAAGACGCTGCGTTTCTGGCTCGACCATGGTGCGGACGGCTTCCGCGTGGACGTGGCGCACGGCCTCGCCAAGGACCTCGACCGCGACGATCTTGAAAGCTACAAGGTCTGCGAGCATCTGCTTCCCTCGGATGGGTCACACCCGTTGTATGACCGTGATGAGGTGCACGACATCTACCGCGAGTGGCGCAAGGTGTTCAACGAGTACAATCCGCCGGCATTCGCTGTGGCCGAAGCGTGGGTCAATCCGGATCGCCAGCATCTGTACGCATCGACCGAAGAGCTCGGGCAGGTGTTCAACTTCGAGTTCGCCAAAAAGGATTGGATCCGCGATGACATGCATCTGGCCATCGAGGAAGGTTTGGAAAGCGCGGAACGTTCCGGTTCCTCGGCAACCTGGGTGATGAGCAACCACGACGTGCCCCGCCACGCCAGCCGTTATGGATTGCCGCAGGTTCCAGCCTTGTCGCACCATCAGTTGGCCAAGGATTGGCTGCTGCGCGACGGCACCACCTATGAGGAGAACCGCGAACTGGGCGCCAAGCGCGCTCGTGCCGCGATTCTTATGGAACTTGCCTTGCCTGGATCCACCTACATCTACCAGGGAGAAGAACTGGGATTGCCGGAAGTCGCGGATATTCCCTGGGATGAGCTGGAGGATCCCACCGCGTTCAACAGCGTGCGCGGGCAAATCGAAAAAGGCCGTGACGGCTGCCGTGTGCCGCTGCCTTGGGTTGCTGCCGATGCGCCGAAGCTCGATAATCCCGATGACGAATTCGGCCATGGTGGCTCCTTCGGTTTCTCTCCTGCTGGCGCCGAGCATGATCCGCACCTTCCACAGCCGAAGTGGTACAAGGATTTCGCCGTCGACGTGGAGGACGCCGACCCGAATTCCATGCTGAACCTGTATCGTAAGGCGCTGTCGTTGAGGCATAACCTGATGCCGCAGGACACCGTGCTGCAGTGGCTGGACGAGGACCGCCCCTCCGATATGCGTGACGGTGCGGATGGGCAGCGTGGTGGAGTCATTGCCTACCGTCGTTCCAATGGTTGGGCGAACATCACCAATTTCAGCGAACGTCCAGCCGAACTGCCGCAAGGCGAAGTCATCCTCGTATCGGGCGAACTCACTGCGGACGGGCGTTTGCCGCAGGACACCACCGCTTGGCTCCAGCTATAACGCGGCGACCAGAGGCGCTACCAATACCAGCACACATAGGAATAACAACAAATCCAACGAAGGAGATAAGCAATGAGGCAGGGAATCATCACCAAAACGTGCGCGGTCGCCGCGGCGTTGGCCATGGGTGTATCGTTGGCGGCTTGCGGCGGCGGCAGCAGCGCCGATTCCGACAAGGGCCATGTGTATTTCATGAACAACAAGTCGGAAGTCGTGGACCAATACAAGCAGCTCGCCGAAATGTATACCGAAAAAACCGGTGTGCAGGTGGACGTGCAGACCGGTGCGTCCGGCACATACGATGCGACCATGAGCTCGGAACTGGCCAAATCCAACGCGCCGACCATGTTCAACATCTCCGGTTTCGACCAGTTCGCAAAATATCAGAAGTATTGCGAGCCATTGCAGGACACCGAAGTGTACAAACTGCTCACCGATGACGGCAAGGCCTACTCCTACACCATTGATGGCGATTCGTTCACGCTGCCATACGCAGCTGAATGGTACGGCATCATCTACAACAAGAAGATCATCAACGATTACGCCAGCAAGAATTACGCGGTAATCAAGAGCGCCGACGACATCAAGGATTACAAGACGCTCAAGGCCGTGGCCGAGTCCATCAACGAGCACAAGGACGATCTCGGCGTTGACGGCGCGTTCGCGACGCCAGGTCTGGATGCCTCCGACACATACCGTTTCGCCGCGCATATGGGGCGCATCCCGCTGTACTACGAATACAAGGATATGAACACCACGTTCTCCAAGACCATCAAGGGCACCTACTTGGATAACTACAAGGATCTGTTCGATCTCGAGCTGGAGACCAGCCCGACCGATCCGAGCCTGGTCAGCTCGAAGACGTACGACGACGTCACTTCCGAATTCGCGCTTGGCCAGGTGGCGTTCTACCCGAACGGCGTCTGGGCTTACACGCAGATCAAGGGTAACGAGGTGGCGGATGACGATCTTGGCATGCTGCCGTATTACATGGGCATCAAGGGTGAGGAAGAGACCGGTCCTGCGGGCGTGTATGACGCCAGCTGGGCGGTGAACAAGAACGCTTCCGACAAAGACAAGCAGGCCACGCTCGATTTCATCAAGTGGATGGTCACCGATGACGAGGCCAAGAAGATCCTCTCTCAGGATATGGGCTTCTCCGTGCCGTTCACCACATTCGATGGCGATGAGTTCCAGCCGGATAATCCGCTGACCAAGATCGCCCGTTCCTACTCTGCCGACGGCAAGACCGAGGTACGCAGCTTCACCGTTCCGGATCAGCAGTGGCAGGACGACGTGGCTGCGGCGCTTATCGAATACGCGCAGGGCACTGGCGATTGGAGCAAGGTGAAGAGCGCCTACGTCGACGGTTGGTCCACCGAATGGAACAACAACGAGGAATCGCTGGGATCCATTCCTCAAGCGCAGAAATTCAATTAGCAGGGGTGAGATCGCACCGCTGATTGAAGCCCTACAAGGTTTGCGATGAAAAGAGCGGCCTGTGTGCATGATTTGGTTCATGCATACAGGCCGCTCTCGTGTTTTGGCGGCTTTACGTTTTTCCGCTGCCTCTCGATTTATTCAGCTGCCGTCGATTTATGACGCCGATTTATTCCGACGTCGCCGCCCCGCTGTCAATGCGGCTTGTAGTGTTGCGCAACACCAGCAAAGGATCCTGCAGTTCATGCGGATGTTCAAGAGGTTCGTTACGTAGGAGCTGCAGCACTTTTCTACCGGCTATGCGCCCTAGCTCGATTGGCTCCTGACGGATGGTGGAAAGGTCTGCGGCCTGCGCGATTTCGGCGTCGTCAAAGCCGAGCACCGAAATGTCTTCCGGCACATTCAGCTGCTGTTTGCGTAGTTCCTTGACCAGTGCGATGGCGACCTGGTCGGTTTCCACGCAGACGGCGGTGGGGCGTTCCGGAAGTGACAGCAGTTTCGCGGTCAGTTGTGAGGCGAGGTCGGATTTGCTCAGCGGCGCATCGTGCGCGTCGGCCGTGAGCAGGCTGAACATGATTCCATCGGTGGCGTTGGCCTGTGCGGCATCCGCGAACGCCTGGGTGCGTTGGCTGGTGTTATAAATCATGTCGGCCGGAATGTAGTCGCTGCAGAACGCGATATTGGTATGCCCTAAGGAACGCAGCAGTCGTACGGCCATGGTCATCGCACTGTAGTTGTCGATGCTGATGGAGGCGTCGAAATAGCCTGATTCCGCAGGGACATTGACGCCTACCGTTGGCAGGTCGATGGCTTGGAGCTGCTCCCGCATGGCGGGCATGAGCTGGAATGAGGAGATGATGATGGCGTCCGAGTTGCGGCTTTTTGGCAGCTGGGAGAAGAACCGGTCCAGTTCGCTGCGGTCGGTGATGAAGGCCGGTGTGACGTCATAGCCGAACGGCGCGAGCTCCTCGTAGACTCCTTGGAGCACTCCGGAATTGAACCACTCGTTGAGTTTGCCCGAAACCAAGAGGATGACACGCATGGTTTTTCCGGATGCCAGGGCGGAAGCGCTTTTGGATAGCGTGAAATTGAGCTGATCCGCTGCCTGCCGAACTTTGTTGCGGGTTGCTTCTGTGACGTTGGTCGCGCCACGGAGTGCTCGGGAAACGGTGGCTTGCGACACTCCTGCCAATTGGGCCACGTTGGCGATGGTCGGTTTGGCCATGTGTCTCCTTCGATGAAAATGATTAACGCTTCCATGATACTAAAAGCCCTGATTTGCGACGAAAACACGCTGTAGATTGGTGAATTTGTACAACAGAAATGAAAGCGCTATCATTTACAATAGTCGAAAAACGAATATAAAGATTCGATTACAAGATAGCGTAAAGCAACGGTAGCCTGTAAGCGCTGTCACGAAGTGGTGAAGTTCAACATGGCAGCAAAAAACAGACGCTATGCGAACGGTGCTCGTTCGGAACGTTTAGCGATGCAGATGAGCCGTAGTGGAACGTACGATCAGCTGTGCCGGGAACGTTTTGAACGGCTGCTCCAGCGGGCGTCCCTCAATCAGGTCGAGCGTCATGCGGGCCGCTTCCTGCGCCATTTCGATGGGCTTCTGGCGCACGGTGGTCAGTCCGAGATCACGTGCGTAGATGCTATCGTCGTAACCGATGATGGAAACGTCGTTCGGCACGGTGAATCCATTGCGTTCCAGCTGGAACAGCAGCGGCACGGCGATGCCGTCTTCCTGGCAGGCGATCGCGGTCGGCATGTGGTCGAGGCTGAGCAGCTGCGTCACGACTTTGCTGATGTTGTTCTTGCTCTCGTCGGTAACGAGCACGCGCGGCGTGACGCCGTTCTCTTTGCAGCGGGCCATGAACGATTCGAAACGCCCCTGTACGCTGAAGTGGAGCGTTACGTCGCGATTGGTGCGAATGTAGGCGATGTCGCGGTGGCCGAGAGCCATGAGATGGCGTGCGGCAAGCTCGGATCCCTGCTTGTCGTCGATGCGCACGGCCGCGCTGAAGCCGCGCTCTTCCGGCAGGCTCGAGTTGATGCCGATGATCGGCACATTGACGGACCTGAGCTGCTCGATCTCATTGGCGTCGATGTCGAAGGAAATGACGATCACCGCGTCGACATTGCGGCGCACCGGCAGCATGTCGAAGAATTCGCGGCGCTCCTCGGTGCTCGACATCTGGTAGATGGAGATGTCGTAGCCTTCATCATGGAATATCTCGTTGAGTCCTTCGATGATGGATGAGCTGAACCACAGGTTGAGCCTTCCGGAAACCAGTACTGCAATGCGTAGCGCGCGGCCGGTTTTCAACGCGGCTGCGGAGCGTGAGATGGAGAAGTTCAGCTCGTCGGCTGCTTTCATCACCTTGTCTCGGGTGGCTTTCGACACGAGGTCGGGGCGTGTGAACGAACGCGAAACCGTCGAGATGGACACGTGCGCAAGCTGCGCTACATCTTGAATACTGCTTTTCATTTTTTTCCCTTGTAACTGCGTACGTTCCAGCATACTGTATTGCAACACGTTTGCAATACATGCATTACAAACGTTTTCATCATAGCAGGAAAAGTGTAAAAGTGTTTGATATGACAACAATTTTAGAGGGTCACAAAATATGACAACGTTGGTAAAATCACGTCTTGAGACATGCGAAAATGACAACGTTTGACATCTTGTGTCATGCCGTTTATCATGACGAATGTAAGCACCGGAAAGGTGGAGAACAGAGCAGTGATCCGCTGATTCGGTTAAAAATGCAAGATTCCGCACCGCGTTGACGCGGTGCGGAATGGAGAAGGAAGAAAGCAGGCAGGCTATGATCAGCATGGCTGGCAAGGCGATACGCAAATGGTGGGCGCTGTTCGCGCTACCGACGTTCGCCGCATTCATTATTGGATTTGTCGTTCCATTCATCATGGGCGTCTATCTGAGCTTTTGCAAGTTCACTACGGTTACCGACGCCGAGTTTGTAGGGCTTAAGAACTACACCCGTGCACTGCAGGATAAGGAATTCCTGCATGCGCTGGGCTTCTCTACGTTGCTGACTATCGTTACCACGATTGTGATCAACGTGGTCGCGTTCTCCATCGCGTACATGCTTACCAAGGCGATCAAGGGATCGAACATTTTCCGTTCGGTGTTCTTCATGCCGAACCTGATTGGTGGCATCATTCTGGGCTACATTTGGATGCTGCTGCTCAACGGCATTCTCGCGCACTGGGCGCGCTCGCTGACCTATAGCGCAACGTACGGCTTCTGGGGTCTGGTCGTGCTGGTGTGCTGGCAGCAGATCGGCTACATGATGATCATCTACATCGCCGGCATGCAGTCGCTGCCGACCGACGTGCTCGAAGCGGCTTCCGTGGATGGCGCAAATGGCACGCAGACCATGTTCAAGATCATCATTCCGCTGATGATGCCGTCAATCACCGTGTGCTCGTTCCTGTGCGTTACCAACGGCTTCAAGCTCTATGACCAGAACCTCGCATTGACGAACGGCGCTCCGTCGAACATGTCTGAAGGCCTGGCGATGAACATCACCCGCACCTTCTATGGCCGCGTCGGCTGGGAAGGCGTTGGACAGGCCAAGGCAGTGCTGTTCTTCGTGCTTGTCGCGATTGTTGCGCTGATTCAGAATAAGCTGACGACTTCCAAGGAGGTGGAAGCATGATTTCCGGAGAAAAGGTCAAGCACGGCGGATTGTGGACCGTACTGTTTTCCTTGGTGTCGCTGGCATGGGTTTTCCCGATCGTGCTGGTGATCATCAACTCCTTCAAGCAGAAGGCGTACATTTCGCGTAACGCGTTCTCCATTCCGACCGGCAAGGCGTTCGTTGGATTGGAAAACTATACCCGTGGTATTGAAACCACGGATTTCTTCGCCAGCTTCGGCTGGACCCTGCTGATCACGGTCGGTTCGGTGATTTTGATCCTGGTGTGCACCTCGATGTGCGCATGGTGGATCGTGCGTGTGAACAATTGGGCTGCGAAGCTGCTGTACACGTTGTTCCTGTTCAACATGATCGTGCCGTTCCAGATGGTGATGTTCACGCTTTCGAAGCTTGCCGACATGCTGAAGCTCAATACTCCGTGGGGCTTGTGCATTGTGTATTTGGGATTCGGTGCAGGCCTGGCCGTGTTCATCTTCACCGGTGTGATCAAGGGCATTCCGCAGTCGTTGGAAGAGTCCGCGATGATTGATGGCGCTTCCGTGCCCCGCATTTTCTTCCAGATTGTGGTGCCGATCATGAAGCCGTCGATCGTGTCTGTTGCGATTCTGCAGGCGATGTGGATTTGGAACGACTACCTGCTGCCGTACCTGACGCTCGACTTGGGCAAGTACAAGACCATTTCCGTGGCCATCCAGTACCTCAAGGGCGGTTACGGTTCCGTTGATATGGGTGCCATGATGGCCTGCCTGGTGATGGCCATCATCCCGATCATCGTCTTCTACCTCATCTGCCAGAAGCACATCGTCAAGGGTGTAATGGCTGGTGCAGTCAAGGGATGATCGAAGATCATCCCTTGTGGGACAGCGCAGTGCGCTGTCCCAAGGCTCCAGCCTGAGCGAGGCCGACAGGCCTCGCGAAGGTAGCATTGAGCCCGGCCGAAGGCCGGTCCTTAATTGCAGGTCCGAAGGCGGAGCCGTCAAGGATGATCCTTCGATCAGCCACGGAAAAACGCCGCTGCCTCGCAAAAAAGAGTCCGAACGAGAGAAATCTCGCTCGGACTCTTTCATATCCGAATCAGAAAACTACTTCATATATTTGCGGAACACGTGCTCGAAAATCGGCACGTGAATCATAATCATGGTGCCGTAGCCCAAAACGAGTAGCAGGAACAGGCCTTGCGGCATGTAAAACCAGCTGCCGACCAAAAGCGCGATGTAAATCGCGTCGATGGCGGCCATGCCGAGCGTGTGCCCGATATTGCTCACGCCGAATACGAAGGCGTTGCCGAGCGTGCGCCAGAACGAGTTCTCGAAGCGTGACTGCAATGCCCAGATCCATTCGAATCCGATGACCCATACGATGCTCAACGCGAATTTCGGAATCAGCAGCGGCGTGATCTGCAGCACGATCCATGAGTACACGCTGATCGCCCCTGCAATGCCGAAAATCAGCCAATAGCCGGTTGCTTTTACGAAGTTTGACCGGAATGCGGCGAAATAATTGCGGGTGACGGTGCCTTCGCCTGCGAGCGAGCGTCGTGCCGCATCGTGGCCGGCGGTCAAGGCTGCGCCGATGGTGACGATCGGAATGCTGGTGACCAACATGAGAATGTTGATCCAAATTGCGTCGACGGCGTCGCTGAGGCCGCGCATAAAGCCAGAGTCGGGTGATAGGAATTTCATGCGCACTAGTCTACTCGGCGGTGCGGCAATCGTTTTCATATATAAAACCGTTTACCGCATACTATTTCTTGTGAAAACTCTTGTTATTGTTGTCATTAAACAGAGGATTAAACAGGGCGTCGAACAGAGATAAAGAAAAGTCCCGTCAAATATTTCGTTTGACGGGACTTTTCTGGTGTTGTGTGAGGAAATTTTACTTTCGGGAAATCATCATCGGAGAAAGCTTACTTTTCACCGTTCATGATGGCGGAAAGCGACTTCACGCGCGGCAGGTCGAACACTTCGTCGGTGTGCACCACCTTGTGGTCGGGGCCTGCCAGCGGCACACGCCAGTTGCAGTATTCGCTGGACGTACCCGGCTGGTTTTGTGCGCGGGTTTCGCCGACGCCGTCCACCAGCGCCGCCTGCAGAAGCACGGATGGTGAGTGGAGCAGCATTTTGTGCATCGCTTCGACGATTTCCTGAATATGATTGTCGACGTCCGCTGCGATTTCCGGCGTGATCAGTTCGCTTTCGACCAGTCGGTCAAGCATGGCCTGGCGCTCCGCGGTTGCGGATGCCTGGAATTCTTCGACCGGGCCGGTGAGCAGGTGCAGTTTCTCACGCAGTTTGACGTGTTCGAACTGCAGGTAGCCGGCGGTTGGCGGCATATCGTGCGTGGTTACGGAAGCCAGCGCGTACTTGCGGTAGTCGGCCGGGTCGGCGTACGGGTCGCCGGCGTTGGGGGAGTCGTCCACGCGGGCGAACCATTCCACCATGCAACCGAGCAGGCCGTGCTCGGCGAGCACATTGCGCACGTAATCGGGCACGGTGCCGAGATCTTCGCCCACCACCAGGCCGTTCACGCGGGAGGCTTCGATCGTGAGGATCGCGATCATCGCCTCATGGTTGTAGGTGACGTACGCGCCGCCGCGTGCACCTTCGCCCTGCGGAATCCACCACAGGCGGAACAGGCCGAGCACATGGTCGATGCGCACCGCGCCCGCGTGCGAAAACATGTTGTGCACCATTTCGCGGTACACACCGTAACCGGTTTTGGCGAGATAATTCGGATTGAACGGCGGTTGTCCCCAATCCTGGCCCTGCTGGTTGTAGAAGTCCGGCGGGCAGCCCACGGTGACGCTGCCGACGGCGAAACGTTCCGGATTCCACCACACGTCGGCGCCCAGCGAATGCACGCCCACGGCCATGTCTTGCATGAGGCCCAATGCCATGCCGCTTTCGCGCGCGGCGGTCTGTGCGGCGGTCACCTGTTCGTCGGCGATCCACTGCAGCCAGCATTCGAAGTCGACCATATCGGCATGATCGTGTAGGAGTTCGGCCACTTCCGGCGAATCACGGTTCGTCTCCGCAAACCATGTGCCCTCCCACGGAGCGCCCCACACCTGGAATGCCACCGACCATGCGGCGAACGCACGCAGATCGGGGCCGGCCGCTTCCTTGAACGCTTCGAACGAGGCCTGGCGCTCGGCGGAACGCGGCACCTTGAACACGAGCTGCAGAGCTTGGCGCTTATGCCACCACGCGGAGTTGATGTCGAGTTCGTCGGCGTTGTCGTTGGCGGGGGCCACTTCGGCGTGCAGACGCTCGACCTCGGCCTTTGCTTCCTCGTCAAGCCCTGCATATTCCTCAATATCCTGCGGGCGAATATAGGTGACGTTCATGAATCGGCGCGATTCCGGCAGGTACGGCGACGGTTCGAGCGGCTCGACCGGCGCGGTCGCGTGAATCGGGTTGATGAGCATGAAGTCGGCATGAGACTTTTCGGCGGCGTCGGTGAGCAGCAACTTCAGGTCGCCATAATCGCCCACGCCCCACGATTCGGCGGAGCGGATGGAATACATTTGCGCCATCCAACCCCAACGCTGCTTTTCGGCGACCGCCGGTGGCAGGGTCATGCGTGCCGGGGCGCAGATCAGTCGCGCCTCGCCGTGCAATGGGCCCGCGTTGACGCGCAACGTGTGGTAGCCGGCGGGAATGTCGTCGGGCAGAGTGAGCGTAAGTGAGCCGTCGGCCTGCGAGGTCAGGTACATGCACAGGTTGCCCTCGTACTGCGTGCCGTCTTCGAGTAGCAGGCGCAGCGTCACGTCATGGCCTTTCGCGCGGATCGGCGTGGTTGACTCCTTGCCGATGAACTTCACGATGGTCGGTTCCACGAGCGTGTCTGCGATGCGACGCTTGGTGAGTTCGTACGATGTTGTGATCGCCTCGTCGCTGGACGCGTCCACACCGAGCGCCGCAAGCACGGAGACGAGCACTTCGTCGCGGATTTCCACGTAGGTGCCGAGCTGGTCGATGTACGACGTTGATATGCCGTTGAGCTTGGCGAGTTGGATAAGCGGTCGTGCGATGCGTTCCGCGCTTTCGGTTTGTTGGGTTTCCGCCATAGGTTCCTTCTTCCCTGGGCCGTTGATGGCCAATCATGCTGCATTGCCACGCGATTGGCGCGCTTCGGTGCGATCAATCGTTCTGATATGTACTGTAGCATATGGTGACATCGTTTTCAATAGGCGTGTTATTGGGTGTAAACGTTGCCGTATTGCGATTTCTTGACTGTCTTATGGATGAGAAATAAGAAAAATGTTTTTTCTGTTTGACTATCGTTTGCAATCTGGAGGTTGCGGTAACCTCATGTATAGCGCATGTAACTCATTGGTTTGCAATGGCGGCGGTTGCAAAGTGGCAATAGCCGCCGCCGGTAAAGCGGCGACGATGCCGACGAAAGGACCTGTTATGGAAAACGTGACGCATACCCCTAAATATGAGGTTGTGTTCTTCGATTTGTATGGAACGCTTATCGACATACGTACCGACGAACAGTGCGACGCGGCCTGGCAGGCCTTGTATGTCGCCGCATGCGAATTGGGCGCGCAATACGATTCGGTCGAGGCGTTGCGTGAGCGTTTTAAAAAACTTGAGGCGCGCGAAATGGTGCATCAGTCGAATCATGCCATCGTTCGCAATGGGTGGGACGAGTTCGACGTACTGCCGGTATACCGATCGCTGCTCATGAATCGCAGCGATGAGACGGAACGTTTGCTGGCATTGCCGCAAGCCGCTCAAAAAGCCGCATGGGCGTTCCGGCAGGGCAGCACCAGTATGATCCGCCTGTACCCGGGGGCTCTGGAAATGATCGAAAAACTGCAGGAATCCGGCATTGTCGTGGCGCTGCTGAGCAACGCGCAATCCTGCTACACCCGCGCAGAACTGGAAATGACGGGACTTGTCAACGTGCTTGACGACGTGATCATCTCCAGCGAGGAGAAGATCCGCAAGCCCGCGCGCGACTTGTACATGCTGGCGCTCGACCGCGAATTCGTGACCGCCAAGCATGCACTGATGGTGGGCAATGACGAGCAGAACGATATTGTTGGCGCTCGTACCGCGGGCATTGACGGCGTGTATTTTCGCACGGAGATTTCGCCGGCAGATGATCCGGAAACATCGAGTTATGCGGTGCGTTCGTTTACCGGCGCCGATTATGAGGGATTGCTGGATTACGTGCTGAACGCCTGATCTTGCGTGGTACGCGGTGCGTATTGCGCGGTGCGCGTTGCTCACGTATTTCGCGTTGTGGGTGGGTGCTTTGTGTTTGCGTAACCTGAAAATCGACCCTGATACTGGACTTGTGCAGACGCGGAACTGTCTGGCTTCTCTTTTGAAAGAATTCACTGGTCTTGCTTTCTCGTAATGTGCCGGTTGTACGGCACTGAAATGTGTGGGAATGTACTATCGCAACTATCGCAAGAAGGAAGAAATGCGATGGTAGGGGAGAGATGAAGAAATCGGATATTTCCAATATTTCGAATGCTGAAAGTGTTGAACGCGCTGAAGATAGCGGACAGTCGAATGCGCAACCGAGCGGGCAGATGAGTGGGCAGTTCAGTAAGAAAGCGGACCGGCTGTTTGGCGCGGATCCTGCGGGACTCGACGAATCCGCGCGAGGCATTGCAGTGCTGGTGATCGTCGGCGTGGCAGTAGGGCTACTATCCGGCATGTTTGGCATTGGCGGCGGTACTGTGATTGTGCCCGCGCTGGTATGGCTCGGACTGACGCAACGTAATGCGGCGGCGACGTCAATGCTTGCGATCGTACCAACTTCGATTTCCGGCGTCATTTCTTACGCGACTTGCGGGAATGTGGACTGGCTCGCCGCGCTGCTGCTGTTTTGCGGCATGTTCGTAGGCGGCCAGATCGGCAGCTGGCTGCTTTCGCGCTTGTCGGAACTCGTATTGCGATGGATTTTCGTAGTGTTTCTCGTGTTTGTGGTGGCCAATCAGATTAGTTTCGTGCCGTCGCGCGACCAGCACATTGCGATGAGTGCGTTGACCGGAGTTTGCCTGGGGCTGCTGGGTGTGGTGATTGGCACGTTGGCGGGACTGCTGGGAATTGGCGGCGGGGCTCTCGCCGTGCCCGCACTATCGATGCTGTTCGGCGCGTCCGATCTGATTGCGCGAGGTACGTCGCTGCTGGCCATGTTCCCGAACTCGATCACCACAAGCGCGGCAAACCTGAAACGCAAGCTGGTGCATGTAAAGGCCGCGCTGGTTATTGGCTTGGTGGCTGCCGTTACCGCGCCATTCGGTACGTGGATAGCGGGCGTAGTCTCTCCACGCATCGGCTCGATTCTGTTCGCATGCTACCTGTGCGTGCTCCTGATTCGCTCGATATTCGTAGCCGTAAAAGCCACCCGCTCGGCCCATGCTTCCGCCTGACCGTCTGCACATCATGCGACAAAAGCATGAGTCATGATTCAGTCTTAAGGGGGAATATTGGGGATGATGGTTGGAGGAAAGGGAATTTGAGATAAGTGTTCACTTTGTAAAGACGAGAGTTCACGTTTCGTTCGTCTAAAACGCCTCGGAAGTTGGTTTGCGAAATCTAGCGTGGAGATCGCAATACAGCACAGGCTAAAGAAAGAAGAAAAAGATGAGCAATCGAAGGGCTCTCAAGGGAGCGATTGCAGCAATCGCTTCCGCTGCAACGCTCGGTGCGCTCGCGGCACCGGCGCTCGCCAACGAAACTTCCACTTACAATCTGAACGGCAAGTCCGTTGCGGAACTGACCCAGCACGGCGGCGCACAGCGCATTGCAGCCATTGGCAACGGCAACGCCAAGAACGTCATCCTGTTCATTGGCGACGGCATGGGCGATTCCGAAATTACCGTCGCCCGCGATTACCTGAAGGGTGCAAACGGTCACTTTGAAGGCCTTGACGCAGTCGGCCAGCCGGCAGAGCTCGGCGACACCAATGCCGGCACCGGTCAGTACACCACCTTCTCGCTGGGCGGCAACAGCGGCGACAGTGCGGTCGGCAAGGATGACAAGGGCAGCCTCAACGCCAACCCGAACCCGGGCAAGCTCACCGAAGTGACCGATTCCTCCGCATCCGGCTCCGCATGGGCAACCGGTACCAAGACCTACAACAACGCGGTCGATGTAGACGTTTATGGCAATCCGCAGCTCAATCTGTTCGAACTCGCCAAGGCGGCAGGCAAGGCCACCGGCAATGTGACCACCGCCGAAATCCAGGACGCCACCCCGGCCGTGCTCGAATCGCACTCCACCGAGCGTGGCTGCTACGGTCCGCAAGGCAAGACCGACGGTTCCTCTAATGATGCTGCGAAACGTTGCCTCGTGAATCAGCTCAAGGAGAACGGCGGCATCGGCTCCATCTCCGAGCAGCTGCTCGATACCCGCGCTGATGTGACCATCGGCGGCGGTTCCAAGTACTTCCGCCAGACTGTGCAGGGCGGCGAATACGCTGGCAAGACCGTGTGGGAGCAGGCTCAGGCCATGGGCTACCAGACCGTCGAGAACGATCCGGCTGCCATGAACGCGCTCGAATACAAGGAAGGCCAGCCGGTGCTCGCCCTGATGAGCGATGGCAACATGCCCACCAAGTTCAATCCGTCCAAGGCCACCACTCAGAATCCGGCCAAGGATGCCAACCCGACCGTGTGCACCATGAACGACAAGTGGCTCGGCAACCAGGGCTCCTCGCTCGCTGACATGACCAAGAAGGCGCTCGATCTGCTCGAAGCCAACCCGGACAGCGACGCGAACGGCTACTTCCTGCAGGTTGAAGGCGCTTCCATCGACAAGCAGGATCACGCTGGCAACGCTTGCGGCCAGATTGGTGAAACCGACGATTTCGATCAAGCCATCGCCTACGCCATGAAGACCGTTGACCTGAGCAACACCCTCGTGATCGTCACCGCCGACCACGCCCACACCTCCCAGATCCTCAACGCTCAGCCGGCTTACGCGCTCTCCACCGTGCTCAAGACCGCTGATGGCAATAACATGGTCGTCTCCTACGGCACCGCTGAAGCTGACTCCCGCGACGAGGATGGCGGCTACAACGGTGGCGACATGGCTCACACCGGTACCCAGCTGCGCATTGCTGCTTCCGGACCTGGCGCCCAGCGCGTGATCGGCCTGACCGACCAGACCGACAACTTCTACACCATCGCCAACACCCTCGGCCTTGCCTCCACTTCCGATGCTCAGCAGTCGCTCTCCAACGACGCCCAGACCGAAGTCAAGCTCACCGATGGCAAGTATGTGGCCGAATCTACCGGATTCAACGGCGACGCAGTGCTCTCCTACGAACTCAAGGACAAGTCCGGCAACGTGGTCGCAGCTTCCGACAGCTCCACTCCGGTCTCCGGCGTGCGCGTCAAGACCGCTCAGACCACCGGCATCACGCTCGACAAGGTCACTGAAGGCAATGAGTACACGCTGATCGTCACCGGCCGCCAGTCCGGCAAGACCGTGACCGTCGACTTCCAGGCGCCGGCCCGCGGTTCTTCAGATAAGGAGCCGGGCAACGGCAAGAATGACGTGATCGCTTCCGGCAAGGTGAACAACAATCCGAAGTCCGGTGTGCTCGGCAACACCGGTGCCGCGATCTCCATCGCCGCACTTGCGATCGCCATGCTGGCCGCAATCGCGATGATCGTCAAGACCACCAAGATCAGCCGCTGAAAATCTGAAGATGGAAATCGGAAGAATTCTGAAATTCTAAGAATTCTGGAAATCTGAGAGTCATAACTGAAGATAACAACTGAAGATTACGGATAAGATCCGGATCGCACTCATTACAGTGTGGTCCGGATCTTGTATATTTCGTGTAATCCGTGCAAATCCAAATTGAGATGGGGCGTCCAAAGCAACGGTCGCTGTGAGACAATATTGCTCGAGGTGTCTATCTCAAAAATGAGATATTCATCTCGAGATATCTATCTCTCGAATCGAGGGTGAATCTCGCAAACCGAGTAGACCCCTTAAGGCAGAGAGCAAATCTCTCGAAACCGAGGACAAATCCCTCGAAACCGAAGTGTCAACAGGGCGAAGGAGCATTCGTGCGTATTTACAATCTGACGGATAATGACGATGCCGCGATCGTCGCGCAGCAGGGCATTTTCCAGGTCATGGAATGGAAGCGCGACTTTTCCGTGACCTACGGCAGCGCCATGGACGCCTACTATGCGTCCGAAATGAACGTGCGCCGCCGCCAGCTGGTCTGCAATCTCAATGGCAAGACCGGCGCGGTTGTGCAGGCGGGCGCCATGCAGTGGGCCGTCGGCCATATCGAAGTGACGACCGGTGTGAAGGGCGTTGGCGATTTCATCGGCAAGCTGGCGCGTGGAGCGGTCACCAACGAGTCCGCGGTCAAGCCGGAATATCATGGCAACGGCGTGGTTGTGCTCGAACCGACCTACCGCCATGTGCTGCTGCTTGATCCGAGCCAGATGGGCGGCGCGATCACAGTGAACGACGGCCTGTTCTACGCTTGCGAAACCACGATTCAGCAGCGTGCGGTTATGGTTTCGCGTCCGAGCGCGATGGTGGCCGGCGGCGAGGGCCTGTTCAACCTGTCGCTGACGGGGCAGGGAACGGTTGCGTTGGAATCGCCGGTGCCCGCTTCCGAAATCGTGACCGTCGATTTGGAGAACGACGAGCTGAAGGTGGACGGCAATTTCGCGATCGCGTGGACGAACGGCCTGCAGTTCACGGTCGAGCGTTCCACGAAGACGCTGATCGGTTCGGCTGCGAGCGGCGAGGGCTTGGTCAACGTGTACCGCGGTACGGGTCGTGTGCTTCTTGCGCCGGTCGCCGCCAATCTGGCTAATCCGAACGCGGGTTCCGGTGCGGCCTGATTTGGCCTGATATTGATCAGCTGATAGCTGATAGGTGGCGATTCGCCAACGAAAGGCAGTTGAAACGTTGACGGATTGCGCTCGCGCCCTGCCGATGGTGAGACGGCAGGTTTTGTTGAGATTGCGATTTTCGGCTGCTTTTCAATGGTGATCGCGCCTTGAAGTCGTGTCTTGAGATTGCGTCTGAAATTGCGCTTGAGATTGCGCTTGAGATTGCGCTTGAGATTGCGTCCGAAAAAAAGTTGAGCGAAGGGAACTCAACTTTTTTGTAGATTTGGGAATAATCGCTTGCGAATCAAAGTTGAGTGGTGTAGGCTCAAGTTTTGGAAAGTCCGAGAGACGGCAAACCGAAACTTGGGCGAAAGAACGAACAGAACAGAAAACGCATAGCGAACCTATCTACAAAGGAGACAAGTTATGGGACGCGCAGTTGGCATCGATCTGGGTACTACCAATTCCTGCATCGCAACTCTTGAAGGTGGCCAGCCCACCGTTATCGTGAACGCTGAAGGTGCTCGCACCACGCCGTCCGTCGTGGCATTCAGCAAGTCCGGCGAGATCCTCGTCGGCGAAGTCGCCAAGCGTCAGGCCGTGACCAACGTCGACCGCACCATCAGCTCCGTCAAGCGCCACATGGGCACCGACTGGACCGTTGAAATCGACGGCAAGAAGTGGACTCCGCAGGAGATCTCCGCACAGGTGCTGATGAAGCTGAAGCGCGACGCCGAAGCCTATCTCGGCGAACCGGTCACCGACGCCGTGATCACCTGCCCGGCATACTTCAACGACGCTCAGCGTCAGGCCACCAAGGACGCCGGCACCATCGCAGGCCTGAACGTGCTGCGTATCATCAACGAGCCGACCGCAGCCGCACTGGCCTACGGCCTCGAAAAGGGCAAGGAAGACGAAACCATCCTGGTCTTCGACCTCGGTGGCGGCACCTTCGATGTGTCCCTGCTGGAGATCGGCAAGGACGACGACGGCTTCTCCACCATTCAGGTGCAGGCCACCAACGGCGACAACCACCTGGGCGGCGACGATTGGGATCAGAAGATCATCGACTGGCTCGTCGGCGAAGTCAAGAACAAGTACGGCATCGACCTGAGCAAGGACAAGATCGCCCTGCAGCGCCTGAAGGAAGCCGCAGAGCAGGCCAAGAAGGAGCTGAGCTCCTCCTCGAGCACCTCCATCTCCATGCAGTACCTGGCCATGACCCCTGACGGTACTCCGGTGCACCTGGACGAAACCCTGACCCGTGCCCACTTCGAGAGCATGACCTCCGACCTGCTGGGCCGCTGCCGCACCCCGTTCAACAACGTGCTGCACGACGCTGGCATCGGTGTTTCTGACATCGACCACGTGGTGCTCGTCGGCGGTTCCACCCGTATGCCGGCCGTCAAGGAACTCGTCAAGGAGCTCACCGGCGGTAAGGAAGCCAACCAGTCCGTGAACCCGGATGAAGTCGTGGCCGTCGGCGCAGCCGTGCAGTCCGGCGTCATCAAGGGCGACCGCAAGGACGTGCTGCTCATCGACGTGACCCCGCTGTCCCTCGGCATCGAGACCAAGGGTGGCATCATGACCAAGCTCATCGACCGCAACACCGCCATTCCGACCAAGCGTTCCGAAGTCTTCTCCACCGCTGAAGACAACCAGCCGTCCGTGCTCATCCAGGTCTATCAGGGCGAGCGTGAGTTCGCTCGCGATAACAAGCCGCTGGGCACCTTCGAGCTGACCGGCATCGCTCCGGCTCCGCGTGGCGTTCCGCAGATCGAAGTCACCTTCGATATCGACGCCAACGGCATCGTGCACGTTTCCGCCAAGGACAAGGGCACTGGCAAGGAACAGTCCATGACCATCACCGGCGGTTCCGGCCTGGGCAAGGACGAGATCGACCGCATGGTCAAGGAAGCCGAAGCTCACGAAGCCGAAGACAAGAAGCGTAAGGAAGACGCCGAGACCCGCAATCAGGCTGAATCCTTCGCCTATCAGACCGAGAAGCTCGTCAACGACAACAAGGACAAGCTCTCCGACGATGTGGCCAAGGAAGTCACCGACAAGGTCAACGAGCTCAAGGAAGCCCTAAAGGGTGAGGACATTGAGAAGATCAAGTCCGCCCAGAGCGAGCTGATGACCTCCGCGCAGAAGATCGGTCAGGCCCTCTACGCACAGCAGGGTGCCGCCGACGCTGCAGGCGCCGCTGGTGCCGCAGGTGCTGCCGGTTCCGCTCCCGCTGACGACGACGTGGTTGACGCCGAAGTCGTGGACGATGACGACAAGGACAACAAGTAATCATGTCCGACTTCAACAAGGACGAATATCTGAACGACCTGCCCGACATGGACAACCTGTCCGGGCAGGCCGCCCCTGCAGCCGGTGCATCGCAGGAGTCGCGGAATAATGGCGATTCTGCAGCAACTGCATCTGCCGATTCCGCAGCTTCTGAAACTGCGGCAACGGCCGCGAACGCAGCATCTTCCGAATCGCAAGAAAACGGCGATGCTGCGGATAGTGCAACGCAAGATGGTGAAGATACGCTGACTCCGCTTGGCCAGGCCAAGAAGGAAGCGGCGGAATATCTTGAAGCGCTCCAGCGCGAACGTGCGGAATTCATCAACTTCCGCAATCGTTCACAGAAGGAACAGGAACGCTTCCGCCAGCATGGCATCATCGACGTGCTGACCGCGCTGCTGCCGGCACTTGATGACATTGATCGCATTCGTGAACACAGCGAAATGGACGAGTCCTTCAAAGCCGTTTCCGCCAAAATCGACAAGGCGTTCGAAAAGTTCGGCGTCGAGAAGTTCGGCGAAAAAGGTGAGGATTTCGACCCGACCAGGCATGACGCGATCCTGCACAAGCCGGATCCGCAGGCCGAGAAGGAAACCGTCGACACCGTGGTGGAAGCCGGCTATCGCATCGGCGATCGCGTGATCCGCGCGGCTCGCGTGGTCGTGGCATCCCCGCAGAACTGAACGCAGTGACATTCTCGATTTCGACACTAACAACCGCAAAACAACACGCAGTGACATCAGCGACCTCGTGAAAGGAGGCACATCATGGCTGAGAATGAATGGCTGAGCAAGGATTTCTACAAGGTCCTCGGTGTCTCCAAAGACGCCACGGACGATGAGATCACCAAGGCGTACCGCAAGCTGGCGCGTAAGTACCATCCTGATCTGAACAAGACCAAGGAGGCCGAGGAGAAGTTCAAAGATATTTCCGAAGCTTACGACGTGCTCAGCAACAAAGACAACCGCCAGAAGTACGACGCCATCCGCCAGTTTGGCATGGGTGGCGCGCGCTTCGCCGGCGGTTCCGGTGCGGGCGGATTCGATGCGGGGGCGTTCTCCGACATCTTCGGATCGATGTTCGGCGGTGGCGCTGGAGCGTATGGTGCGGGCGGTAATGGTTCGCGCATCCGCTTCCAGAACGGCGGCAACCCGAATATCAACGATATTTTCTCGATGTTCGGTGGCGGTGCGGGCGGACCTGCCGGGGCTGGTGCGTATGGTGCCGCCGCTGGCGCCGGAAGCCCTTACGGGGGCAGCTACGAGCAGGCTGCGCAACCGGAAGATGGCGAGGACCGTAACTCCAAGATCAATCTGACTTTCCGTCAGTCGGTCAAGGGGGCAACGGTTTCACTGTCTGCCGACGGAAAAAAGTTCAAGACGCATGTTCCAGCGGGCGTGCGTGACGGGCAGAAAATCCGTATTTCAGGCAAGGGCAAGCCGGGGCGTAACGGCGGAAAAAACGGCGATCTGTACTTGCAGATCAACGTTGCCGAAGATCCGAAATTCAGCCTGCGCAAGCGTGACATCATCATGGATCTGCCAATCACCGTCGGTCAGGCTGTGGCGGGCGCGAAAGTGACCGCACAGGATATCGACGGCAACGAAGTCACCTTCAAAGTGCCGGCAGGCTCGTCCAGCGGCACCGAAGTGCGCATCTCCGGCAAAGGTGTGGCCAACAGGCAGGGCAACGGCGATCTGGTCGGGCGCGTGCAAATCCGCATCCCCGATAAGCCAGGCCTGAAAGTCAAGCATGCGGCGAAGGAATTCGACAAAGAGTGCGGCGACTTCGCCGACGAACTTGCCAAGGAGCGCTGATCGCCATGGCACGCGCATCTCGGACCTCCCAAGCCCGCGCGGCGCGGCAGGCCAAAATGCTGTACGACATGTGTGCGATGGCGATTGTGGCCGGCAGGGCCGATCTTGATGGAGCAGACGAAGTTGGTTTCGACATCGAACTGCCGATGTTCACGGTCGGCCGTGCCGGTGAGCTTGCCAACGTGCACCCCCAAACACTTCGCCAATACGATCGGCTTGGGCTTGTGGTGCCGCAGCGCACGGATGGCGGCGCCCGCCGCTACTCATTGCGAGACATCGCTCGCCTTGCGAAAGCGCAGCAGCTGAGCCAGGAAGAGGGCATCAATCTGGCCGGTATTGCACGGATCCTTTCCCTGGAGGAGGAGAACCGCGAGCTGCGCCGCCAGGTCGAGCGTCTGCGCAAGCCGGCCGGTTCCAGCGTGTTCGCAGCTGATGCAGATGGCGACATTGTGGAGATTGAACGTTCCCGCCGTGCGCGCATGTGGCGTAGGCAGATTCAGGTCAATGCCCGACAGCTGCCATCGCGTGAGTTCGTGGAGTCCGCGCGTGCCGCAGCCGACGCATACGACACGCCCAATGGGGCTATCGTACGCGAAAACGAGGGTATTCAGAGGGGTAAATCCGCCTCTAAGCCCGTTTCTAGGTCAATCGTGCTTTGGAGGGATTGACCGATTTTCGGAAAATACTGAAAATATTAACAAAACAGGCATATCTTGCAACAGATGTGCCTGTTTTGTTATATAGTTTTGCCAAATGCATTACTTTCTGTGACGATGTCGTTGTTGTGGGGAATAATGTTGAGTATCCGCGTTCTGACTGTCATTCTTCCGGTCATTAAGGTGCTTCGGTGAAAGGTGGTTCTCCTTTTCTATGAGAAATCATGGGATAGGGGGTAAGATAAGCGGCAAGAACAGGAAAGGTTAGGAGCGTACAGTGCCAAGAGTTGCGTTCACCGCTAAGACCCGTAAGTATCTCGGGTCTTTGGATGCCGTGGAATCGGTCACCCAGTATCGTATTTGTTACTCCAAGGAGTTTCGCGACGACTGCATGCGCAGGTATGCCGAAGGTGGCTCGCCTGCCGCGATTTTCCGCGAGGCAGGACTTGATCCGAAGATCATCGGCTACAAGCGCGTGGAACGTTGCATCGCCCGCTGGAAGGCGGAAGATGCGGAAAAGGCTACGGAAGTCGCTGGGGAAAACAAGGAGAATCAGGAAGAGTAGATTTCGAATCTTCCGATAGAAGCGAATTTTTTCGAAGGTCATGGATTGCGGCAATGGGGGTTGCCTGCAGTACGTGAAACGGATGATTTCGCAGACGTGAGTTATTGCGTTGATGTGGGAAGCGCTCGGATGAAAGAACGTCCGGGCGCTTTTTGTTTGCCGTTGTGCTGCTGCCTTGTTTGTTGTTTCGCTTTTCGTTTTGCTGCAGCATTTGCAAGCGTTGCATTTGTTTGCAAATTTGCCGTCTTGCCGCTCTGCTGAAATGGCAGTGGAAATCGCGATGGACGGCGCCGCACGCAAATCCGGTGCTCCGAGTCCGACGGTCGTAAGGAAGGAACATCATGACCGAGTCGAACCTGATGATCAAGGCTGTGTTTTGGGATATGGACGGTACTTTGATCGATTCCGAACCGTACTGGCATGAGGGGGAGATGAAAATCGCCGCCGCACATGGCGGGTATTGGGATGAGGAGCTTGCCTGGCAGGGTTCGGGCACGCCGGTTCCGGATGTGGCTCGCCGTATGGTGGAGCATGGTTGCCAGCTGTCGATCGAGGAGATTGGCCAAGGCATGATCGATTACGTAGCCCAGAAGGAATTCGAGCGCATTCCGTGGATCAAAGGCGCGGAAGACGTGCTGATTGCGTTGCGTGATGCGGGTGTTCCTTCGATGCTGGTCACCACGTCGCCGCGTCATCTTGCGGAGAATCTGGTTGCGCAGGCGCCGGCCGGTGCGTTCGCAGGCTACGTGTGTGGCGACGACGATGTTGAGAAGAAGCCGTCTCCGGCCCCGTATTTGGAAGCTGGCCGCCGTCTGGGCATTGCTCCGGAAGATATGAAGTACTGCATTGCGATCGAAGATTCCATGTCTGGCTTGCGTTCGGCCGTCGATTCCGGTGCAACGACGATTGGCCAGACCGGATTCATGCAGATCGACAATTCCAAAGGTCCGCAGTTCGCCTCGATCAAGGGGTATGAGGGCATCGATGCGTCCTCGCTTGACGCATTCGTACGTCAGCGCACGTCTCAAGCCTAAATTTGCGCCCTATCTCGCTTATATATGGCAGATATATGAGTTCGGGGGTATTTGACGAGGGTTGACTGGTTGGTGGCCGACATGTCTGGGTAAAGAAAAAGCCCGCTGCGGTGGAATGAATGCAGCGGGCTTAGTGGAGCCGACGGTAGTCGAAACCGCGACCTCTTCGATGCGAACGAAGCGCTCTACCAACTGAGCTACGGCCCCATGTCTTAAGACAACTCTCGTGATTCTAGTACGAGGTCTGTACTAATGCAATTCCCGATAGTCGCGTGTTGCCATGATTCCTATGAAAAGCATACGAAAACGACGCCTTCCGAATAATCGAAAGACGCCGTTTTCGCCAAGAAAAGACGAAAGACGAAAGATCAGGCTTCTACGGCTGCGGTATCGGCTTTCTTCTTACCGAACTTAGCCTTGAGCAGGCCGACGATCGTAGGAATCAGCGACAGCACGAGAATCGCAACGATGACCAGCTCGAAATGCTTCTGCACGGCCGGAATGCCGCCGAAGAAGTAGCCGAGCAGCGTGAACAGGGTGGACCAGCACAGGCCGCCGAGCACGGAGAACGGGGTGAAACGGCTCCAACGCATGCCGGAAATGCCGGAAATGAACGGCATGAACGTGCGGATGAACGGGAAGAAACGGCCGAGGAACACGGCGAGCGGGCCCCACTTTTCGATCATGCCTTCGGTTTTGGCGAGGCGTTCAGGGGTCATGGCCTTGACTTTGCCGGATTCGATGATGCGACGACCGAAGAAATGGCCGATCCAGTAGTTGCACTGGTCGCCGATGATCGGCGCGCACCAGACCACGGGCAGCAGCGCGAACAGCGGTAGCGCGGAAACGCCGGTCTGGGCGTCGGGCGCGGCGAAGAAGCCGGCGGCGAATAGCAGGGAGTCGCCCGGCAGGAACGGGAAGAACACGACGCCGGTTTCGACGAACACGATCAAGAAGATGAAACCAAGCGTAGGGGCGACGCCCATAGAGATCCAGCCGGCGATCGCGGTGCGTGGATCCTTGAGCAGGTTAATGAAGAAGTTGATAATTCCCATGGAATGCTCTCTGTGAGTACCTTACATCTAAACATTTAAAATTACGTGGTTCAGGCTTCCTTTGGCGGTTGGCCTGAACTTCCGCACGCCTGCGGAACCAATGTCAGCCTACCAGCGGCCCTCTAATGCAGCGCTTAGTAACGCCCGACGGGTGGCAAATCTGCACAAACAGGCGCAAAGTGTCAACTTCGCTCGACAATGAGGATACACGGCGTGCGCTCGTGGCATGAACATGCAATTGCAGGAAGATTCCTCCAGTGACTGGGGGTTTGGGTTGGTGTTGGGCTTGCGGGCGGGGTGATTCTTCCAGTGAGTGGAGGAATTGGGACGCTGGGAGGGCTGTTTTCCTTTGCGTTGGATAGGCTGAAGGCATGGAACGCATGAATGAGCGCGAATGCGAAGACAAGCGCGAACGTGAAGATGAAAACGCAGCCGGCGATGCGGGACTTGACACTCTCGTGCGCGGAACCAACGTTCCGCAAGGCACGGTCGTGCTGGCGGCCACGCCGATCGGCAACACTGCCGACGCGTCCGCACGTCTCATTGCGCTGCTGGAGCGCGCCGACATCGTCGCAGCCGAAGACACCCGCCGTCTCTATGCGCTCGCCAACCGTCTTGGCGTGCATGTGAATGGCCGCGTGGTGGCCTACCACGATCATAACGAGCGAGACAAGTCCGATGGCCTGCTTGACCAGGTGGAAACCGGTGCGACCGTGCTGGTCGTGTCCGACGCGGGCATGCCGACCATCAACGATCCGGGCTTGGCGATTGTGCGTCGCGCCATCGAACGCGGCCTGCCCGTCACCTGCGCTCCCGGCCCGTCCGCCGTACTGGACGCGCTGTGCCTGTCAGGCCTGCCGACCGACCGATTCTGCTACGAAGGGTTCCTGCCCCGCAAGCATTCCGAACGCGTGCAATACTTGCGCACGTTGCGTTCGGAGCGCCGCACCATTGTGCTTTACGAGACTTTGCATCGCATCGACGATGCCATGGCCGACCTGCTTGACGTGTTCGGTCCGAACCGCAAGATGGCGCTTTGCCGTGAACTTACCAAGGATTTCGAGCAGATTCGCCGCGGAACCATCGCGCAGATTCGCCAAAGCGTGATCGACGAACCTCCGCGCGGTGAAATGGTGTTGGTCGTCGCCGGCGCTTCCGAAGAGGAGGCCGATGCCGCGGCCCCCACGTCGCTGAGCATAGAAGACTTGGCGGTGCTGTCGATCGATCGTGCGCGGGAAGACAATCTGCGCATCAAAGACGCGATTTCGCAAGTCGTTGCCGAGCACCCCCTTGCGGATGGCTCGCTCGCCAATCGCAAGCAGGTCTACAACACGGTTCTTGCCATGAAAGAGTAAGCCTTTCGCATTGTCTGCCGTTTGACGATCGCTTGCCGCGCGATTGCCCGCTGCGTACTTGCGATTGCGTTGTTGCGTTGTAGGCACTTGTGATTGCGCTACCTTAGCCAGCATGCTCAATCGCATCGTTTAATGCGTGCGATTCCAACGATTCCAGCAGTATTTGCAGGGAACGTGCCACATCCGGTCCGTCGACTTGCGCAAGATATTCCAGCATCGCAGGTGTTGCGGAAGGATTGGCAATCAGCCATTTGCGCAGTCGAGGCGCATATTCCGCGATATGCCAGAGCACGTCCTGTGGGGTGCCGGGACTGCACGCCACCAGCGGCGTCAACGGAATCGGGGGAGATGGCGGGTCGACCAGCGGTTTTGGCCGTGGCTTGGGCTGGTATGGCGGTACTTTGCGTCTGCCGTGCGCCTTGTGCCTGCTATGCGCCGCGCACATATTCAGCGTCCTTACGGTCCTTACGGTCTTCGTAATCCTTACGGTTCCCGTGTTCGTAACCTCTGCCGTCAATCGCAAGAATGTAATTCCGTGCCTGCGGAGCGTTGCGAATATGCTTCGTATCTTCCATGATTTGCATGCAATCGTTGGGACGGAAATGAAATTCCTGCATAAGCATGCAGATGATTTCGGAAACCTTCGATTCCGTTTCGGGGGCACAGTTCAGCGCCAGATCACATGCGGTGCGAACGGGTGTGGTCACGGTGATCGGGCCGACCTTAATGGTGTGCTCGGATGGTGCGATGCGGTTGAAGACGTTGATTTTTCGCCCGTATCGCAGTGTTCTGTAGTGGGCTTTCGCGATGATGTCGATGGAGTCGGGGAACGCGCCTCCCAGCCAGACCCATGCGGCGGTGCGCGCACATGCCACGGAACGGCTTGGCAGTAGCGTCGCGATGATGCATGCTCGCCCGTACAAAGTGTCCGAATCATGGCTTGAGTAGGCGTTCGCGCTGTCGAGCTTGCATAGCGCGCCGGATGAGGCCAACAGGTTCAGGCACATCGGTCCCGGAAGGTCGTCGTTGCCCAGAAGGGGTGGTGAAGTGTCCATGCCGGTACAGTAGCGGATTAGATTCCTTCCTTGCCACTTTCCCCGAAAATCTGTGGATATGTGGAAAAGTGATTGTTGTGCAATGCAACAATGTGAATAAATCGGCAGATATTTAAACAATCGAAATCAACGATCGCACGCCAGTCATCCAATAAAAATTCGACTACTGAAATCGGTCGAAAATGCGGGATATGGCGGTTTGTATAATCAGACACCATGAGTCATATTTTGGTGAATGTTGCTTGGCCGTATGCTAACGGCCCCCGTCATATCGGTCACGTCGCCGGCTTCGGCGTGCCCTCTGACGTGTACGCGCGATACGAGCGCATGAAGGGCAATGACGTGCTAATGGTGTCTGGCACCGACGAGCACGGCACCCCGATTCTGGTGGAAGCCGACAAGGAAGGCGTCAGCGCCCAGGAGCTCGCCAACCGTTACAACCGCGTGATCGCCAAGGACCTGTGCGATCTTGGCCTGAGCTACGACCTGTTCACGCGCACCACCACCGGCAACCATGAGCAGGTGGTGCAGGAACTGTTCAAGCAGTGCCTCGCCAACGGCTACATCTACAAGGGTACCCAGAAGGTTGCCATCTCGCCGTCCACCGGCCGCACCCTGCCTGACCGTTACATCGAAGGCACCTGCCCGATCTGCGGTACCGACGGCGCCCGCGGCGACCAGTGCGACGCCTGCGGCAACGAACTCGACCCGGACGAGCTTCTCAACCCCGTTTCCAAAATCAACGGCGAAACTCCGCGTTTTGAGGAAACCGAACACTTCTTCCTCGACCTGCCGGCGCTCGCCGAAGCCAATCTCGCATGGCTGAAGACCCGCGAAGGCTGGCGCACCAACGTCATCAACTTCTCCATCGGCCTGTTCAAGGAAGTCAAGCCGCGTGCCATCACGCGCGATATCGACTGGGGCATTCCCGTTCCGGTTGCCGGCTGGATCGACAATCCGAACAAGAAGCTGTACGTGTGGTTCGACGCCGTGATCGGCTACCTGTCGGCATCCATCGAATGGGCTCGCCGCAAGGGCGATCCGGAGGCGTGGCGTGCATGGTGGAACGATCCAGCAACACCGGGCTACTACTTCATGGGCAAAGACAACATCACGTTCCACTCCCAGATCTGGCCGTCCGAAATGCTCGGCTATAACGGTCAGGGATCCAAGGGCGGCGAAACGGGCAAGCTTGGTCCGCTGAACATGCCGGAGCAGGTTGTGGCTTCCGAGTTCATGACCATGGAAGGCAAGAAGTTCTCGTCTTCCCGCGGCATTGTCATTTATGTGAAGGATATTCTCGCCCGCTATCCTGTGGACGCCGTGCGCTACTACATTTCCGTGGCTGGTCCGGAAAGCTCCGATTCCGACTTTACGTGGGCTGAGTTCGTGCGCCACAACAACGAGGAGCTTGCCGCTTCCTGGGGCAACCTCGTCAACCGTGTGGCCAACCTGATGAATAAGAACTTCGGTGAGATTCCGGCGCTCGACGAGAACGAAATGACCGATGAGGATCGCGCTCTGCTGAGCGAAACCAAGGCCGCGTTCGACACGGTCGGCTCGCTGATCGAGAACCATCGTCAGAAGAACGCGTTGAGCGAAGCCATGCGCGTGGTCGGCGACATCAACAAGTACATTTCCGCCACTGAACCGTGGAAGATCAAGGACAATCCGGCTCGCCTCGGCACCGTGCTGCACGTTGCCGCCCAGGCCGTGTCTGACGCGAACCACCTGCTGGCCCCGTTCCTGCCGCATTCCGCGCAGAAGGTGTGGGAGGCTCTTGGTGGCACGGGCACGTTCTCACCGCTGCCGCGTTTGGAAGAGGTTGAGGATCTCGACAAGCCGGGCTTCATGTACCCGATCATCACCGGCGACTACAAGCTGGGTGAAACCGTGCATCCGTGGGCTTCCGAGCCGATCGTGGCTGGCGCTGCAGTGCCGAAGCCGCATCCGATTTTCGCGAAGATCCCGCCGGAGGCCGTTGAAGAGGAGCTTGCCCGCTTCGATTCCGAACTGAAGGCTCGTCGTGAGGCTGAAGCGGCTCGTCTTGCCGCTGAAAAGGCCAAGCTGGAAGGCTGATTCAGCTGATATATTTCAGATGATTTGCTTGATTGCCGGTGCGGGAACTTACGAAGTTCTTGCACCGGCTTTTTTATATCTGATTGTGCATATCTGATTGTGCAATCCGGATTGCATCGATCTCGAATCCGCGAATCCTATCTCTCTTTACCATTCCTCTCGTTACAATGGGGAGGTTGAGGGAAATGCGATGCTGCAGGGAGGACTCTTATGTTGGACGTCAAACGAGTGCTGAAAGCCGCGCCTACGAAAATGCGTTCTCAGGAGCCGCTGCAGCAGTTGTGGACGCCGTGGGGTGAACAGATCGCCAGCGAATGGCTGTCTTCCAACGCGGCACACAAAGCGTTCTGCCCTGCGAAAGATGGCGAACGCAAACTGGAGAACGGTCGCACGCCAATCCTGAACGAACATCCGCGCCCGACCATGGTGCGCAGCAATCACACTATGCTCAACGGATTCTGGGATTACGCAATCGTATCTATTTCCGAAAGCGACAACGGCTCGAAATGGCGCAAATCCGCGACTGTACTCACCCGTGACGAAGCGGTGCAGGTAGTGAAGGAAGCGGCCATTCCTGAAACCTTCGATGGCAAAATCCTCGTGCCCTTTTCGCCGGAATCTGCGCTTTCCGGCGTGCATCAAACGATTTATCCCGACAATATGATCTGGTATCGCACGATTGTGCACCCTGTCACGCTTGGGGGAGAGGAAGCGGTTCGGCAAATCGGGGATGCGAATCGTTTGATTCTGCATTTCGAAGCGGTCGATTACGTGTGTGCCTGCTTTATCAACGGGCAGTTTGCTGGGTTGCATGTCGGGGGCTATTTGCCGTTCGATGTTGACGTTTCGGCGTTCGTCGATCCCGATGATGCTTTCGAGATTGCGTTGTGCGTGTATGATCCGAACGATTCGGGCACGCAGATGCGTGGCAAGCAGAAGATCGAGCGCGAGGGTATTTGGTACACCGCGCAAAGCGGCATTTGGCAGAGCGTGTGGATGGAGATCGTGCCGGAGGCGTACATGCAGACGCTCACGCTGAAGGGCGCTGCGGACGGCAGACTGTTCATTCGCGCAGAAATCGGCGGAGACAAGCCAAACGCCAAACTGCATATCGTCGTAACGGATCCCTCGGATGGCACGGTTGTTGCGGATGAGCGGCTTGCGGCCGGCGTGCGCAAGGTGCGTACGGAAATCGAAACGCGGGCCGAGCACTTATGGTCGCCTGAAGATCCGTATTTGTATGACGTGACGGCGACGTTGGAATTTGGCGCTGTGAAATCGCAAGAAAAGCAGGAAAAGCAGGAAAAACCGCAAGAAAAGCAGGATATTGTGCACTCGTATTGCGCATTTCGAACGGTTGAGATCAAGCCTGATTTGAAGGGTGTTGCGCGGTTCCATCTCAACGGCAAACCGCTGTTCCTCAAGGGTGTGCTCGACCAAGGGTATTGGCCGGACGGCTTGCTGACCGCGCCGAGCGACGAAGCGCTGACTCATGACATAACCGCCATGAAGGAATCCGGCTTCAATATGTTGCGCAAGCATATCAAAATCGAGTCCGCACGCTGGTACTACCATTGCGACCGTCTCGGCATGCTCGTATGGCAGGATGCGGTGTCGGGCGGCGGCGAATATAACGCGTGGACCACGAATCGCAAGCCGACGCTCATGCGCACCACGTGGAACAAGTACCGCGACGACACGGCGAAGCATTTCGCAGCGCTTGGTGCCGACGATTCGACGTACCGCCGTGACTGGTCACGCACCTGCGATGCCATGGTGCACATGCTTGCCGGCCATCCGTCGATTGTTGCGTGGGCGCTTTTCAACGAGGGTTGGGGGCAGTTCGACGCATGCGATGCGGCGGAACGCATTCACGCGCTTGACCCGACGCGTCCGATTGACGCCACAAGCGGTTGGTACGACCAACGTTGCGGCGACTTCCATAGCGTGCACAACTACTTCCGTCCGCTGGAAATCTACCCTGATAAGGGGCCGTTGCGCGGGTATGTGGCTGAATATGAGAAGAGGCACAAGAGGCGTCGCCGTGCCGCGCATGATGCGGTGTTGCCGGTTGCGCAGCATGGTGTTCGTGCGTTCATAATTTCGGAATTCGGGGGATTGGCGCAACTTGTTGCCGATCATGCCGCGGTTTCGCGCGCGTACGGTTATGGCGAATACGATTCGATTGAGGATTGGCGTGCTGCCGTCCGTTCTGCGCTCGCTTCGGCTGAATCGTTGGAATCGCGCGGATTGGCTGGGTATGTGTACACGCAGGTTTCCGACGTGGAGGAGGAGCTCAACGGCCTTATGACCTATGATCGCCGCGTCAACAAATTCACGCAATGATTCACCAGGATTGAGCGTGCGGTCATGGCGGTCATGGCGATTATGGAGTGGTCTGCTTCTTGCGTTTCGGTGGCGCGTTCGGTACGTTGGGGACGGCGGTCGTTATGACTGCGTTATGTAAAGCGATCCAGAGCGGGGCGTGGTAAGGCTGCGTTGGCCGCACTAATAGAAGGGGGTCTTATGACTGTGAATCATGTTCCAGAGGCGCCACAGTCCGCAAGCGGCGATTATGCATGGCTGGGGGCTGAGCCGGGTTCTGTTGCCGATCAGCTGTACATGTCGGCTGCCGATGAATGGAATCAGGCCATCAATTCACGTTTTGTGAATGAAATGCTGGATGATACGCTTCCGGAATCGATTTTGAAGTCCTATTTAATTCAGGATTTCAAATTCTTTAATCAAGGCATTATGTCGCATGCAATTGAACTTGCGCCACGTCAGGAAACCAAAGATATGCTGGCAAAACAATCGCAATGGTTTGCTGATAATGAGGCAACATACTTTACGGGATTCCTTAAGGAATATGGAATTACTGACGAAGAATATAATAATTCCGAGCAAACTCCGGCAAATCGCGAGTATTGCGAATATCTCACCAAACTGGTTCAGGGAACGTGGGAAGAGCTGATCACCGCGCTGTGCTGCATGGAATGGATCTATCTCGCTTGGGCCAAGCGCACCATTGATGCGGGTGTTATTCAGCAGATTCCGGCGCACAAAGGCTGGGTTGATTTGCATGAAGGCGATCATTTCCGCGCTTGGACGGGTCGCCTGATCGCGCTCGTCAACGAGTATGCGTCGGTGGACGGCTCGGAAGCCGAAGTGTTCCGCACCATCGTGCATCTCGAGCGCCGTTTCTTTGAGGATTCCTACCCGCAGCAGTGAGCGGTGGCCGGGGCTATGCTTCGCCGATGAGGGAGCCGCGTTCGTGGATTGTCGGAACTAGTGTGCGGATTACGATGGTGGCCTGGCCGCGCAATGTGAGATCCTCGCCTTGCTTGCAACGGTGAATTTGCGGCGCTTTCTGATAATCCGTGGTTACGGTGCGCCTGATTTCATCTTCCATTGCGTCGATGAATTGAGTATTGACTATTTCTGGCGCTCCGTATACCGAAATGTCACGCAGATCCAGCAGTCCGGCCGGTATGGCCATGACGCGACCGAGCAGAGCGCCCGCTTCGGCGAGAATGTGCGTGCGTGAGGCGGGATCCTGTGCGATGCGTTCCTGCAATCTGTCGCCGGAAACCAACGATTCAAGGCAGCCCCGTTTGCCACATTCACAGGTCGGTCCATTCCGATCGACCACCACATGCGCGATTTCCCCGGCGGTGAAGGAGCTTCCTTCTATGATGACGTCGTTGAGGCATAGTGCGGCACCGACGCCTCGTCCGATGGAGATGAGCATGGAATTGGGGGAGCAGTCTCCGAAGAATCGTTCCGCCACAAGCGCCGCGTTGGTGTCGTTGTCTACCAACACAGGCACTCCGGTGGCGTTTTCCACTTCGGCTTTCAGTGGCAGTTCGTTCCATCCCAAGTGCACGGATTTGCGCACTACGCCGTCGGGTTCCACAATACCGGTTACGGCGATGCCGATGCCGAGAATCGGCAGTGGCGTTGAAGTGATGAGCTGCTTGCACAGGCCGATCACGTCATTGACGCTGCAACCGTTGTCTACGGGAAGTTCGGTACGGTCCACGATTCTGCCGGAAAGATCCGCCAGTGCTCCTTTGGCGAGTCTCGGATCCGACAGGTCGATGGAAACGATTCGCCAGAAATCAGTGTCGATGGCGAGTACTTGCGAACGTTTGCCACGCCCCTCGCGATTGTCTGGCCCGAGTTCGCGCAGAATGCGATTGTCGACCATTTCACCGGTCACTTCGCTGGTGGTGAAGCGTGAAAGTCCGATGAGTTTGCCGATATTGGCTCGCGACATTTGCGTTGCGGGGAACAGTTGCTCGAATGCGGCGGTAATATTGCTGATTCGGATATCGGAAGGTGATGCCTTTGCCTGAGTGCCGCTCACGGTGTCCTCGCTTTCCTGTGTGGGGCTGATACATATTGTAGTTTGCCGCGATGCAAGCGTGTCATGTAATTTTTATTGTCAATAAAGATTACTAAACAGGAGTGCGTGGTAGTTTTCGAAATCTTGCGCGCTCTGGATTTCGACAGTTCTCAGTGAAAGATTAGTTCACCTCCTTGGATGTCGTCGAACATATACGGATTAACGGCATCGATGGCATCGATTATTCTCTCAGTGGTATCGAGGTCTACATATGAGCATTAGCCGATATTTGGCTCGTCTTTTTTTCATCTATGTGAGGTAGTTTATTTCGGTGCTGCCCCTCTGGTTCTTATGCGTGGTTATTTATGCGCTCGAAAGGTTTAAATCTTGGCCCCTCGCGGTGCGCCTTAGTCCCTAGTCGTACTGCACGCCATCTTTTTGGATCTTAAGTCACAGTCTCACCGCCGTTTCTGTCTGCAGTGCCCATGCCAGCACTTTAAACTGTGCCGCCATAAAGCTTCCTGTTTTTACGCATAACGAGACCGCACCTTCGGTCATATGAATCTGAATTACTTCAGCTTTGCAGCCGGAATATGTCTCGCAATAGAGAACAACTATCGTGATTTGTGAGGAAGATCCGCCAGATTATACGCATATGCGTATGGCCCATACTTGTAGTATGGGCCATACCTTTCGTTCCATGATCGTTGTACAGAAATTGCTTATTCCTTGACCGCGCCTGCGGAGAGGCCGGACTGCCAGTACTTCTGCAGGCACAGGAACGCGATGACCAGCGGGATGATCGTGATCAACGAGCCCGTGATCACCAGGTTCTGGATCGCCTGGCCGCCAGCGGTGCTCGCCTGGTCCTTCCACTGGTTCAGGCCGATTGTCAGCGGATACCAGTTCGAATTCTTCAGCATGATCAACGGCAGGAAGTAGTTGTTCCACGTCGCCACGATCGTGAACAGGGCCGTCGTAACGATGCCCGGAGCCAACAGCGGCAGGGACACCTGGAAGAACGTTCGGAACTCCGAAGCTCCATCGACTCGTGCGGCTTCAAGCAATTCCGTCGGAACCGCCTGCTCGGAGAAGATCCACATCAGATACAAACCAAACGGGCTGATCAACGATGGAATGATCATGGCCCACGGCGTGTTCGTCAGGCTGAGCTTGGCGAACAGCAGGAACTGCGGGACCGCCAACGCGATGCCCGGCACGCTGATCGCGCCGATGATGACCGCGAACACGGCCTTGCGGCCCGGGAAACGGAACTTCGCCAGCGCGTAGCCGCCCATGATGGCCAGCAGTGTCGCGCCGCCCGCGCCCACGACCACGTACAGGAGCGTGTTGAGCAGCCAGCGCCCGAAGATGCCGTCCTGGTATGTGAACACGGTCACGATGTTGTCCCACAGGGCGAACGTGTGGCCGAAGCCCAGGCCGAACGTCGAAGTGAAGTCGGCCTGCGTCTTCGTGGCGTTGACCAGCAGGTACACGAACGGGAACAGGCAGTACACCGCGAACAGCGCGCACACGATGGTCAGCAGCTTGCTGCGCCTCGGGTTCGACACGTTCGCGAAACCGGACTTCGCCGCGCGTCTGCGCTCCGCCTTCTCATCCATTTCCACGCGCTTCAAGCGTGCCCTCTCGGCCTTCTTTGCGGCTCGTTCCTGCTCTTTAAGCTCTTGGGGAGTCATATACCCCGTCGACATCGCAGTATCGCTCATGATTGTTATGCTCCTTGAAAAATCCATGTCCTATGCAGATGACGTACGCCCCAAGGCGTTACTTCATCTGCTCCTTCATGCTGTTGAGCTGCACCGCGTACGCGATCGCCATCGTGATCACGGCCATCGTGATCGCCAAGGCGGCGGCGTAGTTCGACTGGTTGCCCGCGAAGCTCAGGTTGTACGCGTACATGTTCGGCGTGTAATACGTGGTGATCGAGTTGCCAGGCACCATGTTCTGCAGGATGCTCGGCTCGTTGAACAGCTGGAACGAGCCGATGATCGAGAAGATCACCGTGATCGCGAGCGATCCCTTCAGTTCGGGCAGCTTGATGGACTTGATGATCTGCCATTCGCTCGCGCCGTCAATGCTGGCGGCCTCGTACAGCGAGTGCGGGATCGTGGACAGCGAGCTGTAGAAGATCAGCATGTTGTAGCCCGTGAACTCCCACGTCACGATGTTGCCGATCGAAGCGAGCAGCACGCTTGGGCTCAGCACGTCGAGGTTCGTGCCCAGCCAGTCGTTCAGGGAGCCGACCAGACCGTATTTCGCGCCGTACATGAAGCCCCACACCAAAGTCGACACCACGGCCGGCACCGCGTACGGCAGGAACGTGGTGATGCGGAAGAACTTCGCGCCGTGCAGCTTCATGGAATCCAAAGCCAAAGCCATCGCCGCCGACAGGAACAGCATGATCGGCACCTGCACGCAGGTGAACAGCGCGACCCTGCCGACTGAGCTCCAGAACTGCTGGTCGTGGAACAGACGAATGTAGTTGCTGATTCCCACGAACTTCGTGCCGCCGATCATCTGCTTCTGGAAGAAGCTGATGTAGACCGCGTACAGGATCGGGATCACGAACACGAACACGAACACCAACGCGAACGGCCACATAAACTTCCAACCACGCCAATCCGCCTTGTGTTTATTGACACGCACGGTTGCCGAATGCAGTGGCATATTGGCAACAACTTCCGTTGCTGACATCATTCTCTCCTTCGAGACATTTTTTGATTGTTTTTGATTGCCGCGCAAAGATTTCCGAGTGTGAAACAGGTGTGGATGGGAAAGCATCCCTTTCGCGCCTGTACTTTCACTCCACGGTGGAGCCTTGATGAATCGCACCCCGATCGTTGGACTGAAGAAATTCAGATTTCGATGATCGGGCGGTACGGTTCATGCCTTCGAGGACACCCGATGGTATTCTTTTTCCTTTCTTTCTATTGAACGGCAGTGGCATGATCCTTGCTTTTGGCGCCCTTGCTTGTAGTCTGCATCTTAAACCCGAAGGATTATGACTGACAAATAATTTCGATGATTTCGACGATTTCAATAATCAAGGCACTCACCATAACAGGCACGCGCGATTGTATCGTGTGAGGGCCTACGAAGTTGATGGTTCAGCGCATGATAGCTGAACCGCCGGGGTTGCAATTTGGCACATATTCCAGGCAATTTGTTGATAGAAATATATAGCAGAGCTGTTATTGGCGACATCGCTGTTGATTTACGTTATAGGTTTTTCCGGTCTGTGTTGACTTCTTAGTAAAGCGTTGAAGTGTCCGATCATATGACGATGTATGTGCTTTTAGACGCGGCACATTCCTTGGGACAGCACTATATTCGCTAATGTGACTTTCTCGTTCTTTAGACAATGGATCATCAATTGTGTTGGCCGTTGCGTGATGCAGCCGCGCGTGTCTGTTATGGTGAGTGCCTTGATTATTGAAATCGTCGAAATCATCGAAATTATTTGTCAGTCATAATCCTTCGGTTTTAAGATGCAGACTACAAGCAAGGGCGCCAAAAGTAAGGATCATGCCACTGCTGCTCAATAGAAAGAAGGGAAACAATGAGGTTCTCATTAGGAAAAATAATTGCTCTCTGCGGTGCTGCGGCGATGGTTGTTCCATTGGCAGCGTGTGGAACAACTCAGTCGGAAACTCCCGATGGGAGCGGTAAGACGGTTGTTAATGTTTGGGCTTGGGATAACAATCTTAAAGCTAATGCTAAGGTTTTCATGAAGAAAAACCCTAACATTGTCATCAAATTTACCAATGCCGGTAGTGGTAAAGATGAATACAAAGCTCTGAATAATGCTTTGGAAGCTGGCAGTGGAATTCCGGATATAGCCATGATTGAATATTATGCGATTCCTGAGTATGTAATTAAGGGCTCTCTTAAAAATCTGAATGACTATGGGACTGCCAAATATAAGGATTTCTACACCCCAGGTACTTGGAATGCAGTGAATTTCAATGGCGGTATGTATGGTATGCCAGTCGACTCTGGACCAATGGCTTTTTACTATGACAAAGAGGTATTTGACAAAGCTGGCATTTCTGAGCCGCCAAGTACTTGGGATGAGTTCTACCAAGATGCAAAGAAGATTAAGCAGATTGGTTCATATATTACTAATGATCCAGGGAACGCCGGATTCTTCAATGCAATGGTCTGGCAAGCAGGTGGACACCCATATTCCACATCTAAAGACGGCACCAAGGTTACCGTCAAACTCACTACTGATAAAGGAGTGCAGAAATTCTGTGACTTCTGGCAAAAGATGATTGATGAAGGACTAATCGAAACGAAGACAAAAGATAGTTCTGATGATTGGTATCGTTCAGTTGGTTCCGGAGAATTTGCGAGCGTGATATCTGCTGCATGGGCTCCCGGCATGTTTTTAAACAATGCTTCGGAGGGTGCTGGAAAGTGGCGAATTGCTCAAATGCCAACGTGGAACGCCGGCGAGAAGGTAAGTTCTGAGTACGGCGGCTCCTCCCTTGCCCTGATGTCGTCATCCAAGAATGCGGATGCTGCGTACAAGTTTATGGAATTTGCCAGCACTAATTCTGATGCCATCATGTCCCGTGTGGACCAAGGCGGTTTTCCTGCTGATTTGAAGACCATGTCTAACGATAAATTCCTTAGCCAGACTACTATGGTGAACTCCGATGGAGACACGGTGGATTATTTTGGCGGTGAGAAGTTCAATGCTGAATTCGCCGAGGCTGCGAAGCGTGTCACATCTAAGTTCGAATTTCTGCCCTATGACGTTTATGCGCGAAGCGTTTTCACCGACACTGTCGGGGCGGCTTACACGGGACAGACCACAATGAAGGAAGGTGTGAAGGCTTGGCAGGACAAGCTCGTTGAGCAAGGAAAGAGCCAAGGCTTTACTGTGAACGAATAAGGATAACAATGGCTGGAATCAAGGACGTGGCGGCTCTCGCAGGAGTTTCCATAAGCACGGTTTCCTATGTGATGACAGGGAAACGTCCCATAGGGGCAAATACCCGTCGGAGAGTATTGCAAGCTGCGCGGGAACTTGGTTACTTGGCGAAAAACGGTGGTCCAGCTCCGTTGAGTGGTGAGACTCATTTCGTCGCGCTGAGTTCGCCCGTCCATGATTCCACCAGCTATACCAACTATTGTGCTTATTTTCTAAATTTTCTCAAAGCGGCCAGGCAACTTGGCTATGAAACGTTGCTGTTGACTGAGGAAACAGGAGATGAGCAGCTTCGCTCTATCATCGATACTGGGATGGTGGATGGTGTCGCTCTTATGGATGTGACTATGAATGATCCCCGAATTGAATTAGCTCAGCTTTCAAGTATTCCGCTCATTTCTATTGGACATCCTATGAATGAAATAAATGTGCCATGCATTGATACCGATTTTATTGAAATGGGTGAAATGATCATGCAAACGCTTTGTCGTAATGGGCACAGCAGAATTCTGTTTGCAGGGGGGAAGGAGATTGATTACGAACGAAATGGAGGTGCAAATTACCTCATTCGACTCAGGACATCAATGCATGATGCTGCTGCGCGATACAAGATTCATATAGATGAAGAGTTTACCGACGAGGATGATTTCGATGCTGCCGAAAACCTACTTGAGAGGTTCATCTCGAGTGAGAACACAGCAATTGTGACTCAAGGCGGCCCATTGTTCCTTAATAATCTTGTTGCTGCGACGCGGCAGCGTGGAATGAAGATTCCTCAAGATCTTTCGCTGATTTCAGCGGGAACATATACAGATTCCATAGGCAAGCGTCTGAGGATAGATGAATTTCCCTTAATGCCAGCAGAGTTGTGTCAACTGGGCATGAGCATGCTTGTTCGGCTCATGGATGGAACTCTAAAGGGAAAGGAAAAAGCAACATTGATTCATCCCGTATATAGGCAACGTGGATCCATAGCATCGCGTTGATGAAGAACTTGATTTAATAAGGAAACAAGATATGACTGATTTCAATCGTTCCGTCCTTCCCGACGCCGTGCGTTCCAACGGCGCGACCCCGAACCCGTGGTGGGCCAACGCGGTGGTCTACCAGATCTACCCGCGTTCCTTCCAGGACACGAACGGCGACGGCATCGGCGACCTGAAGGGCATCACCAGCCGTCTCGATTATTTGGCTGATCTTGGCGTGGACGTGCTGTGGCTGTCCCCGGTCTACAGGTCGCCGCAGGACGACAACGGCTACGACATCTCCGACTACCAGGACATCGACCCGCTGTTCGGCACGTTGGAGGACATGGACGAGCTGCTTGCCGAAGCGCACAAGCGCGGTCTGAAGATCGTGATGGATCTGGTGGTCAACCACACGTCCGACGAGCATGCCTGGTTCCAGGCTTCCCGGGACAAGGACGATCCGCATGCCGACTGGTATTGGTGGCGTCCGGCCAGGCCGGGCCATGAGCCGGGCACCCCGGGTGCCGAGCCGAACCGGTGGGGATCCTATTTCGGCGGTTCCGCTTGGCAGTACGATCCGAAGCGCGGCGAATACTACCTCCACCAGTTCTCCAGGAAGCAGCCGGATCTCAACTGGGAGAATCCGGAGGTGCGCAAGGCCGTGTACAGGATGATGAACTGGTGGATGGACCGCGGCATCGACGGCTTCCGCATGGACGTGATCACCTTGATCTCGAAACATCTCGATAGCCACGGACGGCTGCCTGGAGAGGTCGACTCGGAATTATCCGAAGGAGAGATAGGCGAAGAGGGATACACGAACGCGAGCCCGTTCTGTTCCGATGGTCCGCGGCTCGATGAATTCCTCGCCGAAATGCGCCGTGAGGTGTTCGAGGGCCGTGAGGGCTACATGAACGTCGGCGAGGCGCCGGGCATCACTCCGGAACGCAACGAGTTTATTACCAATCCGGCCCACAAGGAACTCGACATGCTGTTCCTGTTCGACCACGTCAGTGTCGATCAATCCCCCGAATCAAAATGGGATACACACGCTTTTGCTCCTAAAAAACTTCAAGATAGAATGAGCAGACAGCAGGAGGCCGTGAGGAACGCCGGCTGGGCCAGCCTGTTCTTCTGCAACCATGATCAGCCGCGCGTCGTCTCCCGTTGGGGCAATGACACGGACCGTGAGTCGCGCGAGCTGAGCGCCAAGGCGTTCGGCATGCTGCTGCACATGCACCGCGGCACCCCTTACATTTACGAGGGCGAGGAGCTGGGCATGACCAACGCACACTTCACCACGCTCGAGCAGTATCGCGACCTGGAATCCATCAACGCCTACCGCCAGCGCGTGGAAGAAGCAAAATGCCAGTCCGCAGAATCGATGATGGACGCGCTCGCACTCATCGGCCGCGACAACGCACGCACGCCGATGCAGTGGGATGCTTCCAAGTATGCCGGCTTCACCGCGCCGGACGCGGCGACGGAACCGTGGATCGACGTGAACCCGAACCATGTGGAGATCAACGCTGCCGAGGAATTCGACGATCCGGATTCCGTGTACAGCTTCTACAAGAAGCTCATCGCCATGCGCCACAACAATGCGACCATCGCGACGGGCGAATGGAATCTGGTCGCGGCAGACAGCGAGCAGGTGTATTCCTTCACCCGTACCAGCGGCGACGACACGATTCTCGTCATCGTCAACCTCACCGATAAAACAGCACAGGTGCCGGCGGAGGTCGCGCAACTGCTTGCGGATGGCGTGGGCGAGTCGCAGGTACTGCTCAGCACCTATGATGCCGTGCATAGCGTAAAGTCGGTCGCTCGCGGCGAGCTCGCTCGCTGGGAGGGGGTCGTGATTCAGCTCTAATCGACTCAAGCTGACTTCATGTTCACGCTCGACCTTACCCTGGTTGAGTGTGAACATGAAGTCAATGTCAGGGGCGTGTCTATCTCCCGGAGTGGCGTCTCTTAATGGGGAAGTCGATGTCCGTCAAATGTGAATTGGAGAACACTGGCTGGTGCCGCTCACGGTGTTCTCGCTTTCCCGTGTGGGGCTGATACATATTGTAGTTTGCCGCGATGCAAGGATGCTTCGTTGTGTATTTATTGTCAATAAGCATTACTGAAAACTGTTGTGTGATGCAAATATAAGCATTTCTGTCTTTTGTGAATACTCTATGTTTGGCTAAATTGCAATGCTTTGGCATTGTTTGTAGCTTGCTTCTGATTTAAATGTAAGGAAACTTGACAAAAAGGAATTGCGTATATATGCTGTGATTATCCGGCGCGATGAGGTGCCGGAATAATCTCACGAAGGAGAGAGATATGCGATCCCACACTCAGCGTTTGATGGTTTGCGCAGCTTCTTTCGCGGCCCTGTGCATGGGTCTTGCAGGATGCGGTTCCGACACTGCCAGCTCCGGCGGGGATTCCGGAGAGGTTGTCAACCTTACGTACATGCATCGTCTTCCGGATTCCGAAGGCATGACTTTGGTCAAAGACATTGTTGCCAAGTGGAACAAGGATCATCCGAATATTCAGGTCAAGGCCACCAAGTTCGACGGTGCCGCGCAAGACATGATCAAGAAGCTTGAAACCGACGTCAAGGCCGGCAATGCTCCGGATCTTGCACAGGTCGGCTACTCCGAAGTGCCTGAGGTGTTCACCAAAGGTCTGCTCGAAGACGTGACCGAAGAGGCCGCGAAGTACAAGAGCGACTTCGCCGAAGGCCCATACTCCATGATGCAGATTGATGGCAAGACCTATGGCCTGCCGCAGGATACCGGCCCGCTCGTGTACTTCTACAACCAGAAGGCCTTCGATGAGCTGGGCATCAAGGTTCCCAAAACCAAAGACGAGCTGATTGCAGCGGCAAAGACCGCGGCTGCGTCCGGCAAGTACATCATGGATTACGAAGCCGATGAGGCCGGTAACATTTTTGCCGGTCTGTCCAACGCTTCCGACCCGTGGTACACCGTCAAGAACGACGCTTGGGTGGTCAACACCAACGGCAGCGGTTCGCAGGCTTTTGCTGAAACCTTCCAGGAACTGATCGACAACAAGGCCACGCTGACTAACCCGCGTTGGGTGCCGTCGTTCGACGCATCCCTGCAGGATGGCACGCTGATCGGCAACATCGGCGCCGCTTGGGAGGCTCCGCTGTTCAAGGACTCCGCAGGAGACACCGGCAAGGGTGACTGGCGTGTCACCCAGATCGGTGACTGGTTCGGCAATGGCACCAGCACCGGCCCTGACGGTGGTTCCGGCGTCGCAGTGCTCAAGGGTTGTGAGCACAAGGCCGAAGCCATGGAATTCCTCGACTGGTTCAACACTCAGGTTGAGGATCTGACATCCCAGGGTCTGATTGTGGCTGCCAACACCGAAACCGCGAAGACCCCTGAATCCTGGAGCGAATTCTACGGTGGCCAAGACGTGATGAAGGAATTCGCTACTGCCAACGACAACATGGTCGCATTCAACTACATGCCGGGCTACTCCGCTGTCTCCTCAGCCATGCAGGAAGCCGCCGACAAGGCAACCGACGGTTCCGGCAAGGTGGCGGACGTGTTCCCTGTGGCACAGCAGACCTCCATCGACACCCTCAAGAACTACGGCCTGTCTGTAGCGAAGTGATCGACGTATGGAGTCGGAGATCACCCGCTCTGATTCCATAACCCTTCCAACAACGGTGTGGAGCCAACGTGGCACACGGCTTCGCACCGTTGTTCATAACATTCCTTACGAATATTCCTCCCCGTGAATATTCCTCCCCGTGAATATTCCCTATGAATCGATTTAGCTGATTCGACGGAGCGGCTGAAACCGGCACTCCTCTCCCGTGACGAAGATTCGGATACGGCGATTCGAACTGTGAAAGATGCCCCCAACGATGAGTGGCATCCGATGCGAAAGATAGGTACATCATGACTGCAACAACGCAAGCGGCGAAACCAAAGCGCACTGAAGCGCAACGCCGCGAGAATCGAACAGGATGGGCGTTCATGGCGCCATTCGGCATACTGTTCGCCATCGTATTCATCATCCCGATTTTCTATGCCATCTACTCCAGTTTCTTCCGTCAGGTCACCGAAGGCGGTGGCGCTTACGGCGGCGGCGAATTGGTGAATAAATTCGTAGGGTTCCAGAATTTCGAATATGTGCTTACGTCCGGCGATTTCTGGTCCGGTGTGGGCAGAGTGCTGATCTACACCCTCATTCAGGTTCCGTTGATGATTGTCATCGCGCTGGCTTTGGCGATGGTCATCGATTCGTTCGTGGTCAAGCACATCACGGGCTTCCGTCTCGGCTACTTCCTGCCGTACGCCATTCCAGGTGTGGTTGCATCCATCATTTGGGTGTACCTGTATAACGGTCAGATTTCGCCGATTGTCAAAGGTCTTGCGGCCATCGGAATAAACGTTGATTTCTTCAGTAAAAACATAGTGCTCGCCTCCATGGCGAACATCACCACATGGACGTTCACCGGCTACAACATGCTGATCTTCCTGGCCGCACTGCAGGCCATTCCACACGAGCTGTACGAAGCCGCACGCATCGACGGCGCAAGCGGATGGCAGATCTCCATGCGCATCAAACTGCCGAACGTGCGTTCCGCGGCACTGCTGTCCATGTTGCTGTCCATCGTCGGCACAATCCAGCTATTCAACGAACCGCAGATCATGCAGACCGCCGATCCAGGCATCTCCAAAACCTATACGCCAATGATGATGGCCATGAACACATCCCAAGGCACACTGACCCCAGGCGGCGACGGACCTGCATCGGCGGTCGCCATCGTTATGGCACTGATCGCAGGCATTCTCGCCATGGTCTACGCACTGGTCGAGAGGAAGGCGAACGAGCAATGAGCACCGCAGTCGAAACAAGAAAAGACGAACGCGCCCGCAGAAAGGCGGAACGCATGATGGAGAAGCAGCGTGAAGCAGCCGAGCATGATCTGCCACGCTCCATGCGCCCATCGCCGATTGCCAAAACCATTACCGTAATCGTGCTCGTCGTAGCGTTGATCTACTTCCTGTTCCCGATCTACTGGGCTATCATCGCATCCACCAAAACCCCATCGCAGCTGACTAGCAGCAACGGATTGTGGTTTGCCGTCGGACTTGACCAGATTCCCGACGCCATCGCCACCAACTATTCGAAGCTCATGGGATGGACCCGTGGTCAATTCTGGCGTTGGGTGCTGAATTCCCTGATTTACTCCGGAGTTTCCGCACTGATCGGCACAATCATTTCGGTGATGGCCGGCTACGCCACCGCAAAATTCAACTTCCGAGGTAAGGTCATCGCCATCGGCGTGGTCATGGGATGCATGCTGATGCCGGTCGCACTACTCACCATTCCGCAGTACTCCATCTTCCACGCACTGCGCCTGACCAACACCATGCTAGCGATCATCATCCCGTGCTGTGTTTCGCCATTCGGCTTCTTCCTGGGGCGCGTATACGCGCAAACCTCCGTGCCGAACGAACTGTTGGAAGCGGCCCGCATCGACGGTGCCGGTGAAGCGAGAATCTTCTTCACCATCGTGCTCCGCCTGCTCGCTCCGGCCATGGTGACCATTTTCCTGTTCCTCTTCGTGGGAACGTGGAACAACTTCCTGCTGCCGTTGATGATGGTTTCCTCCGATACCCTCAAGCCGGTCACACTCGGCCTGTATGGCATGGTATCGCTCGCCACCTTCAACGATCGCGGATCGCTGATGATGGGTGCACTGCTCGGCGTGCTGCCGGTGATTGTGCTCTTCCTCGGTCTGCAGCGTTACTGGCAGGCAGGTCTTGCGGCAGGCGCGGTCAAGGGCTGACAGGTATCCATCCAACTCCGTGCGTGGCGTAAACGCTGCGCACGGGTGCCCGGAGCAACGGAACAACCGCAATCCGGGCACTTATCCTATTCCAGGCAGGTACATGCAATGAACGCAAGACTGCATCGCAATAATCGTCCGCAAGGATGCGTCGGCATCGACATCGGCGGAACGAAAATCGAAGGCGTACTGCTCGACGCGATGGACCGCGTCATCGACGTTTACCGTATGCCATCGCACTCCGGTGAAAACAATGTTGTATCCGACATCGTGCGTGTCGCCCGCATACTTTCCAACGAACCGTTGCCCATCGGCATCGGTATTCCGGGACAGGTGAACTGCGCAACCGGGCAAGTGCGCAATGTTGTCAATCTCGGCATCGAAACCTTGGAACTCGGCGAACGCGTCAGTGAAATTATGCACGCTCCGGTTTACGTGGAAAACGATGTGAACGCGGCTGCGGTCGGAGCCGCGGAATTCGTGGAACACGTGGACGGCAACGCAACCGTGGTGTTCCTCAACTTCGGCACCGGCCTCGCCGCAGGGCTTGTACGCGACGGGCAAGCCGAACACGGGTACAGCGGATTCATCGGCGAAATCGGACACCTGCCCGTCGACCCGAACGGTTTCGAATGCCCATGCGGGCAGCGCGGGTGCTTGGAAACCGTGGCATCCGGCGGAGCCGTGGCAAAACTCTGGCCCTCCGCCAACCCGCCAATGCCTGACCTCATCCGCAAAGCGCGGCAAGGAGACAAGCGTGCCAACGACGTGCTTGGCAAAGTGGCGCACGGCATGGGGGATGTCATCCAAATCGCCGCCCAAGCCTATGATCCGCAACGTATCATCATCGGCGGAGGCATGGCGAAAACCGGCAATGATCTCATCGAAGTCATTCAAGCCGAACTGAGCCGCAGGGCAGAAGGTTGCCGATTCCTGAACACACTCGACATCGCATCGAAAATCAGAATCGCAGCGGTCGATAAACCAATCGGTGCAATCGGTGCCGCGCTCGCAGCAAAACGAGCGTAGCTGGGAAACCAAACAATATAAGCGACGTGAAACAAGTCGCAGGTAATCGCACGATAATCCGCGTAAAACGGCGAATTAGCAAGCTGAAAGGCAAATCGATGACAAGCGAGAACACCCGCGAATGGGCGATCATTCCCGAACCAAGCAGTATAACGGTCGGCGAAGGTACGGTATTGCTGCCTTACGCGGACCGTGTGAACGAATCCATTGCAATTGGCGATGGCGATTATCTGCTTGCACGTCAGCTTGTTGCCGACATACATTCCGTGACAGGGTTTGATTGGGATGTTGCGACTGGCGACATGTGGCCTGGATTCATCAGTTTGCATATTGCGGATTCGGGCGCAGCGGAAGAAGATGGCATTCCCGGTGCATACACGCTGACTGTCGATACTAACGGCATTGCGATTACCGCTCGCGATTTCGAGGGTGTGCGCAACGGTGTGCAGACCCTGCGTCAGCTCATACGGCAAAACGGTGTCGTGCTACCAGTGCTGCAGATCGAAGATGCTCCCGCATATCAGATCAGGGGATATTACTTAGATGCGACGCGCGGCCGCGTGCCAACGCTCGCATGGCTCAAACAGTGGGCCGACAAACTCTGCCTCTACAAATACAACCAGCTGCAGCTCTACATCGAGCATACGTTCGCATTCGACGGCATGAGCGAAACGTGGCGTGGCTCAAGCCCGCTCACTCCGGCAGACATACTCGAATTCGACCAATATTGTGCGAACCTTGGCATCGAACTCGTGCCGTCAGTCTCCACATTCGGCCACCAATACGTGGCGATGCGCACGCAGGAACTGCGCGAACTTGGCGAATTCCCCGAAGACGCAGACCGGCCGTTCAGCTTCATCGAACGCATGAGGCACCACACGCTCAACGTCGCCGACGATCGAGCCTTCGCATTCTCCACGCAACTGGTCGACTCGTACCTGCAACTTTTCCGCACGAAACGATTCAATATCTGCGCCGACGAAACCTTTGACCTCGGCAAAGGCAAGTCGAAGCAGGAAGCTCAACGCGTAGGCGTCGCAACGCTGTACGCAACATACGTGGGCAAACTCTGCGAACACCTTTCCCAGCAAGGCCATGAGCCCATGTTTTGGGGAGACATCGCCATCGAGATGCCGGAAATTCTCGAAACCCTGCCAAACAACGTCACCCTGCTGAACTGGCAGTACGAACCGAAAGCGACCGACGAGAAAATCCAACTTGTGGCGAAAGCCGGAGCCAAACAAATCGTATGCCCGGCCGTATGGGGGTGGAATGCGCTGCTCCCTCGCATCGACGACGCGTGGAACAACATTGCACGCATCGCACGATACGGCCGCGACTGCGGTGCGGAAGGCATGCTCGTCACCGATTGGGGCGATTTTGGGCATGTCAACGATCCGCGCATGGCCGTGCCTGGCATGATATTCGGTGCGCAATATGCGTGGAATCCAACAGAAAATATTGCTGGAGATACTGACGAAAATAGTGCCGAAAATGATTTGCTCGCGCGTATTTCGCGCGTCGAATATGACGATTGCAGCGCACGGTTCGTCACATTGCTCCGTAGCGCTTCCGCGCAAGCCGCATTCACTTGGCGTGAGCTTGTGGAATATCTCGAATTGGATGATGGTACGGGAAATTGCAATACCGATGTTGCGCAAACTATCCCATGCTTGACCGAGCGTCTTGCCAATCCGGGAAACGCATTGACTTTGCGTGAGGCGCGCGATCGCATGATGCGCAATATGGCAACGACAATCGAACGAATTCCGCAAGCCAATCGTAAGCTGCAGCAATGCATGGTTGAAATTGCGCCGATTATGGCGCATATAGGAAAGCCGGGCATTGCAGCTGCCGTGCGTATCGCCATGGAAGGCCAGCTGTTGCTCAATCGAGTGGGATTCGCGCTCGCCGGCGCGCATGACGTGCGTGATGCGCATGACGTTGACGATCAGCAGCCCTCCGACTGCTGTGCGCTGGCACGCGATCTCGAATGCTGGTGCGAGGCCTATGCGAAGGAATGGGCTGTGACGAGTCAACCATCGGAACTGCATCGCATTCAGGAAACCGTGTGGAAAGCGGCCGACGAGTTGCGGCGAATCAGCAAATAAATCATCAAACAAATTCTCAAGTAATCAGCAAACGAGAACGTCAATCCAAGTTCAATGAAAGGAACATCATGACCGAAGTCATCATCGTGAAAAACGAGCGCGAAGCGGGCGATATTTACGGCCGTTCAGTCGCCGATCTCATCAAAACCAAGCCGAATGCGGTATTGGGTCTGGCAACCGGATCCAGTCCGCTCGCCGCATACCAGTCGCTCGCACGCATTGTACACAGCGAGCATATTGACGTATCGCAGGTGCGCGGTTTCGCATTGGACGAATACTTGGGATTGCCGCTTGATCACCCGCAGTCGTACCATTCCACCATTCACCGCACTGTTGTGGAACCGCTTGGACTGAACCCTGATTTGGTGCACGTGCCTGGTGACGTGCTTGACGGGGCGCCGCTGAGCGACGGCGAACGCATTGCGGCTGCCGGACCTGCCTACGACAGGGCAATTGAAGAGGCGGGTGGCATCGACGTGCAGATTCTGGGCATTGGCACGGATGGGCATGTCGGTTTCAACGAACCGGGATCATCGCTTGCTTCCGGCACGCGTGTCAAAACGCTGGTTGAACAGACGCGCATCGACAACGCCCGATTCTTTGACGACGACATCAACAAGGTGCCTACGCATTGCATCACGCAGGGCATTGGTACGATTCTCAAGGCTCGTCACTTGGTGCTGCTTGCCTTCGGATCAGGCAAGGCTGAAGCTGTGGCCGAAACGGTGGAGGGTGGTGTGAGCGCGTTCTGTCCGGCGTCCGCGTTGCAAATGCATCCGCACGCCACCATTATTGTGGACGAAGAGGCTGCGAGCCGCCTACGTCACAAGGACTATTACCGTTACGCCTACGCTCACAAGCCCGCCTGGCAGCACATCTGATTGCTGCTCCGCAGTCGGTGTCCGCTAGCGTCCGGATTCTTCCATTCGCTGGAACATTCTGGACGCTTTTCGGCCTGTCATCGGGATGATTCTTCCACTCACTGGAAGTTTTTGGACAGTACGAGGGTATTTCGCCGTCCCAATTCTTCCAGTGACTGGAGGAATTGGGACTCTGAGGTGGCTGTTAGCGGGAGGATTTCTCCACCGACTGGAGGTTTTTGGACGCTGATGGGCTTGTCGGCGGGGTAATTCTTCCACTGACTGGAAGAATTGGATGTTAATTGAGGAATATGGCTGGAAGTGAGTCGGAAGGTTTGAATATGGAACAGTCTCGGGAGCGTTTTGCGAATGAGGTGGACATTGCGTTGGCGCAGTCGGCCCGCCCGTTTGCGATTCACAATGCGCGCAAAGTCGATGCGCGAGGTGTTGCGGAACATTATTGGATAGTTTCCGATGGTAGTGCGATTATTGCGACTGGTAATCGGGACGATGATTTTGCTGCGGCTTGCGCAAGCGTCGGTTTGGATGCGGAGGCTGCAGTTGGTGCCGATGCTGATTCCGGTTCGGTCAGTTCGGCTGGTTCCGGAAATTCCATGACCGGTTCGACCGGTTCCGTAACCGACGCTGCAGGCTGCATGATGACTCCCGGTTACGTCGACATTCATGCGCACGGTTCGTGGGGGAGCTCCTTCGATGATGGCGTGCAAGGCATACGCACGGCTCGCGCAGGTCATATGATGCACGGCACCACCCGCCAAGTGCTCAGTTTGATCACCAATCCGCTTGATGTGATGTGCGCCAATCTTCAAACCGTGCGTGGCATGATGAATGCTCGCCCTGACATTCTTGGCGCGCATTTGGAAGGTCCGTTCCTCGCGTTGTCTCGCAAAGGTGCGCATGATCCGGAATGCTTGAAGGATCCGGTTCCCGAATATGTTGATCGTCTTTTGCAAGCGGCAAACGGCTGTTTGCGGCAGATTACCATTGCGCCCGAATTGCCTCACGGTATTGATGCGATTCGTCGTTTTGCAGCGGCCGGAGTGGTTCCTGCGGTAGGGCATTGCGATGCCGATTATGCAACTGCCTGCAGGGGTTTTGATGCGGGTGCCGGCATTATGACGCACATGTTCAACGCGATGAATGGCTTGCATCATCGTAAGCCAGGTCCGATTCCGGCTGCCGTTGAAGATCCGCGCGTCACTATCGAGCTGATCAATGATGGTTTTCATGTGCAGGATTCGATGGTGCGTTTGGGATTCGGTTTCGCACCGCATCGCATGGCATTCGTAACCGATGCCATGGCTGCCACCGATTGCCCGGATGGTCATTATTTGCTGGGTGCGTTGGATGTGGATGTGATTGATGGTCACGCTCGGCTCGTGTCGAATGGTGCGATTGCCGGTTCCACGCTGACATTGGAAAAGGCTGTTCAGCGTGCGGTGCTCGAATTAGGATTCGCGCCCACCGACGCAGTGGAAGCCGCCACATTGACTCCGGCCAAAGCATTCGGTTTCGACCGTGCGAACCCGGTCACCAAGAATCCGCTCGGTCTGCTAGCCCCCGGCTACGCTGCCGATGTGCTCCTGCTCGACCCCGCCACTTGGTCCGTCTCTCACGTCTGGTGCGACGCCCACCTTCTTCGTTGAGGCGTGATTGCTGAAACGTAATTGCAAGGACCGGCTCCGTAACAGGATGCCGGTCCTTGCTGTATCTCGAGTTTTGTTTTCAGTCTTGCGGGGTGAAACTGTCGCGTGCGACGAGACAGGTGGAGATTCGCATATGCTGGCTGATCGTGCGATTCGCGGTCAGTGCTTCGGCAAGCATGAGCGCTGCGGCTTTCGCGAGTTCGTCCTGGCTAATGTCGTACGACGACAATGCGGGAGATGTGTATTTCGCGATCTCCTGATTGTTGATGCTGATTACTTTGATATCTTGTGGCACTATCACATTTTCGGTGGCAAACGCCTGTAGCACGCCAACCGCCAACGGGTCGGCTGCAACGATCACTGCATCGGGCAGATCGTCCGCATGATCCTGCAGTAACTGATGCCCCTGCAAACGGCCGTTTTCCACAGTGAATGGGCCATTCGCATACACCAATCCCTGCACGTCCAAGTCCAAACGTAGCGTCCAATTGCGGAATGCGAACGTACGAATATCTTCCGGATATTCATGCTCGCCCATAATGGTGCCCAAGCCGCCTATGAAACCGATTCGCGAGCAGCCGGATGTCGTAAGCGCGTCAATTGCATCCAATATGGTCTGTTCCAAATCGGGTTGCACTGAATCGAACAATTCCGGCGCAGGATTGATGTCGATGAATACGCCGTGTGGAAGCTTCCTATGCAGGTGGTGCAGCGTCTTGCGACCCAATGGCGATGGGCCGATCGAAATGAATCCGGCGTATTTGTCGGCATTGGCGATCAGCGAATCCACGTCCTCATGCATGGTTACGTTCATGCGTTGCTCTTCAGCATGTTTGACGAGCGCTTCGCGCAACTCGTCGAAATACACGTCCTGCAAACCCTCGTCGGGAACGACATTGTCGAGAATCGCGACATCCTGCGGAATGGTAATGCGCTGATATTGCGGTACGTTCTTGTACCCCATTTCTAGACTAGCGTTTAGAATCTTCTCGCGGGTGGAATCCTTCACCGAAAAGGTGGGATCGTCCTTCAAAACCCTCGAAACAGTGGCTTGGGAGAAACCTACCCGTTTCGCTATCTCTCTGATAGTGGCCATTCGAATCCTCCTCGAAGCCATCGTTGGCTAAACACATTTACTAATTAATTTAGCATATATGCCTCCATCCTGCCGTATTCCCTCTAAGCGTTTCACGAGATGAAGCAATCGTGCGACAAACGAGACTCCTCTTTACTCAGCTTGCCTCGGGGCGGCTTCGGGCAATGAAGTGCCCATGGTTTCGAGGCGCATGAGGAACTCGTTGGCGCTCATGGCGTTGCTCAACAGCGTGCCCTCGGCGAGCGTGCCTCCGATGGAACGGATGAACTCAACCTGGTCCAGGGACTCCACGCCATCGAACACCACATGGAACGCATCGTTATCGCGCGAAATCTCGAGCGTGCGCTGCATGATCTGCTTTGCGCGAGGCGTACGGAAATCGCGAACCACCGTCTTGTCGAATCGTGCGAAATCCAATGGCAGATGCGCGAACGCGGCAACCTCCGAATACGTGGTGCCAGCATTGGTCAAACCCAACTCGACGTTCGGCAAAGCGGCAAGAGCGGCAACCTCATCATCAACTTCATCATGCACCACATGAATGGCATGCGATCCCAACTGCAGACCGAAACGCAGCTGTGGCTGCTCATGAGTCAACTGCTCCAAGCGCTCGTGGAAGATGGACGCGCCTAATTCCGAACCATTCATGCAAATGTCCACAATATCCAATTCGGGTGCCACCTTGCGGAACGCGGTCATGTCTTTCACGCAGGTTTCCAGCACGTCGAGCGTCAGCTGCACGCTCATGTTGAGACGATGCGCTTCAGCCGTTACGAAATACGGTGCCAGCGTACGGCCCTTCGCGTCATGCACGCGCACAATCGTATCCAGCGAAGTGATACGTTTCGTATTCACATCGAAAATCGGCTGGTAGAGCACGGAAATCGTATTGTCTTCGATCGCATGACGAAGCACGTCGGAAGCGTTGAAATAGTCTCCCGAACCATTCTGCGCGGCGAGCGTGGACGTCATGCCGTCGACTACGGGCAGATTGGAGCTCTCCGACTCGTAGATGTGCGCGCTCGCATCGGCAAGCAGCACGGCGAACCCGTCCGTCGCGTTCGAGAACGAAATGCTGCTCGACACGTCCACGGAAACCTCGCCTTCTTCGGTATACACCGGCATGACGGCAAGATTGCGCATGCGTGTGGCCAACTCCTCCACACCACTGGTTGACGTCACATCGGTTACGATCATGGCGAATTCCGCGCCGTTCACGCGCGAAAGCGTGGCGTTTTCCGGCAGCAGCTGGCTTAAACGCATGCCCACGGATCGCAGCACGGCATTGCCGATTTTGCGTCCATAATGTTCGTTGACGGTGCGCAAATGCTCCACGCTGAAATACACCACGGCAACCAGATTATGCACATTCTCGGTTTGCAGGCTCTTCAAATGCCCGATGAACGCACGATACGTGAGTGCTCCAGTCAGCGTATCCGTTTCCGATTCGGTGCGCAGCAGCGTCACTTCCTTGTTCACGCGTAACGATTCGGTAAGCACTTCGCCGCAGGTGAGCAATATCGTCTCGTCGGTCGACATGAACGGACGATTCCAAATACTGCGTTCCGTCGCGAGATAATACTGTCGCGAGCCGGTGGAAATAGGCGCGGAATAGCGGTAGGAATACCCTCTTTTATCAAGATTGTTTGCATTGCTGATGAAACAGCGCATGCGGGTGAGACCACGATTAATGCGTCTTACCACGGTCTCTTCCGGAACTTGATTCGGCAACGGCAGCGCGTCACTCACATTCGCTATGCATTTCAACGCACTTCGGGATCGCGCGAGCCGGCTCATCGTATCGACCGTCATCAGCAACAGCGAGCAGGCGATCAGTGCCAGCATGAACACGGAAAGCACGGTGGCAGTATCCGAGCCAATATTGGCGAACTCCAGAATTTCGGGAATCCACACAATCGCCATCAAATCAGCCAAAGCCATGGCAAGAATGTGAGACAGCGAATACTCGTGCATGGCTTTACGAATCGGAATTTGTACAAAAAAGAACGTTACAATATCACAAATCAATCGAATAATCGGCACTGCAGCAGTCATAATCAGTAATGGCAGCAACCAATGCTGAAATTGATAAGGATTAATCGCAGCATTGACGGAATTCTGTCTGATAATAATCGACAGTACGTGAGAAGTATTCGCAAATAATATTTTGATCAGTGGGATTGGCGCAAGTGTGGTTCCGGCGTGAAGAATGCCGATTTTCAGACTGCGTGCGGTGATGGTCGACGTGATGATGGTAACGATGATCAGGAACATGGCCACGTTGGGGAAATAGCCGGTTACCAGCAGTATGACGGTCAACGGTGGCAGCACGGTGTGTTCGGCGGCAACGCGATACGACGAACGCTTTTTGTGGTAGATCAGGCACAGCAGAAAACACAGCGACCATATGCAGATGCGCGCAGGGTCTTCCATAAGTTGCTGCACGCCTTCCTGCGCATGGAATGCGATTGCGGCCGCAATGCACAACGCATAGATGATGGCCAGAATGGTGATTCTGGCTGGTTTTCTGATACCGTCTTTTGGCTGGCTGCTGTTGATTGCCTGATGCTTTGATTGCTTCGATGTCATGATTGCCTGATTTCGTTCCCTTGTTTCACGTTGCTTCTTGCTGAAGAAGTGACGTCTGCCTGCCTATGTCTGCTTGTGCTTGCTTGCGTTGCCGCCGGCTACAGCACCGGTCCGATAATGCGCCACGGTGCGTTCGTGCCTTCCTCGGCGCTGTCCGGCTGCTCGTTTTCGTTGTTGCCCAACGATTCGTAGATATCGCCGTTCCAGATCACCTTGTCGCCTTGCTTGTACAATACGTCTGGCTCCCATGTGGGGTAGGCCTGCTGCGAGGAATTCCAACGTGCATTGTCGAAATCGACGAGCGTGCCCGGTGTGCCTCGGAAGCCCGAGCCCAAGGTGGTGGCGAATTCGCCGTTCGTCTGTTTCATGCCGCTGCAGAATGTTTTGAGCGTGTTTGTGTTCGTATAGTTTTCGCCGCATTGCTGGTCGCGATTCAGCGACCACATGCTTAAGTGGCCCAGGCTTGTTTCTAGCGCGAACGTGTTGATTTCGCGCGCATTGTCGAGCGTGAAATACTCGTTTTTGGTGTCGTTCTGGCCGATGAGTACGGTGGCTCCCAGCAGTTCCCAGATCTGATGGTCGCTGAAGAGTTTGCCGCGACTGTACAGCAAGGTTTTGTATTGCGCGTGGGCCGCGTTCAATGAGCTTTTGATCAGGGTGGATTGTGTGATCGACGTGGATGCCACGTTGAAATCCATGGTCATGAGATTCACGGTGGAAAGCGTCACGCCAGCGTCCAGAAACGCATTCACGGTTTGCATTCCTTGCATTGTAAGGCCTTTCGCGTCAGCTGGAAGCGTCAGGCTGATGATCAGATCGTGACTGGTATCGTCTTTTCCTTTGTTTTTCGCTTTTTCATTGGCGATGAGTTTTGCCACGGCTTGCGCTCGCCGGGTTGCGGTTTCGCTGTAGCCGTCGAGATTCTTGTTTTCGATATCGAAGTCGAGCGAGGTGATGTGATAGCGGTCGATCACCTGCTGGTATGCGTCGGCAAGCGCGTCGATGTCAGTGCATGCGGCGGCCAGCTCGGTACCGTTCTGGCCTCCGAAGCTGACGGTTACCGTGCGGTCGGTTTTGTAGGTTTGCGCGATACGGCTGTCAAGATCAAGCGTGGAAGCCGCTTCGTCGAGCGTGTAGTAGCCGCCCCAACTGGGCTGGCAGCCGTCGCCGGCGGTGATGAAACCGAGGGACACATTCCGGTAGACGTTGCCTACCTTGGATTCAAACTCATATGAGGGTGTCGCGGTCACGTCCACATAGCCGCCGAACCAGGGTTCCGGCAATTTCTTAGCCGCCGTTCGCGTGAAGGTGATCCACGACCATGTGCCGGCAGCAACGAGCGCGATGCACAGTATCGCTATGAACAATCGGAGGAAGGAAAATCGCCTTCCCGGAAACAAGGGTTTCATCATTCCCTTTCATCAAGAATCGTCAAGCTACCATGCCGATGGGGGCATCGGGTGGTCGAGCGGGCTATGCCCCGCTTGGCTTCAGTGCGCAGGCGGGTGATTTTACGGGGGATTGGGTATCCCTCTCGTGCGCTGGCTCTCTTATATCTTGCTAACAGTAAGGGAGTGTAGTATGTGGCTGGTACGAAGATTTTAGGCATTGATGTATGTTTTTGCGTCGATGAGGCGGCGCCGGCAATTCAAAGGGGTTTGAGGTGGCAAGAATAGGGGATGCTGAAGGTGGTGATCGCAAACATCAGTGGGGAGCGGAAACCTCCACACAACCGCTTGCGATTATGCATGGCAAGCCTTCGCCGACGCGCGTTGTGCTCGGTTACGTTGCCATCATCTGCACGGTTATTTCATGGCTTATCTACATGATCACGATGATTTTGTCATTGTTCGTCAACAATCCTTCGCTCACGTTACGTTTCGTGGTTGAAGGCGTGCTGTACATGACGATTGTGACCACGCTGATTTTCAGTGCGCTCGTCTATCTGGTCACACGGCAGGGCGCGCTATATCGCTTCATCCGACATGAACGCGTGCCTCGGGCGATGCTCGACGACCATTTCGCACATAACTACAACAAAGGCATCACCGTACTGATCCCATCGTATGTGGAACAGCCGAAAGTTGTCGAAAAAACAATCTGGTCGGCGGCATTGCAGGAATTTCCCGACCTTGCAGTCGTACTCCTAATCGACGATCCTCCGCATCCTAAAAATGATGAGGCGCGAGCGATTCTCAAAGCAAGCCGTGAACTCATGCCGAAAGTATTAGCCGAATTGGCGGCACCTGCGGAACGTTTCACAAAAGCGCGCGACGAAACCGCTGCGGCGTTCGCCGATCAGATGGACGCAAGGCGTAGCGTGGTCGCACGCTGTGCGGAAGACTATCGTGCGGCCGCGCAATGGTTGGAGCATAAGGCCGACACATGGCTGGTCGAAGATCATACCGACGATTTCTTCTGCGATCAGGTATTGCGCGGTCTTGCACGCGACCTGCGTTTGACGGAACAGGCGTTGAACGAATCGATCACATTGCAGCAGCATGTCGACGCGAATCGCATTCTGCAACTGTATGAACGTTTGGTGCGTATCTTCACCGCAAAAGGATGGTCTTTCGAACGCAAACTGTACGCATCGACTTCCCGCGAAGGCAACAAGGCCATGAATCTGAATTCCTTCATCGGATTGATGGGACACTCGCTCAAACGTGTGGAAACTTCCGATGGGGTGATTTTGCGTGACGTGCGTGAGGGCGAATCTCCGGATTTCGTGATGCGCAATTCCGAATATGTGCTGACGTTGGATGCCGATTCCATGCTGCTGCGTGATTACTGCCTGCGTTTGGTGTACCAGATGGAACAGCCGGGCAATGAGCGCGTGGCCGTGATTCAGACTCCGTATTCCTCGTATCGTGGAGCGCCGACGCGAATCGAACGTATTGCGGCCGCCACCACTGACATTCAGCATATGCTGCATCAGGGTATGACGTACTATGATGCCACGTTCTGGGTGGGTGCGAATGCGGTGATCCGCAAGGCCGCGCTTGACGATATTTGCGTGGTCTCGACCGAGGGCACGCGTACGGTGAAAACGTATATTCAGGATCGTACGGTAATCGAAGACACCGAATCCAGTATTGATTTGGGCTATTTCGGCTGGCATTTGGTCAATTATCCGGAGCGGTTGAGCTATAGTGCCACGCCTCCGGATTTCGGCTCGCTGGTGGTGCAGCGGCGGCGTTGGGCGAACGGTGGTCTGCTGATCATCGGCAAATTCTTCCGCATTGTGCATGCGCGGCATCAGCAGGGCAATGATGTGAAGCTGGGCGAGTGGGCGTTGCGCGTGAACTACATGGCGTCCATCGCATGGTCGAGCTTCGGCTTGATGTTCCTGTTGGCGTATCCGTTCGATCAGCGGTTGCTGAGCCCATGGGTGGTGTTCGCTTCGTTGCCGTATTTTGCCACCATGTCGAGCGATTTGAAGCGTAACGGGTATAAGCGTTCCGATATTTTCCGTATTTACGGTTTCAATATCGTGCTGTTGACGGTGAATCTTTCCGGTACGCTCAAGTCGATTCAGCAGGGCATGACGAATACGAAGATTCCGTTTGCGCGTACGCCGAAAGTCAATAATCGTACCGCTTCTCCGGCCTTGTATGTGACGATGCCGTGGGTGATCATTATTTATTCGTGCATGGTGTTCTATGCCGATACGTTTTCGCATAATTGGGGTAACGCGGTGTTCGCCGGATTCAATGCGATCGTGACGTTCTGGGCGCTGACCGCGTATATCGGCATCTGGCATTCCGTGCAAGACATGGTGGTTGGCCTGATTCGCTGGTTCTTCGTACCGATCAAGGAACCGCAGCAGGAAGCGGCCCGCAAGAAGGCCTCCTGGCGTGACGCCCTCTACTTCGGCGATCGTCAAATGATCTACGAGTCCCGCCCGCTGTAGCGCGCTCCCCGTGTCTGTCTGCACTTTCTTGGGGTTTAAAAAGCCGTGTAGCAAAAAATCTTGTCACGTGTTTGGATCGAATCTCCGTGTGGCACTGTTGTGGATGCCGTAAAGTAGCGGGAAAAGGGGTTTCTTATGACTCGAGATAACGATTGGAGCGCTATGCAGCAAAGTTCGTATCATGATATGCAGGTCGATTCGTTGGGTGCGTTCTCCGCGCGCAATCCGCTTGACTCGCTTGCGGTTGCGGCGCCGGGGCGTACGCGTTGTGTGAACGCCGAGAATCCCACGGGCGGCAAGGGCACTGCGGCCACTGCGGCCAGTGCGCTTGGACCGTCGCGCAAGGGCAGCCCGTGCATTCAAACCGTGAAAGCGGGGGAGAGCGTCACACTGATGGACGTGGATGGCCCGGGCGTGATCCGCCATATTTGGATGACCGTCACTGACCGCACGTCGCCTACCGGCCCGAACGTGCTTCGTAACCTGATCTTGGAATTCTATTGGGATGGCGAGGAAACCCCGTCCGTGCAATGCCCGATCGGCGACTTCTTCTGCTGCGGTCACGCGCAGGCTTGTCGAGTCAATTCGATGCCGGTGGTGGTCGTGCCTAATCGCGGCTTCAACTGCTATTTCTCCATGCCGTTTGAACATGCGCGCATCGTGCTTCGCAACGATCACAATGAAGACGTTCCCGCGTTCTTCTACCAAATCGATTACACCGAATATGACGCGCTTCCGGCAGACACCATGCGTTTCCATGCGCAGTGGCGTCGCGAGCGCGTCACCGAACTGGCCCGCGACTATGTGGTGCTCGACGGCGTGCACGGTCGTGGCGCATATATCGGCACGTATCTGGCGCTCACCGCGTTGGAAAGCCGCTGGTGGGGCGAGGGTGAAGTCAAGATGTACATCGATGGGGACGACCGGTATCCCACGTGGTGCAGCACCGGTGCCGAGGATTATTTCGGTGGCGCGTGGAGTTTTGCCGATTTCGACGAGCACGGGCACATGTATGAGCAGACGTTCTGTGCGCCGTATGTCGGTTTCCCATTCTATTCGCAGCGTCTCGCCTCGCATCGCGAGAGCGCGTATTGGGATGTGAATACGCCGGTGACCCGCGGATTGTATCGCTGGCACATTCCCGATCCGATTTATTTCGAACATGATTTGCGTGTGGAATGGCAGCAGATCGGTACTGAGGAGGGCGGCAATTTCGAGCGTCAGGACGACGTCGCTTCCGTCGCATACTGGTATCAGCTCGAGCCGCATACTCCGTTCGATCCGATTGGCGATCGTCGCTTCCGTCAGCCTCGCTGAATTGTTGTCTGCACAACCCGCAAAATCGGGCCGATTCAAGAGTTGTGCAGACAGCAATCGGCCCATTTATACCCCTGAACTTGCGATTTCCAGTCTTTCCGGTCGGTCCGGGGGCGTTGTGCTGTCTGCACGACTTGCGTTCTGTGCCTGCACAACTCGGGTTTTAACCCAATTTTGTGGGTTGTGCAGACGCGGGGTGTGGGTTGTGCAGACGGGAAATGCGACTTGTGCAGACGGGATTAGATGTCGCAACGCCTGCTGTGCCGATTATCGTGCGAACGTTCTGCGCATCCACGCAACAGCCAGTTGTGTCCAGATCTGCATGCTTGGTTCGATGCCGTTGACGCCCTGCCATGCGGTTTCCGCAGTGCCCAACGACAGTCCGTGACCGCCGTTCGGGAACAGGTGCGCCTCCACACTGACGCCAGCCTTCTTGCAGGCGTCGATCAGCATCAGTGTGTTCTCATATGGCACGACTTCGTCGGGAACGGTGTGCCATACGAACACCGGCGGTGTTTTGGTGTCAATATGGCGTTCGATCGACACGGATTCGAGCGCTTCCGGATCGTTGCGTCGCTCGCCAAGCAGCGAGTCGAAACTGCCGCGATGCGCGAGCGTGCCAGACGTAATTACAGGATAGGCGAGCATCAAACCGTTCGGGCGCACCGCATCCGGGTCATATCCATGTGCCTCAAGCACGTCATCGCTGGTGGACGTGGCGAGATTCGCAGCCAGATGACCACCCGCGGAAAAACCGATTACAGCAATCGCCTCCGGATCAACATGCCATTCAGCGGCATGCTCACGAATCATCTTCATCGCATCGGCAGCTTCCAAAAGCGCAACTGGAAAAACGGAAGGTTTTACCGAATATCGCAACACAAAAGCATTGAAACCGGCCGCGAGGAACTGCATCGCGATCGGCTCCGCTTCGCGATCGGACGTCATTTCGTAACCGCCGCCCGGAATCACGAGAACGGACGGACGTACACGATCGGGAACGATTTCTTCACTGTTGTCAAGGCAATATCCGACGAATTTCGCTGCGCTGCCATCGATGCCAAGAATTTCGTGTTCGAAATATTTCATATATCCATCATAGGTGGAACACGACGCACGTTATGCAGGAACTATCTGGTCCCGCTATTTTTCGTACCTTGTGATCCGTGGATGCAAATTGTGCAGTCGGGAGAGTGCGTCCTACTCGAGCAGCCAGTCGAGAATGTTGCGGTGTTGAATGCCTTGGTAGTCGCCGAGACCGACGGTATCTAGAGTGAGCAGCGTTTTGGGGTGATTGTCGCGCACGGTCTGCAATGGTGCCAGTTCCCGCGCAAGTGTCGACTCGTCAAGCACGGTTTGCGAAACCTGATAGTAGTGCGGGCCGTTGGCGTCGGATGCGACGAAATCGATTTCTCCGCCCCGAAGCTTGCCGACCGAAACGGTGCTGTACCGTCGCAGCAATTCCAAGTAGATCACGTTTTCGATGCGGTGTCCGAGGTCGCCTTGCCTTTTGCCAAGCAGCCAGAATCGAAATCCCATATCGCCCAAATAATATTTGGATTCGCTATGCAGATACGCTTTGCCTTGCAGGTCGTATCTGGTTGCTTCGAAAAGTAGGTAATTACGAACCATTTCTTCGATATACCCGCTGATTGTGGTGGGAGAAATGCGGCGGCCGCTTGCGGCGAGGCCTCCGGACATGCTTTTCAGTGATGCAAGATTACCTACATTGTCGGCGAGGAATGCAGCTACATCGTTGAATGCCCGCATATCCATACGGGGGTTCCGCTGTGCGATGTCCGCTACAAGAATGGTGTTGAACACGCCTCCCAAATAGTCGGCGATGTCCCGATCTTCGGTGAGCTGCGTGACGTAGGGGAGTCCTCCATATGTGAGATACCGGTCGAACAGCGCATTGTCATTTGCTGTTGATTGCAATGCATTTCGGTATTCCGAGAAAGACAGTGGCAGCATCTTAAGTTCGACATATCGTCCGGTGAGGAGTGTTGCCAATTCGCTGGAAAGCAGATTTGCGTTCGATCCGGTGATATACAAATCGACGTCATCACGCACGTACAGTCCGTCCGCAGCTTTTTCGAAATGTTCGACGTGCTGTACTTCGTCGAGAAAAACATAGTTGGTGCAGTTCGGCTGCAGTCTCTCAACGATGTAATCGTATAAAGACTGGTAATCGGTTGGATAGTGTGCGTCGAGAGATTCGAAATTAATGGAGATGATACGGCTTTCTGCAATGCCTTCCGCAACCAGCGAACGGCGGAAAAGCTCTAAAACCATGGATTTTCCGCAACGTCGCAGACCGGTGATCACCTTGATGACATCCCGGTCTTTCCACCGTTGAAGCCAATCGGTGTACTGCGGTCGCTCGATAAGCTCACTGGTGACCATGTGGAACCTCTGCCCTGCTGAAATGATATTGATGTTATCCATGATATGTCGAAAACGTCCAGTGAAATGGATGATTTTGCGATTTTTGCAGAATTGTCCATTTTACTGGATGATTTTGTGGAAAATACAGAATCGTCCAGTGAAATGGATGATTTTGCAGAGTGGGTGAGTGATATGGACGTGCGATTGGGCAAATCGGAAATAATGTTGCAATCATTCGACGGAATTCACGAATGTGTATGTTCCGCTTACATGTCCGATACATTTTTCCCAGCGAATTGACAGGAACACGCATCATTCCTCTAAGACTTGGGCGCTTATATAGAACATGTCAGCGGTTATGACGGCTGGCGAGGTTCCTGAAGAACCCCATAACTGAACCCTTCTTCTCTCTTCTCTCTCAGCCGGCGGCCCTTCTTCCGCCGGCTTTCTTTTTCTGAACAGGATTCATGCGATTTGCGATTGATGCCGTTCTGAATGTGTAAAAAGAAACGGCCGACCGCGCTTATTGGCATATGGTCGACCGTTGCGATGTTTGTGATTATGCAGTGGTTGTGTGTGGTTGTGCGGTTGTGTGCTGGCGTTCGTGAGTTAGCAGCGTTCGTACGAGAATCTGCGCAGACGTTCGAAGCATTCCACGCTTTCCTCAAGCCATGGCATGCCGATCACGAATACATGGCCGAGTGTCTCGTGGCGGCGTGGCTTCGGGTCGAACAGTTCGAAATCGGCTCCCTTGCGTGCCAGTGCGGTGGCGAGCGCCAGATTATCGGCCTCAAGGAAATCGTCGCCACAGGTCACGATGAACAGTGGCGGCAGGTCGACGTTGAACGCCAGGCCTTCGGCGGTGAGGAACTTCGGGTCGGCGGCTTCGATGCCGTCGAAGAATTCGACGCCCAGCATCTGTTCGAGGCCGGTGCGGCGGTTCGGATCGTAGCCAACGGTCAACTTGCTGCCCATGGTTTCCAATGATGCGGAACTGTACGCGCCGCACACGGGAGCCGCGCCTGCGAATCCAATGCCGGAAGGCTCGTCAATGCCGAATGCGGCCGCAGCCTCGGCGTTGTTCTCAATCGCCAGCGTCAGCATGGTCAATGCGCCGCCAGCTGAATCGCCGGTGAGGAACACGGCGTTCGAGTCGACCGGATAATCCGCCAAATGTGCCTTGATCCAGCGCAATGCCGCTTGAACATCCGCCAACTGACCCTTTAGATCGGTCTGTGGGGCCGGGCGGTAATTCAGTGAGAACACGGCGAAGCCCGTTTCGGCCAGATGCACGTTGAAATTGCGGTTCAATTCCTTGTATCCATAGGTGAAACCGCCGCCATGTATATCGATGTATACCGGTAGTGTATGCCCGCAACGTAGCACCGCGTCATGTGGCAGATACAGGTCGAGCAAATGCCCTCTGCACTGCCCGGCTTCCGCATCGTAGCCGCCGTCGGGAAGGTAAGGAATATCGTCGATTACGTCGATGCTTTCCGGTGTGTGCCACAGTTCGGAACGCGGGGTGTCAACCGCGATTGCACTGAAACGCATGTCGAGAATGCCTTGAAGTCGCGCTTCGGAAAGTCCTGCAAGATCGACGGTGGTTTCCGTCCAACGTTCCGCATGCTTGATCATCTCGTCGGTAAGACCATATTTTTCCGCATATTGCGCGATGATCGCCTGTTCATCCGCCATCATTGCCGTCCTTTCGTGATTTTTTCATACGATTGCGGTCGTTGCCGTCGTCGGAATGCCGCACTTCGATATATCGTACCGGTTCGATACGGAAAGCGCTACCGCAATCATCCACATTTCATTGCGCTCACAGTGAATTTATGTAATGGCGCATGCGTTGATTTTACTGCGATTTCGACACGCCGAAATCGCCCACGTTGCGTCGAAAAACGGTTCGCATAGAATAGGTCGCGTTTGCGAATCCGAACAGGGGTTTCGACCGATAGAGAGACGGCAACGGGACGCTCGACAAACGACGGACGTGAATCGTAACGGCAACGAATGGCCGTAAAAGCAACGAACAAACGCAACAACAGCCCACGAAAACCCAAATACCCAAGCAAACAATCTGAAGGAACGCCACGTATGTACGTCGATCCGAATCGAAATACAGAAGCAGGCAACCTCAAATGGATCCTGCCATACTGCAAACCTGACCTGCCGCGAGTGGCCGGTGCGATAGTGCTGTTCTGCGTCAACAACACCATGGCGCTCATCATTCCGATATTGTCAGGCATCATTGTGGACCGTGTGATCGTGCAAGGACACGTCGACGAACTGACACGATTGTGCATCATGATGATCGTGTTCACCATCGTGCGCGTCACCTCGCGCTACGGCTACCAAATGTGGATGGAACGTTTCGGACAGAACTCCGTATTTCGTCTCGTCAGCGACGAATACGAGAAACTGCACGAACTTGACTTCACGTATTTCAACCACACGCGCACCGGCGACATCATGAGCCGCATGACCTCCGACACCGACGCCATCCGCCACGTGTTGAGCTGGGTGAGCTACCAGGTGCTCGACTGCGTGGTCATGTTCGTCGGCGCGCTCGCCATGATGTTCACCATCGACTGGCGTCTCGCGCTCGCGCTCGCATGCGTCACGCCGTTCATTTTCATTCTTACGCGCGGACTTTCCACGCACGCAAGGCCGCTGTTCTTCGCCATCCGCAACTCGCTCGCCGAAATGAATTCGATGGTCGAAGAAAACATCGAAGGCAACCGTGTGATCAAAGCGTTCGTACGCGAACCGTACGAAACCGAAAAATTCGACGAACGCAACGACGATTACATGCAACGCAACATGGCTCAGGCCTACAACAGCCGCAAATACATGCCGTGGCTTGACGGATTGGGATTCTCGCTGCAGCTGATCACGCTCGGCCTCGGCGGATTCCTGGTAATCACCGGGCGCATGACGCTTGGCGATCTCGTGGCGTTCAATTCCTACCTGTGGATGATCGACGGGCCGGTGCGCCAATCCGGATGGCTGATCAACGACTGGCAGCGTTTCAACGCATCCTGCATCAAAATCCGCAAACTGCTCACCTCTCAGTCGCACATCACGGAAAAGCCGGGAGTCGGCGCAAAAGCGAATACCGCGACTGCGAATGCGAACAACGCCAACAATGCCAACGGTGCAAACGATGCAACTGGCAACATCTCGCAATCGCAGGCGACGTTTACAACGTCGGCGACACAAGCGGCGCAGACAACACAGGTAACGACTAACGCGACCCGCATCGCCGGCAGCATCGACTTCCAGCATGTCAGCTTCGCCTTCCCCGACGAACCGAACACCCCCGTGCTTGAAGACGTGGACTTCCATGTTCCGGCAGGCGCCAAACTCGGCATTCTCGGCGAAACGGGCGCGGGCAAATCCACCCTCGTCAACCTCATCTCCCGCTTCTACGACCCCACCGAAGGCCATGTGCTCATCGACGGCGTCGACGCGCGAGACTGGCCGCTTGCCACACTGCGCTCGCAAGTCTGCGTCGTCGCGCAAGACACGTTCCTGTTCTCCGACACCATTGGCGGCAACATCAGCTTCGGTGTGGGCGAACAGCGCGAATACGACGAACAGTACATTCGCCGCATGGCCACCATCGCCGGTGCGGACGGCTTCATCCGCAGCATGCCGGAAGGTTACGATACCGTGGTCGGAGAGCGCGGCGTCGGCCTTTCCGGCGGGCAAAAACAGCGCCTGAGCCTCGCCCGTGCGCTTGCGGACAATCCGTCGATCCTCATCATGGACGATACGACCAGCGCCGTCGATATGGAAACGGAAGCGGAAATCCAACGTCACCTGCGCGAGCTGGACGAGCGGAAAACCATCGTCACCATCGCGCACCGTATTTCATCGGTGAAAGATTCCGACCTGATTCTTGTGCTCGAACACGGCCGCATTGTGGAGCGCGGCACGCATGACGAACTCGTGGCCGCGCATGGCCGATATTGGGAGATCTACTACAAGCAGCTCGGCTTGCAGGCGGGTCGTTCCCATGGTTTCGAAGCGTGACGCAGCTAAGGCAAGAAAGGAGGAAAACCCATGGCAAAACGTAATACATTCCGTGAAGACGAAGAGCTGGAAGAGCATATTAATCTGCACGATATTCTGCGTATCGGCGTCTATTTAAAACCATATATGTCGCGTATCGCACGCATTCTCGCCGTCGTCGTAATGATGAGCTGCATTGCGGTAGTCGTGCCATATTTGACGAAAATCATGATCGATAGTGCGATTCCGTCGAAAAATCTCACCTTACTTGGTGAACTAACGGGATTGATGGCCGTGCTTATTGTGATTTATGAGTTTGGATTGCGCTATCGTACCGTTGAAATTACTCGAGTTGGTCAGCTCATGTTGAAAGATATGCGTCGCGATATTTTCACGCATATTCAAACGCTGCCGTTCAGCTATTTCGATTCGCGTCCGCACGGCAAAATCCTGATTCGCGTGGTCAATTATGTGAACACTCTTTCCGACACGTTGAGTTCCGGTTTGATCAATGTGATTTCCGACGTGTTCACGTTCCTGATCACCTTGGTGGTCATGTTTGTGGTCGATTGGCGGCTCGCACTGTTCAGCTTGGTGCTTTTCCCGTTCCTGATCGCGTGGGTGCTGATGTTGCAACATTTTCAGCGTCGCGCGTACCAGGTGCTGTCGAACAAGCAGAGCAATCTCAACGCGTTCATCCACGAGTCGATTGCCGGCGTGAAAACCACGCAGACCTTCGCCCAGGAGGCTGCACAGTTCAAAACCTTCCAGGAGCAGCAGAACGACGTGCGCACTTCGTGGATGAAGGCCGTGCACATCCAGTTCCTCATGTGGCCGGGCATTCAGACCATTTCCGTCATGACGATCGCGTTCATCTACTATGTGGGAGTTACGGGCTTTGGCGCGGTGAACGTTTCCACCGGCGTGCTGATCGCGTTCGTCGGGTATGCGAACAATTTCTGGAATCCGGTTATCAGCATCGGCAATTTCTACAATCAGCTGATCACCTGTTCCGCATATTTGGAGCGTATTTTCGAAACGCTTGACGTGCAGCCGGAGATTCGTAACGCGCCTGACGCGACTGAACTGCCGCAAATCGAAGGTCGCGTCGATTTCAACGATGTGGTTTTCCGTTACGAGCCTGACGGTCGTAATATTCTCAATCTGGTCGATCTGCATGTTGAACCAGGCAGTACTGTTGCGTTGGTCGGCCCGACCGGTGCCGGCAAAACCACGATCATCAACCTGCTGTCGCGTTTTTACGACGTTGCAGAAGGATCGGTGACGATTGACGGGCATGACGTGCGTTCGGTCACGTTGGAATCGTTGCGTCGGCAGATGGGCGTCATGCTGCAGGATACGTTCATTTTCTCCGGCAATGTGCGCGAGAACATTCGCTACGGCAAGTTGGATGCGACCGATGCCGAGATCGAAGCGGCCGCGAAGGCGGTGCATGCGCACGAGTTCATCATGGATTTGCCGAATGGATATGACACGGTGGTGGAGGAGCGTGGTTCCACGCTTTCCGCAGGTCAGCGCCAGTTGATCGCGTTTGCCCGCGTGCTGCTGGCCGATCCGCGTATTCTGATTCTCGACGAGGCCACGTCGAATATCGATACGCGTACCGAAGAGGCGCTTCAGGCCGGATTGAACCACCTGCTGAAGGGACGTACGAGCTTCATCATCGCGCACCGACTGTCCACCATCGAGAACGCGGACATGATCTGCTACATCGATCATGGGCAGATCATGGAGCAAGGCAACCATGCCGAGCTGCTTGCCAAGCGTGGTGCCTATTATCGCCTCTACGACTCCCAATACGCCATGATCAAGGTCTAAATGGGCTGATTAGGGCTTGGACTGATTGGCTTGAAAGGCTGATTGGCTTGAAATCAGCCTTCCTGCTAGCCGCTTGTCGTTTTTCGGCCGGCGGCTAGCCGCAAATTATCAGGTACGAGGCGGAAGATAGGGAAGTGAGAAAGCAACGCATGTTGCTGCGCACGAAGATGACGCGTGAATGCGTCGATGAAACAACGCGGGAAGGTTTGGCATGGCAGTAGAGAAGCCAGTTCTCACCCAGGAGCAGCAAGATGCGGTCGCAGCGCTCGCATCCACCAACGTGTATGCGAAGCAATCGAAATTCAAAACCTTCCGCGAGCTGCCGCCGAAAGACAGGTGGCCGTACTTCAAGCAGAACTTTCTGACCGATGTGCTGATCATTATCGCAGTGGTCGGCTTGGTACTTGCTTTCGTCATCTCGTATGTGACCAAAGGTCCCGAGGCCAAGCTGAGTCTTGAAGGCGTCGATATGGCGGAATATTCCGAACAGATTGATGCGTTGGGCGCTGATTTTGTGAAGACGCAAGGTATTGAAGACGAGCGTCTCGTGCGGACGGATGCCTCCATTGCGATTGGCGAGAATGCCGCGCAAGATGGTTCCGCATCGTTAACGGCTCGCGTTTCGGCAGGTCAGATCAACATGATTGTTGCCGAAACCGATATTTTCGCCGAAGTCAATGATCGCGGCGACATCACCAAACCCGCGGAAGTGATGAGTGCCGCCGATCTTGAGCAGGTCAAGGATGCGCTGGTCGACGCCAAAGGCAATCCGGTTTCCGATGTGAACGACGCTGTCGGATTCGACTTGTCCCATTCGAAAACATGGATCTCTACGCATGGACTGCCGAAAAAGGGGGTTATTCTTGGATTCAGCAACGTTTCGGAATCCAAGGATATGCCAATCCAATTCGTGAAATATCTGCAATTTGATTAGTTTGATTGCATCGAGCGATATTCGTACGATTCGCGGAATGCGCATGCGATTCGTGCGATGATTGCACCTTTGCTTTGCCGAAATGCATTTGCCGAAATCCTGTTGCTGAACGTTTCCTGAATACCTGTAGACACGCATGCACGCTATGCCCTGTTTTCCGCCTAAGCTAGTGGAGGTACGTCAAACGATACACGTTAATAAACAGGCGGTATCCGAAGCGCGAAGGAGATGGCAATGGCAGCCAGCATGTTGAACCCCCTACTTCCTCGTCAGGATGGACGTCTCGAATGGGGTAACGGTGTGGTGTCCATGCTGTTCGACATTGCAGGGGATTCTCCCGTCCGCCTATGCAACGTTGTAGGACGAGGCATGATCCCCATTGACGGTCGCCTGTCCGACGATGGAAAGCCTGTAGTGGAAAAGGATCCCCGCCCGATCGTGGAAGTGCTCGCCGCGAACACCGGTTCGCAAGACAACCGTCTCGCATTGATTGCCACGGTCGCCGGCAGCAAGCTACGCTTCGTTTCCGCGCTCGCGTCCGAGCCCGGGCAGGGTTCCGACGATCCGTTCCGTTTGGAGATCACGCAGTTCGCGTCGTATGCCGATCTTGAGCCGAAAGGCCGCGAATTCGAGCCGACCGCCAGTGGGCGCGATGCGGCTGCCTCTGCTGTGAATCCCACACCCGTAACGGTTTGTGCCGACCCGCATGAGGGCCTGGTGGTCACCTCCGTGTTCGAAGCGTTTTCTAATCTTTCCGCGGTGCGCACGTACACGCGTCTGCAGTCCGCCAAACAACTGCCGATTGAAGCGGTGTCGTCGCTGAACCTGACCGTTCCCATGCGCGTCAACTGCGGCAAAATCCATCGTTCGAATATTTTCTGGGGTGACGCCGCCTGGGCCGTGGAAAACGATTGGCGCGTCCGCCCGCTGCGAGACACCCAGGTGCGTAACCGCAACCAGAAAATCAATCCAGGCCAGTCCAGCTCGAGATTCGCCATGAGCTCCACTTCCACATGGAGTACGGGCGTGCATGAACCGGCCGGTATCGTACAGGTCGAGGGTTCTATGCGCCGTGCCCGCGACTTCTCCGTAATGTGGCAGATCGAGCACAATGGCCCGTGGGAGTGGGAGGTCGGTGAGGATGATCCCGGTCTGCACATCAGTGCATTCGGCCCGGAATATCAGGATCACGGCTGGTTCACCAATCTCGGTGAAGGCAACGATTTCGAGTCGGTTCCCGTGTCGTTTGCCATTGCCGCAGGCGATTGGCAGCAGGCCGTCGCCGAAATGACGTTGCAGCGTCGCGCATTACGCATTGCCAAAGCCCGCGAACTGGGCCGCATCAAGCAGTTCGAGCGTACGCAGGGTCTTGTGATCTACAACGATTACATGAATACGCTGTTTGGCGATCCTCGTATTGAGAAGGAGCTGCCGCTGATCGAAGGCGCGGCAAGCGTTGGCGCGGATATTTTCTGCATCGACGCCGGCTGGTACGACAGCACCGACGGCGGCTGGTGGGACATGGTCGGCGAATGGCAGGCCTCCACCAACCGTTTCGGCGACACCGGTTTGCGTGGTCTTGCCGAAAACATCCGTGCGCACGGCATGGGCTTGGGCCTGTGGCTCGAACCTGAAGTGATCGGCGTGAAATCGCCGCTGGCAAGCACGCTGCCGGATTCCGCGTTCTTTCAACGCCATGGCGTGCGTGTGTGTGATTCGGGTCGTTATTTGCTTGATTTCCGTTCCCCCGAAGCACGCAAGCATGTTACACGTACCGTTGATCGTCTAATCGACGATTTCGGCGCGGTGTTCTTCAAGTTCGACTACAACACCACTCCCGGCGTCGGCACTGATTTGAATGCCGAATCCGTTGGCGACGGCTTGCTTGGGCATTGCCGTGCGTATTTGGATTGGCTTGACGATCTGCGTCGCCGTCATCCGGATGTGATGATTGAAAACTGCGGTTCCGGCGCCATGCGCGCCGATTACGCGCAGTTGTCTCGCTTGGATCTGCAGTCCACTTCCGACCAGTGCGATCCGCTGATTTATGCGGCCATCGCGGCAGGCGCGGGCATGATGATCCTGCCGGAACAGCAGGGAAACTGGGGCTACGCCCAGCAGGAGATGGACGATGAGACGGCCGTCTTCACGCTTGCCACGGGCGTGCTCGGCAGACTGTATCTGTCTGGTTTCATCGATCGCATGACTGAACCGCGTCTTTCGCTCGTTCGAGATGCCGTCGCCTTACATCGTTGCGTGCTTGCCGACCAGCAGCATATGGTGCCGTTCTGGCCGTCGGGACTTCCCGATTTCGATGGCGATTGGCTCGCCGTCGGGTTGCGCCATGTCGAAGCGGATGCGCGCGACCGGTACGTGCGCGGCGAAGACGCTTGGAATGAGCGGAATGCCGATCAGAACGATCAGCAGAATGGTCAGCGGTCTCAGTCGGAAGATAAGCCTGATTACGTCATCGTATGGCGTCGCGGCGGCACCCCCTCGGTGAACATGCCGCTGGAAGCCGGCAAAACCATCGAACAGGTTTTCCCGAATCCTGCCGAACCGGATCATGCGCCGGATGCCGAGCCGTGGACCATCGAACGCATGGATCCGGAAACGGTCCGTCTGAACGCAACCACGTCCAAGCGTCCCTCCGCCCGAATCTTCGCGATTCGCCGCCGCGGTTGATCGGGGCTGAGCCAACCAATCGCTAAAATGGCGTATTTTCCAGCTATCGTGCGTTCCGCTGCAATCGGGCGCGGAACGCACGATAGCTATATGATCGCGGTCGTGGATTCACGTTCGACCAACTGATATCCGATGGTTGCGCGGCTCGGCGGCAGCACCGTGCCTGCATTATTGGAATTTCCGGCATTGCTGGAATTACCATTCACTTCGCCGCGTTCGATCCGTTCGACGATCATATCGACCGCGAATTTGGCAAGCTGGTCGAGATCCACTTGGATGGTGCTCAGCGAAGGGGTGGTGTAGGTTCCAGAAGTCACGCCGTCGAATCCGATCACCTTCACGTCTTGCGGCACATGGATGCCATAGTCGGCGAGGCCGCGAATCACGCCGAATGCGGCGAAATCATTGGCGCAGCACACTCCGTCGAACGCGATTGCGGGAATCTTGTCGGTCGTTTCGATCGATTTGCCCGTAATCTCGCCGCTTACATTGTTGAAATCGGCGGTTCCGGCCGTGCCTGTTTCGCGGTCTCCGGCACCCGCGCCGGCTCCGCAGTCCGCCCTTCGTGCCGCCATAATCCGTTCGGCGATCGCGTGCCCGGCGGTAATGCCGTCGTCGGAGCAACCGCCTTCGAACACCATGGTTTCGTCATATGGCAATCCTGCGTCCAGCAACGCCGCGCACGCCCCCCGAAGTCGCAGTGCGAACGCATTCTGCGCATGCGCTAACTCGGCGCGCGGCACGAACGTATGCCCGACAATCGCAATATTCCGGCATCCCTGGGCGATCAGATACTGCATCGCAGCGCGTTCGCCCTCCTCGTTGGGGAAATTCACGGCATCCACGGTTGGCGTTTCCTCGCATGCGTCGAGCAGTACGAGAGGGCGCCCGCCGTTGAGTTTGGCGAGCGGTAGATTCGTGCCCAATCCGGTGGCATGCAGAATCTCACCGTCGAAGAGCTGCCCGGAGAACGGATTGCTGGTCAGAGCGTGTTCGGCCGCGTCCGGTGAATATTGGGTTTGCTCAATGAATGGCGTGAGTCCGCGTGATGTGATCTCGTGGCTCAAAGCTTGCGTCAGTTTCGAATAGAACGGCGAATCGAATTCGTTGACGATGATGTGAATAATGTTGCTGCGACCTGATTTGAGCATGCTGGCTGTCAGATTGATGCGATAGTCGAGTTTTTTCGCTGCTGCCAATACTTTGGCTCGGGTCGATTCCTTGACGCCGGCTTTGCCGTGCAGTGCGTTCGATGCGGTCATGGGGGAGACTCCGGCCTGATTTGCCACGTCTCGCAACGTCGGTTTGCCGCTTGTCATGCGCCGCTCCTTACAGCCAAGTTTTTCTGTAACGATATTATATATGATGATTTTCTAGTAATCGTTGAAATTTCAAAGAATCACCAATATCTTATCATGATTGTGATTTCTGAAATATGCTATAAAATATGTAACGGTACATATCTGAAGTTTTCCAGGATGATGAAGTCGAACAAGTAAGTCAAGGATGACGTCAGATACTGTAAACGACACGCTTTTCTAACGTTGTACAAGGAGAAGGCAATGGCGATTACCGAGGATTTGCCAAAAGCATGGCGACCGCCAATGGGCTGGAACAGCTGGGATTCCTACGGCACCACCGTCACTGAAAGCGAAGTGCTTGCCAACGCACGATTCATGGCGGAACACCTGAAAGACGCCGGCTGGGATACGATCGTCGTCGACATCGACTGGTACGACCCGACCGCCCGCGCACACGGTTACAATGCCAATGCGCAGCTGATCCTCGACGAATACGGGCGTCAACTGCCCGACCCTGAACGATTCCCCAGCGCTGCAGACGGGCACGGTTTCGCACCGCTTGCCGAACAGATCCACGCCATGGGACTCAAATTTGGCGTACATATGATGCGAGGCATTCCGCGCTTGGCAGTCGACAACAATCTGCCGGTCAAAGGCACTCCATACACGGCGCAAGAGGTGGCGGACCTTAACCACGTGTGCAAGTGGAATCCAGACAATTATGGGCTGAACCATAACCACTCCGGAGCTCAAGCTTGGTATGACGAACAGCTCGACCTGTTCGCCTCATGGGGGCTTGACTTCCTCAAAGTCGACGACATGCAAACGCCATTCCACAGCGCGGAAATCGCCGCCTACCATAACGCCATCGCCAAAGCTGAAGCGAAATACGGTCGCAGCATCAGCCTGTCGCTCTCGCCGGGCGGTTGGGTGAGCACCGGCTACGCAGAATTTCTGCGAGACAGCGCACAAATGTGGCGTATCAGCGACGATTTATGGGATCGTTGGGAAGACATCTACCAGCAATTCCCGCGTCTTGCGAGGTGGGCGCCGTTCCAGACCACCGGTCATTGGGCTGACGCCGACATGCTGCCGTTGGGGCATATTGGATTGCGGGCCGAACGTGGAGACGATCGCCAAAGCCGCCTCACCGAAGATGAAAGCCGCACGTTGCTTGCCCTCTGGTGCATGGGACGCAGCCCACTTATGGTAGGCGGCGACCTGCCGACCAGTACCAGCGAAACCATTGAACTGCTCGCCAATCCGGCATTGCGCGAAGTCACCGCAGGATCCATCAACAATCACGAAACCGTGTACGAACGCATCTTCGAACGTTGGGATGACGAAAACTCCTACCTTGGGGATCTCGTGGTGTGGGCCGCCGATGCGGCCGACTGGGCGGATGGCACTCCTTCCGCGCATTCGGGCGGACATTATGCAGCCATCTTCTGGACCGGCGATCGCGACTACGAACTGCCGGCAACCATCGAACTGCAATCCATCGTCGGATTAAGCCAACGCAACGATCCGTGGACGATTACCAATCTGTTTGACGACGAAACCAACGCAACTGGCGAAACTGATGTAACCGGCGCACGTATCGAAGGTGAGGGCGAAGATCGAGTCATCCGCGGAACCATACCAGCGCATGGCGTGCTCTGGTTCGCACTCGACCCGTGCTGACGGCAACCAGCAGTCGCTATAAATCGCCATCAATCATCAAATTTCCAACAAAACTCAATAACAAACCACCAACCAAACACAAAAAGGAATGCCATGACCGACACCATCATCGCAACCCTCAACAAGGCAGGTGTGCGCAACATCAGCACCGACCTGTGGGGCATCTTCTACGAAGACATCAGCTACTCCGGCGACGGCGGACTCAACGCCGACCTCGTACAGAACGGCGCATTCGAATACAATCGCGCCGACTCCTCCGACTGGAGCAGCTACAGCTTCTGGCGCAAAATCGTGCCCGCCGGCTCCTTCGCAGCCTTCGACGTGCTCACCGACAATCCGGTAGCCGAAGAAAACCCGCACTATGCGTCCGTTGAAGTCGAACAGGCGCCGGCTTCGCTTGAAAATATCGGCTGGGACGGCATGATCTTCCGTGCCGGCGAAACCTACGATTTCTCCGCATGGATGCGTATTTCCAACAATTGCGAAGCTTCCGCACTTCCCGTCACCGTCGCTCTGATTGACGACGATGGAAATGCGATTGCAGAACAAGATATCACCGTCGATTCCAACGATTGGCGTAAGCAAGAGGTTTCGCTGACGGTTTCCGGTGAGAGCAATGCCATCGTTGTACATGAAGGCGCTTTGCGACTCACCTTCACCACGGAAGGTACCGTTGATCTTGATTTCGTTACCCTCGAACCACGCACCACCTACAACGGGCTCAAGCATTTCCGTCCCGACCTGGTCAAGGCGCTCGCCGACCTGCAGCCGCGCTTCATGCGCTTCCCGGGCGGCTGCATCACCCACGGTCTTGGCATGGATAACATGTACCACTGGGATCGCACCATCGGTGATGTTGAGCATCGGCCGCACAATTTCAACCTGTGGGGATATCACCAGTCGTTCCGTATCGGCTACTACGAGTATTTGTGCCTGTGCGAAACCATTGGCGCGAAGCCGCTACCGGTGCTGCCCGCTGCCGTGAGCTGCCAGAACACCAGCCAAGGTCCGGTGCCGATCGCGCAGAAAGACATGCCGGCATACATCGATGAAGTGCTGCATTTGGTCGAATTCTGCAATGGCGACGCCGCAACCACCGAATGGGGTGCCAAGCGTGCCGCCATGGGTCATCCGGAACCGTTCAACCTTGAATATTTGGGCATTGGCAACGAAGATCTTATCGATGACGTGTTCAAGAACCGCTTCCAGCAGATCTTCGACGAGGTCAAGGCCGCCTACCCGGATATTGTTGTGGTTGGCACGGTCGGTCCGGCTCCGAGTGGCCCCGACTATGAGGCTGGTTGGCAGTATGCACGTGAAGCCGGTATTCCCATTGTTGACGAGCATTCCTACCAGTCTTCCAGCTGGTGGTTCCACAATCTCGACCACTACGACACCACGGATCGTGAAGGCCCGAAGGTGTACTTGGGCGAGTATGGCTCATGGAACACACAGCTGATCAACGGTCTTTCTGAAGCGGCGTTCATGGGTCGCATGGAATTGAACGGCGATGCAGTGGTTATGTCTTCGTATGCGCCGCTGTTTGCCAAGAACGGGCATCACAGCTGGAATCCTGATCTGATCTACTTCGACAACGAACGTACCTACCTGCCGTACAGCTACTGGGTGCAGCAGATGTATGCCACCACCACGTCCGATACCGCATGGCCGGTTGCAGTGGAAGGCGAGACCACGCTGCGTCGCGAACTGCCGTCGACGGTCGGCTTGCGTTTGGAAGGCGCTGCTCACGCCGACATCACCGACTTCAGCGTCGACACTGCTGATGGTCGCCATATTGAGCTTGAAGACTGCCATTACGCGGGCAACGGTCCGAAAGCCACGAATCTGAACATCGACGCCGACGCCTACACCATCAACGCCACCATCACCTATTATCAGGGTCGTTGGGGTCTGCAGCTGGTGCACGGCGACATCAACGGCAAGAACCACAACATCACGTCGCTCGGCCGTGCCTTCGAAATCAAGGTGGTGCGCGACGGCACCGCCTACAATCTCGACGGCACCGAATGGTCCATGGACGAAGTGTTCCCCGGAACCGTGTGGCAGGTGCGCATCGAAGTGACCGATCGTGGCGAAAGCATGAAGCTGTATATCGATGGAGAGCTTGTTGCGCAAGGTGTTGAAGAGCCGGAAGAGCCTCGTCGTACCGTCACTGTGGCTCGTAACGATGCCGAGGGAGTCACTTACGTGCGTATCGTCAACGCGCTCGATGCCGAAGCTGAAGTGGATGTGACTCAGGTGCTTGACGAGCTTGGTGTTTCCGCGGAATCCCGCGCTTCGGCAACTGCCACTGTGCTTGCCGGAGCCGACCCGTACGCTGGTGAAATCGGCAAGTCCTCACCAACCGTTCCAGTCGAAACCTCGCTCGACCTGACCAGCGGCACCTACACCGCCCCCGCCTGGTCCTTCACCACCCTCACCCTCCATGACTAATCGCGGAAAGCGTTTCAGCGCTACATCGCAAAACATATAGAGGTGCGTTGGTTAATCCCACTGCCATCGATGAATAACGCGGCTTCCGAAGCAAGACTGCCATCGAGCGTAGGCTGGAGGCATGAGCAAACACCATCGTGACCGCAGCTGGGCGCCAGCACCGCAACCACTTCCCGAGAACGCGCACGTCATCGACAACCACACGCATGTGGCGTCCGTCGTGCCGTTCTCGCGGGCCATGAGCCATGAAGCCCAAGAAAAAGGCCAACCGGAAGTCCCCGTATACAGCGTCGACGAACTGCTGAACCAAGCGCAACAAGTCGGCGTCGAAGGCGTCATCGACTGCGGATGTGAACTACCGAACCTCATGACCGCCATCGACATGGCACGTGAACACCCCCGAACCGTGCATGCGGCCATCGCCATACATCCCAACGAATCCGTGCTCCACGGTCATCGCGGAGTGCCCGGACCAGACGGCCTTCCGCTCAAATACAAACCCTGGCACGACACCAACTTCGAAGACGCCATGGCCGAAGTGCACCGTCTTGCCGTCACCTACCCCAATCAGGTTGTGGCCATAGGCGAAACCGGCATGGATCTCTTCCGCACCGGCGAAGCCGCCAAAGAACTCCAGCGGGAAGCTTTCCGCGCGCACATCGCGCTCGCCAAGGAACTCAATCTGCCTATGCAGATCCATGACCGTGACTCGCATAAGGAAGTCATCGAAACGTTGCTGGCGGACGGCGCTCCCGAACGGACCGTGTTCCACAGCTATTCCGGTGATGCCGAAATGGGTGAGATAGCGCGCGAAAACGGTTGGTATCTCAGTCTTTCGGGCACATCCAGCTATAAGGGCAACGATGGTATCCGCGAGTCGGCACGCATTGTCGGGCTCAGTCATGTCATGGTTGAAACCGATGCCCCCTACCTAAGTCCGATGCCGTATCGTGGCCGCACCAACGCGCCGTACATGATCCCCTACACCCTGCAGTCGTTGGCGAATTATCTCGATAAACCGCTGACGGAAGTCGCGCAGGCAACACGAAAGACTACGCGCGAAGTGTACGGAATCTGAACAAATTCCGAAAATCGGCAAAGCGGAAACGATTTGTCCGAAAATGAGAGAGAATAAGAGAAAAACAAAAGGGAAAAAACCCACAGGAAGTCTACTTCTTTCGAGATCAAGAATCGCAAGAAACAATGTGAAGATTTGACAAGACTTCGTACGGCTCCTAACGTGCCTTTTTGCGTTTATTTTGGGGAGTGGGTTGGAAGGCCCGCCACTTGGAGGTAGCGTTATGGCTAACGAGCCTAACGAGGATGAGCCGCTGTTTCACGCAGCCACATACACGCAGGCGCCGAAGGTTTCGCACAAGGTGCTGACCAAGGAAGAGCGACAGGAGCTGATCAAGCAGCACGAGGAGAAGCAGCAGGAGGCCGCCAAACTTGACCAGGTGGCCAGCAAAGGTCCCATCGGCCGCTGGTGGAGCCGTCTGCAATCCGGGCCAAACAAAATCACGCCTGCCATGGCGATCGTGGCGTTGGGCGTGGTATATGGCGATATCGGCACCTCGCCGCTGTACACCATGCAGACGTTCCTCAACGGGCAGGGCGGACTCGCGCACGCTGACCACGAGGCCGTGCTCGGCGTGCTTTCGTTGGTGTTCTGGTCAATCACACTCATCACCACTGTCAAATACGTGCTGATTGCCATGCGCATCGACAACAAGGGCGAAGGCGGCATTTTCGCGCTGTACTCGTTGATTCGCAAGTACGGTGCATGGCTTGCGATTCCCGCCATGCTCGGCGGTGCCGCGTTCCTCGCCGATTCCGTGCTCACCCCAGCCGTGTCCATCAGCTCGGCAGTGGAAGGCTTGGAAACACTACCGGCTTTTGAAAAACTTTTTACCGAAAACAAGCAGCTGACCCTGATGATCACCGCGGCCATCATTCTGATACTGTTCTCTGCGCAGTCGCGTGGCACTGAGCGTATCGGCAAGGTGTTCGGTTCGGTCGTGCTTGTATGGTTCTCGTTCCTAGCGGTTGTCGGCTTGGCGAACCTCAGCCAGTATTGGGGCGTGTTCGCGGCGCTCAACCCCTTGTACGGTGTCAGATTCCTGTTCAGCAGCCATAATGCCGCTGGTCTTGCCATCATGGGTACGGTGTTCCTGTCAACCACCGGTGCCGAAGCGCTTTATTCCGACATGGGTCACGTTGGCCGTGGCAACATCTATTTCACGTGGCCGTTCATCAAAATCGCGCTTGTGCTCTGTTATTTCGGCCAAGGCGCATGGATGCTCAATCATTGGGATGATTCGGCTTATGCCCGCACGCACGGTTTGAACCCGTTCTTCGAAATGATGACGCCCAGCGTGCGTTACGTGGCCGTCGTGCTTTCCGTGCTCGCAGGCGTTATCGCCTCGCAGGCATTGATCACCGGCGCGTTCACGATGGTGTCTGAAGCCACCCATCTGAACTGGATGCCGCATCTTCAGGTCCGTTACCCGGCCCGTACCCGCGGCCAGCTGTACATTCCTGTGGTCAATGTGGTGCTTTGCGTTTCCACGCTGTTGGTTTTGGCGCTATTCCGTGATTCCGAGCATATTTCCGCGGCGTATGGCCTGGCGTTGACCATCACCATGATCACCACCACCATTCTGCTTGCCGTCTACATCTGGCATTCAGGGCGTCGTATCGGAGCGGTCGTATTCACCGTGCTGTTCCTTGCGATTCAGTTCATGTTCTTCTTCGCTTCCATGGCGAAGTTCCTGCATGGTGGCTGGTTCACAATGCTACTTACCTTCGCGATTCTGCTGGTCATGTATACGTGGAACGAAGGCACGAAGCTGGAACGTGCGCAGCGTCGTCATATGCAGCCCGCCGAGTGCCTGCCGGTGCTGGAGCGACTGCATGATGACGATACGATTCCGTATTTTGCCGACAATATCGTTTACCTCACGTCGGATCCGGAGATGAAGCGTATCGATACTGATATCTTCTTCTCGATTTTCGCCGACCATCCAAAACGTGCCCGCGCTTGGTGGGCGGTTTCCGTCGAGACCGCTGATGAGCCGTTCACTCGCGAGTATTCGGTTGAGAATTTCGGCACGGATTACATGTTCCGTGTTCGCATTCGGCTTGGTTTCAAGGTTTCTCAGTCGATTCCGGCTTACATTCACCAGATCATGAACGATTTGTCGAAGTCGGGAGATCTGCCGAAGCAGGAAAGCCGTTATCCGAAGCTTGATGCTGATCCGAATATCGGTCCGATTCGATATGTGCTGATTCACAAGGCGCTTATGCCTGAGTCGAAGGTATCGCAGCGTGGCGCGATTTCTTTGGAAATCAAGTATGCGATCCGTCGTCTTGCGGGATCTCCGGTCAAATGGTTCGGCCTTGCGCCTTACAATCCGCTGATTGAGATACAGCCGCTGTTCCTCGCGACTCAGCGTCCTCCGCGGCTAAAGCGTGTGTGAAACAAGCCGTGAAACGGGCTGCACGATGATGGTGATCGCATCTGCCATCGTCGCGCAGCCCGTTTTCGTAGGGACATTTTGTAGGTTTTGCACGGTCTTATCGCGAAGAATCGTTGGAATCCCGCGGTTTTTTGCACGCTATAAGCAATGTCGATAGCCATATGCGCGCGTTGCAGCACAAGCCCTGTAGAGTAATCAACCATGTGCAGATTACTTGGATTCGCGGCAGCCGGAAGCAACACCAGTCTCAATGGTGTGCTCGGCATGCAGACCGTACGCGATTTCCGTGATCTGAGCGAAATCCACAACGATGGCTGGGGCTCCGCGCTGGTCACCGTGCCGAGCGAGTCGCCGTACTTGCGTGACGGTGGCGCTCCCACTCCGGAAACCGGCACCACCATCTACAAGAACACGGTCGCGGCCCGCCATGATCCGATTTTCGACGAGCTCGCCAACGCTCCGGCCCGTGGAGGCCTGTGGCACCTACGTTTGGCCAGCTCGAACCTGCCGCTGATTCTCGAAAACCAGCAGCCGTTCTACGCCAACGGATTGAGCTTCATCCACAATGGCGATATTTCCGACGATCAGGGTCGCAACATCATCACCAACCGTGCATTCCCAGTCGATCCGAATATCGTGCAGTCCACCGGCGGCCGTTCCGATTCCGCCATTTTCTTCGCAGTGATTCTGCAGTACATCGGTTTTGGTTTCGCGCTCGACGAGGCGGTCGCGCAGGCTGTGCGCGAACTGCGCAAAAGCTATCCGAAATCTAGCTACAACTGCATGATTCAGAGCCAAGACCAGTTCATCGCTCTGTGCGCGGCCGGTCGTGAGGTCACGTCCAAGCGCATTGTGGAAATCTACGACCAGTACGGACGTGGCGACCAGGCGCATGACTATCGTGTGATGCGCTATCGTGCGCTTGGTGAATCCGAAGCGGATCAGGCTGCAGGCCAGCCGAAGGGCGTGGTTGTGGCCAGCTCCGGTTTCGATCAGCGTGCCGAAGATGGCTGGACTCGTTTGGAAAACGATCGGATGATCGTCGCTTCTAACCGTACCGGCGCATTTCGCGTGCGTTCTATCTGAAATTCGTAAGCTGGAATCCGTACTTGGGAATTTTCGACCGTAATTTTCGACTGTAATTTTCATCTGGGATTTCCGGACATTTTTTCGACCGGATTCAGCATGCGGCAATCGTCATACAGCGCCTAAGATAGGCGGTATGACAACCGGATATATTCCTACACTCGCCCAAGTTGACGAACTGCATCGAAAAATCGCGCAATCGCAAGCCGCATACGATTTGATTCACGGACATTGCGTAGTCGTTGCCGACATCGCACGTCGCATGGCACGCAGGCAGAACGCACTTTTCACCCGTCGCTGCACGCTACCGGACGATGCCCCCGAAAAAGTGGGCGATTTCGGCCTTAGGCTTACGCAAGATGGCAATGGAGACGAATCGTTCGGCATGCTTCGCATTCCTTCCATTCCATCATCGGACGGGCTTACGGGCGGAACCGTTCCGCCAAGGCTGATCGACGAGCATCTGGTGGTGATCGGTGGTCTGCTGCATGATATCGGCACGTATTTTTTGCTCAAACAAGATGGTTCCGACGGTGGGCCGCTGAAATTCGACGGTCCGAATTACGTGCGGCATGGGCTTAAAGGCTACGAATATTTGTTGAATGAGGGTGTTGACGAGTCCATCGCGCAGTTCGCGCGCAACCACACCGGTGTGGGACTCACCAAAGAAGCGGTGGAATCGCAAGGATTGCCGCTGCCTCCGGCCGACTATGTGCCCATGAATCTTGAGCAGGAAGTGGTGATGGTGGCCGACAAGTACAACAGCAAGTCGATTCCGCCGAAGTTCCTGACGGCCGAAGCCTATGCGCGCAAAGCGGCCCGTTTCGGCGAAAGCAACAGGCGCGAATGGCTGCGGCTGCTCGAACGATACGGTGTGCTTGACGTCACGCCACTCGCCGAGCAGTACCACATGCGTATCGCGGAGTAGGGCAGACCGCTTTCAGAACACGTAAGCCCTTTGGGATTTGGCTAAAACCAGAATTCCAAAGGGCTTACCTATGGGCGCGCGAAAGAGTCTATGTTCGCGCGCCCGTTGCACTAGGCGGCTAGTCAAGTTCCACGCTGTGCTCCATCGCATCGGCGACCTCCGGATTGGTGGTCACCACGATGATGGCGCGCTTGCGATCGGCATCGCGCTTGAACTTCTTCAACAGATCCAACACCACGGCCGCATCATCGGCATTCAATCCAGCGGTCGGCTCGTCGGCGATAATCACCTCAGCCTCGCAGCTTAGCGCACGAGCGATGGCCACGCGACGCTGGTTCAGTTCGCTTACTTCGCCGACTGCCAGGCCGGACGTCACCTCGTCGAAGCCTACGCGCTTGAGCAGTTCGCGGGCGATCACAGGCTTCGGCTTGAGGAAGTTGCGGTTTGATGCATCCATGGCGTAGAGCACATTGCCTTCCGCGTCGAGATCGGGGCGGAAAGCGAAACGTTGCGGAATGAATCCGATGCGGTGTCCCAGCACTTCGACCGGTTCGGTGTCGCTCAGGTTGGCGCTTTTGTGCATCACATTGCCGCGGTCCGTGCGCACCATGCCGACCATGGTGGCCAGCAATGCCTGATGCTGTTCGCAATCCTCCGCGTCCACAAGCACCGCATGCGTGGAGCCTGCATGGAACGACAACGACAGGTCGTCAAGAATATTGCGGCCGGTCTTGCGATTGGTCACGGTCACATGATCGAGCGCGAATGTCGGATTCGTTTTGAAGAAGAACGCATCCTTTTTGCGATTGCGCTTGATTTCGTTGTCAAGCTGTGACGAAACGCTGGTCACGGAATCGGCTTTCACCGTTTCATGCGATTCCAGTACGGTCGGTTCGTCGGAAGAGCGCAAAGCGAGCGTTTCCTTCACTTGATTCGCGTTACCCGCCACCACGTCCGAATCGTCATCCTCGGTATCCGCAACGTCATTTGCAGCGTCGGCGGTTTCGTCGGCATCTGCAGTATTGTTGCCTGCAGCCGCTGCAGTGTCGCCGTCGTTTGCATCGTCGGAAGTCGCAGCATCGTCATTCGCCGCAATTTCGATATCTGCATTGTCATCGTCGTACATCACCGTAAAATCGATAGATTCAATGGAATCTGCGGAAGATGCGTCATCTGCAATATCGCCGATCGCAGTATCATCGACGGTCTCGCCTGCCTCGGCTTCAGCGGTCTCGTCAACCACGGTCTCGTCGATGTTTTCGTTCTTATCGTTCATATTGTCGCTCATGCCGTCACCTCCGAGCGTTCCTCAAACAGTTGGTTCAAGTTGAAGCAGGCCACGCGCACGAACGCCACGATGCCAAGCGCCAGGCATGCGCCCAAGCCGCACCAGATCACATTCCACACTGAAGCGGACGTGATCGCCACAGTCTGCCCGCCGGCCCACGCGGTGCCGATCGGCTTCGCCAATAGCGCGCCGGCAACCAAACCGATGATCAAACCCGGAACCGTCATCATGAACGTTTCCAGCATGAACTGCCATCCCAAACGGCCCTTGGTCACGCCGGTGATCATCGCCATGCCGATCTCGTCGCGCCGACCGCCGACTGCCGCCCACACAATCAATGCCAGCAACGCGATTCCGCCGACGATCGTCACGGCCAACAGCACGATGCGCGCGGCCGAAGCGGCGGAATCAAGCGGCTCAATCGACTTCTTATAGGCGGTAAGCGACGGCGAGGTGATCTCGTATGTCTTCGTGTCCAACTTGGCCTTCTTCACCGCGCGCACGAACTTGTTGTACGTGGAAGGATTCGCCAGCGAGAACACGATATTGAGATTCGGAACGCCCCATCCTGTGGCCTCCGTCGTGTCAAGCCCGTTCTTGGCGAAGTTGAGATACGTCGTGTAGATCACGTTTTCACGATTGTCCTTCGCGTATTTTGCGTCGGAACCGTTGCCCTCAGGCACGTCGCTGTCATATTCGTAAATGCCGCGCACGGTGAATGTGTACGTTTCGGAAGCCTTCGACGGATTGCCGACCGTCACCTTGTCGCCTACCTTGAGATTGTTCTTATCGGCTAGCGCCTGCGAAATGAGTACGCCGTCGCTCTGCGTCTTATAGCTCAGATGCTTGCCCTTGACCACTTTGTAGTATCCGTAATCGTTGATTTTCGTGGCGTCCAACGTGTAGAACGCTTGCAGGGTCAGGTTGCCGCCGGTCTTGTCTTCGCTGGTATCGTTTTTCGCGGCGATCGCCTGCAACGACTTGCTTTCGCGCACCGGCACTGACGTTGCCAACGTGTAATTGAAGGTCACGCTGCTGTTCTGTGCGACCGTTGCGTACGTGCCGTACTTTTCCCACGTCAAGTATTTGTCGGTATAGCTGGAATCGGCGCCGTCGCGCTTGGCTTTGGTTTGCGCGGTCGGCCGAATTACCGCAGTGGCTTTCTGCGACTGGTATGTTTCATTATTGGCGGTGTCGTTTGCTCGTATGACTGCCAGATCCACGGCAGCCGAGAAAGACACCAGTAGTGCGAGTAGGGCGAGCAGCGCGGTGCGCCATTTGACGCGGCCGAGCGCCGCCCATGCGTTCTTGAGAACGAACATGCGGTACTTCTCCAGTTCTCTGTTATTGCGCGCCGGCGCATGCCGACGTCAGCGTTAGCCGGGACGCGCGCTCCGCAGCAAGGCAGGCCCGTAGCGCATGGTGCGTCCCGTGAAATCATCTTGGGCTTCCAACGTGATTGTTTTCTTGCGCAACACTGTTATACCCCTGCATGAAGTCTGAATGATTCCTGAAAAGTGATTCCAGAGAATAAGCGTTGAGCATGGTTGCGGCACTCGCTACGATGGAATCGATGACTTCCGAACAGATTACGAATACCGGTTCCGTGTCGGGCGATTGTGGCTCGGCTCAGGCTCGTGCGCGAACTCATGTGCAGGCTTATGTGCAGACTCAGGCTCGGCAGAATGGCTCGTCCAAGGATGGTTCGGCTACGAATGGTCCAGCCAGGAATGATTCGGCCAAGGGCGGTCCGTCCGGGCGGAAACATGGCCTGCAGCGGTGCCACGCGATGCTGCATCCGGCGTCGCTCCGCGCGTTATTGCCGTGGCTTACGTCGATTATCGGCATCGCGTCCGCGTTATGCTTGGTGATTGCATGGTTCCCCTCCACGGTGTGGAATACGCCGATTGCCAGCAGCGATGCCCCCGCGCATTACTATTTCATTCGCCGCCTGCTTGACGAAGGTTTGGGGGCGGCATTGCATTTGTGGCCTCATAATTCGTTTTATCCGCCGTTATTCCACATTTGCGCTTATTTCGTGATCAAAATCGCGGCACTGTTCGGCGTGCAATGTTCGATTTACGCGGCATTCAATATCACGTGGATCATCGCTTCGGGCGTGATTTTTCCTTCCGGAATGTTGGTATTGTGCAGGTATTTTCTACAACGTTGGAATCGCGGCAATCGAATTTCCAATCGAATTTCACGTATTTCGCAAGCATCGCCTACGTCTGAATCGTCGTCCGTATCTGAATCGTCGAATGTTTCAAACCAGCATGCATCGTCAGCTGTAAATCGGCAATATAACGCCACTCTCGACGTTACTTTCGTTCTGCAGAATCTGCTTGGACTGTTCGTGCCGGTGCTTGCCGTCAGCTCGGTGTGCCACCCGTACGGACTGCTGAATGCCGGCCCGCTGATCGCATTCGGTTTCGCCACTTCGCTGCTGCCGTTCCTTATCGCTGCCACGTTGCGCTTGTTCGATGAGATCGCCGCACGCGAGCATATAGCAAAATGGCTTGCGATCACTGCTGTCGCAGGCGTGGTTTGCTTGGTTGCGCACCCGCGTATTGCATTCACGTACGCTCTGATTTTGGTGCCTTTCATTGTGTTGCGTTTGCCGTGGAAGCTGATTCTTGGCGCGTTTATCGCCATGTGTGTCGGCGCGGTGGCGTTTGTGGCTCTGATGCTCACGTCGTTCAAATCGGATCGTTGGGCGAATCCCGCTTCCTGGTTCCACAGTCATCAGCCGTCCAAGAATTTGTGGGAGTCGATTTCGTTCTGTTTCGCGGATGGTCTTGACGGTTTTCCTGCGATTCTGTTCGCATTATTGCTGATTGCGGGAACCGTTGCCGCTTTTGTTTGCGCCTCCCGCCGCACTGTTGTGCGCTTTTCGGATTCGCTTTCGGTTGCTGTTTCCACTGTGGCTCCCGCTTTTTCCGCTGATGCTGATGCTTTGGCTTCCGATACTGCGGTTTCCGTTCCTGCTGTTTCCCCGGTTCCCACTTCCGGTCTGCCGGCTGTTTCGTGTTCCGATGCTGCTGACGTCTCCTTATTCGAATCGTCCGAACCATCTCGACCTCGCCGCAACGATCGCCTGCGTGACGTGATCGCGTTGATGGCCGCATTTCTGCTGGTCACGCTGGTTTATGTGTGCACGGTCACGTTGGTTGGCGCGCTGCCGAATATCATCAGCGCTCCTTGGTATCGCGATGAAAACCGTATTGTGACCATGCTTCCGCTGGTTGCGTTGCCGTTGCTTGTCATTGGCGTCAACGCGTTTTCCGAATGCGTTTCCGCGTGCGCCGCATCCGCTTCTTTCGCCCCTTCTGTATCTTCCTTCTCCGCGAAGAATAATGCTTCTTCCTCTTCTTTCGTTCCTTCTCTTTCTTCCGGGCCTGCTGTTTCTTCCGTGAAGAGTGTTTCTTTCGCTTCTAATTGGACCGGCCCAATCGCCGCATTCCTCGCAATTGCGATACTTGCGGTTTCTGCGCAGATCGTATGTCCGTCTCGCACTGCAGTTCGTGACGCGATCATCGCGCATTCCAGCCTGGATCAAAGCGACCCCAACGAGCAGCTCACCGAGCAGAAGATCATTGTGCTGCGCAAGGTCACGGAACGTACTGGCACTCAGGCCACCATCATTTCCGATCCGCTGAACGGTTCGATGTATGCGGAGACGCTGTTCAACGCGAACATGCTGTATCCGATCATCAATGCGCGCACCGATGTGTCATCCGCTCCGTTCGGCAAAGTGGAGACCGCGTTTGCTTCCGGCGATGTGCAGCAGGTGCTTGGCACGGTATGTCCGCTGACCGACGCTCCGAAGTACTTTCTTACGATGGGCGACCAAGCGCAAAGCTTGCAGTCGTTCCCGTATCGCGCCCAATACGATTCCTTCCATAATGAGGAATTGATTGATGCGTATGTGGATGACGGCACGTTGGTGAAGGTTGCCGATTATTCGCAGTATGGCCAGGGCTGGGCTCTCTACCGTTTCGGATGCGCCGATTAATCGATTTTTGGCTGCGCTGCCTTGTTCTGCCGTCGCCTGCGCGCGCATATGTGAGACCGCACTTTCGATCAGTTGAGATCTGAATTTGTTCAGATTAACGATCTGGGTGCGGTTCTTTTTATTGCTTCCTTTCTTCCTCTGCTTGCTTCTTCTCTTTTCCATCTCGGCTGATGTGTGGATGGCTGGTTGCGGAGTTGGTTGCAGATGTGGTGTCGTGTTGCCGACACGCCCGGATGTTGGCTTGCGGTGGGGTGTTTTGAGGTTTTTCCGACGGTCTTTTGCCGCGCGATGGTGTTCCTTGCCCGCTTTTCCCGCGTTTTCGACACGCCGGTGGAGTCCAG
>NZ_JAMOKR010000005.1:0-277005 GCF_023656765.1 Bifidobacterium intestinale | reverse complement strand
GAACACCAGACGGCGCCAGATACGACTCGAGGGACACACCCCGGAGGAGTTCCGGAGCATGTCCCTCGCGGTCTAGGGCTGTATCCTAATTAACAACGTCCAACAAACGGGGCGCAGTTCATCACAAGTGCCGGGATTTTTATATTGTCACGTCAATACCATCATTCGATGTCATGACAGGATTTCATATTCCAAATTTATTTTCAGAATACCCGTTTTGCAGTATTTTGATTATTGCGAATCGCGCTCCGAGGTGCCACCTTCCGTATCTTCGGCTTCCGCAGCATCCGAGGCTTCGCTCGAATCAGACGAATCATCCTTCTTCGACTTGAACTTTTCGGCAAGCGCCTCCCTGCTCTTACGCTCGTCTTCATCCTTGGCTTCCCGCTCGGCCTTCTTCGGATCCCAGCGCAGGCAATCCGCATGATACGACCATTCCAAGCCCGCCTGCGGAATCATCATGTTTGCGGTTATGAGGAAGGTCCGCTCGCAGAAGGAATTGACCTCGACCGGAACGATTCCATCCATGTGGCGTATGGAATCGCGCATCTCAACCAGTTGCAGCAGGGCCGCATCGCCCATGCAGGTCGGCGGAATGGCCATCTGCTCGCACAGCTCGTTGGCGTACAGCAATACCGGCAGCACACGTATGACCTGCTCGCCCAAATCGTCAATGCCGTCGCACATGAGATTCATCAGTCCGTCGCACACCGCAACAGATGCAAGGTAGCGGCCGGTGAGCTGCAACGGATCGACTGTGGTGGCGTAGCAGAAGCTGACGTTCTTCGACACTTCGCCGTCGAATTCGAATCCGGAGCTACCGCGAATGAGGTGAGTGACGCTTTTCATCACACTGCGGATGCTCTTTTCGACGTGGGCGTCGATGGAGATGCCCAGAATGTCGGCCGCTTTAAAGAACAGGTCGGCATTGTTGGTTTCGGAATAATCGCGCATCACATCATACGCCTGATTGGCTTTCTTCAGGGCCTGCACCACTGCTGGATCGCAGCCCGGAATCTCATCCATTCCCTCATATACGGCTTCCGCCACGGATATGTCGACTTCATCCGGCAAGCGCAGCAACGCCCTTGCCATCATGCAGGAAAACCCTACCTGCAGATCTTCCATATACTTGGCGTCGTTCTCCATCTCCTGCGCGGTTTGCAGCGGCCACAACTCCACCACTTTGACGCAATATTCGATAGCCAACTGCGTATGAGGCATATTGTAGAGCGGGTAAAGCGCTTCGTTGTTGATCTTAAAAGGCATTCGTGCTCCTTTGCAGCCTCGACGTCCATATCTTCGCTAAGCCCATCAGGAGACCCAGCCCTTCAATAATGACATGGAATCCCCTTCCTTTCAACAACCGACGCACGTTACCTGCCGCATATCAGCCATCACAACCATCCGCCGCGCGTTTCACGCGTTTCACGCATTATTCCACGCCGGCAGCGGGGTCGACATACGTGATCGACAAAACTTTTCGCGTATCGCAATCGTAGGTAATGGAGGTAATGGAGGCGAGCGCCGTGTGGCGTAGCAGCATATTATGTTCCGGGTGCCCGGTTTCCAGCATGTGCCTGTAGCTCCAGATGGGCGATTCGTGGCTGACTACAATGATTTGCTCACCCGGATGCTCCCCCACTTTTTCAAGGGCGAACGCTTGCACACGATGCGCGATCGACTGGTAGCTTTCGCCCCAGCTTGGCTTCCACAGGTTACGCACCAGTCTCCAATTGCCGTTTTTCCAGAGCGCGCCTTCGCCGTAGCCGATGCGCGTGCCGCGGAATTCGTTGCGTGCTTCGATGATGCGCTCGTCGGTGGTGAGTTCCAGCGGCTCCTCGCCACGGGCTTCGCGCACTTCGTTGAGTGCGGTGAGGATTTCGCCGGCCGTTTCGCGCGTGCGTTCCAGCGGCGACGAGTAGATGGCGGAAACAGTGTTGAGTTGCGGACTGACGGCAATGTAGTGCGCGGTCGCCTGCGCCATGCGCACACCCACTTCCGACAGGTGGAATCCGGGCAGTCGTTCGTAGAGCAAATGCCCCGGATTTTCGACTTTGCCGTGACGTACGAAATGGATGGTTGTTGCGGGCATCCCTACCGCCTTTCCGTAAGATGCTGCCGGACTGCTGACGTTGACTGCTGGAACGAAAATCCTGCAATCGCAAGCTCTGGAAGCGTTGCGCAACCATTTTGCGACAACCTTCTTTCGCCCGCCGAACATCTTTTCGTCCACCAAGTGAACGTGTGGTGAGTACTTACAAAATAACCAATCGAATTATGTCTGCCAACCTCAATGTACCGCGTGTTGCGACAGCACCTCCGCATAAAGTTGTCTAGGTCAAGAAGACGACACACAACCAATCTCCACTCCCCTATGCAACACGCTGAAACGTCAATCGATTGACGTTCAAGCGAGGTTGAAGTGAGAAACTGGGGCTGGAGAACAACAACAGAAAAACAGTCAAAGAAGAACAAGGACATATCAAGCGGTCCACGGCAACGCAAAGCGGCGGACGCAAGCACCAACCGTGAGCAGAAAGGAGCGGCAAAACGTGACCAATTCAGTCCTCGCCGGCGCCAAAAGCATCGGCCAACGTCTTTTCGGAGGGTATGCGGAGCTTCTTCGCATACCGCACACCGCCCGATTTTCGGTCGGCTCGGTGATCGCATGCATGCCGTTCCCGATGGTCGGCATGACGATTACGATTTCCGTACAGCACTATTACGGCAATTATTCGCTGGCAGGCGCGCTGACGGCCGTGCAGGCGATCGCACTGGCCGTTGCAAGCCCAGTGCTCGGCAAGCTGGTCGATAAGTTCGGCCAGCGTCAGGTGTCGATTCCGACGATCATTGTGTGGATGATCGCGGCGACCGCGCTGGTTTCCTGCATCACCGCTCGAGTGCCCTCATGGATTCTGTTCTGCATCGTGCCCTTCATGGCGGCGATTCCGCCGTGGGGCGCGATGAGCCGTCAGCGCTGGACGACGCTGCTTAAAGGCGATACGGAGAAAACGAACCGTGCGCTTTCTCTTTCCGGCGTGTTTGACGAATGCATGTGGGTGATCGGCAATCCGCTCGCCTCCACGCTGGCCGTAATCTCCGGCCTGCTGGCTTTCTCGTTTACCGGCATGTGCGTGGCGGTCGGCGCGCTCATGTTCCTCACCGAACTTTCCACCGAGCCGAAATCGCAGACGCAGCTGGCTCGCGAAGCGGGCATGACCCGCAAGGAATACCGCGAGCGCGAAGCCGCCCGTTCCAAGGCGTTGCAGGCTGAAGCGGCAATCGAATATGCTCGCGACCGCGCACGTTCCGAAGGCAAGACGGCTGCGGAGGTGCAGGCCGCCATGGATCAGGCTGCTGCGGATGTGCAGGCCGGGCGCAAGGAGTCGATTTGGGGGCCGGGTCTGATTGCCGTGTGCGTGACATGGTTTGGCTTGGGTGCGTTCCAGTCGGCTGCCAGCATTTCGATCGTCGCGTTCGCCACGGAGGCGAATATGAAGCAGTACACGGGTTTCGTGTTCGCCTGCTTCTCGTTCAGCTCATTGATTGGTGCGCTCGTATATGGTGCGAAGGACTGGACGATTCCATTGTGGAAGCGTTTCTACTTCTGTCTTGCGGTGGTGAATCTAGGCATCGGCTCGTTCATGTTTGCCAAGCACCTGTGGGTGATCATGATCATCTACCTGCTGATCGGCGTATGTCAGGCACCGACTTGGGTGAACGGCAATCAGCTGATGTTGCATTTGGTGCCGCCCACACGGTTTACCGAGGGCATGGCGTGGATGGGTGCGATGAACTCGATCGGTGGTTCCGTGGGGTCGGCGATTGCCGGCCAGTTCATTGACCGTATGGGATCGCATGGTGGTTTCATTGTGGTGACGGCTTTGGCGCTTACCTCGTTGGTGATTGCCTTGTTCGGCTTCAAGCAGATCAAGGACTCCACCGAGCAGCCCATGCTCACCACCGTAAGCGTGTGATCTTTCGCGCTTAAAGCATGCAAGGCACATGAAAAGGCGGTGCCTTACACCTATACAAAGGTATAAGACACCGCCTTTTCATATTCAGGGCTGCCCGGCCGTCTGCACAATGCGAAAATCAGGGTAAATTTCCGGGTTGTACAGACAGATTTTCTGAATTCAGGACTACTTGGGCCAGCCGTTGGGAGTGTGTTCCAGCGACCATATGCCAAGCTTGTGCGAGAAGCTGTTCTGCCACTTGGCTTCCAGCTCCTCCGGAGTCAGACGGTTGTCAGCCTTGCGCAAACGGTTCATAGCGTTGGTATGCGTATCGTCGAGCAACCATTTGCGCGTCAGGAAGTTCCACACCATCACCACGGCGGTTGCAATGAGCTTGCCGACATTGGTGCGGATCAGATATTCCGTGCTCTGCGACACGTATGCATCATGGTTCATGCCATACGTGGAAATCCAAATAATGGCGTCGTTCATAAACAGGCCAATCAGCGCGCCAATCACGAAAATAAGGATTTCCATCCAGCGGGCCATGTCGTCACGGTGCTTGAATACCAGTTTCATGCTGGCGACATAGTTGAAAATCAGGGAAATAACGAACGAGATGGTTGCGGCGAGCACGTTGTGCATACGGAATACGCCGACGAGAAGATTCAGAATGCCCCAGTCGATAATGAAGGCGATCACGCCAACGAGGCCAAATTTCATAAGCTGTTCAATCAGTTTTCTCACAACGAATATTTAACACGCGCACGCAGACCACCTTGGCAGCCGTTCAGGCAAAGCCCAAAATTTCTCACACAACCACCCCGACTGCGCCGTTCGACGCCTAGACTGGAGGTGAACCGCAAAGGCTGATTTCAACAATTCAAGGAGAGCATCATGCCAGTCATTCATACCCATGTTTCCGTGTCCACCACCGCCGAACAGCGCGAGGCGCTGAAGTCCGCATACGGCAAGGCGATCACCGCCGTTCCCGGCAAGTCCGAAGGCTGGCTGATGTGCCCATTTGAAGACAATATGCCGATTTATTTCGGCGGCGACGATTCCGAGCCAGCCGCATACGTCGAAGTGAACGTGTTCGGTCGTTCCGTGCCCGGTTCCGCCTGGGAGAAGCTGACCGAGCAGATCATGGCCGCGTTAGAGAAGGAACTGGGCATTCCGTCCGACCGCACGTACATCCGTTACACCGCCACCACCGACTGGGGCTGGAACGGTGGCAACTTCTGACGAAGTTACCACCGTTCCTGCGAGGTTCGCCCATATTGCGAACCTCTCACCTCACCTACGGGAAACACACCGTGTTTCCCGCCTCACGGTTCGGGGCGACAACTTCTGACGAAGTTACCACCGTTCCTGCGAGGTCATGGCGTTGCGACGTTCGCTAGAAACCGCCAAAAATATGATGCAAAAAGGGCGGCCACCTACGCATATACGTAAGTGGCCGCCCTAAAACGTTGCGATCAGAACGATACGACTCGTTTATCACACGATCTTCGGCATCGGCGTGGTCAGGGACGTGGTGAGGTTCACGTGCACCAGGCCGGCACCGGAATGCACTTCGACCTTCTTTAGCGTCACCGTACGCTCGGCTTCCGGAGCGCGGTCATTGTCGGTCATGGTGGCCGGGGACTTCACAGCGACCAAAGCAAGCGAACCGAAATCGATGCCCGCGCTGGCGCATAGGTTCTGAGCGGCGGCCAGCGATTCGGCGAAACCGTCCTTCAAAATCACGCGGTCAGATGGAACGCCATACGCGTTCTCGGCGACCCAACGCACGTTCTCCACCAGAGCCATGCCCTTGTGGCTGTGCGGTTCGGCCGGCATGGAACCGTTCGTCACGGCATCGACGAACGCATCGAGCTGCGGGGCGAGCGCGTCGCCACCGTCGCGGTACAGGTTGCCGATGATCGGGTCGCGGAATTCCAGTTCCTTGGCAGTGTCCTTGAGCGCCGGAATCTGATCATCCTCGCCATCCCACAGGTTGATAAGCGGGAAGGTAGGAATATCAAGACCTTCGAGGCGCTGGACGTGGAACGGGTAGCGCCATGCCAGATCCGGATCGTCGCGCCATGTGGAAGCGCGGGTCACGACGATGGCTGCGGACGGCCACTGCGCGCCGTATTCGCGGCAGGCTATGTCAAGCCACTTCTGCGCGCCTGCGTCGGTACCATAACCGGCTTCGACGATGACCACGTCATGCAATGCGCAGGCCATTTCCACGGAAACCAGCGTCGGAATGCCGATGGACACGTTGGCGAACGGGCCGCCGTGCACGTACACCGGAGAGCCGTTCACGGTCTCTGTCTTGGCTGGCTTCACGGCGTCACCGAGGATGCCGGTGATACGCCACAGATCAACGAATTCACCGAAGGTCACGGCCTTTCCATCCTTCGTGCCGGCGACCATCTTGGCAACGCGCTCGGAAATCTCATCCATGGAACGCGACAGCACAACGATCTGCATAAGCTCGCAGGTCGGAGTGAGCACCACGCGCTCAGCCACGTCGCCCTTGCCACGGTCCACTGCGATCTGGCGCAGGGAACGGGACGGCACCTCAGAAACGCGCGGCACGAGGATGGTGTCCAGCTTGCCATCGTCCACAGCCTTCTCAGCAAAAGAAACCAGCAGGTTCTGAGCCGCTTCGATAGCACCCATTTCGCCGCACAGACCCCAGTCGATCAGCTCAGGGTGGGTCAGGGAGGCCTTGCCGCCACCCGAAGCACCACCCTTGGAACCGGCTGCCGTGATGCCCATGCTCGGCTGACGCAGCACAGCGGCCGCATCGATGCCACGCTCACGCAGCGCATCGATCAACGCGATCGTAGTGGTGGTCTTGCCCTCGCCGCGAGACGCCTTCAGCGGAGTATCGGCGGTGACGAGCACGACCTTGCCGTGCTTGCGCTGAGCGTCGGGATTATTCTTCAAATAATCGAGATAACCGAACGCGTCAATCTTCTGCACCAGGCCGTACTGGCTGGTGAAGTCCTCAATGCTGGTCACTGGGGGTTTCCTTTCTTCGATTTGGAATGCACGTCATTTTAACGATGTTGTATTGCGGAAAATAATCGGCTCCCGCAACGTGGTCACAGGAGCCGAATGGTGAGATTCTAGAAGTCCGACATGTGGAAGCCGTTCTTCATGTTCATGCTGGCAGTATACAACACGGAATCAAGAAGCTTGTCGGTTTCCTCCTTGAGTTGCGCGGCCATGGTCTCGTTGGCTGCGGCAAGGATTTCGCGGGCTTCGTCGTTGCGCACGGCTTCGATGATTTCATCCGGTTCCATCGGCTGCACATCGCCGATTTCGTCTTCCGCATCGAATTCGTCGGTAACGTCACCCACCAAGCGTTCAATCTGCTCGTCGGTAGTGGCAACCATGCGGTGGCCCATCGCACCGGTCTTCTCCTGATAGCGTTCCACAGCGTTGGCGGTGTCGGCGAAGCTGGAATCGCACAGGGCCGCAATAATGCGGTTCTCCCAATAGAAGTTTTCGGACGTGACGCGCGTGGTGGTGTCTTCCAAATACTTCGGCGTGGAGTTGACGTTCGGGAAGAACGGCACGAGTGTGTTGAACGGGTTGGAACCGTAGGCGATCCACTGGATCGCGCGGCTCACCTGCGGGCGGTACGGGCGGATCTGCATTACCGCAAGCTGGCTCTGACGGTTGATGCCGATCGGGCGGAACATATGGCGGGTGCGCTGGTCGCCAAGCTTTCCATACGGATCGTACGGGGTGCCCTGATAGTGGGAGCTCAGCACATACTTCACATCTTCGATGGTAATTTTGCGTTCTGGTTGGCGAGCCCACGGAATATCGTCGGAAACCGGCCTGTGGTCGGCATCCTGACCATCCCACTGCTCGTCGTACGGGTTGAGGAAACGCTGCATGTACCAAGCACGAGGAGTGTTGTACACGTGATCGGAATCGGAGTGGGAGCCAAACGCGTCACGCGGGTTGAACGGCGTGGTGCTCTCCACCGACAGGTCAAGATGGTTGCGTTCGATGAACTCGGCCAGATCGGCGGAGCACATGTGGCCCTCCTGCTCGCCAAACGCATCTTCAAGATCAAATTCGTCAATGCCCAGCTGGTTCGGCATGGTCACATACGCTTCGTCCGGCACACGCTTGGCGATCCAATGATGGCCGCCAACGGTTTCCAGCCACCAAATCTCGTCAACGTCGGAGAAGGCAACGCCGTTCATCTCATAGGTGCCAAATTCCTCAAGCAGCGCGCCCAAACGTTCCACACCCTCGCGGGCGGTGGTGACGTACGGAAGCACAAGGGTGAGGAAATCCTCTTCGCCAATACCACCGGCGACTTCCGGCTCAAAGCCTTCTTCGCCTTCCTTGCCCTTGGCAGGCTTGAGTTCCACGAACGGATCGGCGCCAAGCACACGCTCGTTGGTGGTGAGCGTTTCGGTGGCACTCATGGCAACGTTCGCCTCGTTCACACCAGCTTCGCCCCAAATGCCTTCCTTCAGATCGGCATTCGGCACAGCCGTATACTGCAGCGGATTGTCAGGAAGGTCGATTTCAACATGCGAAAGCACGCTCTTGTACTTGCGCGGCTGATCTTCAGGCTTGACTACGATGAAGCGCTTCGGGCAAAATTCACCATTTGCACTATCTTCATTACGGGCGATGATGGTCGATCCGTCATAACTTGCGTCTTTGCCAACCAAAATCGTGGTACACGCCATAATTATTCAGCAATCCTTTCAATTATTGTCAATACGTTTTCGTCGGGTATATTTCTGATCTTACTTCAGATTGTCTTTCAAAAATCAGGCTTTTCCAGTGAGGAAAATAGCGCCCTGATCAACGATTGTGCCGGAAGTACGCAGCGCACGTTCCATTTCGTTGAGCCAGAATCCCTGATTGAGGCCGGCGAGCGGAGCCGTGGTGCCCCACACATGCAGGTAGTAGTCGTGATCCTGATCCGGCGGATATGGACCGTTGTAACGCATCGTCACTGCGGGATCGTTGCTGCGGCCTTGCAGCAACGGCGAGGCGGCGGACGTGCGTCCCTGAATCGTTTCAGGAATCATCGCGGAAACCGTGCGCGAGAAATCAGCCGGAATCGCGAGCGCGTGAGAATCGTTGAAATCGTACATCAGCGCGTCCACGGGCAGGTTCGCCAGAGACCAATGATTCCACTGGAAACCGCATACCGGAATCGAATCCGGATCAACGAATTCCCAATGCAGGAACTGCACTGCGGGATCAAGCGCATCAATGTAGAAGGGGAAGGAAACAATCGGTGTACCGTCGATGCAGTTCTCAGGCGGCGCCGCCTTGGCAAACGCGTCGGGAATGACGGTGAAATCTGCGGAAATCTTCATGCACCCAGTATCCCTCAAGCGTCTGACTCATACAAGGTTTCAATTGACGGCATAACGAAACGACCCCTGCGAGCGAGTCATGGAGGCACGCGGGCAGGGGTCGTTCCGGGAAACAGGGCCTATCAGACCTCACATCACTTGAAAAACAGGACGTTACAGGCAATAGGCACAGCTAGTACGGCTCAGTTGGCCGGGTGGTAGAAGTCGCCGTTAAGGGCGGCTTCGGCACGGGCCTGAGCCTCTTCGAAAGTGACTTCGGCAAGGGAGGCACGCACGTCGTCGAGTGCCACCGGAGTCATGGACAGAGAGTTCACGCCAAGACCGGCCAGCACTACGGCCAAGTCCGGATCGGCAGCGGCCTCGCCGCACACGCCCACCGGCATGCCCTTGGCGTTGCCCGCGTCGCAAATCATCTTGATGGCACGCAGCACCGCCGGATGCCAGGCGGTCTGATAGTTGGCAACGGAACCGAGCGTACGGTCGGCGGCCAGAGTGTACTGGGTCAGATCATTGGTGCCGATCGACACGAAGTCAGCCACGTCAGCCACCTTGTCAGCCATAAGCGCAATCGACGGCACTTCGGCCATCGCACCCACGAACTTCAGACCGAAGCTCTTGCCAAGCTTCACGAAATAGTCAGCCTCATGCTGGTCGGCAACCATCGGAGCCATAACCCACAGGTTCGCATCGGTGGCGGCATCGGCTGCGGCGAGCGCCTTGAGCTGGCCTTCGAGCACGTCCATGTGGGCGCGCAGGGTGCGCAGACCGCGCAGGCCGAGGGCCGGATTCGGCTCGTCTTCCGGAGTGAGGAACGGCAGCGGCTTGTCGGCGCCGGCGTCGAGCATACGAATCACGACCTTCTTGCCTGGGAACTGGCTCAGCAACTCGGTGTAAGCGCGGGTCTGCTCTTCGACGGTCGGCGGCTCGGAGTTGCCGATGAACAGGAATTCGGTACGGAACAGGCCAACGCCTTCAGCGCCATATTCCAGCGCCTTGGCCGCATCGGCCGGCTTGCCCACGTTGGCGAGCAGCGGAATCAGATGACCATCCTTGGTGGAGCCCGGATTGCCGCGCAGTTCCTTGGCTGCGGCCGCGCGGGACTTGGCGGCTTCGGCAACGGCGATCTCCTCTTCGGTCGGGTCAACGACAAGTTCACCCTTGGCCGCGTTCACGACCACGGTAGTGCCGTCGGTCAGGTTTTCGGCTTCGGCTGCGGAAACAACCGCCACAATGCCACGAGCGCGAGCCAGAATGGCGGTGTGCGAGGTCGGGCCGCCCTGCGAGGTGACAATGGCGAGGGTCTTGCTCATGTCGAGCGCCGCGGTATCAGCGGGGGAAAGATCTTCGGCGACGAGCACGAACGGGGTTTCGCTCTGCGGCAAGCCCGGAGCGGGAGCGCCCATAAGGTCGGCGATCACGCGCTGTCCGACATCATGCAGATCGGCGGCACGCTCAGCCTGATAGCCACCGATGGCACGGAACATGTCTTCCACTGCGGCGAAGCCTTCGAGCACCGCACGTTCGGCGGTCTTACCCTGCTGAATCAGACCCTTGATGGATTCAGCCAGCGACGGATCGGAAGCGAACATGGAGATGGCCTGCAGAATCGGAGCGGCCTGCTTGGCACCTTCGTCACCATTGGCGGCCTCTTCGGCACGACGGTTCAGGTCGGCGTTCACCAGTGCGAGGGACTTGTCAACGCGGGCGATTTCGCTTTCGGCAGCAATGCCTTCCGCACGCGGAGCGTCCGACGGTTCCGGCAGTGGCTGCGCCATACGGATGACCGGGCCGACTGCAACACCGCGACCAATGCCAACACCTTTGATAATCATGTGAACTCCTTTGACCTGTTTCCTTGTTTTGTTGTTTGCCCGCGAAAGGAACGCGAACCGAACGTTTGTTGTTGTGATTTCCGCGCTTGCTTTGCGCGTCGAGTTACTGCATGATTCCCACCGTCTTTGCCGGTAAATCATTTTCAGCCTGCACACAGTATACACACTTTAAGCCGCAACACACAAACGGTAAACGTTTTCTGCGTTTCGTGAAAAAAGGTGCTATAGTAATTATTAGCGGCGCACCGAGGCATTTCGCTCGGCAAGCAGCACGACTTTCAAATAACACAACCAAAAATCAACACACGACTCAAAGGAGTGTCCATCATGGCAACCCGCACCACCGTCATCAACGATCCCGTCGGCATCCACGCCCGTCCGGCCGCACAGTTCACCCAGGCCGTCACCGCCTCCGGCTGCACCGTCACCATCGCCAAGGAAGGCGGCAACCCGGTTTCGGCTAACTCCATCCTGTCCGTCATGGGCCTGGGCATCAAGCAGGGCGAGTCCGTGGTCATCGACGTGCAGGGCGCCGATGACGAAACCGTGGCAGACAACCTGCTGAACATCCTCGTCAACGCCGAGTGATCTTCCTTTTGCTGAAGATTTCAGAATTTCGCACGATATTCAACAATCTTCAGTTATTGCATCGCAATTATGAAGTCGCAATGCAACATGCATGATTGCGATACTTGCTTCCAGCCACCTGCCGCTTTCGACGGGTGGCTGTTTTATTCTTGAATACGCGATTGAGATACGGCAGTAATTCGAATAATCCGAGTTTTTCGAGCATTTCGAATATTTGTGGTGAGGAGAGCATGGCACGTACAACCGACAACGCTTCGGCTTCGGCAACTTCGGCGAACAGTTCGATCACGAACGTCGCAGCGCTAGCCAACGTCTCCATCGCCACCGTCTCCCGCGTCCTCTCCGGCAAACGCACCAAAGACGACGACATCGCACGCCGCGTGCGAGCGGCCGCGGCACACCTCAACTATTCGGTCAATTATGCGGCGAGCGCGTTGCGCAGCACCGTCACCAACACCATCGGCCTGGTGATTCCGACCGCCACCGACCCGTTCTGTGCGCAGCTGCTTGACGCAATCGAACCCGTCATCGACGTGGATTCGCGGCAACTGCTGCTGGGCATCGGCGGCGATCAGGCCACGCAGGTTCAACGTATCGAATCGTTGGTGGACCGCCATGTCGATGGTCTGATCGTGCTGCCTGCCTGGGCGGCCTATCTTTCCGCGGAGCTTGAACATTACGCCTCCACACTGCCGATCGTGCAGGTGGGCGGCCGCCAATGCTCGTTCCGCACATCCATGGTGAGCGTCGACGAAAACACAGCCATGGAAATCGTGATCAGGCATTTGGCCGAACGTGGCATCGCATCCGTGGCATACATGGCCGGCAAGGAAATCTCCTTCGAATCGGCGGAACTGTTCGCCATGTTCCACACGCAGATGCGAGCGCACCATCTTGCCACCGAAACCGAATGGAACAAGTTCGGAGACCGTAGCGTGCAGCGCGGATTCGACTGCGCCATGCGACTGTTTTCCGAGCCGCTCGTGCAGCCGGAGGCAGTGGTGTGTGCCGACGATTCGATCGCATTCGGTGTGATGGTGGCGTTGCATTCGCTCGGGCTTCGCGTGCCTCAAGATGTGCTGGTGGTTGGCTACAACGATTCGCCGATTGCACGCACCACCATGCCGGCGCTGACCAGCGTGCGCCCGCCGTTCAAACAAATCGTCTCCGAAGCGCTACGCCTACTCAACGACGCCCCCGGCAGCCCCGCGCATATCTCACTTGCGCCGCAACTGATCGTGCGCGAATCCACCAACTACCAGCGCTGAATCGCATTTTTGCAATTTTGCCGGCAGTTATCGCACGATAGCAAGTTTCTGATCGCACGGTTCGAAATAATCGCGAAAAAACGAAATTACGCGGCAGCAAGCCAAAATCATGCAGCCAAACAACCATTTCCCCCACTCACTGGAGGAATCAGGACCCTAAAAGCCCCACCAGCGGGAAGATTGTTCCAGTGAGTGGAAGAATCAGGACGCTAGAAGCCCCACCAGCGGGAGAATTGTTCCAGTGAGTGGAGGAAAACGGACCTTCAGAGGCCAATCAGCGGGAAGATTCATCCAGTGAGTGGAAGAAATAGGACGCCAAGGAACCAATCAGCGGGGCAATTCCTCCACTCACTGGAGGAATACGGACGCCAAAAGCCCTGTCAGCGGCAAGATTCCTCCAGTAACTGGAAGAATTAGGACGCTAAGACGCCCACTAGCGGGGCAATACCTCCAGCGACTGGAAGAATCTGCCCTCGGAAAACAGTATGTGCCAACGCCGCTAGCCCTAGCTGGCGATGAGGGAGCAGAAGAGAGCTTCAAAGACCAGTACGGGATTGCCATTGCCGGCCAGACGGCGACGCGCAACGGCAATATCCTCCAGCCGCCGCACCGCTCCCCCACGCGTAAGCCGCACCGACAGTTCGGTGATCGACGAACGATTCTCCAAATTAATCAGCCCCACCGAATCCTCGGCATTGTTCTGCAACACAGCCACATCACGGTAAATACTGGCAATCGAGTTCAACGCACGGTCAAGCACATCACGCGTAAGTCGCGTAGTCTGGCGCTTCAGCTCGTCTTTTTTGGCAATCGCATTGTACGCGCCACGCAGCTTCGGAGGAATACGATCCTTTGCCCCAAGCCCATTGACTCTGCGAAAATCAGCTTCCGCCTCTGCCGCTTTGACCTTCACCTCCGCTTCGGCCTGCGCCTTCGCATTGTCGATAAGATTGCCGGCAAGCAACACCGCATCCGACGCGCGACGCAATCCAAGCACGCCCACAATCAGCTCGTCGCGGTCAGACATCACCTGCTCATTCTTCGCATACAAGCGCGCGATGCCGATATGCCCTTCCGCAAGACGTGCGGCACGCACCGCGATTTTCGGCTCGAATCCGCCATTTTGCTCCAGAAATGCAGCCACCGCCTGCGTGGAGGGCACGGCAAGATTGACGATGCGAGTGCGCGAGCGAATCGTCGGCAACACGTCCTGCGCACTCGGCGCACACAAGAGCCAAATCGTATGCTCACTCGGCTCCTCAATCTCCTTGAGCAACACGTTGGTGGTGCGTTCCAGCATGCGATCGACATCTTCGATAATGATGATGCGCCACGGCGCAGTGCTTGGCATCTGCTCGGAAGTGGTGATGATGTTTCGCACCTCGTCGATGCCGATGGTCACTTTGTTGGTGGCCAGCACGGTCACGTCGGGGTGAGTGCCGGCAAGCACCTGCTGCGCGGCTTTGGTCGGCTCGTCGCCAAGACCATGATCGGGGCTCTCCAACGCCGCAGCAAACGCGCGCGCCACATTGGAACGACCCGATCCCGGAGGACCGCAAATTAACCAGGATTGCGCAATGGCTTTCGGATCGCCACTTGCGATGGCTTTGAGTTGTTCGACAACCTGCTGCTGGCCGACAATCGAATCCCACACGCTCACTGGGCGGCCTCCAATTGGTCGATTCCCGCAAAATCGGATTGGATATGAGCCCATACTTCTTCAATGGATTGGCTGGCATCAATCACGCGGAAACGTTGCGATTCCGCCTTTGCCAAGTCAAGAAACGCCTGTCGTGTACGACGTTGGAAATCGTTTCCTGCAGATTCCATGCGATCTTCATCATGCTGCAGTCGTGCATGCGATTGCACAGGGTCAAGATCCAGCAGATATGTGCGATTCGGCAACAAACCGTTGGTTGCCCACATACTTAAGTTACGGATTTCATCTGCCGTCAATTCGCGGCCGCCAGCTTGGTATGCAAGAGAAGAATCAAGGTACCGATCGGTAAGCACCACGGCACCGCGTTCCAGTGCAGGGCGAATCACCTCGGCAACATGCTGGGCACGATCAGCGGCGAACAGCAACGCCTCAGCACGCGGAGCAATATCCACGTCGGAACCTTCCACGCCGCCAAGCAGCAGCTTACGAATCGCCACGCCAAGCACGGTACCGCCTGGCTCGCGCGTGACCACGCATTCGCGCCCCTGCGCCTCAACATACGCACGCAACCGTTCGACCTGCGTGGTTTTGCCGACACCGTCGATGCCTTCAAAGGAGATGAATATGCCTTGCATATTCATCACCGGGCGGGAACTACGGCGGGACGGGCATATCCTTCGTTGGCGGCAAGCCATTCCACATCGGCCTTCACCGTGGTCGGCGTGGAACCGATCTCCTTGGCGATACGGGTGTTGGCCCAACCCTTATCGGCCAACTCGCGCACCTTGGCACGGCGATCGGCACGAGCTTGATCAGCAGAAGCCTTAGCAGCAGTCTTCTTAGCACTACCCTTGCCAGCAGCACCCTTGCGACCGCGCCTCTTCGACGGACCCTGCGCACGCTTCTCCGCCAACAGACGGAACGCCTCAGCCGGCTCGATCGACTCGGGAGCATACTGCTTCGGCAACGTACGGTTCGTTTCGCCATCGGTGATATACGCGCCGTAGAAACCTTCCTTGATGGTCACCTGCTTTTGCGTTTCCGGATCGACGCCCAGTTCACGCAGCGGCGGCTTGGCAGCGCCACGACCGCGCCCACGACCATACTTCGGCTGGGCGAACAGTTCCTTCGCCTTGTCCAAATCAACCGTGAAAATCTCATCTTCCGAAGCGAGCGAGCGCGTATCCGACTTGCCATCGGCACCGGTCTTCGTCAAATACGGGCCGTAACGACCATTATTGGCTTGCACAGCAACCGTTTGCACTTCACCGGTCTGAGAGTCCGCTTCCTCATAAGAACCAACTTCACGAGGCAAACTCAGCAAACGCAACGCATCATCCAACGTCAACGATTCCGGGCTCATCGTCTTGAACAACGACGCCATCTTCGGGCGATCGGCAGCCTTCTTAGCGCTCTTGCCCTTCTTCGGCTTGCCATCACCAGCCACGTCACCGTCAGCACCAGCATCCGCAGAAGGCATCACCAACGCAACATACGGGCCAAAACGACCATTACGCACTTCAACAGTGCCCCCGGAAACCGGATCAACACCAAGTGCACGCGGACCGCCGGAATGATTCTCAATCAAATCATGACCGACTTCCACCGTCAGCTCATCCGGAGCGAGAGTATCCGGCAGCGACGCACGCTTCGGATTGCCTTCATCATCCAGATGGTTCACATCCTCCAAATACGGGCCATACCTGCCGACGCGCACATGCAAACCGTCGCCGATCTCAATCGTATTGATCTCGCGAGCGTCGATTTCACCCAGCTGCGCGACCTGCTGCTGCAAACCGGCATGCGCCTCGTCCGCGGATTGCGCAGCACCCTCACCGGAACCGAAATAGAAGCGGGTCAGCCAATTCCTACCGGTCTCCTGACCGCTCGCGATCTGGTCAAGACCGCTTTCCATATCAGCCGTGAACTCGTAATCCACGTACCGCGGAAACTTCGTTTCCAGCAATTTGACCACGGAGAACGCGAGCCACGACGGAATCAACGCACGACCACGCTCATACACGTACCCACGATCGATAATCGTGGAAATAATGCTCGCATACGTGGACGGGCGGCCGATTTCCTTCTGTTCCAACGTTTTCACGAGCGACGCTTCGGTGTAACGCGCCGGAGGCTGAGTTTCGTGTCCGTCGGCGTCAACCGCCACCGCGGCGAGCGCATCGCCCGGATTCATCGGCGGCAGCGACACATTGTCATCCGACTTCTTATTCGCTTTGCTGGATTTGCCGGATTGCGCAGCCTGTTCAACGCTTTCAGCAGCATCACTCTTCTTCGATTCGGCGGACGCGCGGCGGCCTTCACCGGTCGCCTTCATAAAGCCGGGGAATTCGATGACAGTGCCGGAAGCCTGGAACATGGCTTCCCCATTCGATTCGGTCGGCGCAGACAGTCGCACGGTCGCCGTGGAACCGGTTGCGTCGGCCATCTGGCAGGCAAGCGTGCGCTGCCAGATCAGCGTGTACAGCTTGAGCTGGTCGGCCGGCACTTTGCTTGCGATTTCCGCAGGGTCACGGAATTTCGCACCCGCTGGCCTAATGCATTCGTGGGCTTCCTGCGCACCCGCGGTTTTTGTGGCATATTGTTTCGGCGCATCCGACAGATAGTTTTCGCCGAAATGCTTGACGACCGCTTCACGCGCAGCTGCGATCGCTTCCTGCGACAGCGTCACCGAATCGGTACGCATGTAGGTAATATAACCGTTTTCATACAATCCTTGCGCCGCACGCATGGTCTGACGTGAGCTCATGCCGAGACGATTGCCGGCGGTCTGCTGCAATGTAGACGTAGTAAACGGTGGAACCGGACGGCGACGGTACGGCTTCGTTTCCATCGACGCGACGGTAAACGTTGCAAATTCCAACGCCTGCGCAATCGCGGAAGCCTGCGCCTCATCCAACTGCGTGACCTGATCCTTCGCATCGGTCGCAGTCAGCTTGCCATCGGCGCCGAAATCCTTGGAACCCGCCAAACGACGCCCACCAAGCGACACCATACGAGAATCAAACGCAACATTGTTGCCATCGGCATCCGGCGCTTCCAACGTTGCGGTGACATCCCAATACGAAGCACGCACGAACGCCATACGCTCGCGTTCGCGCTCCACGATCAAACGCGTGGCAACGGACTGCACACGCCCCGCGGAAAGACCCGGACCAACCTTGCGCCACAGCACCGGAGAAAGCTCATAGCCGTACAGGCGGTCCAAAATACGGCGGGTTTCCTGAGCGTCGACCATGTCGTCGTCAACGTCGCGAGTATTGTCAAGCGACGCTTTGATGGCTTCCTTCGTGATTTCGTGGAACACCATGCGCTTGACCGGCACTTTCGGCTTGAGCGTCTGTACCAAATGCCAGGCGATGGCCTCCCCCTCGCGATCCTCATCGGTTGCGAGGTACAGGGTGTCGGCTTTTTTCAACGCGCTTTTCAGCTCGGACACGGTTTTCTTCTTGTTGCCGTCGACGATGTAGTACGGCTTGAATCCGTCTTCCACGTCAACTCCGAACTTGCCGAATTTGGTTTTGTCGGCGGCTGGCACCTGGCTTGGCTGCGCAAGATCTCGAATATGGCCGACCGAGGCCATCACCGTATATTCGGAGCCCAAATACCCACCGATTTTCTTGGCCTTGGTGGGAGACTCCACAATCACGAGCTTGCTGCCGGTAGCCATAGCCACTCCTTATTACTAGCGTTTGCAACGCAATAATACTCACTGATCGTATGCAGTTGGCAAACCGCCCGTGTGGCGCGAGCGGCCTTCACCGTAAAATTTCGGTGCACTCGCAGGTATGGACGTCAGCGTTTCGGCGGTGCCGGAGGAGCCCCCACCAGCCCAAGTTTCGTCAGTGGCGAGGCGGTTAGCTGACGCATAGCCAGCACCAGGCCGAACACCAGCGACGCGATGGAAGCAGTCAAAATCACCGTGGAAAGATGCGCACCGGAATTCGTCCATTCCGCACTCATCGCAAGTCCCGGCTGAATCTGCCAAATAATGTACGCGCCATACAGGGTGCCAAGCACACCGAACGTCAGCAACACGCTGCCGACGATCTGCACGGAAGGCGACGACGCACGCGATCCGGGCTCATCCATACCGTTCGCAAACGTTGCGGCGAGCATGAGCATGCCCACTCCGCCGACGATCAGCAGTGCCATGATCACGTCAGTCGGGCGGTGCCACTGCCCCGCGATCACAGACAATCCGACAAGCACCGCGTACGCCCAACCAATCACCGCAACCAATGCACGGCACATGCGAGGCACGGCGCACAACAGGATCGCCCCCGCCGTCGCAGCGAGTATGACATGCCCGGAAGGCGCGGAATTATTGGGATTTGATTCCAGATTAATCAGGTACGGACGTGGCAGCAGCGGCTTCAGCAACTCCGCCGCGGCAAAGCAGATTCCGCCGAATGCCGCCAGTTGCGCGATCAACAGCCATCGTTTTCTTACGATGAGCACGACGAGGGCGATTATCGACATAATCACGCTTGTTGCGACTACAACGGTGGAAATGGTGAAGACATGCACGACCGGTTCCAGCCATCCCGGCAGGGCCGCGTCGAATTTCGACCAGACCATATCCTCATAGCTTTGGCCTTCCATCGTGCGCACGCCCAACCACCAGACGCCCGCTGCGGCGGCAAGCAGCAGCAGACCGAACGCCACGCTGAGCACGATGCTCGATACGCGCGGGCGACGGGTCAGCGGATCGACTTTGGCGAGTCCTGCGTTCACTTCACGTGGGGAAAGCACCTGTTCGATCGGATCGACTTGGCCGGCTTGCGCAATCGGCGAGACCGGTGCGGCTGATGCAACCTGCGCAGTGTCGGAAAATTCCAGTTTTTGCCAAGACTGCGAGGATTGTTGATCCGACGCGGGTTGCGCGGGAATCGGCGCGGACTGCGGCGATGATTGTTGGGAAGCTGTCTGCGACGATGGCGGCTGCGGTGCAGGAACGGGCGCGACCGGCTGCTCCAACATATTCGCGGACTTATGCGGGTCTCGGATGATTGGCTTGAATTCGTCGGTCATAATCATTGAGAATACGACATCGGCTCTACGGTATGCAGGAATGGCAAGAAGATATAAGAAAACCTCCACGCACCCGGAAGAGGCCACTTACCCTTGCTGCATTCCTGCCCTGGGGGAGTTGGGTGACGTACCGCCACGCGGAGGCAAAGACCAGTGTACACCATGCCCGGACCGAACCGCGCCGGAAACCCACGTAGGCCATGCCGTAGGTCGCCATGCAGGCCTCGCCATACGAAAAAATCGAACGTCAAAAATGCTGCACCCCATGTTAAGGAGGATGGACGGGTATGCTTGATGAGGAGGATGGACGGGTATGCTTGATGAGGAATCGCACACGAATATTGTGTGTTTGTTTTAAGTTCGGAAGGTTGTTCTTATGACTGAAGCGGTGGAATATCCCGATCTGGTGGTCGTGGGCGCGGGCCTGTTCGGCCTGACCGTGGCCCAGCAGGCCGTGGAGAGGCTCGGCGTGCGCGTGGAGATCATCGACGTGCGCGACCACATCGGCGGCAACGCGTACAGCTACATGGACGAGGAGACCGGCGCGGAGATCCACAAGTACGGAGCGCACCTGTTCCACACGTCCAATCAGCGCGTGTGGGACTATGTGAACAGGTTCACCTCGTTCACCGACTACGTGCACCGCGTGTATGCCACGCACGACGGCGAGGTCTACCCCCTGCCGATCAACCTGGGCACCATCAACCAGTTCTTCCGCGCGCACTACACGCCCGCCGAAGCCAAGGCGCTCGTGGCCGAGCAGGCCGGCGAGCTGGCCGGCAAGGACCCTCAGAACCTCAACGACAAGGGCATCTCGCTGATCGGCCGCCCCCTGTACGAGGCGTTCATCAAGAACTACACGGGCAAGCAGTGGCAGACCGACCCGAAGGACCTGCCCGCGGGCATCATCAACCGCCTGCCGGTGCGCTTCAACTACGACAACCGCTATTTCAAGGACACGTGGGAGGGCCTGCCGGCCGACGGCTACACCGCCTGGATGGAGCGCATGATCGACGATCCGCGCATCCACGTGACCCTGGAGACCGATTTCTTCGACGAGTCCCAGCCGTACAACAAGAAGGCTTTGGCCGCGGCCGGCGTGCCGGTGGTGTACACGGGTCCGGTCGACCGCTACTTCGACTACTCGCTGGGCGAGCTCAAGTGGCGCACGGTCGACTTCAAGGAGGTCCGCTACGACGAGGGCGACCATTTCGGCTGCCCGGTGATGAACTTCTCCGACGCGGACGTGCCGTACACGCGCGCGATCGAGTTCAAGAACTTCAATCCGGAACGCGCCGCCTCGCAGAATCCCGACAGGACCGTGGTGTGGGAGGAATACAGCCGTTTCGCCGAGCGCGGCGACGAGCCGTACTATCCGATCAACACCGAGGCCGACAAGGCGCTGTACGCGAGGTACGAGGAGCTCGCGAAGGCCGAGCCGAAGACGGTGTTCGGCGGCCGTTTGGGCACGTACAAGTACTACGACATGCACAACGTGATCGACACCGCGTTGACCGCGTACGAGGAACAGGTCGAACCCCTTCTCAAGAAGTGACAATACGCATCGTTTCCAAATCGTAATTAAAAATCCCCAATCCACCGACGGTAGATTGGGGATTCCTCATATCAGGCGAACCAAAAATCAGGCACGCCACACATCCTTACCAGCTGCCTTGGCGGCGGCGACATCGGCGTCAAGCTGCTCTTCGCTGCCTTCAACCTCGCCCTTGATGAACTCCTCCACCAAGCGGCGGGCCTCGCCATCCTCGTGCTGCACGGCCGGCGACTTCATGAAATAGGAGCTCGGAGCCAGAATCGGGCCGGCCAGATGACGGTCGAGCGCGATCTTGGCGGCACGCACGGCATCGATCACAATACCGGCGGAATTCGGGGAATCCCACACCTGCAGCTTGTATTCCAAGCTCAGAGGCACATCGCCGAACGTGGTACCCTCAAGACGCACGAACGCGAACTTGCGGTCGTCCAGCCATGCCACGTAATCGGACGGACCGATATGCACATTGTGCGGGTCCATATCGTGCGGCACCACGGAAGTGACGGCGCGAGTCTTGGAAATCTTCTTGGATTCCAGGCGCGAACGCTGCAGCATGTTCATGAAGTCCATATTGCCGCCCACATTAAGCTGGTACGTGCGGTCCAGGCGCACGCCACGATCTTCGAACAGGCGGGCGAGCACGCGATGCGTGATCGTGGCGCCGACCTGGGACTTGATGTCGTCACCGACGATCGGCACGCCGGCATCACGGAACTTCTGAGCCCACTCCGGATCGGAGGCGATGAACACCGGCAGACAGTTCACGAACGCGCATCCGGCATCCATGGCGGCCTGGGCGTACGCCTTGTCGGCCCGCTCGGAACCGACCGGCAAGTAAGAAACAAGCACATCTACCTTCTTGTCGCGCAGCACCTGGGCCACGTCGACCGGCTCGGCGTCAGACTCTTCGATCATTTGACGGTAGTACTCGCCCAAACCATCGTTGGTCGGGCCGCGCAGCACCTCAACGCCTAGGTTCGGCACGTCGGCAAACTTGATCGTGTTGTTCTGCGACGCCTCGATGGCTTCGGACAAGTCCTTGCCGACCTTCAGCGCATCCACGTCGAACGCGGTGACGAATTCAATGTCACGCACGCGGTATCCGCCGAAATTGTTGTGCATCAGACCGGGAATCTTATCCTCGTCCTTCGTGTCTTTGTAGTATTCAACGCCCTGCACCAGCGACGAAGCGCAATTGCCAACGCCGGCGATAGCCACACGAATGCTCATCTGTAAACGACTCCTCTGTATATGTGTATGCGTTACAGGTACCAATTCTCAAGCATACCTGCGAAACAGCGAAAAGGCACCTGAAAAACTGACAAAACCCTGAAAATCAGCCGATATTGAGGCAACGTCCTGCAAACTGTCGATTTGTAAAAGAGCTGCGCAAAAAATGCCCCCGCCAAGGCAAACGCACCTATTTCCACCTGATTTCTCAAGTCAATCAGCTACGGTGGAAGCTATGGTTTCACACACACGAAGCGTAAGCTCACGCTCAAGAAGCGCCCGCAACGGCGGCGCCAGCAGCAATCGCAGCAACGCATTCCATAGCGCGCCCAAGCCGCAGAACCATGGATCGCACCGCGCCAACGGACCTAAGAAAAAGCAGAACAAACGCAAGCATCTCGTACTGAAGTGGGTACTCGGCATCTTCGCGGCACTGCTCGCGGCAGGAATCGGCCTGTTCGCCTACATGTATATCACCACGGAAATCCCCGAACCGGAGAAGTTTGCCCTCGCCGAAAAAACAACCGTCTACTATGCCGACGGCACTACGGAAATCGGCAGCTACGCGGAGCAAAACCGCGAAATCATCGACTGCGCGGTACTGCCTGATTACGTGGGCAACGCGATCGTCGCATCGGAAGACCGATCCTTCTACACCAACAAGGGCATCGACCTGTATGGCATCGCGCGAGCACTGTATACGAACTTGACCACCGGCAGCAGGCAAGGTGGTTCGACCATCACCCAACAGTATGCGGAACGCTACTATTTGGGCGAGACCACGTCGTATTCCGGCAAGCTGAGAGAAGCGTTCCTGGCCATCAAGATCGCGCAGGCACAAGATAAAAGCCAGGTGCTGTGCAATTACATGAACACGATTTACCTTGGTCGTGGCGCGTATGGCATTCAGGCGGCGGCGAAGGCGTATTTCAACAAGAACGCCAGCGATCTGACCTTGTCGGAATCCGCCATGTTGGCCGGTATCATTCCGGCGCCGAGCTCATGGGATCCGGCCGTCAACCCTAAGCAGGCTGAAAAACGATATGACCGCGTGCTCAACATCATGAAGGAAGATGGCTACATCACCGCCAAGGAAAAGACGGAAGCGCAGTTCCCCGCCGTGTCGGAAATCCAGCAGAACAACCAGATGGCGGGCGCCAATGGGTATCTGCTGACCACAGTGAAGAACGAACTGGTCAATTCCAAAGCGTTCACCGCCGATGATTTGGAAACCGGCGGCTACAAGATTGTCACCACGCTTGACAAGGGCATGCAGGACGAGATCCAACAGGTCGGCGACACCCGGCCGGAAGGCATGCCGGAAAGCATCCAGGTGGGCGGCATTGCGGTCGATCCGAAAACCGGTTCCGTCAAGGCCATGTATGCAGGCAACGATTACCTCACCAAGCAGCTCAACAACGCCACACAGGCCACATTCGAGCCGGGTTCCACGATGAAGCCGTTCGGTTTGCTGGGAGCCGCTCAGGAGGGTGTGAATTTCAACACGTTGTTCAACGGTAATTCCGGCCTGACGTTTGAGACGACTCCGGGAACCACCGCGCAGGTGCCGAACGCACTGAACACCAACTGGGGGTATATCAACCTCTATCAGGCGACCGCGAATTCGGTGAACACCGTGTTCATGGATGTCAACAGGCATCTCGGCGCCGCGAATCTCGCCAAAATAGCGCATCAGGCGGGCATTGAGGGAGACATTGCCGAAGACACCACCTACAACATTCTGGGCATCAACGGCATTACCGTATGGGATCTGGCTCAGGGCCACTCCACCATTGCCAACGATGGTGTGAAAAACACGTTGCACATCGTCGACAAGGTGCTCACGTCCGACGGTTCGAAGGAACTGTACAAGACGACGCAGGAGAACCAGCAGGTATTCGACGCAAACGATTGCCACTTGGTGCAGAAGGCCATGCAGGGCACCACCACGTACGGCACCGCGGCCGGTGTTTCGGCACGTCTCGGACGCCAGGTGGCCGGCAAGTCCGGCACCGCAAACGATGAGAAGGCCGCCTCATTCGTAGGCTATACGCCGCAACTGCTCAATGTGTGGGCCATTTGGAATCCTGCGGAAGACGGCAGCGCGCAGGAAGTGCCACCGTTCGCAGGCTATGGCGTTTCCTCCACCGGCTATCCGTCGCATCTGTTCGAGGAGTTCATGTCACTCGCCCTGCAGAATCAGGAGGTGATGACCTTCACCGAGCCAACCGACAACGGCAAAATCGGCGGCCCGGACGGCACATGGGGCACCGGCGCGCAGAAGACCGAGACACGGCAGAATCAGGAGACGCCGAAGGTCGAGGAGAACACCGAGCAGACCACGCCTGATCCGACGCAGAACAGCGATCAGAACAGCGGCGGTAACGGAGACGGAGACAATTCCGGAACCGGCGGAACCGTCAGCAACGGCAGCAACAGCGGAGACGGTAGCGGAGACAATTCCGGCGGAGCCGGCGGCGATACTAGCGGCGGAGGCTCCACCAGCGAATCCAACGGCCAGACCGGAACCAACGGAAATACGCAGTAGATTTCGGCTGAGTTCCGAGTCCCAGTCCTAAAGTCTGAAAACCGTAATCCCCGTACTGCTATTCCATTTTCGTGGCCCGAAAAAGGGCGAAAATGGAAGCAGTACGGGGATTGCGTGTCTAGGGACCATCAAGCGTTAAAACCGCGTGGTTTTAACGAATTAGAGGGGCTTTACGAATCAGAGAACTTGGATGAGACGCTCGTATTCCTCGCGAGTCAGCGAGGCGACGCCGCCATGCTTGGTGTGCGGCGAGAGGAAATAATCCGCGGCGTTTAGCGGATGCCAGCCGGCGTCAAGATCCTTCGTGCTCATGGGCTTGTAGCCGATTGACGGTATGACGTCCACGAACAGATACCATTCGTCGTCCGGCCCACCGTTGTTGTGATGGTTAGCGAATACCGCGGGACCTTCCACACCGCCGGGATTGCCGTCTTCCACATAATTCGCACCGATATGACGTTGCATGACATGCCATTGCGTGTCGGATTCCCACCAGCGCCGCGCATCGGTGTAGTCCATCCAAATGCCGTTGCCGAAGGAATTGTCTTTGGTGATGCGATACGTGCGCAGTCCGCCGTCCGGCAATGGACGCTGCACCATGGTGGTGTCGATGGAATCGCCACCGGTGTCGATCAGCACGCCGCCGAATTCGAACGTATCCTGTGTGAAGTCGGTGGTCGCGCCCCACAGCACGGAACTGGTCACAGAATTATCATCATGCGCCGTATCCGCATCGTCGAATACGGTGCTGGACCAGTACATTACGAATGCGCCGCAATCGCCTTCATATTCCTCCGGATAATAGTCCGGCACCCACAGGCATTCGCAGGCCCATGCCATGCCAAGTTGCATATGCGTGCCGTCGGCGCGCTGGGAGACGTCCAGCATGCGAGGGCCTTCCCAATGCAGCAGATCTGGCGATTGCCAGACGATCAGATTCGTGCTCGCATGATGAGACCATTCGTACCATCCGCCGTTGTCACCACCGAATACGCGCAAATCGGTCGCGATGATATACCACATGCCGGTTTGCGGATTGCGGATGATATGCGGATCGCGCACACCGGTAGTACCGATATCCGATGTCAGTACCGGTCGCCCGCCGTTGAGCGGAATCCAACGATGGGGATTGTCGCCGTCCGACACGTCCAGATAGATGCGTTCGGCGTAGCCGTCCGGATCCTCTAAGAAATGTACAAGAAGATAAGCGTAAGGGTCGTTGGTGCAATCACTCATCGGCCGCGTCCTTTCCTGCAATATAGCGGCATCATACTCAGCACGCAACAACGCGAAGCACGGAGATTCGCGGCGTTGAAACCCGACCGGCAGCGGCAATGCGCACTGCGATACGTGAGGCGTCGCCGGCAGTGGCCAAATCATATATGTCAGCGCATAACGGATCACCGTCGATGACGCGGCGCTCCACGCGTTTCAGCGTTACATCGTCGATTGACAGCGCATACGGCATATCCGCGTCGTCAACGCACAGCGACACTTCCAAACGGCCACCGTCAGACGGTCTCCTCATCGTATAGCCGAAGCACCCCTCCGCTGCGGTACGCCTCCAATGAATGGTGCCATCCGCTCCCATGTCATCGCTCTGTCCACAGTATTCATGATCGACTTCCGATTGCTGCTGGCCGCACGAAATCGCATCAATCGTGCTGCTTTCGTGTCGCATCTGTTCCGCATCGGCCTGCGCCAGTTCCTGACGGCGGCCATCCACATCATCGTTGGGCGCAATCGGTAGGTATACGCTGTAACGGGATTCATGAATGCTGGTAAACGGTTCCAACTCCAATGAAACCAGGTGATTCCGGGAATCGAGCGCCGGCACGGACAGGCGCTTGTTCTCCATGTCCAGCCTGGCTTGGCCGAGCATGCTGGGAGCGCCGGCGACACCAGCGCCATCAGCATCGCCCGCAACGATAATGGGCAGTTCCGCAGAGGCACGCAACGGGCCTGCCGCAATATGACCCATACGGCTGTCATCCGCGAACTGGCCGATAAGATCCTGATCGTCACCGCGCAACGCCATCACCTTCGGACCGACCATGAAGCTCGCCCATGCGGAGCCGTCTGGCAGCAGTTCCACGCTCACGCGCGGCTTCACCAGCACGCGAATCTCAGTCTCGCCTCGCCATTCAAGCCGCATGGCCCGATAGCCTTCCGGCAGCGAAGCCAACTGCGAAGCCCCTCCCTCCGGCGCAGCGCCATCAAATACGGCGCAGTCGTCCACAACACAATCAACCGCAGTGCAATCACCTGCAACGCCGCCGGCCACGACCTCTATACTGAAGTCGGCAGCCCACCACGGATCCCTGACACACACAATCAGACGATGCGTCCGTGCATCATCGGCATGAATGCGGATATGTGCAACGTACCGTCCACCGTCAGCATTGCTGCGCGTCACCGTCTGCCTAACGGCAATACCTTCCTCCGCCCAGTCAAGCGTCGCGCCAATCAGCAGGTTGCACAGCAGTCGCTCCGGCTCGCCGTCAACATGCTGACGTGCAAAAACAAGGCGTCCGTAACGTGCATGATTTTCCAAGCCCGAGCCGACGCAGCACCAGAAGCACTGGCCGGACGTAGAGTATGCACGGTAGTGGTCTGGCCGCATCGGCGTGAAATAGACGAATCCGGGATGTTCAGGGTTCACCGTGGACAGCAGGTGGTTTTCCAGCACGCGCTCATAGAAGTCGAGATATTCCGGCTTCGGCTCACGCAGCCACAGCCGTTCGGCTAGTTTCGACATGTTGTAGGAGTTGCAGGTTTCCGGGCCTTCGCGCGATTCGACCATTGAGGAGAAGTCATCGGCAGGGTGAAAATGCTCGCTGACCGAGTGTGCGCCGATGCTGATGGAACGGTGATGCACCACGGAATTCCAGAACGTATTGGTCGCCGTATTGCAGGTGTCGTCGCCACACAGCGCGCCTAATCGCTCCCAGCCCAGCACTTTGGGGATTTGCGTGTTGGCGTGCATGCCAGTAAGAGTGTCTTCACCGCGTGACAGCGGTTCGAAGATCGTGGCGTCACAGAACCGGTAGGCCATGCGCCGGTAGCGTTCGTTGCCTGTGCGCGCGTATAGTTCGGCGAAGGATTCACACATGCCGCCGAATTCCGAGACGAGGATGCGTTCGAATATTTCGTCGCTGAGCGGTTCGGCGATGCGGCACCACCAGTCGGCCAATTCGATGACGGACCGCCGGGCTATGATGCTGGTATCCGCATCGATGCATGCCAGTCCTTCCCAAGCGTCCAGCAGCCCGGCGAAGGTTTTGTGCAGGTTGTATATCGGCACCCAGCCGCCGTTGAGGGCGAAGTTCTGCGATTCGACGTCGCCGCGTGCGATTCGGGTGAAGATGCTGCGGGAATTCGGGATACCGCCGATGTAGCCACGCATTGTTTCGTCGTCGGAGAAGGCCTGCTGGCATTCGCGCATGCCGCGCACCATGTGGGCGGCACGCTGTATGAAAGCAGTGCTGTTGACAGCGGCGGCGATGTTGTTGGTCGAGGATCCAGCAAGAGCTTGTGCGAAGGCTACGCATGCTGACAAATAGTGGCCTGCGATATGACCGTCAAGGCCGGTTGCCTCCCAGTTGGGATATGACAATATCGTTGCACCGTTTGATGCTGTCGGCTGGGAGATGCCGGCTTCGCGACGGAAAGGATAGAGCAGCCTGTCGGGATTGAGATGAAGCAGGTACTGCGCCCCTGCTTGTTGAGCCGCTAGGTATTCGGTATCGTCAATGCTGACGCGGGATGTGGGAAAGCGTGTGATGGCATCGTTCATGATTGTTCCTTTGCGCACAGCATGATTGGTAGGGGAACACGATGATTTCTATCGTTATAAACGTTGTGTCCAATGTAGCGCACGTACTTTAAAAAAATCCGCCGCAGTGCATCGCAGACACCGCGGCGGATTTTCCGCACCCGATCAAGATGCGGATGGAGGAGATGAAAGGAAAGTTATTGAATTATGGTTACTTCATGCCGGTCATCGCGATGCCTTCGACGAAGCGCTTCTGCACGAAGAAGAACACGATAAGCAGCGGCAGCGCGGAAATCAGCGCACCTGCCATCACCACGCCGTACGGGGTGACGGAGGAACCGTGGCCGGTCAGCATGGCGAGGCCTGCGGTGATGGTGCGGGTCTCCGGCTTGGAGGTCATGATCAACGGCCAAAGCAGGTCGTTCCAGTTGCCCATGAAGTTGAACATGCCCACGGTGAGGATTGCTGGCACGGCGTTCGGCAGAATGATCTGCGCGAAGATGCGGAATTCGCCTGCGCCGTCGATGCGGGCCGCGTTGTCGAGGTCCTTCGGAATGGAGATGAAGAACTGACGCAGCAGGAAGATGCCGCCGACGTCGGCCATACGCGGGATGATGATGCCCCAGTAGCTGTTGATGAGGCCCATGTTGGCGAGCAACTTGTACACCGGGATGAGCAGGGCCATGCCCGGGATCATCATGGTGGCAATCAGCACGCCGAGCAGCAGGCCACGGCCCTTGAAGTCCACGCGGGACAGGCCGTAGGCAGCCAGGGAGTCGAAGAACACGGAGATGATGGTCACGGCACCGGCGAAGATGACGGTATTGAGCATTTCTCGACCGATTGGCAGACGTTCGAACAGCGACTGGTAGTTCTCAAGGGTGAACTGGTTCGGGACGAGCTTTGGCGGCCAAGTCTGCGTGATGGCGTTCGGGGTGAACGACACCAGCACGACAATCAGCAGCGGGAAGATCATCAGGATGGTGATGAGGATCAAAGCGAAGTAGCTGAAGCCCAGGCCGATGCGGCGCTTGCGGGTCGCCTGCTTGCGAAGACGCTCGTTTTCGGTGTTGATGCGGGCATTCTCTTGCTCTTGTGCGGAAAGAGTCGCGGTGCTCATGCGATTTCCTCCTTCTCATGCTTGTTGTTGGTATATAGCTGGATGAGGCCCACGATGAGCGTCATGATCAGCAGCACGTACGACAGTGCGGATGCGTAGCCGAGCTTGCCGTTGCCGAATGCTTCGGTGTAGATGCGATACACGATGGTTTCGGTGGCGCGTGCCGGGCCGCCGGAGGTCAGGATGAAGACCTGATCGAAAACCTGGAAGGAACCGATGAGGCCGAAGATGACCACGTAATTGAAGGTCGGGCGCAGTGCCGGAAGAGTGATGTAGCGGAACTTCTGCCATGCGGAGGCGCCATCGAGGGAGGCGGCCTCATACAGTTCGGCGGAGATGCCCTGCAAACCTGCGAGGAAGATGACCATGAAGTAGCCGAAGTTCTTCCACACGGTGATGAAGACGATGGTAGCCATGGCGGTTTCACGGGTACCGAGCAGATCGACGTGCGCGATGCCGGTCAACTGCTGAATCCAGTACGGAACCAAGCCCAGCGATGGGGAGAGGATGAACTGCCATGCGATGGCGGCGACAGTCAGGGAGATGACGAACGGCAGGAACATGCAGGTACGGAAGAATCCGACGAACTTGAGGTCCTTGCGGTTGAGCAGCAGTGCGAACGCGAGTGCGACGACCACGACGATCGGAGCGTAGGCCACTGCGTAAACGAGGGTGTTCTTGACGTCGGTCCAGAAGTCGGCGCTCTGGAACAGCTTGATGTAGTTGTCGAAACCGACGAACTTGCCGGCACGGTTGATGCGGTCGGAGGTCAGGGACGTGATGAACGTCTTGATCGCCGGATAGAAAACGAAGATTGCGAGAACGATGAGGGCCGGTGCGGTGAACAGCAGGCCGGTGCGCAGGTTACGGGCCTGGATCGCCTTCTTGTTCTCCTTGGCCACCGCGGAATGCGCGGATCCTGGGACGGCAGTTGCTTGTGCCATTATCTCCTCCTTAATGACACCAGGGATGTGTTTTTTTAAGACAGCAAAGGCCACGTCGCTGGCGTGAGGGCCAGCACCGTGGCCTTTTGCTGGGGTGGTGAGCGGGTTAGCCCCGCTCACTTGTTGATTGTAGGTGAATCCCGCTTCGCTTACTCGGTGTACTCGTCGAGGTAGCCCTGGATCTGGGATTCGGCGTCGTCCAGCAGGCTCTGGATGTCGTCGTCGGTGCGGGCGGTGTTGGAGGTCAGGGTGTCGACGGAGGCAGCGATGTCGCCGAAGCCACCCTTGAGGCCTGCGATACCGATGAAGGACTTGCTGGTGTTCTCACCGATCTTGGCGATCAGCGGACGCTCAGAGAGCTCATCGGCGGTGACGGTGGTGTTGTTCGGCGGGTAAGCGGAGCCGAGGGACCAGGTCACTTGGTTGTCGTGGTTGTTGTAGAACTTGAAGAAGTCGTAGATGCCCTGCTTCTTAGCGGAGTCGCCAACCTGGGAGGTGACCCACCAGTACAGACCGGTGGAGCCAGTGTTGGAGCCCTTGGTGCCGTCCGGGTACACATAGGTGCCGTCGCCGTTCGGAACCGGGAACAGGTCGTGGTTGATGCCCTTGTCGGTGGAGGCCTGATCCTCCCACGGTCCGACGATCACCATTGCGGACTGGCCGGATTCGAAGGATTCACGAGCAGCGGTCTCATCCATGCCGGACACGGAGTAGCCGCCCTTGTAGAAGTCACGCATCTTCTCGAGGAAGGCCTTGTTCTCCTTGGTGTTGATGGAGACCTTGCCATCGGTGGTGTAGATGCCGGTGCCATTGCCCTTCAGGAACGGAGCCCAGCCGAGATCCGGCAGAGCGATGCCGTACTGGGAGCCATCGGACTTGGTGAGCTTCTTGGCAACTTCGAGCAGCTCATCCCAGGTCTGCGGGTAGTCGGCGTCGGTCAGGCCGGCAGCCTTCCACATGTCGGTGTTATACCACACAGCGGTCGGTGCGTAACCCATCGGGACGCCGCACTTCTCTTCGGAACCGTCGATATTGAAGGTGATCTGGTCAACGACGTTCTCGATGTACTCATCGGTGCCGCTGTCCTTGTCGTCGTAGAAATCGGTGACGCACTGGAAGGTGCCGTCGATGGACCAGCCTTGGCCGTTGTCGGCGCCGGTGGTCACGAAGTCCGGGCCGTCGCCGGAGGTGACCTTGGTCACCATGGTCTCGCCGATGGTGCTCCACGGCTGCAGCTGAGCATCGATCTCATACTTATCTTGGGACTTGTTGAAGTCTTTGACGATGGACTCGAGGGTCTTGCCATCAGCCTCAGAGAAGCCGTGCCACATCGTGATCTTGACCTTGCCGTCAGCGGTCGTCTCGGCGTCGTTGCTGCTGCCGCCGCAGGCGGACAGGCCGACGGTGGCCATCATAGCCAAGGACGCCGCAGCCGCGAGAGCCTTGGTGCTCTTCTTGATCCTCATGGATTTCTCCTTTTCCTCTTGGTCTCCCAAGACATTTCCTCCAACCGTTGCAGTGACATTCATCAACAACCTTGTTTGCGATGTCGTTCACGCTTCGTCAGCTGCACTGCCGTTTGCAACGTTGTAATTTTGATTATACAGCTTTTTCTATCGTTGTACAAATCGGAAACACGCCGATGGAAAAGCTGTTTCTTTATAATCTTCAATTATTCGTTTTCGTTGGAATCGCAACGTTTCTTACGATTACGCAAGTCAGTTCGCTACCGGGGTTCCCGCAAGAGCTCCGCCATCGGCCGGCAACACGTCCGTCGTGTCCGGAGTCCACAGATTGTCGGGTTCCGGCACGCCGAAGTCGGGGCCGTTCTCCGTCCACTTGACCACGCCGACACGGGCATGACGATTCGGGTCAAACAGCGGATCGCCCTTGATTTCCGTGTAGTTGCGGCAATGGTAGATCATCAGGTCTTCGGAATCGTCCTCGGACTTGGTGAACGAGTTGTGGCCGGGGCCGTACTGGCCGTTTTCGGCGCAGGTCTTGAACACCGGCACCGGGCTCTTGGTCCAGGAATCCTTGTTCAGCAGGTCGCTGCCGCGCTCGGCGGTGAGCAGGCCAACGGCATACGGCACACCGGTTCCGGAGGCGGAATACGTGATGTAGATCTTGTTCTCGTGGAACAGGAAGGCCGGGCCCTCGTTGACGAGGAAGTCGATGCATTCCCAGTCATATTCCGGCTTGGTGAGCATGACCGGCTCACTTTCCAGCGTCCACGGGTTTGCCATCTTGGCGATGTACAGGTTGGAATTGCCTTCGATCGCGGGATCTTTCTGGGCCCACACCAGGTACTGCACGCCGTCGATCACCTCGGTGGTGGCGTCAAGTGCGAAAGAGTCGATCGGGGTGATGATCTGGCCCTTTTCCACCCAGTTGTCGGTGGTGGGGTCGTCATCGGTGTTCTCCAGCACGAACATGCGGTGGGTCGGTAGGCCGGAGGCCTCGAAATCCGTTGCGGCGCCTGCGAAGTAGATGTACCAAGCGCCGTTGATGCGGTGCAGTTCCGGAGCCCAGATGTAGATGCTCGCGGGGCCGGATTCATGCTTGCGCCACACCACCGTTTCAGGAGCCTTCTGCAGGTCGTTGATATTCGATGCGTGACGAATGGCGATGCAGTTGTATTCCGGGTCGGAGCCAGTGAAGTAGTACTCGCCGTCAACTTTGAGGACCCAAGGATCTGCGCGCTGAAGCACGATCGGATTGTTGTAAACAGCCATGTCTAGTCCTTTTCAATCCGTTGTTCCAGTAATTTACAACGTTGAATATATCACTATTACAACGTTGTAACAAATCGGAGGAACGCACCGCGTGTTTCTCGCATCCGACTCCTCGGAAGAATCGAATCGCAGTACCCGGCAACAGGCAATCGTCAGAAAGGGAAAACAAAAACCTCGGCACCGGCAATCCGTAAAAACCGGACGCAAGCGCCGAGGCACCAATCACTTCCTTCCTTCCAAAAGAAGAAGAAAAAGAAGGAAGAAAAATCACACCACCAAGGAATTCGTAGGCAGCTTGGTGGACTGACGCACCACCAACGACGACGAAACCTTGCGGAACACCTTCTGCTCCGGCTTGAGATCCTTCGACGGCGAAACCCCGTCGATACGATCCTTCAGCAATTTCACCGACAGACGCGCCACCGCCTCAAGACCGGGAGCAATCGACGTCAACGCAGGAGACAAATACTGCGAATCGTCGGAATTATCGAAACCGATCACCGAAATATCTTCGGGAATGCGCAGATTGTGCATCTGGATCGCATGCATCACACCGGAGGCGAGCATGTCGTTCAGCGCGACGACGCCATCGGGAACCACGCCGGAATCGAGCAGCGCGTTCATCACGCGCACACCATCGCTACGATGCCACATGCCCGATTCGACCACCAGACGCTCGTCGAACTCGACGCCGGCCTCTTCCAACGCCTCAAGATAACCCTGATAACGCAGCGCGGCGGAACCGACCTTCTCGCCCGGATGCACGCCGACCACGGCCACGCGCTTGCAGCCGGTCTGCAGCAGATACGACGTGGCGCGCTTGGCACCTTCCACGTTTTCCGTGGCGATATGGTCCACCTTGTCGGTGAAGATGCGTTCGCCCACAAGCACCAGCGGGTAGTCCACGTCCAGCTGGTCGACGTCGTCCTGGTCAAGCTCCAGCGGGCTGTAGATCAGTCCGTCGATCATCGTCTGCTGGGAGCCGTGCAGCGCCTCGATCTCACCTTCGCGCGAGTATTGCGTCGGCTCGACGATCACGCGCAGGCCCAGCTTCTTGGCCTCTTCGATGACCAGTGACGAAAGCTGCGCGAAGTACGGCATCTGCAGATCGGGAATGGCGAGGCCGATGATGCCGGTCTGCCCCCTGCGCAGATTGCGCGCGGACACGTTCAACGTGTAGCCGAGCTCGTCGATGGCCTTGTTGACCTTGTCTCGCGTGGCCTGCGACACGAACTCGTAGTCGTTGACCACATTGGACACCGTTTTGATCGATACGCCGGCCGCCTTCGCGACCTCGCGCATGGTCACCACGTGCTCGCCGTTGGCGCCATTCTGCTTCGGCATGTCAACCCCTTTTCACCAAAAACGTCTCATACATTCGGCCCCAACACCGGCTTTCACCCCTTGCGGCGCTGAAGCCAACGAAGTCAGCCTTTATTGCCGGAAACCACGATTTTCATCGTTATATCAGCATAGTCCGGATTGAGCTCTTCCGCCGCCTGCATGTCCAGTATCGGCATACCCTCCTTGGACCAGTGCACGCGGCGCACCTGGGCGTCGCGGCCGCCATACCGTCCATTCTCGTATTCCGCATTGTGAAATACATAGATGAGATTGCCGTCCTCGTCGTTGGACCACATGCCATGGCCGGTGCCGAGCTGCCATTGCCCGTTGTATACTCCGGATTTCTGCAGCGGATAGTCGAGCTTCGTCCACACGTTCGGATCGGTCAGATCGGCGTCCTGCCCGGCCGGAGCGGTGACCAGACCGGTGGTGTAGTCAATACCGACCAGCGAGCCGGAATAAATCAGGTAGATCGTGCCATCATGCACGATGGCGTTCGGACCTTCGGCGATCATATTGTCCCACGCGAATTCCGGCACAACGACCTGCTTCGGCTCGCAGGTAAGCCGTTCCGGACGGGCCGGATCGAAGCTGGCGATCCAAATGCTGCCGACCTGCTGCCAAGCGTAATACCAGCGGCCGGAATCGCTGATGACGGTCATGTCGAGCGAGATACGTTGGATGGGATTGAGCACGCCGCCGGTCGGTGTGAGAATCGGCTTCGGCACCGTCCAGTTTTCGGGTTCGCGCGGATCGAAATCCGTGCCGTCGGAATGCTGCTTGAGCTGCATGATATGGCAGCTGCCCGTCCACATGTCTGGCTTGCCCGCGCGATCGTTGGGCGTGCCGTCTGGATTGGTGGCCGGCCCATCGAAGCATGGCATGAAGAGCACCGACAGTTTTCCATCGATGACATGCAGTTCCGGCGCCCAGAAGCAGCCGGTCATGGCGCGTCCTTCAGCGTTGTAATCACCGCATTTGAGCAGATCGATTTCCTTGGCACGGCCGCCCGCCGCGTCGGAAAGCGCTTCGATGGAGTCGGCGATGCGCAACGGCATATGCGTGGCGCCATCGTTCGGATCGACGCAGTTGCCGTCGGTATCGTCGGTGGCGATGAACATGAACATCGGCTTGCCGTTGAAATTCCAAGCGAACACCGACGGGTCCGCACGCTCCACGGCAAATGGCACCGGGTATACGGTTTGGCGGATGCGGCCGCTCACCGTGCGCGTGTCGCCCGGCTGGAGCTTGCCTTCGGCGGCGTCCTGCGCAATCGCCTCAAGTTCGTCTTTGTTCCAATCCACGACACGGGTGGCGCCGGAACCGTCGCTGTAGACGAGATCGGCGCGGACCTTGGCGAGTGCCTGCACGGCTTCACGGGCCGCTTCCCTACTTGCCGCCATGTCGATATGCTGCGTCGCCACCGATGTTTCAACGTTGTAAATACGACCGAATCGTTCGATCAGTTTCGACGCTTCTTCTTCAGTGACGGCAATCACGTTGCCAGGAACGGCATTGGGAATATTGCAATCGCAGGAAAGGTTGCCAGAATGGCAGGATTTCGCCGATACCGCAGCTTCCACAACATCGATCGGCTCGCCGGACTCGGCCGCGGCGACAATATCGACAACGCTTGCGGAACGCGCATCGCCATCATCCGAAATCCAGGAAATCACATAACGGGAGGCATCCGCGTCGAATGCGACAGACGGACGATTGACGCCGCCGCCGGTACGCAGCATCACCAATCCAAGCTGCGCGAAAGCCGTCAGATCGTCGCTGAGCGCCAACAGAAACGCCGACCGCTCGGACCCGTCCGGCGCTCCCCCACGCGCGGTACGGGTGGCCGCGAGAGCGAATCGTCCGTCCGCGAGGCGGAACAGATACGGATCCTTCAAGGATTTGAGCGTGATGTCGATTCCCGGCATCACAGCGCCGTACGCGACGGCATCGGTGGCCGGACGGGCCTCGTCGAACGGATCGGCGACGAAATGCGCCGCGGCGACGCAGGCGCGGCGAGATTCGGCGGATGCGGCCTGGATAGGCACACCGGCGGCGAAGAAAACGCCGTAATTCTCGTTGAGCGGCTCCCACTCGGTGGCCCCGTCGGCACGCAACGCAAGGTGCATGCTGTAGGCAATATCCTCGTTATTCGCCTCTTCGCGACCGGTGGCTTCGCGCGTGTAGCACAGCAATTCGTAGGAACTCGACATCGAGAAACCCCTTATGATTCGACTTTTCTTTACAACGTTGTACACTATACAAGAAATTACATCGTTGTACAAATCGCATCATCCGCAAGGAAGGGGAAAAATGAAACTCCGTACAACTGTGAAACAGGTCGCAGCAGGCCTGATCGCAGCAGCCGTGCTCGTCGGAACGCTAGCAGGCTGCTCCAGCACATCATCCGACCAATCATCGGCGTCATCAAAGTCCGAAACCAGCGAAACCAGCACCGCCAGCATCAAGCGCGGCGAATCCCACGACCCCTCCATCGTCAAGGCCAACGGCAAATACTATATTTTCGGCTCGCACCGCGCCTGGCTCAAAAGCGACGATCTGATCAACTGGAGCACCTTCACCAACAATCTGAGCACCGACTACGAGAAGGTCTTCAAAGACATTTGGGAAGGCTGGGCGAAGCAGTCCACGAATCCGGACGTCAAAGGCAATATGTGGGCCCCCGACGTGGTCTGGAACGAAACGATGGGCAAGTGGTGCATGTACATGTCCATCAACGGCGATAATTACCGCTCCGTAATCGTGCTGCTCACCGCCGACGACATCGAAGGCGATTGGACGTACGTTGGCCCGGTGGTCTATTCCGGCTTCGAACGCGTGAACGTGAAGAAGACCGACGTGCCGCAGGTGCTTGGCGAGGATGCCGACATCACCCGTTACACCTCGCAGACCGACACCGGCATCAACGCCATCGACCCGTGCGTGAAAACCGATGACAACGGCGACATGTGGATGACCTTCGGCTCCTGGTTCGGCGGCATGTGGATGTTCAAGCTCGACCCGACGACCGGCCTGCGCGACTACAACTCCACCTACCCCACCGAAGCGAACAAGTCCGACGCCTACTATGGCGTGAAGCTCGGCGGCGGCTTCGGCAACTCCGGCGAAGGCTCCTACCTGCTGCACGACAACGGCTACTGGTATCTATTCGCCTCCTACGGCGCGCTGCAGCAGACCGGTGGCTACCAGATCCGCATGTTCCGATCCAAGGACATCACCGGCCCGTACGTTGACGAAGCCGGCAACACCGCGATTTCCACCAAGGCCATCGGCAACAACTGGCAAAGCGACATCGGCGAGCGCCTGATGAGCTCGATCCAGTGGAGCGGCAACGACAACGCGAACATCGAGGTCTCCCAGGGCCACAATTCCGCGTTCGTTGACGACGACGGCACCGCTTACCTCGTGTACCATACCCGTTTCTCCGGTTCCGGCGAAAAGCATGAGGTGCGCGTGCACGAGCTGCTGCCGACCGCCGACGGATGGCTGGCGGCCGCACCGTACGAATACACGGGCACCAAGGCCGACAAGAAGGGCTACAAGACCGCCGACATCGCCGGCGATTACGAGATGGTGACGCACGACAAGTCCAGCTATTTCAAGGGCCCGAAGAAGGTCACCGATAAGACGAGCACCGACTATCGCGGTGTGAACAAGCCCATCAACATCACCCTGAAGGAAGACGGCACCGTGACCGGCGACCAGACAGGCACTTGGGAGGCCGTGGAAGGCACCAACCAGATGACGCTTAAGCTCACCGGCGACGAAGGCGAAGTCACCTACTCCGGCGCGTTCGACAAGCTTCCGCGAGACAAGGACCGCAAGGAAGTCATGACCTTCAGCGCCCTGGGCACGAACAATCTGTGCATTTGGGGGTCTCAGAAGTGAGCAAAAACGGCGCAACAACCGTGCATTCCACAGCCGACGCAACCGGCGCAGTCAACGCAAGCAATGCAGGCCCCGCATCGCAGGCCATCTCACCCAACGGCATCGAGCATACGCTTGATGCCGGGCGGGTGGCCGTGCACGATCCCGCAATCGTCGAGGAAAACGGTGTCTACTATCTGTTCGGCACGCATCGTCGGTGCGCGCGCAGCACGGATATGGTGCATTGGGAGCGGTTCGATAACAATCTGAGCCGCGACCCGTACGCGCTGCTCGGCGATATTTGGCAGGCATGGCCGAAACAGGATTCCAATCCCGACCTGCTCGGCAACACGTGGGCGCCCGACGTGATCTGGAACGAGACCATGGGCAAGTGGTGCATGTACCTGTCGGTGAACGGCGACCAGTTCCGCTCGGTGATCGTGCTGTTGACCGCCGACCATGTGGACGGCGACTGGACGTACGTGGGGCCGGTGGTATATTCCGGTTTCGACGAGAGCAACCTGTGGAACACCGACGTGCCGAAAGTGCTGGAACTTGAGCCCAAAACCGATGGCACCGTCGGCTATGACCTGACCCGCTACCTGTCGCTCAAAGACACGCGTATCAACGCCATCGACGCGGCGCCCGCATTGTGCGAGCACGGCGAAATGTGGATGAGTTTCGGTTCATGGTTCGGCGGCATCTGGATGTTCAAGCTCGATCCGAAAACCGGCTTGCGCGATTATTCCGTGCGATACCCGCTGGTCAAGGATTCCTCCGATCCTTATTACGGCGTGAAAGTGGCCGGAGGCTACTGGAATTCCGGCGAAGGATCGTACTTCATTCGTGAAAACGGATGGTGGTATCTGTTCATGTCGTACGGCTGGCTTGGGCGCACCGGCGGATATCAGATTCGTCTGTTCCGTTCAAAATCGCTGCTTGGCCCGTACGTGGACCAGAACGGCAATCCCGCGATTTCGTACGGTGAGATTCCCGACAATCAGGAGCGCGGCACCGGCATTCGATTGACGTCTTCCGTACAGTGGGATGGCGGTCCGGCAGAACTTGCCGATGTCGAAGTCTCGCAGGGGCATAATTCCGCCATTCGTCGGTCGGAGGACGGTCGCATGTTCCTCGTCTACCACACTCGTTTCGCGGAACGCTTTAGCGAGGGCGATGATGAAGATTACGAATCTCACGTACGCGAATTACTGCCAACTTCCGACGGCTGGCTGGTTGCGGCACCGTACGAATACCGCGGTTCCGTTGCCGTCGCGCCGACCGGCATTGCCGATATCACAGGCGATTACAACGTTGTACTGCATGATCAGCATACGTTCTTCAACGGCAAGCAAGAGGATGATGGCACGTACGTTGGCATCAATCGTCCGACACGATATACGTTCCATGAGGACGGGCGGATCACCCGGGGTGAAATCGTAAGTTTCTTCGATACTCCCGACGCGAATCTGCCGAGGTCGACGGACGGGCCGATCACCTGCGGATCGTGGAAACCGCTTTCCGGCGCCGTGAACGGATTCAACTGTTGCGCAAGCGACGCGGAAATTCGATTGGACGACGTGACCTACATTGCACGGTTCGCAACACTCCCCCGCGAGATCGACGGCAAGCCGGTCATGACGTTCTCCGCAATCGGCAACAATGTCTGCATTTGGGGATCGCAATCCTGAATTTCCGAGTTTCCGAATAATCCGGAAAAACTGGAAAATCCGGAAACTCGGGAATCCTGTGAAATCAAAAAGCAAAGGGCTTGTGACGTACTCGCAAGTACATCACAAGCCCTTCAGCTACAAGAACCGAAACCCGCGGAAATCAGCGCTCGGAACGGTTGATGGCCGAAATAATGGCCTTCAGCGAGCTGGTGACGATGGACGTGTCAATGCCGACGCCCCACACGATGCTCGTGTTGTCTTCCTCACCGATCTGGCATTCCACGTAGGAGGCGGCCATGGCGTCGGTGCCGACGGACATGGTATGCTCCACGTAATCCATCACGGAAGCCTCGATGCCGAAGTTGCTCAGCGCGTTCAGGAAAGCGGCAAGCGGGCCGTTGCCCATGCCGGAAACCTCACGCTCCACCGGCTCATCAACGCCGACGTTCACGCCACGGTCAAGAATCCTGGCCTTCAGCACGGTATCGGAACCATCTTCACCGGAAGACACCGACACCTTCAGCAGCTTCAGGCGGCCCCACTGCTCGAGGGAGTCGTCCTTGCTATCGCCGACCACGGCACCAGCCGCAGTAGCGCCGGACTCTTCGACCGGCAGATACTCGTCCTTGAACAGACGCCAAATATCCTCGTCCTTGACTTCCTTCTTGGTCTCATCGGCGTACGCCTGCACAACCTTGTCGAACTCGACCTGCAGACGCTTCGGCAGATCAAGATTGTGGTTGGTCTTCAGCAGGTAGGCCATGCCGCCCTTGCCGGACTGGGAGTTCACGCGGATGATGGCCTCGTACGTGCGGCCGATATCCTTCGGATCGATCGGCAGGTACGGCACTAGCCACACGAAGCTGTCCAAATCGGCACCGGCACGATCGGCGGCCACCTGACGAGCCTCAAGACCCTTCTTAATGGCATCCTGATGAGAGCCGGAGAAGGCGGTGAACACGAAATTGCCGGCATACGGGTGACGCTCGGAGATCTTCAGCTGGTTGCAGTACTCGACGGTCTTGCGGATTTCCGGAACGTTGGAGTAGTCGATCTGCGGATCGATGCCCTGGGTCAGGAAGTTCAGGCCAAGGGTGACCAAATCGACGTTGCCGGTACGCTCGCCGTTGCCCAGCAGGCAGCCTTCAACGCGGTCAGCGCCGGCCAGCACGGCCAGCTCGGTGGCGGCAACGCCCATGCCCTCGTCGTTGTGCGGGTGCAGCGACAGCACCACGGCGTCGCGCGGCACCAGATTGTTCGACATGTATTCCACTTGGTCGGCAAACACGTTCGGCGTTGTCATTTCCACCGTTGCCGGCAGATTGATGATCATCGGATGCTCAGGAGTCGGCTTGATCACGTCGATCACCGCATTGCACACCTCGACGGCGTACTCCGGTTCGGTGCCGGTGAAGGATTCCGGAGAATACTCGTAATACAGGTCGATGCCCTCGGCCTCGCCCTCAAGCTCCTTGCACAGGGTGGCCGCGTCGGTGGCAAGCTTCTTGATGCCGGCCTTGTCCTTGCGGAACACGACCTCGCGCTGCAGCACGGACACGGAGTTATAGAAGTGCACGACGGCACGCTTGGCACCCTTCAGGCACTCGTAAGTCTTGCGAATCAGGTGCTCGCGAGCCTGCGTCAGCACCACGATCGTAACGTCATCAGGAATGAGCTCACGCTCGATCAGCATACGGATGAAATCGTAATCGGTTTCGGAAGCCGACGGGAAGCCGACCTCGATCTCCTTGAAGCCCAACGACACCAGCAGATTCCAGAAACGCAGCTTGCGCTCGGAATCCATCGGGTTGACGAGGGCCTGGTTGCCGTCGCGAAGATCGACGGAACACCAACGCGGTGCACGCTGCAGTCGCTTGCCCGGCCACGTACGCTCCGGGTAATCAAACGGCACCTGCTTATCGTATGCGACGTACTTGTTGTACGGCATCTTGCTGGGCTTTTGCGGAGCTCCAATATAACGCGCCGGAGGCAGCAGCGGGTCGTTGTTCCCTCCGTTGGACGCCGCGGCGACTGCCGCGAGATCAAACACTGAAGATTGATCCTGACCCATCACTCCTCCTTATCTGTGAAGTTGTCGACGATCTGCCGACCCATTTATTACATGCATGTTACTTTTCATGTACCGCCGTCCATCCTAGCGTCAGCTAGCTCCATATTTTGCTGACATTCCGCGATGCGGCTGCCATTTTAGAGCGCTTCCGACACTTTTCACCCCATATCCAGATTTGCCGCATTACAGTGAGCATCATGACCTTGCGATTCAACAGCGACGGCACCTTCCGCGTGCTGCAGATGGCCGATATTCAGGACGGACCGAACGTGCGCGAAGACACAATCCGTCTCATCGAAGCCGCCATCAAAAAAACGCATCCCGATCTAATCGTCTTCACCGGCGATCAGATTCGCGGATACGACCCCGCGTACATCGACACATTTCTGCGCAGACGCGGCGAACGGCCGGGCACGCGCGTGCGCATCGTCACTAAAATCGAAGCGAAACTGCGCGGCATCAAACGACACCCTCTCGCCAAAGCATTACGCGAATATCCCCCTACCGACGACAGTTGGATGATTGACGGCATCGGCACCGACTCGCCGAAACTCGTGAAACGCAACAAGCGCGACGGGCGCAACGGATCCGCCAACAAGCTTGAATCATGGGCGCAATCCATCAATCGCGCGACCGCCGCGACCATACTCGATGACACACGGCAGAAAGTACGAGACACGTTCGCAGCATTCCTTGGACCTGCATTGGAAGCGCGAATCCCCTTTGCCGCAACCTACGGCAACCACGATTTCCAGTGCGGCATTCTCGCCGACGAACAGGATGACATCTACCGAGAGTTTTCCGGTTGCATGAATCCCGTTGCCGGGTCGTCTCCTTTGGCGCTCGAACCAGGCACGTTTGCGATTCCGATCGAAGCTTCCGATGGTTCAAAGCGCATTGCGATGAGCGTGATGATGGTGAATTCCGGCGATTATGCGGATAATGCGTTTGACGGCGATTGCAGCATTTCTGACGGTTGCGAGCGTGTTGGAGATACTGATAAATCCGGCAATACTGTTGGCAATACTGCCGGCGGACGAGAATCGCTGACATCCTACGCAAAATATGCGTCGAATTCACGCGGCTGGGATTTGGCCGATTCCGACGGCTACGGCACACCTTCGCCGGAAGCGATCGAATGGCTGAAGCAAGTGCAACGCGAGCTGGGACGGCGCAACGGCGATGGTCGCGCGGTTCCGGCTATCGCATTCCAGCATATTCCGCCGCAGGAATTCTACGACTGCCTGCGCGAAGTGCCCGCATACACGCCGAATGCGGTGGAGGGTGCGCGAACGTTCGCAGGGCATTGCTATGTGTTGGATCGTGACGTGTGCAGACCTGGCTCGAGGCTTGGCGAGGCGATCGGCTGTGCGGATGAGAACGTTGGCGAAGTGCAGGCATTGCGCGATGCGGGCGGCTATTTCGCGCTGTTCTGCGGGCATGACCATAAGAACGCGTTCGTCGGACACGTGCACGACATCGATCTTGGGTACGCGCCGACCTGCGGCTTCGAATGCTATGGGCCGAAATCGCGACTGCGCGGCATTCGCCTGTTCGAATTCCGTGAGAATAATCCGGTCAGCTACGTGACGTGCATGCTCACGTGGGGCGATTTGGTCGGACGTTATTCCAGCAACGAACTGCGCGTGTTCTTCGAAGACCATTGCGTGACCGATCTGGTCGGCATCCGCAACGAACTGCGCCGTCCACAGGTCACGGCCACACTGCTGGGCGTCGGATCGGTGATGTGCGCCGCAGCCGGCCACGCCATCGCCAAACTGTTCAAGCGCTAGGCGCGACCGCCGCAAGGCATGGCCGTCGCAACAGTCGGACAATCGCCAATCTGCGGAATGCGGAAAATCTGTGGAAAATCTGCGAAATATCAGCGGAACATCAATGAAACAGACTGACGCCGCGACGAGACGCACAAAACGCGTTGCCAAGCCAAGTATGACGGGAATTCGGCCATACCGCACCCAATCGAGGCGCATTCTGACTCATCCAAATACTCGGCACACGACCATCCGCGGAACGCGATCCCAACAAATTAAACCCGTTCTCCTCCAACAACCATTCCGGATGCTGCGTGGCAATCGCAAGCCCCTCTTCCAACGTGAGAGGCAAACGCTCGTCGGAATCGATCAGCTTGCGCGCAACATCGGGCTCGCGATTGATGTAGCAAGTTCCCGTATGCGGCTCGATCACCAAGTAAAACGGGCCTTCCGGCGGCTCGAAACCATCCTGCGGAAGAAAACTGGCAATATCGCGCGGAGGCATCGTGGTGAAACCAGCCATGCGATTGATCGACGTACGCGCGATCAACGATTCCGGGGAAACCAACTCGCGCGTAGGCACCAACAGAATCTGCGTGCCCAAATCGGAATCCTCCAACGCACGGATGAGCGGGCGCGCCAAAGCGCGGAACGCGGCGGCCGACATATCGGCCACATCCGGATAGCCCAACGCCACGATACGATCCAACTGCTTTTGCGCTTCTTCTGATGCCTTCGACATGGCTTCCAGTGTACGCGAGCGATACGTCCAAAGCACGAAAAGCCTCGCAGACCGCGCACCGAAATTTGTGCAGACAGACGCATCAGCACGGACAATCAGTCAACCGCATCACACCAATCTGACAAACATACTGCCCGAACCGGGAACGTCACGGAAGCAAAAATGCTGAATCACTGCAAGAGAGCTCTTCACGGCATCCTGGCTCGCCCCTATGTTCCGCGAGCTGAGCACAAGAACGTATAGAACGCGAAACAGACCAGCATACGGATAGGAGAACCTGCTTGTTCCGCGGATTTCGTAAGATTAAACAACGCGTGTGGCCGCCCACGGAGTCGTTTGGGCCGGCTGGTCGACCTCAAGCGTGAAATCATACGAAACCGTTCCAGCATAAGCGAGAGGTTGTTATGTCCGAAAAGATTAAGGTCGGCATTCTCGGAGCTACGGGCATGGTCGGACAGCGCTTCGTCACGCTGCTCGAAAACCATCCGTGGTTCGAATTGGTCACCCTTGCCGCGTCCGCGCACAGCGCCGGCAAGACCTACGAAGAGGCCATCGGCGGTCGCTGGAAGATGGAAACGCCGATGCCGGAATTCGTGAAGAACATGGTCGTCAAGAACGTGGCTGACGTGGAAGACGTGGTCAAGAACGTCGATTTCGTGTTCTCCGCAGTGAACATGCCGAAGGCCGAGATCCGCGCCATCGAAGAGGAATACGCGAAAACCGAAACGCCGGTCGTATCGAACAACAGCGCCCACCGCTGGACTCCGGACGTGCCGATGGTCGTGCCAGAAATCAACCCGGAGCATTATGAGGTGATCGAGCACCAGCGCAAGCGTCTCGGCACCACGCACGGCTTCATCGCCGTCAAGCCAAACTGCTCCATCCAGGCCTACACTCCGGCGCTCGCCGCTTGGAAGGAATTCGAGCCGCGCGAGGTTATCGTGAGCACCTATCAGGCCATCTCCGGCGCTGGCAAGACGTTCAACGACTGGCCTGAAATGCTGGGCAACATCATTCCGTTCATCTCTGGCGAAGAGGAGAAGTCCGAGAAGGAACCGCTGAAGGTGTTCGGTCACGTCGATGAGGAAAAGGGCGAAATCGTGCCGTTCGACGGTCCGTTGAAGATCACGTCGCAGTGCATTCGCGTGCCTGTGCTCAACGGTCACACCGCCACCGTGTTCATCAACTTCGGCAAGAACCCGACCAAGGAAGAGCTCATCGATCGCCTGGTCAACTACACGAGCAAGGCTTCCGAGCTTGGCTTGCCACATGCACCAAAGCAGTTCATCCAGTACCTGACCGACGATGATCGCCCGCAGGTCAAGAAGGACGTGGATTACGAAGGCGGCATGGGTGTTTCCATCGGCCGTCTGCGTGAGGATTCCATTTTCGATTGGAAGTTCGTTGGCTTGGCTCACAACACCCTGCGCGGTGCCGCCGGCGGTGCGCTGGAAAGCGCCGAAATGCTGAAGGCACTCGGCTACATCACCAAGAAGTGATGGCAATCTGCATATGTTCTGCAGTTACGCATGATCGTGCATGATTGCACATTGTGATATCTGATTTCTGCAGAACATAATATTGCGGAGGATTGTTGATTATTCAGCGATCCTCCGCTTTTTATTTGCAGATTATCTGCAAAAAATATCTGCAAAACAGATATGGGAATACAAAAAGACTTGACTGAGATGCCTAAGGCAATCCAGTCAAGTCTTTCTTGCGATTGATATTACGTGCTATTGCGTCAGCGACCGGTGCCGCCGTACACCACGGCTTCCACCTGATCGGCGTCCAAGCCGTAGGCGGTGTGCAGCGCGCGGACGGCGTCCTGCAACTGCTCGAGCGGAACCAGCGCAGCGATGCGGATTTCGGACGTGGAGATCATCAGCACATTCACACCCTTGTCGCTCAGCGCATTGAAGAACTTGGCAGCCAAGCCGGAGTGGGTCTTCATACCCACGCCCACCACGGCCACCTTGCCCACGTTGGCGTCAATGTCGAAGGACTGGTAGCCCAGTTCGTCCTGCTTCTCCTGCAACACTTCCTGCACCTTGGCCGCGGCGGAACCGGGCACAGTGAAGGAAATGTCGGCGGTGCCGGTAGAAGCGGAGGCCTGCACGATCATGTCGACGTTCACGCCGGCCTCAGCCAGCATCGTGAACACCTTGGCGGCCATGCCCGGCTCGTTCGGCACACGGCGCACGGTGGCCAGCGATTCGGTGTTGTCGTGCGCAACGCCGGAAATGATCGGGACTTCCGGTCCAAGATCGGGGAACAGGTCACCCAAGGACTGGCTGTTGTTTTCGCTCATGTTCTTACCTTTGTTTGTAAAGTCTTGATTTTCTTGCGATTGCCTGCGATGTCTCGCGATTGCCGAATGCGAATCTCAGATATCTCAGATGTTCGGCAATGTGCGCGGATCGACACCTTCCGGCACGATCAGCGTGCCGCTACGGTGGGAGAAGGAGCTGCGCACATGCAACGGCATGTTGAATCGCTGCGCGTATTCCACGCAACGCAGGGCAAGCACCTTGGAACCGCAGGACGACATTTCCAGCATCGACTCATAGTCGATGACGGGAATACGGCGTGCGGTCGGTACAATGCGCGGATCGGCGGTGAACACGCCATCGACGTCGGTGTAGATCTCGCATACGTCGGCGTCCAGCGCCACAGCCAAAGCCACTGCGGAGGTATCGGACCCACCTCGGCCGAGCGTGGTGGCGTCGCCGCCCTCGTTCACGCCTTGGAAGCCAGCCACAATGGCCACGGAGCCCTTGTTGAGAGCACGACGCACGCGGTCAGGCTTCACGGCCTTGATATGTGCGGTACCGAACTGGGCGTCGGTCATGAAACCAGCCTGGGAACCGGTGAAGGAGTAGGCGTGAGAGCCGGCCGCATGAATTGCCATTGCGAGCAAACTCATCGAAATACGCTCGCCTGCGGTCATCAGCATGTCCATCTCGCGTGCCGGCGGGTTGGAGTCGATACTGAGCGCCTGATCGATCAGGTCGTCGGTGGTGTCTCCCATTGCGGAGACCACCACGGCCACGTCATTGCCGGCGTTCTTCGTTTCGATGATGCGTCGGGCCACGCGCTTGATCGACTCTGGGTCGGCTACGGAAGAGCCGCCAAATTTCTGCACGATGAGAGCCACAACTTATCCAATCTTCTTCAATGTGTTGTCTGCCAACCATTCTAGGCAGGCTGGTCGATTATAGGAAAAATCCGATTTGTCAAGCCCCTGCACGCCCAACATGCGAAACAATACATGCTCAACATGCGGAACAATACATGAAATCCACGCAATATTCCGGCGTGAGTTTCGTACGATTCTTCAGCGTGAGTTTCGCACGAAATCTTTGGCGAATCGCCTGCGCAACGCCTACGCAATCGCCAGCAATCGCCAATAGCCGCCAGCATATGCCGGCATATGTAACGCATGTGGCGAATGTGATGTCAGACCGCACGACGCCCGGCCAACGCACGTCCGAGCGTGATTTCGTCGGCATATTCGAGGTCGCCGCCGACCGGCAGACCGCTCGCCAAGCGCGTGACCTTGATGTCGGTTTGCGACAGCAGCTGCGAAAGGAAACTGGTGGTCGCCTCGCCTTCCACGTTCGGATTGAGCGCGAGAATCACTTCGGTGACTTCGCTGTCTTTGAGCCGTTCGATGAGTTTGGCGATGTTGAGGTCGCTCGGCTGCACGTTGGCCATCGGATTGATGACGCCGCCGAGCACGTGGTATAGGCCGCGATATTCGCGTGTGCGTTCGATGCTCATCACGTCTTTCGGTTCTTCGACCACGCAAATCACGCTATGGTCGCGGCGCGGATCGACGCAGATCGGGCATGGACTGGTTTCGCACACGTTGCCGCAAACATCGCAGAATCGTATTTTTTCCTTGACTTCGGTGATGGCGTCGATCAGGGTCTGCGATTCCTCGTCGGATGCGTTGAGCAGGTAGAAGGCGATGCGTTGCGCGCCTTTCGGCCCGATGCCGGGCAGGTGCGCGAATGCGTCGATCAGTCGTTGGATGGCGCCGTCATAGGCCAGTGCCATGGTTCACCTTTCCTTGGTTGCCGTAAGATTCGCGGTCATTCCCGTAGGATTCGCGATTGTGCCGCTAATCGTCGAGATTCTTCTTCTGCTGCATGTTGCGCGGGTTTTTGGCGTCGTCGGGGCCGAAATCCTCGACTTTTTTCACTTCGAATAGTCGTGTCAAATCGTCAACGCTTAACGCGTTGGACGCTCCGATCGATTCGTCGCTCATGGAATATTCGTCATCTTCCGCGGCGACCTGCGGTGTTGGCTGCGCAGGCGTGGAGAACTGTTGGCTCCATGGGTCGGCGTTCGGCTGGTTTTGCTGAGACGCCGCTTCCTGCCGAGGTGCGCGATGCTGATGATTGGCATGCTTGGAGGCCGTTTCAGATTCCGTTGACACGGGCATAGCGTCCGCCGGCCCTGCCTGAACTGGCATGGGGGCACCCCAAGGATCGTCGTCCACCGGCGGCTGCTGCGGTACCGGCGCTGGTACGGCCCACGGATCGACGTTATCACTGGTATCGGGAACGGCCACATGTTTCACGTGTTGCTCCGGCGCTTTCACGTCGTTGACGCCGCTTGCGATCACCGATTGCGGTTGCACCTGTTGCGCTGGCACGGCCCACGGATCGTCATCCAGTTGCGATGGGACTACTGCGGTCTGCTGTGAGACCGCCCATGGATCGTTTTCGGCGGTTGCGTCCGCAACGGCTCGGTGACCCTCCTCATCGTTAGAATCCTCTGCATTACCGCCATTCTCGGTTTTCTGCGCGCCCTCGTCTGCCGGTTCTTTGCCGGAGGATTCAAGACTTGCGGCGGTGCCAAGATTCGCCGTCAGCAGTGTTGCGGATTTGAGTCGCTCCTGCGCCAGCTGCACGTTGATCTTGCTTTGCTCTTCCGGACTAAGCTTGCTCCACGGCACCGATTCGGAACCGTCCGCCAGCTTTTTGGCGGGGGCAAGCGTGACATTCGGGCCGAACACCTTATGCACTTCGGCGCGGACGATTTTCACCACTTCGGTGGTTCCATCCACCGACTCCTTCGCCACGCCCTTGGCGAACGCGTATTTGCTGAGCGCCTTGTCGAATTTGATCCACAAGCTGTCACCACGCAACAGCACACGAGGCACTTTTTCTCGGTTCACATAACCGCGCACATCCTCAGGAAGTGCGGCCACCAAAGCATCCCACTTCTGGTCGGGGGTACGGTCGTCATGTACTGGAGCAGGTATGGAAGTTGCCGCAGGCGCCGGAGTTGCGGCAGGCGCAGCGGCCGCGACGGAAGACGTCGCATTCATCGCCTGCTGAACATCCGCAAGCATGGAAGCCACTCCGGAAGCGACGGCGTCAGCGGGATTCATCGGCGCCGCAGACGGCTGCACAGCCGGTTTCACAGGCGCGGAAGGAGCATCAATTGCCGATGCGGAATCCTGTGGCTGAACGCCGGCGGTACGTCTCGCCGCACGGCGACGCGAGCCGGTCATGGATCCACGCAGCGATTCTGCAGCGGCGGCCTCCTCGGAATCGCCAGCAAAATCAGGCATACCGGAAGATGACGCAACTGCAGCCACCCCTTCCTCACGCCCGGCCAGCAAGCGCGCGGCAAGCAATTCCAGTCGCATGCGCGGCGAAATCGCACCGGTCATATTGGCAAGCGTCGCATTGATCGTGTCAGCCATCTGCGTCAACGAGGATAATCCCAAAGCGGAAGCCTGACGACGCAAATCATCCACGTTCTCGGCGGCCGCATCGTCGGAAAGCACGCTTTCCGCGCGCGCTCCACCCAACGTGAGCACCAGCAAATCGCGCACCCGGGCAAGCAAATCCTCAACGAATCGACGGGGATCGAAACCGCCGACCACAACCTTCTGGATCACGCCATACAGTGCTTCGCCGTTTTTGTCGGCAACGGCGTCGACGGCCTCGCCAATCAGAGCGTCAGGCGTGAAACCGAGCAACGCAACCGCAGAATCGTATGCGATGCTGCCGTCAACCGCACCAACCATGAGCTGGTCAAGCACGGAAAGGGTGTCTCGCACGGAACCGCCTCCGGCACGCATGGCAAGGCGCAGCACACCCGGCTCGGCCTCGATATGCTCGTCTTCGCAAATCTGCTCGAGGTACGGGCCCATAACCTCCTGCGGCACCAGGCGGAACGGGTAATGGTGGGTGCGCGAGCGGATGGTGCCGATCACCTTGTCTGGTTCGGTGGTGGCGAAGATGAACATCACATGCTCCGGCGGCTCCTCCACGATTTTCAGCAGCGCGTTGAAGCCTTGTGGCGTAACCATGTGGGCCTCGTCGAGAATGAAGATCTTGTAGCGGTCGCGGGCCGGCGCGAAACCAGCGCGCTCACGCAGTTCGCGGGCGTCGTCCACGCCGTTATGCGAGGCCGCGTCGATTTCCACCACATCGATGGAACCGGGGCCACCCGTGGCGAGATCCTTGCAGCTTTCACATTCGCCGCACGGATGCGAGGTCGGACCTTTCGCACAGTTGACGCATCGCGCAAGAATGCGAGCGGAACTGGTTTTGCCACAACCGCGCGGGCCGGAGAACAGGTAGGCATGCGTGAGCTTGTTCTCGTCGAGCGCGCGCATCAACGGAACCGTGACCTGGTCCTGACCGATCACGCCGTCGAACGTGTCGGGACGATACCTTCTATAGAGTGCCAGTGCCATCGCAATTCCTTCCGCAGTAGTGCCACTAGGCTACCGATTAATTACGACACGTGCGGGCGCAGAAAACCGTCGAACCGCATACTCGCGCAGGTGTGGGCGCGTGTCCCGAAAGAAAAGGCTCACGATGGAGTTTAAGCTGGATACAGCAACACCGACATTCCAAAATTGACAGAGTGTCAATTTCAGGTTTAGACTGGGGACAGTCAAGAAATTGACAGAGTGTCAACGTGTCGCGTAGGTGAGAGACGCCACTCAAGCGAAGGAGAGAGCCATGGACGGACAGCACAACGCTTCCGCGATGACAGTCGGAGACGCACGCCGTGCGCAAATCGTGCACGCAGCCCGCGAACTTTGCCTGGAAAAGGGCTTTTCTAAAGTCACTATCAGCGATATCGCAAGTCGCGTCGGCATGACCAGATCTCTCTTCTATCACTATTTCCAAGACAAGGACCAAGTCGCGGACGCCGTACTCGACGACGTTATCGACGAAGTCATCACACACTTGGAAGAGTGGAACGCGAATCGCGAAGTCGGCAATATTTCGAAAGCGCTCGACGACGTGGTGCGACTGACCCGGTCCCTCATCGCCGATGAGGGACCGTTCAGCCAGCGCATGATCGAAGACGGCAACGCGGGACTGTACATCAAATTCATCGACCTCGTGGCCGATCGCATTGCGGAATACATCTGCAGTTCAACCGTACGTGATTTCGAAAAACTGCATGGCATGCCCATCTCCAACGAACATGAGACGTTCTACACGCTCATCGTTGGACTGATTTCGCTGATCAGACTGCACCCAGACATTGAAGACACCGTCATCAGACAGGTCGCAGCGCAGACGCTGCATCTGAACGAATACATGTAAACGCGGAATCAACCCGCGCGCGCATGTGTGTCGAGAGAAAGGAAAAGCGATGTTGTTCCAAGTCTATGGCGACACCGCCGTATACCAGTGGATCGGCTGGATCCTCGTATTCTGCTGCCTCATCGGTGCCAATGAGCTGGCCCGCCGCACCAAAACCGGTGGCGTGGTCGCGTTCCTGATCGTGCCGGCCATTCTGACCATCTACTTCATCACCATTTACGCGGCCGCCGCTATGGGCGCCGAGTGGGCGCTCAACAACCCGACCTACGTTCATATGACCAGCTGGTTCCACTATGCCAAACTGTATGCTGCCACCGCGGGCTGCATTGGCTTCATGGCGCTCAAATACAAGTGGGGCAAGATCGGCAAGTCCGAGTGGTTCAAATGCTTCCCGTTCGTGATCGTGGCCATCAACATTCTCATCGCCGTGGTCTCCGACTTCGAATCCGCCATTCGCGCCTGGGGTACCACGTGGGTTTCCACCGAAGGCGTGACGCTGTATGGCGGCTGGCACAACGTGTTCAACGGCGTTGCCGGCCTGATCAACATCGCCTGCATGACCGGCTGGTTCGGCATTTACGTGTCGAAGAAGAAGCCGGACATGCTTTGGCCCGACATGACCTGGGTGTTCATCGTCGCATACGATATTTGGAACTTCTGCTACACCTACAACTGCCTGCCAACCCACTCCTGGTACTGCGGCCTCGCGCTGCTGCTCGCCCCGACCGTGGCAAACTTCTTCTGGAACAAGGGCGGCTGGATTCAGAACCGCGCCAACACGCTCGCCATCTGGTGCATGTTCGCGCAAGTGTTCCCCATGTTCCAGGATGAGTCCAAGTTCGCCGTGCAGTCGGTGAACAATCCGAACGTGAATCTGACCGTGTCGATCATCGCACTCGTGGCCAACGTGCTCGCACTCGGCTACATCCTGTACCGTGCGAAGAAGCAGCACGTCAACCCGTGGCTGCAGGAAGTCTTCAAGGGCACCCGCGACTACGAGCAGGCCATCGCCCGCCAAAAAGTCGCCGCCTAATCCCAATCCGCGTTCGCTAGTTACAGCATTCGCTAATTACGCCATTCGCTAATTACAGAAAATCCGGTATTCGTAAGATGCAATTCTCACGAATATCGGATTTCTATTATCGACAAGAGATAACTTACGACATATTTGATGTCACGCAACAGCACACGCTGGCTGCTGTCACACTGCAGATCACCGCACGTCGCTGAAGATCACTGAAGAAATTCGCCGGTAATCGGGTCGCGATGGTCTCGTTTGATGATTTCCAGCACTTTTTCCTCGGTATTGGAAGCTTGGCTTTCCACCACGGCCGGCGGCACGAGCACACGCAACGCACGCCCCTGGGCCACGACCTTGACAGGCAGGCGACCAACATATTCGCCGTCCGCCATCAAGACCGGCGGCTCGTCACCCTCTTGCGCGCGGGTGATTTCGATATCGCGCACACGCTTCCAGCCAAACACCTTGCATCCGAGGATCTTGCCGCTGTAGGCGCGCGCCACCGCATCCGCGCATTCGGCGACATTGGGCACATGGTCGAGCCACACCAAATCAAGCAAGCCATCAGAGAACCGCGAATACGGCGAAACCTCAATGCCACCACCGATATGCCGCGAATTTGCCACCGTGAGCAGCGGCGAGATAATGTCTTTCTCTTCCACCGTGCCATCGGCCAACGTGGCTTTGACGTGGTACCCGTACTGCTTCATATGAGTCAATTCCACAAGCACGGCCGCGAAATAACGCAACGAACCGTTCGGCAAACGCGAGTGGTTCGCACGGTCGTTGATGCTCGCATCCAAACCGCACGAGAGCATGCCCGCATAGAAGCGATTGACCGCCGGATGCAATGGCACATCCGAATCTCCGACCAACTCATCACCGGTGCTGGAATCGACGGCATATCCACCCTGCAACGACGTGGCTAAGCCCATATCGACGTCAATATGCGTGCCGCGAACAATCGCGCCGACAATGCCATCGACAGCGGTTTCCACACGATTGACCGGCAGTTCAAGTCCACGCGCGAAATCGTTGCCAGAACCCGTCGCCACTATGCCAAGCGGCTTGCCGGAGCAGCCCACGGCATTGGCGCCGAGCGCAATCATGCCGTCACCGCCGACCACCACCAAGTAGTCATATTCGTCTCTACGGTTTCTGGCGTTCAGCAAAGAGCCTTCAAAACTCTCACCGGTTGCATCGATAACGTTGAAGCCATGCTTGCGCCCGGCTTCCCGCAGCAGACCGATCACCTGATTGCCGACTTCAGCGCCCTTGCCTTTGTTCGACGTCGGATTGCCGACAACGGCAACGGTCGCATTCACACAGGACGTTTCGCTCATACTTCAGTACGATAATCGCAATTCGCGCCACACGCCACATATGAACGGCTTTCCAGACAGATGACCACGTTTTGCGTGACGATTTTCCGCCATGAGACGCTTTTCCAGGCGATACTTATTCGCAGACGATCGGTCCCGCTCTCGACCGCTTGCTGACGTGGGATACGAATGGCACTTGCGTACCGACCTGCGCTTCGATCAACACATCCTCACCTTCTATCGTGCAGGATCCGATCGTCGCATTATTACCGGAAATGGTACGTTCCGCCACGTAACAGGGGTCGGCAGAGCCTCCATATAGCGCGTTGGCCGCCGCCACCGACGCTAGGTCGGCCGCATTCTGCGCGTGATGCAGGCAAAGCAACAGATTGCCTGCCGACGCGACCGCACTCAGCATTATGGCCGCCACCGCGATCAGCGCCACACCGGATATGGTTCCCGAACCTTCATCGGATCCGCGAATCCAAGCAAACCAATGTTTCACAAAGCGTTTCACATCATACATTCCTTTCTGATTCGCATCCATCGGACGCTCTCCAGCAGTGTTTCACGGCATGTTTCGCATGTCGTGCTTGCAAGTTTTCGACACCGAAGACCCGCGTATAGCCCACACCCCAGCAGCCCCGCATCACGCAGACACAAGGCGAGGCGCTAGAAGTAGCGGGTCGCTTTGCCTGTGACCCGTGCGGGAAGCACACCGGTTGGGTCAGGTATTACAGGGCATTGCACCGTAACGGTGACGGAATCCGCACCACGGTCAAACCGTACTGTCGCCGAATCGCCGGCCGCAGCCACAGCGGCAGCCCTTGCTTTCGATTCGCCGCCGGCATCATCAACCGCGAAGGCCCGCGCACCGGCCGCGGCCGCATCCTGGCAGTTCATAGACACCACGGACGCACGCCCCAAGCACAACACCAAAATCGCCACCGCCGCCACGCAGGGGAGCACCACCGCGAATTCCGCGGTGGCCGCTCCCTCATCGGCATCATCGGTATGGCGTTTCCACCATTGCCTCAGCATGAATCACCCGACGCTCAGCGCTTTCTTGATGATGTTGGTCAGCAGCGTTTTGATGGCATCGGATTTCATAATGCCCACCAAAACGGCTGCGAATCCGGTGGCGGCAACCAGCACCACCGCATATTCGGCGGTGGCGGCGCCTTCTTCCGGTTCGGCGGTCAGCGTGCGCATACGCGCATCCAACAGGCATATCGCCTTGTCGGCCCGTTCCCGCATGGCATGCAGCCGTTGCCCTGCCCTGCCCATCAGGCCCGGCAAGCCATCGACATTGATTGGCGTTACGTTGTTCATGGCGTTCCTTTCGTTCGAACAACCCCGGCCGGACGGCCGAGTGCACCCAGTGTTGCGCATCATCACGCTCGCGGGAGCGTTTTTCCAAGGTTGTGGTCGGAGGATGTGAGTTATCCACACCCTCGGCGTGTCATCCACAGTTATCCACAAAACTTCGTGAATTATCGGATCTCGACATTCCCCGCTTTTCCGCTATCGTTACGCGCACATCGTCATTGCACAAACGACATGACGGACGGAATGATTCCAACCGCAACAAATGCGGGAAGAAAACACAATCCAGTCGGCAACAACAAACGAACCGACAATTTCGCCGCAGCCTGTTCGATCTGCGCGCGCTCATCCCAATCCAATTGTTCGACGGCTGTTTCCAAACGTTCCACTGGAGAGGCGCCACTGTGCCATGAGGAGGCGAACGCATCGCGTACTACCGCAAGATCGCCATCATCCGGCCACGCATCATCCCAGGAAACACCTTTGTTCAACTGTTCTCCGGCCGATCGCAGTCCCGCACCGAATTCTCCTGCCGCAATATCTCCCACGGCAATCAGCGCACGTGGAATGGAAGATCCCTGCCGTATGGCGACGCTGAGCATCTCTAATATCAATGGCAGAGGAAGTTCCCGCATTCGTTCGGCGGACGCAAGGCCGGAGGGCGCGCGAACCGGCCTCCACTGCTTCAGCCATATCGCTTCGGCCGCGCACGCCACCGCCGTCAGCATCCATAAGCCAGTCATCACATGGCTCCTTTCATATCATCCTGCCGCATCAACGCACGTATCCAGATAAGTCCGAATGTGTAGCAACAGAGAGCAAATCCGAGACATGCCAAGCCTTTGACACCTGAAACAAGGAAAGCCAATGAATGCGCGCCCATACCTTCTCCCAAGAGCACAGTGAGCAGCGGCAACGCCATCAGGAGTTTCACCGTCGCCTTGGGCATGGCGAACGCGTTGGAACGCAAATCATCCAATAATCGTTGCCGTTTCAATGATTCAGCCACCGCCTGCAGGCAACGGCCAGTTTCGCATCCGAGCGTCAGGCTCAGCTGGCAGGCCGCATGCAACTCGCCGCTCAGCCGTTCGACTTGGCCGGATTGCCCGAATCTCCCGGATTGCTCGTTGGGCGGGCATCGACTGCGGATCACCATGGTTATGCGCAGTCTGGTGAGTTCAGCCGTGGCGAACGGCGTTCCTCCAAGTTCTTCGAACGCCTGCACCAATGTGGCTCCGCTACGCACGGAGGCTCGCAGAGACGCCACACATGCCATACATCCGATGGCGGGCAATGCGCTCGCCGACTCATTCAAGTCGTCGATTCCTTCGGGGTTCAATCCCTGCTTCCCGCCATGTTCCTCACTCCATCGACCGACTGCGCACCCCGGACCATCTCCCGTTCGTTCACCTACATCGTATGTGTTTCGGCGTGGCCATAGCCATACGGCCAGTCCGAACAATATCGCGGCGATAACGCCAAGACTTCCCATCCATCCACCTCGATTCAACGACTCCATGCACGTACGAAATCGGGCCACTGCTGAGAGGCCCGCATTTGGCTGCCGTTCCATCCGGACAGCAGGTTTCCACGCAGTTTGCCTTCCGCAAATTCGAGCCGCCCGATTTGCGTGATGCGCCGACGCCCTCCCACCCGACCCACATGCAGCACCACGTCAAATGCGTCTTGAGCAAGCGCCGAAGTAGCCTGCGGATTCAACCCGGCAAGCAGTCCCAATGCCACCAGTCGCGAAGGGACCGCTGCTACTTGGTTGGCATGCAAGGTGGTCATACCTCCGCGATGCCCGGAATTCAGCGCGCGCAACAGGTCCACGATTTCTCCGCCTCGGCATTCGCCCACCACAATGCGATCAGGTCGCATTCGCAATGTCGCGCATATCAATTGCGACAGTCCTATGGCACCTTTGCCCTCCATGTTGGCGTCTCGCGTCACCAGCGACACGCGATTGTCGTGGTCGAGCATGCCAAGTTCGCGCACCTCTTCCACAGTGATGATGCGCTCCCCCGGCGCGCACCGCATAAGCATTGCCTTGAGCAGCGTGGTTTTGCCAGCTCCGGTGCCACCGGTCACAAGCACGCTAGCCTTGCGTTCCACGAATCCTTCCAGCAAAGGCATCCATTTGCTTGGAAACATGCCGTTTTTCGCCAAGGATTCCAGACTGGGCGCAACCGCGTCCGGCAATCGTATGCTGATGGCCGCGCCTTGTGGAACGAGCGGTGCGATAACCGCGTGCACGCGCACGCCTTCCACGGTGGAGGCGTCGGCTATCGGGCATGCGTCGTCGAGCCTTCTGCCGAGCTGCGAGCACAATCGTACGGCGAAATCGCGTATGGCTTGCGGATTGGCGAATGGCACACGCAACGCGTACGGCCGCATCCCTTGGCCGCGATCCACCCATACGGTGCCGTCGCAGGTCACCGCAATGTCGGTGACGCCCGGTTCGGATGCGATGTCGCTAAGCGGGCCGAGTTCCATGGTTGACGCTCTTTTCTCCCAATGCCTCCTGAATGAGATCAGCCAGCGTTGCGATGGCTTTTGCATTCGCACGATTAGGTTTGCGAAGTCCGAGCCCTTCCAACAGTTCGCTACAAAGTTTGGCGTCCGTTGTGATGAACGCGGTGATATCGCAGTCGAGATATTCCGCCGCTTCCTCGACCGCCGTCACACCATGGTCGCGTATGGTTCCGCGCGGTTGCATGCCTACAAGAAACTCCCGTTCCTGCGTTGCGGCATCGTGTTCTCCGATTGGATCGCTTAGATTACGTTGCGACTGCATGTTCGCTTTGGCACGGGCAAGGCCAAGTACCGTCATTTCGACCACGGTGATGCGGATGGCCTGTCGTAGTTCTGTCAGATCTTGCAGTCCGTTCCATTGCCCCATGTCGACGATGACCGCGCTACGTACCTGCGATAGCGCACGAATGCATGCCTGCACTTCCCAGGATTGCGGATTTTCGGTTTTCCAGGGATCGCAGGACAGCAGTGGTACGCCATCCCAGACTGGCAACTCCCGCAGCAACGCCTTGCCGTCGATGGTGCCAAGCGGTGCACTGATTTCCCCAAGTCGCGAGCCGTCCTCGTTTTCCACGCCGAGAAGCACGTCAAGGCCTCCGCCTTGCAGATCGGCATCGACAAGTACGCATTTGAGTCCACGCTCGTTCAGCTCACGAGCCAAGATGGCCGCCAGGGTACTCGCTCCCACTCCCGCCACCACGGAGTCAACGATTACCACATTGCTCACATCGCAGCGCTGTTCTCGCACCGTACGGCCACGCTCGGCAACCATGCCGTACGTTCCAGGCATCGCGCCGACCGGTGTCGCTCCGCCTTGGACTAATCCAGGTGACGTATAGAACCGTTGCGGAGAGACGGTTCTGCGCTGCGCCGGAGGTGCCGATCGCGATGTGGCCGAGCTCGCGACCGGCATCAGTCCGCCCGACGGCAGTGGTACCGGAGGCATATTAGGAAAAGACGTTGCGTTACTCATACCGTCGATTGAAAAGTCCCGATGCATACCATCGCAAGCCGAACCGGCCCTGTGGTCGGAGGACGCTAGTTATCCACAACCACGGCGTGTCATCCACAGCTATCCACAGGGCATCAAGTATCCACGTCTGTCGATTCCCTTCGGAAAACGGGACGGACACATGCCAGCACGCTTAAAAAAAAAAACAAAAAGGAAGACCCGCCGAAGCGGGCCTTCCTTGCAAGAAACTTTAAAAGCAGAATCTCTGCACAACAACATCGTCGTAACGGTAAGTCTATCCAATGCCCGTCCAACGTAACGACCTATCTTGGCCATACACTCTTTGTGGGCTCTGCTCTTAAGTTGTTCTTGTACTTTGTAATTATGCTCAGCAATCCGGCAATCGCAAACCGAAATCGGCTGATGTTCCCTATTTATCGCAACTGTTGCTTTGCGATCGCAAGAATCACGAAAATGTTTCATCATGTGCGAAACGCGCGGCGTGTTTGTTTGATTGCGTGCGTTTGCTGCAAAAAGACGGCGTGTCGACGCTTTATTTTGCATACGAACGAACGAATGTTAACTCCTGCTAAATTTTGACGCTTTTGACGGCATGTCCCGCTACTTAAGGATAAAGTAGGAAAGTATGGCACAGATTTTTGACGCACCCTCAAAGGCGATCTTGCGCAGCCAGATAGCTGAGCATATCGCCGAGACCGATAAAAACGATAAGCGTGAGCTTCAGGCCGGCGAAGAACCGTTGCCGAACGACCGCTTCTTCGACCGCGAGTTGAGCTGGCTGAAGTTCAACAAGCGCGTCCTCGAACTCGCTCAGGACGAGGACCTGCCGATCATTGAACGCGCAAGCTTCGCCGCGATCTTCGCGAACAACCTCGACGAGTTCTTCATGGTTCGCGTCGCAGGCCTGAAGCGCCGCATCGACACCGGCATCGCCGTGACGGCAGCCTCCGGATTGAGCCCAAGGCAGCAGCTGCGCGCCATCAGCGAGCAGGCGCACCGCCTGCAGGACGAGCACGCGCACTACATGATCGATCACATTCTTCCCGACCTGGCGAAGGAACAGATCGTGCTTCTGAGCTGGGACAAGCTCACCGCAGCCGAGCAGGAGCGCCTGTCTCGCTACTACCGTCAGCAGGTATTCCCTGTTCTGACGCCGCTCGCCGTGGACCCGGCCCATCCGTTCCCGTACATTTCCGGCGGTTCCATCAACCTCGCTGTGCTCGTGGAGAATCCAGCTTCCGGCAAGTCCCACTTCGCACGAGTGAAGATTCCTGGAAACCTGAACCGTCTCGTGCCCGTCGACGACATGACCGACGACGATGCCACCGACGTGCGCTACGGCTTCATCACCATGGAGAATCTGATCATCGCGCACTTGGAATCCCTGTTCCCAGGCATGATCATCAAGGAAGCACGTTCCTTCCGCGTCACCCGTAACGAAGATATCGACGTGGAAGAGGATGATGCAGAAAACCTGCTCAACGCCATGGAGAAGGAGCTGCTGCGCCGTCGTTTCGGACCGCCGATCCGTCTTGAGATTTCCGACGAGACCAGCCCGTTCCTTTCCCAGCTGCTCGCCGACCAGCTGCGCGTCAGCGCCGATGAGGTGTACCGTCTGCCGGCACCGCTCGATGCGACCGTGCTCTTCGAACTTGGCGGCATCGACCGTCCGGACTTGAAGTACCGTTCGTTCGTGCCGACCACCAATCGTCAGATTGCTGAGGTGGAGTCGTCCCGCGCGCAAGACATTTTTGCAGCGATTCGCGAACGCGATATCCTCCTGCATCACCCATACGATTCGTTCTCTACCTCCGTTCAGGCGTTCCTAGCGCAGGCTGCGGCGGATCCGAAGGTGCTCGCCATCAAGCAAACGTTGTACCGTACGTCCAGCAACTCCCCGATCATCGACGCGCTCATCGACGCGGCACATGCGGGCAAGCAGGTGCTGGCACTGGTCGAAATCAAGGCACGCTTCGACGAAGACGCCAACATCGCATGGGCACGCAAGCTGGAACGCGCAGGCGTGCACGTGGTGTACGGCATCGTGGGACTGAAGACCCACTGCAAGCTGAGCCTTGTGGTGCGTCAGGAAGCCGACGGCCTGCGCCGCTACTGCCATGTGGGCACCGGTAACTACAACCCGAAGACCGCCCGTATTTACACCGATCTCGGCTTGCTGACGTGCGACCCGGTGGTCGGCCAGGATATGACCCGCCTGTTCAACCAGCTGTCCGGCTATGCTCCGAAGTCGAGCTTCCACCGTCTGCTGGTGGCGCCGCGTACCGTACGTTCCGGCCTGATTCAGCGCATCCGCCGCGAAGAGGATGCCGCACGCGCAGGCAAGGAAGCATGGATCAAGATCAAGGTCAACTCCATCGTTGACGAGAAGACCATCGACGCACTGTACCGTGCAAGCCAAGCCGGCGTGAAGATCGACATCGTGGAACGCGGCATCTGCGCACTCAAGCCGGGTGTTCCGGGACTTTCCGAGAACATTCGCGTGCGTTCCATTCTGGGCCGTTTCCTCGAACACAGCCGTATCTACGCATTCGCGAACTCCGATGGTCCACAGATCGGTGAAGGCCCGGCCGCAGGTCCGGAAGTGTGGATCGGTTCCGCCGATCTGATGCACCGCAATCTCGACCGTCGAGTCGAAGCGCTGGTGCGTATCACCGCTCCGGAGCAGGTCGATGAACTGATCAAGTACGTGGATCTGCAGATGGCCGATTCCACCACCTCGTGGCACATGGCAGCCGACGGCACCTACGTGCGTCATGCGAAGGATGAGGAGGGTCGCCCGCTGGTCGATTCCCAGGAATATCTCATCAAGAAGCATACGCGCCGACCGGCAAGGCACTAAGTTCCGCGAAAATGGCCGATTTTGCAATTGCAGGATCGGCCATTTTCATTGCTCGATCATGAACAATAACCGCGCCTACCACTTACAATGAAAGATATGGGAGAGAACATGAGACGCGTCGTAGAAGCCGCCGGGGGTATTGTATGGCGGTGGAAAGCCGGCAGCGAAATCGCTGAAAATCCGGCAATCGCAGCACAGAAATCTCCAAAAGAACAACTCAACAACATTGAAGTGTGCATCGTGCATCGACCAAAGTACGATGACTGGAGCTGGCCGAAAGGCAAACTTGAGCAAGGCGAATCGCATCGTCATGCCGCAGTACGAGAAATCGGCGAGGAGACAGGCGTTTCCATTGCACTCGGCCCTTATCTGTGCGAAGTCGAGTATCCGTTATCCGAAGAAGGCAAGAAAACCCGGCATTCGCACGATCGCACCGTCGACACCAAGCACACATTGTATTGGATGGCGCAACCGATTTCCGGAGATGATGCGGAACATCTGCTTGACGCATTCGGCCCTGTGCATCGCGCAGATGTAGGCGAAATCAACGATATCGTGTGGGTTTCCGTACGTGAAGCACGTAAAATCCTCACGCATTCCACCGATAAAGACACCCTCGCCATCTTCGTGGACCGCGTACAGGAGGGTGCCGCGACCGCGCAGAATCTGCTGATCGTGCGTCATGCCAAGGCCGAATCGCGCAAATCCTGGAAAGGCACCGACGCGAACCGGCCGATCACTCCGAAAGGCGCGGCCGCGGCATTCGCACTCAACCGCGAACTCGCCTGCTACAACCCAACCCGCCTCGCAACCTCACCATGGCTGCGCTGCCAGGAAACACTGCAGGTGCTTAGCTGGCAGACCGAACGCCCGATGGAACACATCGACGCGCTCACGGAAGACGCCTTCGCCGAGCACCCGACCATCGCATGGCTGGCGTTCCTCAAGCAGATCCAGCTCACGCTCGAAACCCGCGAAACCACGGCGATCTGCATGCACCGACCGGTTATCGGAGGCATGTTCGATCACTTGCGCGGACTATGCGCCCGCAAAGCGCTCTCCAAGCAGCTCATCGCCAAAACGCCGTTCATGCCTACCGGCACCGCCGTAGCGCTGTTTATAATCGATACGCCGCAAGGTCCCAGCATTATCGATATTCAAAAGGTTTCGCCCATTGTCTACTAACATGCATTACGGTTCCGGATCGGTTATTCCAAGCCGTTCCGCCGGTTTCACCAACACCGGATCGCCGCGTCCGGCCCGCCCGGGGCAACTCGACCAGATGATGGCCGACAATATCGCGGGAGGTGCCGATCCGGCGCAAATCAACGAGATGAGCCACGCTTCGGCGGCCGCACTGTTGGACCGCGTGCATCATACGCAGGATGCCGAACTCGTGGAGCGCGTGCTCACGCTGGTGGACCGCGAGGGCGTTGACGTGATCGCCGAACTGTGGAGCAGCGCCGAACCGGATTCATTGCCGGGCATTCTGTGGCGACTGTATGTGCTGCGCACGTGGATGAGGAAGAATCGTGAGTCGATCGCGCGATTGTGGCGTGTCGGAGAACCGGTTGCAACTACCGCTTCGGCGATTGCAGGCGTTGACCAGGCACCCACGGAAGATGACATTGCGCATACCGCCGATTCGATTCTGACGGGCGCATTCACCGGCGATTTCGCGATTGCATTGGAACGTGCGGCGGCGTTCACCGACGTGGTTGCGTTGGGATTGCGCATTGAGGCACGAAATATGGCCTCACGCTTGGAGGCGGTGAATTCAGAGGCCGTACAAGCGGAAAGCTCGGACGCCACGAAAAAGCAAGCACGCACGAAAGCGGCCCGCTTGATGCACACGGCCGGCAATCTGTTTGTTACGGCCAAGGATTTTCGCCATGGGGCGAATCTGTGGAGGCGAGGAAAACTGGAGTAGCGCAATCTGGAGTAGCGCAATCCGCTTCTTTCACCCCCTACTAAATGTGCCGCACAGCAATCGCAATATCAATTCGCGACACGGCGTACCGTGCGGTCTGCAGCATCTGTAGAATAGGAATTCGCGCCGGGCCATGCATAGCCCCGGGCTCCATTTTTTGCCGCTGCGAGCGGCCTTTGCGCCGACAGGCGCTTTCGTGGTTCGGCGCTTTCCCTCTTTTTAAATTTCACTGCTTTTTCATAAGATTCTTCAGCGTCTTTCTTGGCGCCTTTCTCAGTTCCTGCATTTTTCTTCGCAATTATGGACTACGCTTAGAAAACATGGATATTCATGTTTTGAACCACCCGCTGGTGGACCACAAGCTCACCGTTCTTCGCGACAAGAACACCCCGTCCTCCACGTTCCGCGAGCTCATTTCCGAACTCGTGATGCTTGAGGCTTACGAAGCCACCCGCGATATCGAAGTCGTGGACAAGCCGATCGAAACCCCCGTCGCTCCTATGGTAGGCAAGCACATCGCTTCCCCGGCACCGATCATTGTGCCTGTGCTGCGCGCGGGCCTGGGCATGCTTGACGGCATGACCAAGATGATTCCGTCCGCCGAAGTCGGATTCCTCGGCATGAAGCGCGACGAGGAGAACCCGACCCAGCAGATCACATACGCGAACCGCTTGCCCGACGATCTGAGCGGCCGTCAATGCTTCCTGATCGACCCGATGCTCGCCACCGGCGGCACGCTGGTCGCAGCAACGCATTATCTGGCCGAGCGTGGCGCGAAGGATGTTACCGCCGTGTGCATTCTGGGCGCTCCGGAAGGCCTGAAGTTCGTTGAGGAGAACCTCGATCCGTCCATCAAGTTCAAGCTGGTGCTGTGTGCCGTCGACGAGAAGCTCAACGACAAGTGCTACATCGTGCCGGGCTTGGGCGACGCCGGCGACCGTCTGTATGGCGTGATCGACTGACCGAATCAGAGCTCAACCGAATCGGTCCAATCAGTCAATCGAGTAAATCGAATAAAAAACGGCCTGCCACAACGCAAATCATGCGGCGGCAGGCCGAAATCATATGTAAAAACCTCTACTGCTCGTCCGGTACGAACGCCTCGAAAATATGGTAATCGAACCAGTCGTCGCACTGCGCAAGCTCGTCGCGGCTACGCACCGTCCACGACACGGGAACGGCACCCATGAAACGAGCCAGACGCACCTGCGGGCTGTTGCCGCCGTGCCAATCATAGGCGATGAAATCAGGGCGGGAAATCCAGTCGAAAATCAACGCACCGGCCGCATATTCCTTGGCGAGCGCAGCAGGATCAGACGGCTTCTCTTCCCCCTGCGGCCACCAGGAAAGCTGACCACGGCATACTTCCGGACGGTTCTCCTTGTACCAGTTGACGGCGGCCGGATTGAACGATTCGATCACGTACGCGCCGGAATAGGCCTGCAGCAGTGCGTCGCCCTTTTCCATGAGCTCGACATCGCGCGGATTCCACTTGGAATTGTCGTCGAACTTGTATTCGACGATCAGCGGCACACGGCCCGCCACTACCTTGAGCACGTCGGCGAACAGTGGCACATGCTGGAAATACCCTTCCGGAGCGCTGTCAGGTGTGGTGACCAGCGGCGGATTCTCAAGCGAGCCCGGCAGCGGCGCGGCGACGGCGGCACCGGGGGCGTCGGTTGGGAACAGCGGAATACGGGTCAGCTCATCGTATGTGAGATCGGCGATGCGTCGCGGATCTCCGGCGACGCGCATCAGATCGCCGTCATGCACCACCACGATTTCGCCGTCGGCGGTCATCTGCAGGTCAAGTTCGATGCCGTAACCCGCCTCGCAGGCCGCGGCAAACGCCGCAAGCGAGTTCTCCGGAGCGATCGCACCAGTCACGCTGGGACTGCCATAGCCCGCCTTCATGGCCATACGTCGGGCGAGCGCCACGTATTCGCCGCTTTCATTGGCATATTGCGCAGTCAGGCCGGAACCTGCGTCGTGCAGACCGCGGTGCGCATACCACACGTCGGGAATGGACGGCACGTAGTTGCGACGCTTGTCGGAGAAGGTACGCGGGGCAATCGCCCATACTGCGGCACCTGCGGCGAGCGCACCGCCCGCCAACACTTTATTGACGAATGATTTGGACATGGGCTTTCCTCCCTTACATGGCCGTTCACGCATTCTCTCGCATTGGTTCGCACCGTTCGCGGCCATCGAATCTGTCTCTTCTGAGATTAGCCCATAAATCACAAAAACGGCGACCACCTACGCGATCCGCGATCGTATGTCGCCGTCTCAAGCCACCAACAGCCGAGCCATATCTTGACTATATATGGCAGATTTTGAGTTGTGTCACGAGGCATCTCGCTTATATATGGCAGCACAGGGTCAGAAAACAAGCGTTTTCATACCCCCTATATGGCTTTTTAGCAAAGGTGTCTGCCATACATAAGCGAAATACATCCGGACAGACCCGCAAATCTGCCATACATAAGCGAGTTATGGGCAGATTGGAGGCTGATGACGTCCCAGTTCACCAGGTCCGTGGGGTTCGGACTCCCAAAGGACGGTGAATCGAACATGCATGCTGGATCCGTAGGCTTGGCCACTGAGCCGTGAAGAGGAAAGCCCAGTGGGTTTCCCTCAGGCGAAGTGAGCGGCTTGCCGCGAAGACCGCGTAGCGGTGCCTTGAGTGCATCAAGCACACACATTCAGCCCAGAGACTGGGGCTAAAAACCACAAAAACTACCGTTTTTTGTTGGAACGTCCCTTGAAGTAAATGTCGAACACTATCCAGACGGACAAAATGAACGCGATCACATAGCCGAGGAAACCAACGATCGGAATACCGAAAATCACCGGTTTGATGCCCGCATAGTACACAATCGACGAGCCGATGAACAATCCGACGACGATCAGCGCCATCGTAAGCCTGTTCACCATGTTGGCAAGCAGATGAATCGGTTCCTGCGAGCCGACCATCTCCATATTCACGCGCAATTGGCCGCGCGTGAGCATGCGGGACGCCACTTTCAGCTCATTGGCAGCAGCGAGCAGACTGTGTAGCGCCTGATGACCTTCGATAACCAGCGATTTCGCCTCATCCTTGGCGAAATCCTTCTTCGACGTGCTTGCCGCGATATGGTCGGAGATGATCTGAATCATATTCACGTCTGGAATGAACTCGTCGAGCAGGCCTTCCAAAGTGACCAGCGCACGCCCGACCGTGGTGACGGTGCTCGGCACTTCAATGCCGTGGCGTTGCGCCATTTGCGTCAATGCGGTGAGCATGGCGGCGATATCCAGCTCGGCCAAATCCACTGTGCCGAATTCCTTGACAATCACGTCCAAGTCGGCCAATAACGCCGGATAATCCTCCGGATCGGCCTCGGCACCGGCGAAACGCAGCAGACCGTCGGCAAGCGCAGGCGAATCCTGTTTGGCGACGGCAAAGATCATGTCCTTCAGCACGGAACGGGTTTTGGCATTAAGCCGACCCGTCATACCAAGGTCAAGCAGCACGATCTGCCCGCCGCGCACCATGATGTTACCCGGATGCGGATCCGCATGGAAGAAGCCTTCGTCAAGCACTTGCGTGGCGTAGTTGTCCACAAGTTTGGTGCCTATCTCCTTCAGATCGTAGCCCGCTTCAATAAGTTCGTTGGGGTGCGAAACGGAGATGCCCTCCACATAGTCCATGACCACCACATGCTCGGTACACAGTTCCGGGTAGGGCTTCGGGCAGTCCATGTATTTGTAGCGTTCGCAGAATCGTTTGAATTCCGCCAAATTGCGGGTTTCGATCAAAAAGTCGGTTTCCGATTCGAAGGTGTCCCACAATTCCTCGACCACGCCGGAGAGATCGACTACTTGCGCACTGTGCATGGTTTTGGCGGCTATTCGTGCGATGGTGCGCATGATGGACACATCCTGTGCCATGGTTTCGCGCACTCCCGGCCGCTGTACTTTTACGGCCACGTCCTCGCCGGTAGAAAGTTTCGCGCGATGTACCTGCGCAAGACTCGCTGAGCCAAGCGGCGTGGCGTTGATATGTTCGAAGATCTCGCCAACAGGACGACCATATTCGTCCTCAAGCACCTGCAGTACCGTACCGTACGGCATAGGATCGGCATCGGCGCGCAGTTTGGACAGCTCGTCGCAGAACGATTGGGGCAGGATTTCGGATCGCATGGATAGGATCTGTCCGACTTTCACGAAGGTCGGGCCGAGCGCTTCGAACATAAGACGCATTTTGATGGGCGTCAGTCCGTGCACAATGTCGAACTGGTTGACGATTTGCGCGATTTGCGCGAGTCGTTTCAGTTTGCCGCGTCGGGTCAGGTGGTAGCGTTGCGAGAATGAGTCTTTGCGAGGGCCGAACAGTCCGATGGTTTCGGGTTGCGTAAAGGTTGCGCTGTTCTGTTTGCGCGATTGCGGGATTCCCGTTTTTTCCGCGGATTTGGCTGCCGTTGCCGCTGCCGCGTCGGGCGAGGGGTCTGCCGCGGGATTGATGACCGCGTTGACTCGGTCAGAAAGTGTGACCGGTTCTACGCTTTCGGGGCGGACCGCGTCCGGCTCGATTGGGGAATTCAAAGACATATCGCTGCTCGCAAACGTTGGTCGGATTACGATGAGTGGGATTCATGGGGGCTTGCGTCCCACGTATTTCATGCGATTCGCACGTTTCTTATCGATTCGCACGCGATTTTTCGAACGTTTCGCATGCCGTGCAAGTTTCGTATGGCGCGCATAGCAAATCGCCGTCTGAACGTGATGCGACGCGCAGACGGCGATGGGAACGATTGAACGTTACTCGGCTTTGGCTTCAGACTCCGCTTCCTTGACTTCCTCTGCAGTCTTGGCTTCGGAGGCTTCCTTGACCTCCGCGACCTTGTGCTTGAGTTCGGCGTTGAGGGCCTTGCCCTGTTCGACGGTCAGCTCGCCCTTCTTGACGAGATCGTCAACGATTTCCTGGCTCTTCTCAACCGTGGTCGCCAAAGCGCCAACGCCGGCGAGAAAGACCTTACGCAGGCCGTCACCAAAATCAAAATCAGCCATGATTACCTCCTTAGGTGATGGTGGTACCCACTCTATCGCATTATCTTCACAAATAAAGTCAACGAAACTGGTCAATTGTCGCAATTCTGCGGAAAGTTCGCTGCCGTATGCCCACAGCGTACGGAAAAACGAAAACGAAGCCGCAAAACGCAGGACAGTGAGATCGTGCGAAACTCACCCAAAAAACGAGCGGCCGATCAGCGCGGACGTGACATGGCCACGCGACGCGCATTGCTGGCAATCGTGTTGATGCGATCAAGTTCCGCACGCTGCGCTTCCGTCTGCCCTGCAGCGGCCGGATCGAACGAACCATACCGGCGTTCTGCGGCGGTGCGGATCAGAAAATCGGCGATCGCGGGATTCTTCGGCAGCAGCGAGCCGTGCATGTATGTGCCAATCACATTGTTGACGCGCGCGCCTTCCGTATGATCCTCGCCATTGTTGCCGGTGCCGTCCGCGTCGACAGTGCCGAGCGGCTGCACGCCTTCGCGCAGGAAGGTCTGGCCGGAATGGTTTTCGTAGCCGATGATATCGCCGAAATCGGCGGAATGCTCGGTCAGATTGCCGATCATGCGCACTTCCTGACCGACCGTGTACGCGCCGATCACGCCGATGCCGTCAAGTCGGGAACCATCCACCGTTTCGAAATATTCGCCGAACAGCTGATACAGGCCGCAGATCATGAGCATGGGGGTGCCGTCTGCGGCCAGCGAGCGCAGCAGGTCGGCGCGTTTGAAGAAGTCGTCGACGATTTTCTTCTGGCCGGTGTCTTGCCCGCCGCCGCCCAGAATCATATCGACGTGTTCGGGCCACGCGTCGCCCTGATTGTAGGCGTGCACGTGCGGTTCGTAGCCGTACAGCGCGAGTCGGCGCTGGATGGTGAGTACGTTGCCGGAGTCGCCGTAGATGTTCATGTCTTTCGGATATAGCGACACGATGTCGATTGTCTGGCTCATATCGTCTCCCTCATGCGTTTCATACGTTCTTCATGCGTTTTCATGCGTTGCACCGATTTTCATGCGTTTTTCGCACGTCTTGCCGGATTGTGCGGATACGCGCCGTCACTTGCCCACGCCAGCGTCGGCGACTTCGGCGATTTTGCCGAGCGCCGCTCGCGTTTTAAGCATCGCCGTGTACGTGCAGTAAATGTGCTTAGGGGTACCCGGATTTGCGTTCACGAACGTTGAGACGGCCTCTTCAAGTTCCGTGTTGACGCTGTTCACCGGCACTTGGTCGTATTCGAGGCGCAACGCCATATCCCATGCGCGTACGCCTGAAACCATGGCTACACCGGTGCCTCGCAGCGAGGAGAAATCCACGTCCCACAACCAGCTCATGTCACGCCCATCGGCGTACTCGTCGTTGATGGCGATCATGGTATCGCAGCCTTCAGGAGTGAAGGATGCGAGCGACAGACGGAATCCCATGGGATTTTTGACGAGTAGCAGTTCTACCGGCGAACCGTTTACGTCGATGACTTCGCCGCGTCCGAACGCCGGAGTGACTTCGGCTGCCGCGTCGATCATGGCTTGCGTGGTGGCGTGTGCAAAATCGATCATGCGCTGTGAGATTCCCACTTGTCGCAATAGTTCGTCGGTTACGTTCTCTTCGAACGGCAGGAACATTGCCTGCGCGTCGGCTACGACCGCTCGCACGACGGCCAGTGCGGCCGCCGCGTTGTATAGGTTGTACACACCTTCCAGTTTCACGCCGGTTTCGTACGTTTCGCCGTCGATGCCGAAGCTGGCACGATGGTCGCCTACGGCAAGCAGGGTCACGTCAGCCGGTAGCTGTTCCGCAGACTCTGCATTTTTCGAATTTTCTGCATTTCCCCCAGTTTTCGCAATTGCCGAGGAATCGTCAATCTCAATATTCTTGTCCGATTCTGCAGATTCGGACAAGTCAATACCAACTGAAGCTTCAGTATCAGTTGCCGATTCCGTATCAACCGTCGTGCGCATGTCATCGTCGGAAGGAAAGAAGCTGCGCAACGACTCGTCAAGTCCGAAATAGCGCACTTCCACACCATCTTCAGCATGTGTGACGTCCGCAAGTCGTGCGATGCGCGGATCCTCACGATTGAGCACCACGGTTCCGGTGGTCGCTTCGGCGACTTTGCTCAACAGTTTCGCGGTATTGTCGATTTCGCCGAAACGGTCGAGCTGGTCGCGCATCACGTTGAGCAGCAGGCAGTAGTCGGGCTGTACTTGTTTGACGAAATGCACCGCGTACGCTTCGTCGAGTTCCAATACGGCGATGTCGGCGTCCAGTTTGCCGCCGAGCGAAACTTCCGCCAGCAGCGACGAGACCACGCCACGGGTGAAGTTCGATCCGGTCGGGTTGGTGAACACCTTTAATCCCAACGATTCCAGCATGCTTGCCACCATACGAGTGGTGGTGGTTTTGCCGTTCGTTCCGGATACGAGCACCACGCCGAGCGGCAGTTGCTGTAGCGTGCGTGCGAGGAATTGCGGGTCGATCTGTTCCACGATTTTGCCGGGGAACGCGCTGCCGCCGCCATGCGCCAGGCGTGAGGCCGCACGCACGGCTTTGCCAATCAACGGCGTTGCGAATGAGTTCCACGTCATGCTTATACCTCCTGCTGGCTCTGATAGTCCTGCGGCATATCTTTGAACTTGGAGTATGCGCCAAGGAACGCGAGATTGAAGGTATCGGTCGGGCCGTTACGGTGCTTCGCCATGATGATGTCGGCCTCGCCCGGGCGGTCCTCCTTGTCGTAGGCGTCCGGCCTGTGCACGAGGAACACCACGTCGGCGTCCTGTTCGATAGAACCGGATTCACGCAGGTCGGAAAGCTGCGGCTTCTTATCCTGACGCATTTCGGGACCACGGTTCAGCTGGCTCAACGCCACCACCGGCACTTCCAATTCCTTGGCAAGCAGCTTCAATGCACGCGAGAAGTCGGACACTTCCTGCTGGCGGCTTTCCACGGCCTTGCCGGAAGTCATGAGCTGCAAGTAGTCGATCACCACTAATTTCAGATCGTTCGTCTGCTTCAATCGGCGGCATTTCGCACGAATCTCCATCAAACTCATGTTCGGACTATCGTCGATGAATAATGGTGCGTTCTGCAGTTTGTCTTGCAGATTATTGAGGATATTCCAACGTTCCTGCGTAATATCTTCCGCTCGACGCATGGCTGCCAACGGAATATTCGTTTCCGCGGAGATAATTCGTTGCGCAAGTTCGTTTTTGCTCATTTCCAAGCTGAAGATCACGGATGTCATATTGTGGTGCAACGCGGCGGATCGTGCGAAATCGACGCCGAGCGTGGACTTGCCCATGGCGGGGCGTCCTGCAACGACGATCATCTGGCCCGGCTGCAGGCCCTGCGTCACTTCGTCGATGTCGCGGAATCCGGTTGGTACGCCCTTGGAGACTTCGCCGTTCTGCAGTCGATCGATTTGGTCAAGGGTGTCGGTGATGACGGTGCCGATCGGCGCGTAATCCTGCCTCACTTTGCCGGTCGACATTTCGTAGACTTCGGCCTGTGCCAGGTTGACGACGTCTTCGGCTTGGGATCCTTCGGCCGTGTAGCCGAGCTGCGCGATTTTGGTGCCGGCTGCGATCACATTGCGCAAGATGGCACGCTGGTGGATGATGTCGGCATAGAAGGTTGCGTTGGCTGCGGTCGGCACGGATGCGACGAGGCTGTGCAGATAGTCGGATCCCCCCACTTTTTCGAGGTCGCCGTCTTTGAGCAGCTGGTTGGCCACCAGCACCGCATCGACGGGCTGCGATGCGGAGAACAGGTTGATGATGGCTTCGTACACGGTTTGGTTGCGCGGCTGGTAGAAGTCGGTGATGTCAATCATCTGCGAGACTTCGCCGATGGCGTCTTTGCTCATGAGCATGCCGCCGAGCACCGCCATTTCGGCGGCGTCGTCATGTGGCGGCACACGGTCGAAGATGGCGTCGCGAATAGCCGCTCCGGATGTTCCGGAAGTGCTGCCATTGCCTGAAAAACCGCGGCTTTGCCCTTGATTCAGGCCGTTGTTCCAAGAATTGCTCTCCGCCATGCTTCTCCAGCTCTTCGATGTGTGGTGTACCGGGAAAAACCATAATACCTGTGCCGCTTCACGAATGATGTTGCGATGAGATTCTGGAGGAATCTCCGCATTGGCAGGATCGAAATCACCCAACACGCGCGAATCGGTTCGCTGTGGATAAGAAAGCCGAAAAAACCCGAGTTATCCACATACTGGGGATAACTATGTGGAAAACATATCGAGTTATCCACCAAATGGGGATAACCAAGTGGACAACTTGGGGACATCTTTCGTACGGGTGCCCATTCCCCTGGTTTTGACTTGCTTAAGTGAACTGAAGGTGATATGTTCCCCACTTTTTCTTAAACGATGGGTTTCCGACGACGCGGCGGGTACCGCATCGGCAATCATGTCGCTTTGCCGGGCATTCGCTCACAGCCTACGCGGCCTCACATGTGGTAGCGGGTGGCGTTGTACATGGTTCGGACAAGGGTTTCGCGCCATTTGCTCCATCCGTACTGTTTGGAAATAGTCTCGCCGGACGTGGCACCCAACGACGAACCGTCAGCACGAGTCAGGTCAAAGAGCATGTCAAGCAGCAGCGGATCATGGTCAAGACGGGACGCCAATTCGTCGCCGACATTCGGATCATTAGGATTCTGACCAGTCGCAAACTCCGACAACGTAAGATGCTCGCGCACCAGCAACGTGACCCACCAAATAATGTCACGGTCAAAACCCATACGTTTCAACACCGTAGACGCATGGCGGGCACCCTCCGCAGCATGATCGGCAACCCCCGGACGCTTGCCGATATCATGCAAAATACCAGCCAACAGCAACGCCTGATAATGCCGATCATCATAACGGTTTCCACGAGGTGTTTCACGGCCAAGCCGCGTGACCACCTCAACCGAATGACGGTCAATCGTGTAACGATGCACGGCCGAAGCGCTCGGACGATTACGAATCGCCAACCATTCCGGAATCAAACGACCCGGAATATCAACAAAATCAATCTCCTCCCACACCTGCAACAATGCGGGACCGCTCGCAAGCAAACGCAAGAACAGACTACGCGACTCATCATTCCACGTGCGATCATCAATCGGACATGACTTCAGATTCTGCAACGTGCCGGGCGCAATCGGCAGACCAAACTCAGCCGCAGCAACAGCCGCACGCAACGCAAGGCACGGATCAGACTTCGGATCGGCACCCGGCGCAAGTACGATCTCCTCCTCATGCTTGGCAATACCGGGCGCGACCACATCAAACGTAGGCGCCTGACGCTTACCGCCGCCACGAGGCTGGAACACCTGAAAAAACGCAAAACGAGGCTTCTCATGAGTCAACGAATGCTCGGCACGGGAAGCCGTGGAATCAAGCGAAAACGCGATCTGACGGCCAACACGCGCAAGCAACGTCTGCAAATCATCAATCGACTTCACCTCACGCTCGCCGCTCGGCAACGTCGGATCAGCCAAACCCAACATCGCCGAAACCCTCGCCTGATAGGGAGCGAGCAACATATTCGTGTCTTTATTGGCAACCAAATGAATGCAGTCACGCACATCCAGCAACCGTTCGACAGCATCATCATACTGGCCGTGCGGGCGGTCGGCAAGCCAAGAAGCGGCAAGCGCGGAGACCAGCACGGAATCTCGCAAACCACCGCGAGACTCCTTAATATCAGGCTGATTGCCGTACGCCATACGTCCGAACTCGTCCAAACGAGACTTGGCGGAACTCAACAATTCGGGCAAGCGCTTGCGGGCGGCCCTACGCCAACGTTCCAAAATGGAGACAGCCGTGGATTCGATCAGCTGCGTATCGCCCGCGATCGGCACCACATCCAGCCAACCCATCGCGGCGGGCAGATCATGGTCGGTGACCGCCTCGCACTGCGCGCAGGTACGCACCGACTGGTCAAGATCAAGACCAGAATCCCAAATCGGATACCACAATTTGTTGGCAAGCTCATTGAGCTGCTGGTCAGTGAACGCGTGAGGCTCATAAATGACCACCAAGTCAAGATCGGAACTCGGGCCCACCTGGCCGCGAGCCAACGAGCCCACCGCACCAAGACCAATACCAGTTTGTGGAACGTCAACAGAAACCGTCTGGCAGGCCTCCTGCCACAACTTCGTCAGGCAATCCATGGCCAAATCCGTACGGGCCTTTCGCTTCGCCGCACCATTGCGGTACACGCCGTCGGCATCCGGCTGACTCATATCCATGAAACGTTGTTTAAGACCATCAACCGCTGAAGTCATAGCAAATCCTTATGAATCTTCGCAAAAGCAAGCTAATCTGAGCAGGTAAAAAGCGAAAGTGGGAAATCCGAGGCAGAAAATCTGACTCGAAAATCGTATGAAAATCCCCGCACGGCGCGAAGCACGTACGGGGATCTGTCTATTGATAAACCGAACCTGAGCCCGGAGCCTTAATATCTATCCGAATGAATTATCAGATAGCGGCAGAGCCGGTCTCGCCGGTGCGCACGCGGGTCACCGAATCAAGCGGGGCGACCCAGACCTTGCCGTCGCCGATGGTGCCGGAGCCGGCGGACTTGACGATCACACCGACCAGAGTCTCGGCGTCGGCGTCGTCGGACAGCACCTCGATGCGAATCTTCGGAATGAGATCCACGGTGTATTCTGCGCCACGATAAACCTCGGTGTGTCCACGCTGGCGGCCGTAGCCGTTAGCCTCAGACACGGTCAGACCGTGAACACCTGCGGCAGCGAGGGCTTCCTTGACATCGTCGAGCTTATGCGGCTGAATGATAGCGGTAATGAGCTTCATCTCACTTCACCTCCTTGAGAACAGAGCTGGCGGTACCAGCAAAATCGTAAGCACGTTCGCCCTGATCGGCAAGATCGATGCCGCCGACTTCCTGGGCTTCGGTGACACGCCAGCCAATCGTCTTCTCCAGAGCGAAGGCGATGATGCCGGTGACAACAGCGGACCAAATGATGGCAATGAGGGCAACGAGGAGCTGCACAACCAGCTGCTTCCAGTCGCCGCCCGCGAACAGGCCGGTACCTTCGCCGAAGAAGCCGATGAGCACAGTGCCGGTGAAGCCGCCGACGCCGTGGACGCCGACAACGTCGAGAGAATCATCGTAGCCGAGCTTGAACTTCAGGCCGCAAGCGAGGCAGGTGAGCACGCCAGCGATGGCGCCGATCACGATGGCCCACAGCGGGGAAACCACATCGGCGGCCGGGGTGATGGCGACCAGACCTGCAACGATACCGGAAGCGGCACCCATGGCGGTGTAGTGGCCGGTACGGATCTTCTCAGTGAAGCCCCAAGAGAGCATTGCGGCGGCGGTTGCAGCGGAAGTAGAAACCCAAGCGTAGCCTGCGGTGCCGTTGGCGGCAAAAGCGGAACCAGCGTTGAAGCCGAACCATCCGAACCACAGCAGGAAAGCGCCAAGCATCACGAACGGAACATTGTGCGGACGGAACGGCTGGGTGCCGAAGCCCTTGCGCTTGCCGATGATCAGCACGATCACCAGAGCGGCGACTGCAGCGTTGATGTGCACGACCGTACCACCTGCGAAATCGTGGGCGGCAGCGCCGATGGCCTGGGAGATTGCGCCGTCAGCGCTCAGCAGACCGCCATTCCACACCATGTGGGCGAGCGGAGCGTAATCGAAGGTAATCCACAGCGCGACGAAAATCATCCAAGTGGAGTACTTGACACGTTCAGCGATAGCGCCGCAAATCAGAGCGACGGTAATCATGGCGAATGCGGACTGGAACGCCACATCGACGCTGACCGGGTAATTGTTGGAGTTCAGCGAAGCCGACGTGAAGACGCCACCGTCGGAAACCATGGAATCCTTCAACAGGAAGCCCGTGGCCGGATCACCGAAGACACCGCCGACCGAAGTGCCTGCGTAGGCGATGGACCAGCCCCACAGCACCCAGATCACCATTGTGACGGACAGAGCGGCCGCCTCCATGATCATCATGTTCAGCACGGCCTTTGCGCGGACCATGCCACCGTAGAAGAACGCCACACCCGGCGTCATGAGGAACACAAGGGACGCGGAAGTCAAAATCCACGCGGCATTTCCAGAATCAAGCTGACCCATGTCACCCTCCTCTTTCTTTCTTTTTGAGTTCACATTTCCGGCCCCATCGTATGGGGCTGACAAAACGGTATGGAACGCCGCCCGCGTTTTGAAAACGTTACGACGTGTTACAGCAAGGTAACGCCATCTCGCCATTACGCCAACCGAAAATGGCGGAATAAAGCGGCTGGCATGTTTTGTTTCAGATTGCGCACCGCTCCCAGACAAAACCAATATCAGCCCATTTTTCAGCGTATCTACCATATATACATATATAGGTGAGATAGGACTGGTCGGGGGTAAAAAGAAAGCCTCCCACGCGGGGAGGCTTTCTCGAGAGCGTAATCAGCTCAGGCGAGGATGCCGTCGACGAAGCCTTCTGGATCGAACGGGGCGAGATCGTCCGGGCCTTCGCCAAGGCCGACGAGCTTGACGGGCACGCCAAGCTCCTTCTGCACGGAAATCACGATGCCGCCCTTTGCGGAACCGTCAAGCTTGGAGAGCACCACACCGGTAATGCCGATGGCTTCGGCGAACACCTTGGCCTGCGTCATGCCATTCTGGCCGGTGGTGGCGTCGAGCACGAGCAACACCTCGTCGACCGGAAGGTTCTTTTCGGTGACGCGGCGGATCTTGCCAAGCTCGTCCATGAGGTTCGCCTTGTTCTGCAGGCGGCCCGCAGTGTCGATGATGAGCACGTCGACGTTCTCTTCCTTGGCCTTGGCACTGGCCTCGAATGCGACGGACGCCGGATCGGCGCCGTCCTTGTCGGAACGCACGACCGGAACACCGACCTTGGCGCCCCAAGTTTCCAACTGGTCGGCGGCCGCCGCACGGAAGGTATCGGCAGCGCCCAGCATGACTTGCTTGCCTTCGGAAACAAGCAGGCGGGAAAGCTTGCCCGCAGTGGTGGTTTTGCCCGTGCCGTTCACGCCGACCATGATGATGACGCTCGGTTTGTTCGCGCCTTCCTTATCGGCATTGAGGCGGCGATCCGTGTCAGTGCCTACGAGCTTCAACAGCTTGTCTTTCAGCGCGGCACGCACTTCAGCCGGGTCAGACTGGCCTGAGATTCGGGCATCGTTACGCAGTTCTTCAACTAGCTGTTCGCTGGCTTCCGCGCCCACGTCGGCAAGCAGGAGGGTGTCTTCAACGTCTTCCCAGTCGGCTTCGGAAAGCTGATCCTTCGCAAGAATGTTGAACAGAGCCTTGCCGAACGGATTACCGGATTTCGACAGGCGCGCCTTAAGACGCTGCATGCGCGTGCCGGCGGCTTCAGGAGTTTCATGAACCGGTTCGGGCTTGGCTTCGGTGGCTGGTGTAGGAGCCGCCGTTTCGGAAGAGAAAGCTTGAGCTGAGGACTTCTGCTGACTTTCAGCCAGAGCTTTTTCAGCTGCATCAACATTGGAATCAACGGACGGCTTCACCGTGGAAGAATCAGCCGCAGCCGACTTTGCTTCCGCAGCAAGACGGGCATCAGCAGCCGCTTTCGCATCCTCAGTGGACTTGTTGATGGCGTTCTTGCGGGTCTTACCGAGCCACCAACCACCAATCACCAGAATTGCCGCAATAACGACAACAGCGACAATCGCAATAATCACATTCGTATCCATGACTCCAGCCTAAAAAGCGCAACGGACACTCTTCACCTACCGTTCAGAATGTCCGATTCGGGAGAAACGGACAAGTAAGCATTGTCAATATGACACACGTGTCCGATTCTGCAGAATCGGACGATACGTGGAGGTAGGACGGTCAAGGAGCTATCCACGGGGCGTGAAAAACTGGACGGCATGGCCAATACATCCAGAATGACGTCGTATCAGCGACGCGAGCAGCTCATCGAAATTGGTCGTTCGCTGTTCGCGTCGAAGGGGTTCGAAGCAGTGAGCGTGGAAGAGATCGCCGCCACCGCGAAAGTGTCGAAACCCATTGTGTACGAGCATTTCGGAGGCAAAGAGGGCCTATATGCTGTGGTGGTGGACCGCGAAATGCGCGCGCTTACCGACACGCTCGTCAACGCGCTCTCCGACCCGCAAGCGCACCCCCGTCAAATTGTGGAACGAACGGCGCTGGCACTGCTCACCTATGTTGAGGAGAATGCTGAAGGATTCCGCGTTCTCACCCGCGATTCGCCGAAAACCGATCCGGCCAGCTCGTTTAATTCGCTTTTGGGAGACATCGCCCTGCGCGTGGAAGACATTCTCGCCGAAGCGTTCAAACGCCAGCATCTGCCGGCCAAGGGCGTGCCATACTACGCGCAGATGCTCATCGGCATGACCGTATATACCTGCCAGTATTGGGCGGACCAGCGCAGACTCAGCAAAGAACAGCTTGCCGCGCACATCGTGAATCTGGCCTGGCATGGCTTGAGCCGCATGGAAGCCAAGCCGGAACTGCGTTTCGAAAGCGACAAAGCCGCAAAAGAGGCGGAAAAGCAGGAAAGGCGCGAAATCAAGGAAATCGCGAAACGCGAGCGCAAGGCCGCAAAAGAGGCACAATCACAAAACAATACGGAAAGCCCAGCCGAGCAGAACGCTGAACAGAATACCGAACAAGGCGCAGCCGGAAGCCAAGGCACGCAAGCCGAACAGCAGTCGTAAAACCCAGCCGCACCCAGTCATCGTAAGCATCGCAGCCCACGCCAACAGGCGCCAGACGCAAGAATCGAACAGTACCAGCAACAGGGGAATCGCAAGCATCGCACAAGCCAACAAGCATCGACGAAAACTGACGAATCGTCAACAACGGTACCCTTAAGGGAAATTTCAGGTGCAGATTGCGCTATTCAGGGTGCCTATTGCGTACAAACCGTTCCTCTGAAGCGAACAAGGTGCTACGTTAGTTTCGTTACGCAGTGACCACGCGCCGCGCGCGGAAGGTCACCTCGGCCAACCAAGGAAGACTATGCAGGAGAAGAAGACGCTCACCTTTGTGGTGCCCGCGTACAACATGACCGAATATTTGGAACGATGCGTCATGTCGTTAATCGCAGCGAAGCGCAACGACGACATCGAAGTGCTGATCGTGGATGACGGCTCGTCCGACGGCACGCTGGAAATGGCGCAGAAATTCGAGGCCCGCTATCCGGGCATCGTGCGCGCGATTCATCAGGAAAACAAGGGGCACGGCGGGGCCGTCAATACCGGCATCGCGGCGGCAAGCGGCATGTATGTGAAAGTTGTGGACGCCGACGATTGGGTTGGCCCCGAATCGCTCGAACAGGTCATGGCCGTGCTGCGCGAAGAGGCCGATTCCACCGAGCCGATCGACATGCTCGTCACTAATTATGTGTATGACAAGGTTGGCAAGCGCAACAAGCATGTAGTGAACTTCCGACATGCCATGAAGGCCGGCGAGCGCCTGACTTGGAACGATCTTGGGCATTTCGGCTTGGCTGAATACATTCTCATGCACGCGCTGACGTACCGCACCGCCGTGGTGCGAGAGTCCGGCATGCAACTGCCGGAACACACGTTCTACGTGGACTTCATTTACGCGTACCAGCCATTCCCTTGGGTGAAGACCATGAAGTATTTGGATACGCCGTTCTACCACTATTTCATCGGGCGCGACGGGCAAAGCGTGCAGACCGACGTGATGATCCGCCGCGTCGACCAGCTGCGCCTCGTCAACCAGTGCATGGTGCGTGCAACTCCGGAACACAACACGGTGCCAGACGGCCTATACCGTTATATGATCCACTTTCTGGCGATTGAAAGTTCCGTGGCAAGTGTGTTCATGATTTTGTCTCGCGATCCGGAAAATTATGAGAAGAAAAAGGATATGTGGGACGACATTAAGGCGTACTCCCCCACTATTTACAAGGATGTGCGCAAGAAGGCCATGTCTCGTGCGTTGAATTTGCGCGGGTCGATCGGTCGTTTCGTGATTCGCAAGGGATATTTCGTGGCGGAACACGTCGTCGGGTTCAACTGATCGGCGCCATCTGCCTTATATATGGCAGATTCGCGGGTCCGTCGGATGATATCTCGCTTATATATGGCAGATATCCTTGGTAACAAGGTGACTTAGAGGGTATATTTTTACCCCCGAAGTCGCCTTGCCTACAAGCACGAGTGCCATATATAAGCGAAATGCCTCATGTCAACTCTTCAAATCTGCCATATATAAGCAAGATATGGGCAAAAACTGACGTACGAGGATGCGGATGCAGTCGTGAGGCTGTTGGAAGCAACACCGACGCTTCCAACAGCCTACGTTCATGCGGAACCTCCCCGAGCGCGGAAACCTGGCCCATTGGGACGAGGTTTGCCGGATTTCGGGGCTTTACGCTCAGTTCCAGCGGTCGGACATGGCGAAACTGTTGTGCATGAGATTGCTGGACGTGTAGAGCACGTCGTTGAGCAGTTTCGTGACGTGAATGCGCAAATATTCCGCCATTTCTTCGTTGGACCGCTGCAGTCTGGCGATGGTTGCAATACTTGTATTTTCCGTAATCTCCGCGGCCTCTGCACTCTCTTGCGATTCGGACACGCTCGTTTGCGCGGACATCTCACGCAATTCGGCATCAGTACGTTCCACCAGACGATGGCCGTAAGCGCGGGCCGATTCCGCAAATTCTTCGATCGCATTGCTGGTTTCGTAGAAATGCGCGTCAGCGAGCGCGGCGATCAAACGGTTCGCCCAGTACAGATTGTCGGTCGAGACTTCCGGCGTGGTGTCGCGCAGGTAGGCGGGCGTATCGTTGACGTTCGCATAGAACGGCGTGGCCGCGGTGAAGGGGCCGGAACCGTACGAAATCCACATGATCGAACGGCTTGTCTCCGGCGCGTACGGGCGGATCTGCATGGCCACCATATGCCCGGTGCGGTTGATGCCGATCGGACGGTAGCGATGGCGGCTTTCCGACGTTCCGAGCGTGCCGTACGGGTCGTAAGGGGTTCCCTCGAAGTGTGCGCTCATCAGGAAGTCGACGTCTTCGAGCGTCACAGCGCTCTCAGGCACGCGACACCACGGAATATCGTCGGACGCGGGCGTGTAGCGGGCGGCCGGCGAATCCCAATCCGCGCTTGGATTGAGGTAGCGCTGCATGTACCAGGCACGCGGAGTGTTGTAGATGCGGTCTTTGGTGGTGGCGGTGCCGAAAGCCGTGCGCGGATTGAAATGGCTGTGGTCCAGCGTCGCGCCGCTACTGCTATTGCCGCCGTCGTTCATACTGGCGTCTCCGAAAGCACTCGTCGGCTGGAATCCGAAGCCGCTACTTGCAGCCGCGCTCATAGTGCGGTCAAGGTGATGCGCATCCATGAATTCGCGCAAATCGGCACTGCACATGAATTCACGTTGGGTGTTGAAGGCGTCGTCGAAGTCGAAATCGTCGATGCCGAGCTGGTTGGGGATGGTCGCATAGCAGTCGTCCGGCACGCGGCGGGCGATCCAATGGTGCCCGCCGATCGTTTCGACATACCAGATTTCGTTTACGTCGGAAATGATGATGCCGTTCGATTCGTAGGTGCCGTATGTTTCAAGCAGTTCGGCGAGACGTGCAACGCCTTCGCGTGCCGTGGTGACGTAAGGCAGCACGAGGGTGATGATGTCTTCTTCTCCGATTCCGCCCGGGACTTCGGGGGTATTAGCGGCTTCGTTCGCCGGTTGCAGTTCAACGAGCGGATCAGCGGCTAGCACACGCTCGTTGACTGCGATGGTTTCGGTGGCGCTCATCGCCACATTGCGCTCGTTGACGCCCGCTTCCGCGAGAATTCCGCGATTTGGCAGCACGTTTGGCACAATGCTGTATCGGCATGGATTGTCGGGAAGATCGATTTCGACATGACTGAGCACACTGCGGTAATGCCGCGGTTGGTCTTGCGGTGCGACCGCAATGAATTTCTTGGGGTCGTAACGGCCGGAACCGGAATCATCGTCGCGTGCGATGATGGTGGAGCCGTCGTAGCTGGCTTTCTTTCCTACAAGAATCGTGGTACATGACATGCGTTCCACTGTACGAGCAGATATGCAGAAATGATGCTGCGATTCGCGGGAATTTGATGATATTTCGACGATGATTCGCGTTTTTCGTCACTTCCGACTTATTCGTGTGGCGTTTTGCGTAAATATGCTGTATACTAGCTCTCTGTTGCCCCTCTAGCTCAACGGTTAGAGCAGCGTCCTTTTAAGTCGTGGGTTGTGGGTTCGAATCCCACGGGGGGCACATGCGAAAAGCCTCGGAAGCCAATGTTTTCAACAGTCTCCGAGGCTTTCTTGTTTTTGCGGTCTAATGGGTCAAAGGCCGCAACCCAGCATTTACCCAGTACATTCACCGCTACAGGCATCGCAGACTCGACGTCATTCCATGACCGTCCGCAACGCATCTTGCGCCCATCCGACAGCATTAGAAACAGTTTCGACATGCGCGCGGGCGCGAATTCCGTGGTTTGGGGTACACTAGACATATTCGAACAAACGTTCGTATTTTGGGGAATTCTGGGGAATTCCCCACTATATACAGTGAGGAAACTCACGACACACCACTACCGGTAGTGTGTATGCTAGATAGTGGATTGCGTAAGCGAGCATAACCGAAGAACGTGGCCGACACGGCTTTCACAGACGACGAAAGCCATTTGCATAGGGAGGAAATCGAATGACCGTGACCGTCTTCACCAATCCGAGCAACCCGCAATGCGAAGCCACCGAACAGGAGCTTGCAAAGCTGGGCGTGCGTTACGATACCGTCGACCTGACGAAGAACCCATCCACGTTCGAACAGATTAAAAACGCCGGATTCAAGCAGATTCCGGTAGTCATCTCACCAAACTCCTCGTGGAGCGGACACAGGCCAGATCTGATTCGCCAGCTCGCACAAAGCTTCGCCGCATAAGCAAGTAGAAGTCGCAGTGCACCGAGTCCGCGAAGGCAGTGCGGGCACAGGTCACATGCAGCCGTGCACGGCGCAACCAATAGCGGACGCACCATACACGTTCTTCCACGAAGCTTCGCCATCTAGTCCATAAAGCAGTCATCCATAAAACAGTCAGACACTACATGCGGCTGGCCGTGGACGGGTCGAGCGTCATGGTCTGGAACCGATTGGCCATGAAGTCGTCGTCGAAATACGTGGCGAAGAATTGCGCAACAGGCGAATTCTGCGCAATACCCGCCATACGCGAATACCAGGAATCCAGCGCCATCAACGTCATCACACCGTCAACGAAAATCAGAGCGAAACACACCGCCGTCAACGTATAGCGAATCTTCCACGGAATACGCTGAATCATCGCAAGCAAATGCGGCAGAACCAGCTTCACCCACACCAAGCCGAGTATTCCCCAGAAAAACATGTATTTGCCGGATGTACGCCCATCAATCGACAGCCATTGACCCGTGTAATCCCACGCGCGAATACCGAACGCAACCTCCATGAACCAGCTGGTGAAATATTCGAACGCGCCGCCAATCACCGCGCTCGCGCAGAAAATCAGCATCCAATTCGACCGCCACAAGTGGTTGAGCAACACCGTCAGAATCACCGCGCCAAAACCGTAGATAGGCGAGAACGGCCCCCACAAAAAACCGGCGCGATCCTGCCATACGCCGAACAGCACATAGTGGTACAGCGTCTCCACTACCAGACCAAACACGCAACCGACCACAAACAGCCAGAACAAGTTGAAGAAATCCAACGAAATGTAGCCCTTGCCAGTCAGATCACGGCCGGCCATACCCTTCGAAACAGCCGTCTCATACTCGCTGCGCGCATCCAAACGACGAAGCGCGAACCGCAAACGTCGTTCCTCGCGCAGCGACGGATCAGCCGTGATATGCAACGCAACCAATACGAGCAGCTGCACGGTCGGACTGATCAAATTCACGCCCAAACCCTGCAACGCCAACGACAATAGGCCTTCCGCAAGCGTGAGCGGAATCATCAAATACGTCCATTGCGCGATATGCCGACGCTTGTTGAGAATCAGCAGCACGCCGAAAATCGCAAGGCATGCGGTGGAGACCAGCAGCACTGCAGCATGAATAATCGACAGAATAGTGGTGAGATTCAGCGCGCCAAACGCCAGTTTGCCGGAAAGCGCGGCGCGGACTGCGTACAGGCAGGAAATCACGATGATCGGCAACGTCACCACGCCTTCGACCAGCATGACGATGCCGTAGATGCGTGCAATCAGCGGCAGTCTGCGATCAGCCGGATTGTCATCATCTTCCGCTGATTGCGATTGCGTAATAATGCCCGCTTCTTCGATGGCTGCGATTTTGGTTTCGTCGGCGATGGCCTCGCTCACATCTTCAATCTTGCTCATGCTTGTTCGTCCTCCCTAGAACAACGCTACCAAAACCCAATCGCAGTGCGCTACACGAGATGATTGTTTGCGCGCAACGCGCACAACCTGCGATTTCTGTCTGCGCAAGTCACATGTCATCCCGCAATCACAAGATGTGCAGACAGCAGACTCGACGTGCACATACACAGAATGCAAGTTACGCGGTCGCCAACAGCAAGATTCACAGTCCTGCCGCGGTTTGTCGTGTTTATTTCAGTCATGGACGGAGCGCATTTACGCCTGTGCCCAAATTTGTCCGAGAGCGGGTATTACGATACGGGAGGCGTAGCGCTACGAATAACGTATCGCTACGTGCCAACACGGTCGAACATCCATTGGACTGGGGAGACAATGCGCAACGTACTGCAGATTCTGCGTCGTGACCTCAAACGACTCGTCACCGTACCTGCCGCTTGGGTCATCATGATCGGCATAACCATCATTCCGCCGCTGTACGCATGGTTCAACATCTACGGATTCTGGAATCCGTATGGCAATACCCAAGGCATCAAAGTTGCCGTGGCCAACGTCGACGAGGGCACCGACAACGCCCTGCTCGGCAAAATGAACCTCGGCGACCAGATCGAAGACACGCTGAAAGACAACGACCAGCTTGGCTGGGAATTCATGGGCAAGGCCGAAGCGATGGAAGCGGTACAGTCCGGCGACTGCTATGCAGCGATCATCATCCCCTCCGATTTCAGCGAGGATCTCGCCAACGTCGTGACCGACAGCAAGAACCGGCCGACGCTGGAATACTATGTCAACGAAAAATCGAGCCCGATCTCCCCGAAAATCACCGATCAAGGCGCGACCACCGTCGACCGTACCGTCAACAACACCTTCGTCTCCACCGTCAGCGAAGTACTCACTAAAGCCGTGAACTCCGCGAATGACACCATCAACGGCAAAACCAACTCCTTCGTCAACGAAACCACAGCAGAACTCGACAAAACCCAGAAGAACGTAAGCCTCATCCGCTCCACCATCGAAGATCTTGACGCACAGCTCGCCAACGTGCCGCAACAAACGCAATCCGCCCGTCAGGCAATGAACGACGTGCAGCTGGCCGCAGCAAGCGCGGGCAAGGGCCTGGCGAACACCGCCACCGCCATCAGCACCGCACAAAACGGCCTCAATACCTTCACTTCCAACGCCAACACCGCTTTGGAGAACGGTTCCGGTCTGATTTCGCAGGCCACCAGCGACACCACCACCAGCATCAACAAGGTGACCACGGCCGTCTCTTCCGCAAGCGGCACCGCACAGCAGGCCGTTAGCAACATGCAAAGCGTGACCGACAGCAACGCCCAGCTCATCGAAAAGCTCAAAGGCGTCAGCGACAACACGCAGTACCAAGACATCATCAAGAAGCTCGAAGACACTAACAACACGGCCGCTGGCACGCTCAACGACCTCAAAACGTTGAGCGAGAACACGCAATCCACGTCCGACAGCGTCGCCAAGCTCGCCACCGACTTCAATACCAGCACGCAAAATTCGCTGAAAAGCATGGGAGATGCCCGCAGCACGTTGAATTCCGGTGCGCTCCCCCAGCTCAACTCCGGTCTGAGCTCGCTCGCCATGACCGCAGGCACGCTGTCTGGCACCGTGACCAGCCAGACCACCGTGGTCAACCAGACCTCCGCCGTGCTCGACCAACTCGACCAGGTGGCGAACGACACCCGTACCACGTTGCAGAACACCGACAAGCAGCTTGAACAGGTGGAGAACAAACTCATCACCGTCAGCACCGATCTGAAAGCGCTCGGCAGCGTCGACATGCTGAAAAACCTGACCGGCGGCAGCTCCCTCGACACGGAGAAAATCGCCTCGTTCATGCAGTCCCCCACCGTGATCGACACGAAGAACGTATACCCGATAAACTCCTACGGTTCCGGCATGGCCCCGCTCATGACCAATCTGGCCCTGTGGGTGGGCGCGTTCGCCTTCGTGGTGATCTTCAAGGTGGAAGTCGACGATGAAGGCCTCGAAGACCTCGACCTGACCGCTTCCGAAAAGTATTTCGCCCGCTACATGCTGCTCGGCATCATGGGCGCGGCTCAAGGCACGATCACCACCATCGGCGACCTGCTGCTTGGCGTGCAGACCGTGAATGCACCGTTGTTCGTGCTTACCGGCATCATCACATCACTGGTATATCTGAGCATCACATTCGCCCTATCGACCACGTTCATGCATATCGGCAAGGGATTGTGCGTCGCGTTGATTATCGTGCAGATTCCGGGCGCTTCCGGCCTGTATCCGATTGAGATGATGCCGAAATTCTTCCGCATGGTCTACCCGTTCGTGCCATTCAGTTATTCGATTGACGCGTTCCGCGAAACGATTGCCGGCTTCTACGATGGGCATTGGCTCAAGTCGATTGGCACGCTGTTGCTGTTCGCCGTGGCCGCGTTCTTCATTGGACTTGCGATTCGCCCGCTGCTGGTCAATCTCAACCGTCTGTTCGCCCGTCAGATCAAGGAAAGCGACATGATCATCGGCGAGGAAGTGCAGCTTCCGGAACGCGGATACAACGTATCCCAAGCCATTCAGGTGCTTGCCGACAAGGGCGGCTACCGTGAGGCGATCGAGGAACGCGCAAGCCGTTTCGCTGAACTGTATCCGAAGTTCAAGCGTGGCGCGCTCATCGCCGGTTTCATTGTGCCGGTGATCCTGGTGCTGATTTTCTCCTTCACCAACGGCGAGAAGAGCGTAGTGCTTGCCACCTGGATCATCTGGGTGCTGCTCATCATCGGATTCCTGATGGTCATCGAATATATGCGTTTCAGCCTGCAACGCCAGGTGGAACTCGGCAGCCTCAGTGACGAAGCGATTCGCGAACAGCTGGTGGAACGCCAAGCTGCAAGGCTGCGCCGCAAGAAGCGCGCGCAACAAATCAGGCGAGACAAGCTGATGCGCAAGGCACAACGAAGAAAACACGAAACCAAACAGGCGATCGCCAACGTCGCAGACACCAGCCAAGCCGATGCCGACGGCATCGCAACACTGGTGCAGGCCATGAACGTAGCCGGCAACACCGGCACGGCAAGCAACACCAATCCCAACGGTAACAGCGAAAGGAGCAACGCATGAAAAACATCTGGAAACTGTTCGTCGGCGACGTTCGACGCCTGACCAGCAACATCGTCTCCATCATCATCGTTACCGGACTGGTGGTGATTCCAGGTCTGTTCTCTTGGTTCAACATCAGCGCAAGCTGGGATCCGTTCGCCAACACCGGCAATCTGAAATTCGCCGTCGCCAACGACGATGAAGGCTACAAGTCCGACCTCATTCCAGTGAAGATCAGCATCGGCGACCAGGTGGTCAACACCTTGCGCGCCAACGACCAGATGGACTGGACCTTCACCACCAAAAAAGAGGCCATCGACGGCACCAAATCCGGCAAATACTATGCGGCAGTGGTGATTCCGAGGGATTTCAGCACCCGCATGATGACGTTCTTCACCGCGGACGGCGACCATGCCACGCTCACCTACTACAACAACGAGAAGAAGAACGCACTCGCTCCGAAGATCACCGGCCAGGGAGCCGACACCGTGGCAGCACAGATCAACGAAATGTTCTCCGAAACGTTGACGAGCACCGCGCTCAACATCGCCTCGCAGCTGGCCGATGAGCTTGACAAACCGGAATCGCAGGCCACGCTCACCAACTTCAGCAACAACATGGGCAATTTCGCGAACACGCTCACAGACACGTCGTCCGCATTGACCACGTTCAGCTCGCTGACGTTGAGCGCGCAGAACCTGCTCGACAGTTCCAACAGCCTGCTTTCCAACGTGAGCGGCAGCGCGAAGAACGCCGTCAACGAGCTCAAACAGTCGAAGAACGGCATCAACGATCTGACCGGAGCCGTCAAAACCAGCACGAATGCGTTGAGCACCGCATTGAGCAGCTCATCGAACAGCTTCGGCGCTGTCTCCACCGATATTGACAGCGTATTCAACAATGCGGGCACCCAAGCCGGCAATACGGCCACAGCCCTGCGCAATCAGGCTGCGAACGTATCCAAGCAGGCGCAAGGCTATCAGAACATCTACGATGCCCTCGACGAGCTCAGCAACAACAATCTGGTGCCGGAAGTCGCGAAAATCGCCATCAATCATCTCAAAACCAACGTGGGCGCGACCATTACGCAACTCAACGATCTAGCGAACTCACTCAACACCAGCGCCGACAATATTGACGCGAAAGTGAGCGACACCACAGCCGACCGCGAGCGCGTGAGCCAGCTTGCCCAGCAGGCGAAGGCCTCCATCGACGGCATCAAAACCGATTTCGACAGCCAGCTCAAGCCGCAGCTCAACGATATTTCCGATTCGATCAGCAGCACGGCCACCGCATTGAGCAGCACGGCCGCCGATCTGAAGGGCGCGTTGGGAGATCTCAACAGCACCACGAAGTCGGCAGGCAAGCAGCTGACCAATATTCGCACGGTGCTTGATTCCACCGCCGAAAGCCTCACTAAGGCGAGCACCGCGCTGTCTTCGTTCAATGGCACGCTTTCCGACGCGCTGAACAGCGGCAATATGGGCACCGTCAAGGAAGTGCTCGGCAACAACACGGATTCGTTGGCGGCGGCTCTTGCGGCGCCCGTCCAGGTGAAGCGCACGGCTGTGTTCCCCGTTAAGAATTTCGGTTCGCAGTTGGCACCGTTCTACACGGTTCTTCCGCTGTTCGTAGGTTCGCTGCTTATGGCCGTAACACTCAAGACCACGGTGTCGCGCAAGAACCGTGAGGAGCTCGACAATCCGAAGCCGCATCAGCTGTTCCTCGGCCATTATGGCGTGTTCGGTGTGATCGCGCTGCTGCAGAGCACGTTCTCGCTGGGCGGCGGCCTGCTGTTCCTGCACATTCAGGCGGTGCACCCGTGGCTGTTCATGTTGACCGGCTGGGTGGCCTCCCTCGTGTTCTCGTTCTTCACCTACACGATGGTGGCGAGCTTCGGCAACGTGGGCAAGGCCATTGGCGTGCTGACGCTGGTGTTGCAGATTTCCGGCGCGAACGGCGCGTATCCGCTTGCCGTGCTGCCGAAGATCATCGGCGATATCAGCCCGTTCCTGCCGGCCACGCATGCGATTACGGCATTGCGTGCGGCCATTGCCGGTATTTACAACAACGATTATTGGCATGCGCTCGGCTCGCTGCTGCTGTTCCTGATTCCGCTGCTGCTGATTGGCTTGGTGCTGCGTATTCCGCTGGTCAAGTTCAATAAGTGGTATGTGGCGAAAGTGGAAAGCACCAAGGTGATCTCATGATTACCGGAGTGCATGAGGCGGTTTCCGGAGCCGTTTCCGATGTGGTTTCCGACGCGGTCAGTGACGTGCATGTGGCTGTTCGCAAGGTGCATAGCCGCCGCGAGCAGCTTCGTGAGCAAACCGATCATAAGATTATGAAGGCCACGCTTGCGATTGTGATTTCCGATGGCGTCGGCGCGGTGACCATCGAAGAGGTCGCTCGTCGTTCCGGCGTTGCGAAAACCACGATTTATCGCCGCTATAAGAATGCGGATGATCTGTTGCGCCGCGTGCAGCTGGAAGTTGCGGGATTGCCGGATTTCAGCGATGTCGAGTTGTCGAAAAACGGTCTGCTGACGATACTGCAACGCATTCAGGGCTGTTTTTTCGACAGTGAGCTTGGTTTGAAGGCCGTCGGTGTGGTGCTTTCTTCCGATAATCCTTCGTTGAATGCGATTGCCGATCAAGTGCTTGTTCCTGCGGAAAAGCGTTTTTCTGAGTTTGTTGAACGCGGCATGAAAGCCGGAATGTTCCGTAATGGATTGGACCCGCAATTCCTGTTCAGCACGATACTCGGCTCCATGCTCGCCTGTAAGGCGTTGCATGGCGACGCGAGTATTCCTTGGCCTGAGAACATGGCGGATGTTCTGTGGCCCGTTATGGCCGTCTGAAAGGCATTGCAGAGCAGAGTTGCACGTAGTAGTATCTGAAACTAATGAGCGCCCCCGCTACGGCCTTTAATCACTCTTTGGGTGAGGCTGTAGCCGGGGCGCTCATTGTACGTTTGCAGACTTTTCGCCGCTACTGGGCCTACTGGATCGACGCTTCCTGACGGGCCACGTCCAACGCCTTGTTGAACGCTTCCGACGTCCAGCTGGCACCGGCCACCTTGTCTACCTTGAGATCTTTGAGCGGCTTGCCGTCCACCACGCCGTTGATGGCTTCGGCGAACGCATTCTGGTGCTTTTTGGAGATGGACGTGAACGGATGCCCGATAACCTCCACATTGGTGACGGTCTGATCTTTGACCGTCACATGCACGTCGATGGTGTCTTCGCCCACAGGCCCGTACTGGCCGTTGATCGAATAGGTACCGTCGGCATAGTTGCCGGTGTCTTGCTTGTCGGATGTAGTGCTGTTCGGATCGTCGGCATGGTTTTTGACGTCCGTATCCGCAGAATCGCCGGAGTCGGTGGCGCTACCGCTGTTCTTCGAATTTTTTTCCTGCGATTGCACGCTTTCGCCGGAATTTCCGGCATATTCGTCGTCCATTGGCGTCGCCTTGGGTTCGCCGCATGCCGACAGCAATGCAAGGCTTGCCGCAGACAGTGCGATTACTTTGATCGCATTCGATGATTCGTTGCTCATGTTCGCTCCGTACGATTCGTCAGTGCTATGGCTTGGATTGTTCGGCTGATTTCAGTACGATTTCAACGCGATTTCGGCTGATTTCAGCTTATTCCTCACCACCGGTTTTCGCGGCTTTGGTCGGGTCGGCGAAGCTGATGGCCGTCTCGCCATTCTGTGCGCCTTCCGCAGCGGAACCGGTGTATGCCGGCTTGCCACCCGCCTGCTCATAGGCTTTCTTTGCGGCTTCATCATTCCACTTCTCACCGACGAGCACGCCATGGTTGAGCATGATCTCGCGCTGGGCGCAGGATGCGACAAGCGCATCATGGGTCACGACGATGATGGTAGTGCCCTGTTCGTGCAGTTGGCGGAACAGGTCAAGCACGATCTTCTCGTTCTTTTCGTCCAAATTGCCGGTCGGTTCGTCGGCAAGAATCAGTTTCGGACAGTTGATGAGCGCACGTGCGATGCACACGCGCTGCTGTTCGCCGCCGGAAAGCTGACCGGGCAAATGGTGGGCACGCTCCTTCAGACCGACGCGCTCCAACGCTTCCATCGCCTGCTGCTCGTTGACTACGGAATGGTAGTACTGCGCCACCATCACGTTTTCCACAGCCGTCAGATGCGGCACCAAATAGAACTTCTGGAACACCAAGCCAATCATGTTCTTGCGCACGTCGGCAAGCTGCTTGGCGTTCAAATCCTCCAACTTGCGGCCTTCCAGCATGACGGAACCCTTCGAAGGAGTATCCATGCAGCCAATCATGTTCATCAGCGTGGTTTTGCCGGAACCCGACGAACCGACAATCGCAAGCCATTCACCTTGCGGAACCGTCAAAGTCAAATCGTCGACGGCACGCAAATCGCCGTAAATCTTGGAAATATGATCCAATTCAAGCAACGTATTCAACGTATTTTCGGAACTCATGATTATTCCTCCCTCAAAACGATGGCGGGGTCGATACGGGTTGCGCGGCGAACCGGCGGGATGGATGCGATGACGGCGATGAGCACGCTCAACAGCAGCGAGGCGACGCCCAACAGCCAGTTGAAGCCGATGGCACGCTCGAATACGGACACGCACAGCACGCGGGCCAGCAGGTAGCCGATGGCAGTGCCGATCAAGCCGCCAATCAGTCCGTAGATGGCGGATTCCACATAGAATTCAATGCCGATGGCCTGCGACGATGCGCCTAACGCCTTGCGCAAGCCGATTTCGTTGCGTCGCTGAGACACGATGGAACTAATGGTGGTGCCCACGCCCACAAACGTCAGCACGAGCACGACCAGCGACACGATCCAGAACAGGGTTTGCAGCATGGCGATGATACGAGTGTCGGATGAGGTGATTTTGGTGACGGTCTGTGCTTTCACGCCGGTTGACGGATTCGCATTAATCGATTTGACGACATCGTTGAGTTCGCTACCTACCGCATTGACGGAATATTCGATCACGTCCGCACCGCGTTTGGAACCGGCCAGTTTGGCCACGTCAGCGTTGACTGCGTAGACGATTTCGTCTTCGCTGCCGCCCGTATCGACGATGCCTCCGACACGAAATTCAGTGCCGGTGTTCTCCATAATGTCGGACGAAACACGGCCGTTTTCCGTGACTTGCGCTTCGGTTTGGCCGAGAGCGCCGGAATCCTGCGCATCGTCGGATGCGCGGTAGCCGATGGTTACGGTCGAACCGATGGAGACACCGAGCGCGTCGGCCACATCACGGCCGAGCATCACATTGCCTTCGCTAGGCCAGTCGCCGGTTACGTTCCAGTGATGGTTAAGCGCCTTCACGTCTTTGGTTATGATGCCGGCCATCGTGTATGGCGCGGAATTGATGCGCACGCTTTCATACCGGTAGGCGGCGGAACGGGCACTGTACGAACCTTTCACCATCTGGTTCAACGCTTTGACGGTATCGGTGTCGATGCCGTGGGACTTTTCGGCTGATTCGGACGGCGTGACGATAAGATTCGCGCCATACGCACGCATTTCCTCGTTCATTTGCTGTGGAACGGCAATACACGTTGCCGCAAGGCAGAACAGCGTGGCAGCGCCCACCATGGAAGCGATCACGGCCATAACGGCTCGAGAACGGCGGCGGAACACCGCACCCCACAGCATGGTGAAGAACATCTTGCGATTAGTCATCTCATGCCCCTTACGGACTGTCTTGAACTCACCTACCATGCAACACCTCCGCGGACGAACAGCACAGTGCGCTGTTCGTGACCGAGGCCGCAGCCGCGGCCGAGTTTACGGAACCCAAGTTGAAATCAGCGGCCATGCAAGACCTCCGCGGGTTTGAGTCCCAGAATCGAACGAATCGACGAGAACGAGGCGATCAGCACGGTGAGCGTCAACAATACGAACACCAGCACAAAAACCATTGGACGCATCGTAATGCCGGAACCGAATACCACATGTCCCACAATCTGCGCGACACCGGAACCCAACAGCGCACCGACAATCGCACCAACCAACGAAATCACAGCCGTTTCAGCGAGCATCAGGCGAGAAACCGCGCCATCGGTGGCACCAATCGCCTTCAGCAACGCCAATTCGGAACCGCGTTCGCCAATCGAGGCGGCCATCAGATTCGCCACCGCGATAGCGGCCGCAACCAGCGAAAGCACGGTCATCAGCACCATCACCGCCTGCGTTTTCTGCAGTACATCGCCCTGCAATGCGGCCACCTGACGTACCTGCTTGGCTACGGAACCGGGAATAACCTCTTCGATCTGGTAGGCGATGGACGAAGGGTACGCGGTGCAATACCAGGTTTCCCACTCGTCTTGCGTAAGCGCGTTCGGATTCTTCGACGCCTTACGCGCCAAATCATTGTCCGGCGTGGTCAGAGCCTTGACTTCGATCTTGTCGATGGAATCAGGCAGATTCGCAAGCACCTGCGCGGTGGATGACGGAATGTACATCGCATTGTTGTCGCTATCGCCGGAATCGTAAATGCCGGTAATGGTGATCTGCTGCTTGTTGCGGCTGCCATCGGCCGTGGTTTTGTAGAGGGTTACGGTATCTCCCTTGCCTACGCCGAGTTTGGATGCGAGCGTGGTGCCAATCAGGCCTTGCGCGCTATCGTCTTTCGGCCAGGAACCGTCAAGCTTCCACCACGAACGCATGCCGTTCATGCCCGCCACGGTGGATTCGCCGGAATCCATATTCAGGGTTTTGGCGAACCATGTGCCCACGATCGGCACGCTGGAAGCCTTGCAAGAGCTGGATTCCGCCGATTTGGACGCGCAGTTCACGTCAACATGGATATTAAGTTCGGGGGCAAAATTCGTGATGTTGAACGCCCAGAAGATGGTTTTGATCTTCGGCGTATCCGATTCCTTCAAAAATGTGGTCGGATCGGATTGGGAAGTGCCGGAAGCGCTGCTGTCAGCGTCACCATCCGTGTTGTACAGGTCGTTGACCACGGCATCAGCCTTGGGCTGCACGATAATGTTGGAACCATACGTCGACAGTTCGGCGTTCAGCTTGTCTCCTACGTCGAACACCACGCCCAGCATGGCCACGCTGACCGTGGCCGACAGGCACACGGTGACCGCGATCAGCAGTCTGCGTTTGAACTGCCTGCTGAACGAGCGGAAAATCATTCGAAGAAAGAACATGGCTACCTCTTTCCGCTCACTGGAAATGCGTCGACAATGCGTCGAGCGTTGAAGTTTGGATTACGATTTTGCCGGATTCAACCTGATAATCGAACGGTACCGGATTGCATCCGCCCTTGAATCCGATAGTGGCGAGGTTGATGGCGACATCGCACTTCTTGCAGATGATCTTGCCATCCTTCTCGTAATAGCCCGCGTCACCGCAGTTGTCACATGCGTCAAGACCGACACCGTACGCTCCACCATTTTTTTTGATGATGATGAAACGCATCACCGTGCCGTCTTTCGCCTTATATTGGAAGCGATGCAGATGACCATCGTTGATCTGACTGAATTTGATGGTGGCCACGCCGTCGCTCAGCGAATAATCCTCAGGCGGAGACAGCGTAATAACCTTCTTCGTTTGCACCACACCATACGTGAGCGCGAACGTGATGCCAATCATCGCAACAAGGCTCCATGCGCCGGCCGCCTTCGCACGGCGACGGAACGCGATATGCGATCGCACAATGGCCTCGTTGGCACCTTCCGGCTTGATCTTGAAGCCCATCACAATGCTGGCAATCACCGGAATAATGAACACCAGCACCATGGCAATGGCCATATGACGCTGATGATTAATGCACCACACCAACGCCAGGAACGCTTCCGTAGGGAAATGAACAATGCGCTTGGACTGCAGAATCTGCGCAAGATCAGTGAAATGCGAAACAAACAGCAGCGCAATCAACAGCAGCACAGCCGTAGTGAACGACCAACGAATCGCAGTGGAACGCATCGTACGGAAAATCAACGCCGCAACAATCGCAGTGACCACACCCAACGCGAAACCAAGCGCACGAAGGAGCATATCCGAAGTGAAAATCGGATCTCCCGGCTCCACGAAAATCGTAAGTCGCAAAATAACATCAGGCAATGCACGGAAGGTGGTGGCGGCGATTGCAAGAGAGCCAATAAGATTCGCAATATCAAGCAACGCGCGATGATCATGCCAATTCGTAGTGATGCGACGTGCGAACAGCGCAATAACGAACACCGCGATATCGAAAATCACACAACACCACAACGTAGGGTAATTGACGAACGTACGCTGATTGATCACCGCGGACGCACGCAACGCGGCGAACACAATGGCACCCGCGAATCCGATAACAAAGCCCGCAAGACGCCAGTACGCGCTCAACGGCTTGTCACGCCCCTCACCGACCGTGAGCATCACGTTCAGCGCCATAATCAGCAAAGCCGGTGCCAGCGTTCCCTGCAACACCGTGACGTACTGCGTCAGCATCTCACACCTTTCGTTATATATCCCTGTCAAAGCCTAGTGAATTCGGCACACAAAAGGAACCCCCTTACCAAGATTCCCCCAAAAGCGCGTTATCTCCCAAAAGCGTATCCCCTAAAACGCAAGAGAGCGGTTGCTTGGATGGTTGTTCGACCGTAGGCTCGGCCAAACGGCCTTGAGCGCGTCGAACGACTATCCAGGCAACCGCGAACGCCGTACCCATATTCGCGCTACTTGCATACGTTTCGCGATACGTGAACGGCGTTAACCACGAGTTGAATCTCAACATGAATTCAGGCTTACATCCAAACCATTTCGCTTGGCATGTGCCGGAACTCACGTTTCAGATCACCACTCCTGCGGGGTGTAGTTCCACTCCGGGAAAGTGACCTCGAGCGGCTCGGTCCAGAAGCGGCCCTTAACGCCGGTTTCCGGATCAACATGCAGCATCCAACCCTTCTTCTCCGGAGATTCGATCTTCAGCACGAGCTTGTAGGAGCCAGCCTCGTCGAGCTTGACGTTGGCGCCGTAGTGCGGGCCGTCGGAAGCGTTCATCTGCATGAAGGTACCGGAACCAACGGTCTCGTTGTTCGCGTTGTTGATGATCTCGTAGTTCACGGTCAGATCCGGCACGAAGTCGCCCTTGCCGTAGCCGAGCTCGGTGCCCTTCTTGTTGGCGTGGATGTCGGCTTCGAGGTGGAAGCTCGCGTCGGCGGCCTTCAGGCCCATGCCGGACGGTTCCATGTCGATCGGCTGGAAGTACACGGCGTTGACGGTCAGCGGGCCGACTTCCTGGTCGGAATGGTTCTCATCGACCTGGATCTCCTCGAAGCCCGCGCCGGAATCGCTGGAGCTGGAGTCGTCGGCGCCCTTGGTCTCCGACGTGGAGGTGCTGGACTTGCCGCTGGATGCGGCATTGTCGGAATTGCCGCATGCGGACAGGGAGAAGGCCATGGAGCCGGCCAGCAGGATGCCGAGCAGGGCGGCGATCTTCTTATTCTTCATTGTGTTCTCTTCCTTTTCTTTGGTTCCTTGAGGAACGTTGGAAACTTATGGAAATCTCTAAATCTTTACTGATTTTTTTAATTGCGATTGGCGCTTACTCGGCTTGTGCAACCAGTTCCGTCTGTACGGCCAACTTCATCCTGTGTTTCTTAATGAAACCGACCACGAACAGCACAACCACCGCGATCGCGGCAATCACCTGTGCCGTAATCGTTTCGACGTACGGATACAAGCCGATCCAATCGTTAGTTGGCACGCTGCTCAAGTAGGTGCCTTCAATAAGATCACCCTCGATGAGCGCATGGATGCCGCCACCCGCGAAAATCACAACCAGCACGGCCATCAAAATCGAAGTGACGAGGAAGAACGGGCCGATCGGAATCTTCACCGAAGTGAATCGCAGAATCAGGAAGATGACGATCAGCACCGCGGCGGCGGCCAGACCGCCAACCCACATGCCGTGCGCATCCTGGCTCATGGAGTAGATGGACTCGTAGAAGATCACCGTTTCGGCGCCCTCACGGAACACGGCGAGGAAGCTCAGCATGGCAAGCGAGGTGATCATGCCCAAGCCCAGTCTCTGACCGGATTCGACCTTGCTTTGCGCGCCGGCCACAGCCGCTTCGGTCTTATTCCTGATGTAGTTGTTCCACGCTTCCACGGAGCTCTTGTTGAGCATCCAGTTACTGGTCCACAGCAGCATGAGAGTGGCGATAAGCGCGCACACGCCTTCGGAAATCTCCTGGATCGGACCGGAACCGCCGAACAGGAACGTAAAGAGTACGGCGACCAAACCGGAACCGGCCAAACCTGCGACCACGCCAAGGTAGATCCACCTAGTGAAACGCTCGTTGCCGGACTTCACCAGGTAGGCGATCACTGCGGCCACCACCAGCAGCGCTTCGAGGCCCTCACGGATCAGAATGAGGAACGCCTGGCCGGCGGAGCTGGTGACGAGCTTGGTGAAGCCGTTGACATTGCCGGACGCGCCACCGTCAAGGGTGGCCGCGTCTTCCACGATCCAGCTCTTCAAATCGTCGACATGCTGCTTGATTTCCTTGTCGGAACCGCCATCGCGCATGATCTTACGAGTCATCTTGAACTGGTATTCGACCTGCGAAACACGGTCGCCGGAAATCACGTTCATCACGTTCTTTTCGAAGCCGAGTTTCTCGTAGTACTGGTAGTAGGCGTTGTTGACCAGCGTGGAGCCTTCGTTGCCCTTGCCGGAAGCGGCGGCTTCGTACGCCTGATCGAGAATGACGGTCATTTCGCCGGCAACGTCACTCCACGTGCGGTCGCCTTTGCCTTTGGAAGAATTCTTCTTGGCCGCGTCGAGCTTCTTGCGCTCTTCCGCGGTTTGCGCGGCACGCTGCTTCGCGTATTCCTTAGGATTGGCGAGGTCTGCGTTCGTGTCGAGCGTTTGCGCGGTTGCGTTGATTTCGGCGGTCAGCGCGTCGATTTTGGCTGCAATGGCGTCGCCTTGGTCCTGCTGGTAGGCAAGACCTTCAAGATCGGTGAATTGCTGCAGCAGTTCCTTCTGCTTGTCAGCGCTGATTGTGTCATTGACGACCTTCGAAAAATTGGACGCGTCGTAGCCAATCCAATGCGCGGTCTGAAAATCAGTGCCAGCCTGACCGTAATTGCCGTCATTGTAGTCTTTTTCGGCGGTCGCAAGCTGGTCTTCGATGTTCTTCGCAGCGGCAGCCCAGGAATCAAAATTCGTTTGACTGTCATCGGCGGCGATTGCCGACTGCGGGACCACGGTAGTCGCGAAAAGCGTGGTCAATGCGATCAGCAATGCCGCGATGAACGCGACAAGGCGACCGAACGCACCTGTAGCCCGCTGCGTATCGCAGGATGACATAAGACCGCTTCCTCTCTCAGCCGTTCATAATCCGATTCGCATGTGCGCCATCTTTGCCGTACGCACAGTGCGCACCGACTTCACAAGATAGAACGAAAAAAATTGAAATAACAGTCTTGATTTTTTGGCAGTTTTGTTGTAAACACCCATAAAACGGTGGAATTCCGCCATTCTTATTTTCTGCGATCCGCGCGCGTCGTCTCACATAGTGATTTTTTGAGGCGCTTTCGCCGTTCCTCTCCATGCATATTCGTGCGATTGGAAGATTCGGGAATTGGGAGATTTGGGATGGAGCTGGACTTTCTGACCTCACGATTCCGCCCTGGTGACCTCACGATTCCGAAAAAGCAACGAAAAACAAAATCGTGAGGTCAGCGGGCGCATGGACGGAATCAGGATTCGAGCACGTCAAGCACCTTGCGTTCGTTGTAGAACGCGAACACCACACCGCCGATGCCGCACAAAACCGCGGCGCAAACAGCCGCGATACGATAGCCGGCGCCCGACGCCATGCCAATCGTGCTCACGCCGGTAAACAGCAGCATCGCCGCCGACTGACCCATCTTCATCGCAAACGTGCGAGCCGCATAGAACATGCCCTGACGATCCTGACCGGTCGTTTTCGAGCTCGCGTCGGCAATATTCGCAACAATCGCCTGCGGAAGAATACCGAATGCAGCCATCGGAATCGCACCGACAATCGAAAGAATCAAGCCCTGTGCCATTGGCGGAATCGCAGCAAGCAAGCCGGAACCGAGCGCACCGGCAAATGCGAACGCGCATGTGAAAATCACGAAAGCAACCAGTAGAATCCGCTTCTTGCCAACACGGTTCGCCAACAGATTCACCGGCAGATAGAACAGCACGGAAACCGCGGTCATGAGCACGAAATAGATGGTGGTCGTGGTCTCGGGAAGTTTGAGCAGGCTTGTCACGAAGAACGGCAAACCAGTCTGGAATGTAGTGATCGCAACCCAATAGACCACGTCGGAGCAGACGAACTTGCGGAATTCGCCGTCGCCGAACGTCTGCTTCAGCGATTCGATGGTCGACTCGGACGTGGGCTGCGAGTTGACGTAATCGCGTTCCTTGATGGTGAACGGCGGAACCAGCATGCACACGAATGCGATGGCCGCCATGATGGTGAACGTCAAACGAATGGCGTTCACACGCCCCAAGCCCGGCACGAAACCAGCCCAAATCACCGGTGCCACGTACGCAATGGCGGTGCCGGCCACCCACGTGAACGAAATGGCGGTGGAGATGGTGAGCTGCTGTTTGGAATCGTGACCAAGCTCGGCGATCAGCGCGTTGTAGGGCGTGCAGTAGAACGTGAGCGCAATGTAGTAGCCGATCACCGTGACGAACAGGAACGCGCCGTTGATCCAGCTTGTGTTGTTGATTGGACTCCAAAACACGAGCACGGTGACGAGTGCGAGCGGAAGGGCCGCGAACTTGAGGAACGGCATGCGACGGCCGGATTTCGACGTGCAACGGTCGGAAAGGCTTGCCACTGCCGGATCCACGAATGCGTCGAAGAAGCGGGCGAACGCGGTGATGCCGCCGACTACGGTCACCACGCCGAATACGGCAAGACCCTGCGGTACGAACACGGTTTGCCCTTGCGAGATGGTTTCGTTGTCAGGCTGGTAGAAGTAGACGAGCCAATTCGAAATAATGCCGGAAAGTAGCGCCCAGCCGAATTGGCCGACGGCGAAAGCCCAGACTTTGGGCATCGGCAGGCTCTTCACCGTTTTTGTTGTGCGCGTGGTTGTGTTTGCGTTCGTGACCGTACCTGCGTTATCGACGTGCCCCATACCAACCTCCCTGTTGACACCTTGTCAACCACTGTACCACCTGACTTACAGCTTCGTCTCTTTCTCGACACTGCCGACCTCGCGATTTTGTTTTTCGCCGCTTTTTTAAAATCGTGCGGTCAAATAATCGAAATCATGCGATCAGAAAGAGCGAAACCCTGAATCGTGCGGTCAGAATCAGCTGATTTCTCATTGCACACACGCTAGCATCGGAAGCATGGATTTTTTGGGGCAGCGCATGCCGTATGTTACGGCGTTTTCCAAAGCACTCGGCACCGGCATGATGATTTCCGCGGATTCGCCGATCGGTGACGAGTCGCGTTCCGCAATGGAATCGCTCATTGAAGATTACGAACGCGTGCTGTCTCGATTCCGCAATAATTCGCTGACCGCAACGATTGGCAAGGCCGAGCATGGCGGAAGTTTCGATTTTCCGGATTGGTGCGCGCCGCTGTTCGACCTGTATGATGCGCTATTTTCCGCCACTTCCGGTGCGATTGATCCATGCGTCGGCGAGGATTTGATCCGACTTGGATACGATGCGTCGATGAGTTTCACGGTTACGCAGGATGCACCCGAACATTTGGGGGCATTGCGTGGACGCGCCACATGGGGGCAGGATGTGGAGCGTCACGGAACAACACTGGTCACGCGCGGCCCGGTGCAGTTGGATTTCGGCGCATGCGGCAAAGGCTATCTTGTCGATTTGCTTGGGCGCATGTTGCGGTCGACACAGTTTGTGATTGATGCGGGGGGTGATTTGCTGATTCATGCGGAACAGCCTATTTCCATCGCACTTGAGGATCCGGAAGATTCATCTCGTGCGATTGGAGTTGCGCACATCGTAAATGGTGCATTGTGCGCGAGCGCACCCAGCCGACGCCACTGGAACGTAGCCGTCAACGAGCGCACCCAAATCGCCATTCATCATCTGCTCAATGCCATCGACGGACTGCCAGCACAGCAGACCGAAGCCAGCTGGGCATACATTCCCTGCAATCCGCAGCATTTCAACAAGTTGCACCATACTGCCGATAAGTCGGCAAACGCAACGCCCGACATTGCGCGCGACTACCCCGCCGCCGTCGCGGACGGCCTGGCCACGGCCCTGTTCGTTTCCGAAGTAGCACAACTGCAACGCACGTTCGATTTCGCATACGCAACATTGAACGAATCCCGTCAAATCGCAGCCAGCCGCAACTTCCCGGCCGAACTTTTCCTGCGATCCGCATAACAGCCGAATCCCAAATCTAAAGCTGCTTCTTGAGATACTCCCCCAAATGCGGTACCGCGAACGCAAGTTTGCCATGCCCCGCAGCGCGAACAACCTGATCTTTAATCAGTGCGGCACGATACTTATTCACCCAGCTCCGACTGTGGCCCGTCCGAGCCTCAATGTCGCTAACTACAGTAACGTCGGGAACATCAACCGCCATTGCCTGTAAAAACTCCAATTCCGCCGATTTCAAACCGTCCAAAGCCGGAGCGCAAACGGCATCATCAAAAGCGATCCGTGCATCCGCAATGCCCGCATCAACGTCATCCAACGTGATTTCCGACGAATGCCGCCGTTGCGCCGACTGCCACATGTAGTACCCGACGAGCTGCACCATGTACGGGTATCCGTCACTCGCTTGAGCGGCCTTCCATGCATTGTCATCACTGATCGTTTTGCCGGAATCGACAACGGACTCAAGAAAAGCGTTCTTGACGTCCAATAACGGAACATTGTCTAGTTTGCATTGCACGGCTCTGCGAAGAAATGTGATGACGTCATCGTTGATGAGATCATTGACGATCGACGGAAGTCCCGCAAATACGATGGCAATACCCTTTTTCTCGCTGTCAGGCACGTTGGTTTCATCAATGGAAGTAATGACGTGCTGCACAGCGGTGGCGATGGCAACAAGATCATCAAGCGAGGCCGCTTGCGTTTCATCAATGGTGATGAGAATGCCTTTGCCTTTGCCTATTTTGCTGCTTTCCAGTCGTTTGGCAATTGCGTTCCGTAGGTTCAATGGCGAGGCAGATGACGAAATGGCGATTGATCCAAGACTTGCTCCCGCAATTCCTGCGATATTCACGGAAGGATTCAAACTTGCCTGATCAATACGCAAATTATGCGAATCAAGTGCTTCGATAAGACGCTGCGCCACACCGGGAGATGCGGTTTCGGAGATGGTTTCCCACTTGCGTTCGGACGCAATACGCCGAAATTCCGTGAGCAGCACTGTTTTGCCAAAACCTCGTTGGCCAATGACCAACATGATTCGCCCAGGAGCACCTGCACCGTTGTCAAGCGCTTCTGCGAACTGTTCAATGGCAGATTCACGTCCGACCAGCACCGGAGGCATCTTGCCAGCGGTCGGCTTGAATGGGTTCATCGCCATGGGGCTGCCTTACCTCGACTTTCGCATGAATACTACGCACGAATATGTACCAATGTACACGAAAATATACCAAAGTATACCGATGTATACGAAAGTATACGAAAGTGTACGAATGTACACGGGACGGGTGAAACAGATGACGCAAATAACGGGAGCCGCACGTCTTTTTTTTTGGGGGGCGTGCGGCTCCGTGAACCAGTCGACCCCGTGAATCAGTCGGTGAGGGCGAACTGGCTGTTGTAGATGTCGGCGTAGAAACCGCCTTTGGCGAGCAGCTCCTCATGCGTGCCGCTTTCCACAATGTCGCCATGGTTCATGACCAAAATCATGTCCGCATCGCGGATGGTGGACAGACGGTGCGCAATCACGAACGACGTGCGATCCACGGTCAGCGCGTCCATGGCCTTCTGAATCAGCTCTTCCGTACGCGTATCAACCGAAGAAGTAGCTTCGTCGAGAATCAGAATCGGCGCATCCTCAACCATGGCTCGCGCAATGGTGAGCAACTGCTTCTGACCCTGCGAAAGCGTGGCCTTGTCGTCAAGCACGGTGTCATAACCGTTCGGCAGCGACATGATGTAGTGATGCAGACCCACGGCCTTGCATGCGTCCTCGATCTGCTTGTCAGTGACGCCCGGCTTCGAATACGCGATGTTTTCACGCACCGTTCCACGGAACACCCACGTATCCTGCAACACCATGGAGAACTGGTCATGCACGTTCCAGCGTGGCACGGACTTCGTATCCACACCATCAATCGCAATCGAACCGCCCGAAATCTCATAGAAACGCATCAGCAGATTCACCATCGTGGTCTTGCCGGCACCGGTCGGACCAACAATCGCAACCTTCTGACCGGACTTCACCGAAGCGGAGAAATCGTTGATGATCGTCTTGCTCGGATCGTAACCGAACTTCACATGACTGAACTCAACGTCACCGCGCACCGGTTTGCCGTTCACGCCGAGCAGCGCCTGCTTGTCGGATTCGTCGGCCATCTCCGGCTCTTCAAGGAAGCCAAACACGCGCTCGGAAGCGGCCGCGCAACGCTGCAGGTTCTGGAATGCCTGCGCGAACTGGGAAAGCGGCTGGGTGAACAGTCGAATGTACATCATGAACGCAACGATCACACCAAACTCGATCTTGCCATCCATCGCAAGCACAGCGCCAACCACGCACACAACCACGTAGCCGAAATTGCCGACGAAATTCATCAACGGCATCATCAGGCCGGAAAGGAACTGGCTCTTCCATCCCGAATCGTACAAATCGCCGTTGTACTTTTCGAACGCGCGAATCGAATCAGCCTCGCCGCAATACGCCTTGACCACGGTGTGTCCGGCATACATCTCTTCGACGTGACCGTTGACATCACCCAACGCGATCTGCTGGCGCGAGAAGTACTTCTGCGAAACCTTCATGATCACACCCATGATGAGCAGGCCAACCAGGCTGGAAACGATGGCGCACACCGTCATAATCACATTGTTGTAGAACATCATGATGAGCGCGCCCACGAACAGCGTGACCGACGTGATCAGCGAGCCGACCGACTGGCCGAGCGTCTGGCCGATGGCGTCCACATCGTTGGTGATGCGGCTGAGCACATCGCCGTAGCTGACCTTGTCGAAATACTTGAGCGGCAGCTTGTTGATCTTCACGCTGATGGCTTCGCGCAGCTCCTGTGCGGTGCGCTGCGTGACGTTCGCCATCATCCAGCTTTGCACGTAGCACAGCACCGCGTACCCCACATACAGCGCCACCAGCAGCCATGCGATGTGCGTGACCGCGTCCATATCGATCGCACCGAGCACCGGCTTGCCGTTGACTAGCGCAGGCAGGCCTTTGGCGATCTCGTTGGTCATGTCCTTGAGCTTGTCCGGACCGACGATCTGGCATACCGTGCCGATCGCGCCCAATACGAGCGCCACAATGATGGCGGGAATGTAGTGGCGGCAGAAATGCACCAGTTTCTTCATCACACCACCGAAATCCTGCGGTTTTTCAACGGCTCTGCGGCCGCGTCCCATAGGTCCTCCTGGCATGTCAGCGACCCTCGCTTTCGTTCAATTCGCTTTCGACGGACGGCTTGCCGGTTTCAATCGGTTTGCCGGTTTCGCCCGGCAGCTTGCTTTCGCCCGACTTGCCGCCGTTCAATTCGTCTTCGCTCATCTGAGACTGCGCGATCTGACGGTACACATCGCAGTTTTCCAGCAGTTCGCTGTGCGTGCCCTGGCCGACCACCTTGCCGTCGTCGAGCACCACGATGCGGTCGGCATCCATGATGGTGCCGATGCGCTGCGCGACGATTAGTTTGGTGGAATCCTTCGCTTCCTTGGCGAGCGCGTCGCGTACGGCACGATCGGTTTTGAAATCAAGTGCGGAGAAGGAATCGTCGAAAATCAGGATTTCCGGATGACGATAGACGGCACGTGCAATCGACAGACGCTGTTTCTGCCCGCCCGACACGTTCGATCCACCCTGCGAAATCGCGGAATCGTACTGCTTTTCCTTGGTTGCGATGAATTCGGTCGCCTGCGCGACTTCACATGCGTTGCGCACGTCGGCGCGCTGTTCCGAAGTGAGTGTGCGATGCTCGTTTTGCGTTGCGATCAGCTCTTTTTCGCGCTTTCTGCCGGCCGCGGTCGAGGTATCGGCCATGTCGACGATGCCGGCATCGGTGGTGTCGAGCGGATTGTCGCCATAGCTGACATTGGATGCGATCGTTCCTTTGAACAGGAAGGATTGTTGCGGCACATATCCGATTCTGTCTCGTAATGCCTTGAGCGTGTAGTCGCGCACGTTAACGCCGTCGACGAGCACCTCGCCTTGCGTCGCGTCATAGAAACGCGGCACGAGGTTGATGAGCGAGGATTTGCCGGAGCCGGTGGAACCGATGAACGCCACGGTTTCGCCCTTCTTGGCGGTAAAGTTGATGCCTTCGAGCATGGCTTCGCGCGAATCCGGGTAAGTGAAGCACACGTTGCGGAATTCGATTTCGCCCTGCTTGCCCGCTTCGCCGGCGTCGCTGCGGGTGCCGTCGGTGATCAGCGGTTCGGTGTCGAGCACTTCGAGCACGCGCTGTGCGGACACGTCCGCTCGCGGCCACAGCACGAACACCATGCTCATCAGCAGGAAGCTCATGATCACCTGCACGGAGTAGCTGGAGAACACCACCATGTTGGAGAAGGTGGTGAGCTTGTCGGCCGCGTCGGCGGCGTCGATCAGGTAGGCGCCGATCCAGTACACGGCAAGCATAAGACCGTTCATGATGGTGTTCATCAACGGCATCATGAAGGCCATGGCACGGTTGGTGAACAGCTGGGTGTCGGTGAGTTCCTTGTTGGCCTTGGTGAACTTGGCTTCCTGGTAATCCTCGGCATTGTAGGCGCGCACCACGCGCAGGCCGGTGAGGTTCTCGCGCGCCACAAGGTTGATGTTATCGGTCAGTCGCTGCATGGACTTGAACTTCGGCATGACGAGAACCATGAGGATTGTAATGGAGACCAGCAGCACCACTACCGCGATACCGGTGGCGAGCGTCCATTCGAGACCGTCTCCCGCAATCTTGCAGACGGCCCAAACCGCCATAATCGGCGATTTGACGATCATCATCAATCCCATGGTGATGAACATCTGAATCTGCGTAATATCGTTCGTGGAACGCGTAATCAGCGAGGCTGTGGAGAATCGGCTCATTTCAGCCGGTCCGAATGATTCTACCTTGCGGAATTCCATGGAACGCAGACGCTGGCTGAACGATGCGCCGATGCGTGCCGCGAAATAGCCGGTGATGATGGCGCATGCTGCCGATCCAAGCGAAATAAGCAGCATTTTGCCGCCGGCGATCCAAATATCGTGCATTTCGCTGCCGGGGGTTTCCACGAGGGTGGTGATGTCGGACATGTAGTCCGGCAGGGTCAGGTCAAGCCAGATCTGCCCGACGATGCTGACCAATGCGATGAGCATCTGGCCTATCTCCGCTTTGGAGAGGTATCGCATAATGCGGAACATGCTTGGATTCCTTCTCTTGTGTTGCGTTTGAAGTTTTTGCGATTGATGGATTGGTTGGATCAACTACATGAGTTGATCGAATTGCGATTAATGATTTACATAAGTCCTATTGAATTGTCTTACGATATTTAATTACTTACAGTGTAAGACAATCTCATATTTCTGTGTATTTGCTGAGAGCGATTCTTCTCAGCTCGGTCGCGCGCGGCCAACATATACCATTCGCGACACACTCCAGGCCGTTTGGCCAAGCTTACAGTCGCGAACGGCACATGTTAGGCGCACACTTATGCGACGGGCAGTCCCTACGCCGGATCTTCAGTATTGGCCTGCGCGAAAGCCCGCTTCACCTCTTCGGCGGTAGGGCGGGGCCGACCGGGGATGCAGATGGTCATATATGTGGCGAATTCTTCGGTAAGGTCTACAAATTCGCACGTGCGACGCTCCCCCATCTGCGAAAAGACCCAGCAAATGGCGTCGTACATATCCTCACGCTGCTGCTTGGCCTTCGCCCGCCCCTGCTCGGTGAGATTCACATGCACAATGCGGCGGTCGTTGGGATCGACCTCACGCTCGATCAGACCCTTTTTTTCCAACGCAGCCAACAGCGTGGAAATCCTGCCAGACGTGACTTTCAACGCAGCGGCCAACTGCGACGGCGTCTGCGCACCCCTGAACTCGAGCTCGCGAATAATGAATGGCTCACCCTTGGAATCGCGCGACATCGCCTGCTGCATCTGCGACTTTTTGCCCCAGACCGCTTTCATCAACCTGTCAAACGACTCCCGCTCGAAGCCCACGCTTCACCTCGCCTTATTCAATGCTCGCTAGTTACATCTCAATAATATCTTTTACTATAAACATTTTTCCCCGATCGCAGCATGCGAGTACAGAAAAACGCGCAAAAAGGAAACGATAAACGATAATCATCGAGGAAGAATCACAAGTTCCTCTTGAGTGAGCTGAAGTTGCGTTGCAGCGAAGGAATCGTTGATTTCCTGCGGATTGCGAGCGCTGGGAATGGTGAACAGACGTTCGTAACGAGTCAATTCCCACGCCAGCACCACACGCTGGTAGGAGCAACCACGTTGCGCGGCAACCGTGCGGAACGGATCGTACGCGCTCTGATCGAACGTATCGAGGAATCCACCGAGCGGCGACCAACAGACGAATGCGAGCCCCAATTCGGCGCAATGCTCCATCGTATGTTCCGGATCGGGATGCGACGGCGAGAACTGGTTTTGCACGGCAACCAATCCGCTGCCAATAATGCTGCGTGCAAGGTCGATCTGCTCGTTATTCACACGGGAGATGCCCGCATATTTGATCACGCCTTCGTCGAGCAGCTGTTTCAACGCGCCACATTGGTCTTCGTAAGGAACCGCGGGGTCGGGGCCGTGCGAATACAACAGGTCGAGCGTATCGACGCCCAAGTGCAGTGCGGATTCCTTGGCGTCACGAATCATGGTTTCGGGGCGGGAGTCGGCAATCCAACCGTAACGGCTGCCTTCGGCCTGCAAACGCTGACTTTGCGGGCGACTCTCATCAGCACCCACCGCATATGTGCCATCAGTGGCCGCGACGGCCTCGCAAGTACGGCGATAGCCGGTTTTGGTGGCGACGAGCACTTCATCTCTGGGGCCATTCCACGAAGCGAGCGCATCACGCACCAACTTTTCGCCGTACCCCAAATCTTCCGCAGTACCGGTGCCAGGCTCACTCGGCAGATAATATGACCAAGCCGTGTCCAAATAGCGAACACCCGCGTCCAAACCGGCATGAATCGTACGAATCGCAGTATCGCGATCCGGGCGCCCCTCAATCGCCAAAGCCATTGTTCCCATGCCAAGCCGAGGAATCGTAAATCCTGCCAATTCGCCGTTCATCATCATCTTCCCCTTCCTTGCAAGAACATAGCCGATTCGTACACGTTCATCTCAAGACTAACCCAACGTGAACCGGCGCAAGCTTGTCGGGCGCGTGCGCGAAGATAAAAACACAACCGAACGGGAGCCGAAAGGCTGAGAGGGAGCTCATAGAGCTTCGACCGAGGACTTGATGCGGGTAATGCCGCCGTAAGGAGACGGGTTGTTCACGCCGCAAGGCGTATCTCATCTTCCGTTCGCGATAACCGAATATCGCGTGATTAGGGTCACGGAGGGGCGCACCACCTCATAGGGTACGGTTCCTTCGGCGACCCTTTTTTCGTACCAACCTTGAGTGTCCGATTCTGCAGAAACGGGCGCACAAGCGGCTCAAATAAGCACCTAAGTGTCCGATTCACCAGAAACGGACATCCGTGGACTGAAATAGATGCCGTGCGTGTCCGATTCTGCAGAATCGGACATTTAGAGACCAAAAATGAACCTCCGGATGTCCGATTCACCAGAAACGGACATTTGGAGTGCAGGAAGCATGTGTCACGACAGGCACAGAAGGGAACCGCAATGATCATCAACGGTAAGGAAGAGGACGTCGCCACGCCAATCACCGTGGCCGAACTGATCGAAAACAAGGGATTGCGCGCCGACCGCGTGGCTGTCGAGCTCAACGGCGAAATCGTGCCTCGCACCCAGCGTACGCAGACGCAGCTCAAGGGCACCGATACGTTGGAAATCGTCACGTTCGTGCAGGGCGGCTGAACTACTTTCAAAATTTCTTGCGATTACGACCGGCGCAATACACGCGTAACAATCGCAAGAACATACAAAACACGGCCAACCCGGCAAAAACAACGCACGAACGGAAAGCGAGAATACGAGAACAACCATGACTTTTGAACCATCCGCATCGCAGGCGCAGATCGACGCCCGCCAGCACGCTTTCGACAACCAGCCCGCCCCGGCCATGCTCGTCAGCCGCGAAGAAATCCGCGCAGCCCTGCTCGACCGCCATACCGCAGCCACGCAAGACAAGCTCGACGCGGCGCACGTGGCCATTTGCGGCTGCGGCGGTCTCGGATCGACGATTGCGGTGGCGTTGACCCGCATCGGCGTCGGTCACCTGCATTTGATTGATTTTGATCGCGTGGATATGACGAATCTGAATCGTCAGCAGTATTTTTTGAAGGATCTTGGGCAGTACAAAACGGAAGCATTGCGCAGTAACTTGCGTCAGATCAATCCTTTTATCGATATCACCATTGATACCGTGAAAGTGACCGACGAGAACGTGCCGACGCTGTTCGACAATGAAGATATTATTTGCGAAGCGTTCGACGTGCCGGAAAACAAGACGATGCTGGTGAACGCCGTGCTTGAGAATCTGCCGAATAAGAAGTTGGTGAGCGCTTCTGGAATGGCAGGATTCCGCAGCTCCAATTTGGTGAATACTCGTCGCGTTTCAAAGAATTTCTACTTCTGCGGCGATGGCGAAACCGCTCCGGTGCCGGGTGCTGGTCTGATGGCACCGCGCGTGGGTGTGGTCGCCTGCCACGAAGCCAATATGATCACTCGCTTGATTCTTGGCGAAGAAGACGCCTGACAGCGGAACGCAACCACAAACGCAACCACAAACGCAAATTACAACGAATAACACGACACTGATCGCATAGTAAGGATTAACCATGAGCACCGAAAACACGATCACCACCGCGGAAAAGGACTTCGCGGCAGCACCGAACGCCACACTCGACGAGCTGGTCGGCACCACCACGAATACCGCACTGCTGCCGGAGCCGGATGCGCACGCATATGACGAAATCGCCACCGGTGACGCCGATCCGCTGATTCTCGGCGGACACAAGTTCACAAGCCGTTTCATTCTCGGATCCGGCCGCTACGATCTGAACCTCATCAAGGCGACCATTGAGAACGCAGGCACGCAGATCGTCACCATGGCGTTGCGCCGCTGCCGCACCACCGAAAACAATCTGCTCGACTACATTCCGAAGGGCATCACCATGCTGCCGAACACGTCCGGCGCACGCAATGCCGAAGAGGCGGTGCGCATTGCCCGTCTCGCGCGCGAAGTCTGCCAGACGGATTTTGTGAAGGTGGAAATCGAACATGAGGCGAAGTATCTGCTGCCCGACAATGAGGAAACCATCAAGGCCACGAAACAGCTGGCAAAAGAAGGCTTCGTGGTCATGCCGTACATGTTCCCCGATCCGATCGCGGCGAAGCGTCTTGAGGACGCGGGTGCGGCTTGCGTGATGCCACTGGGCGCGATGATCGGCTCGAATAAGGGCCTGCGTGCACGCGATTTCATTGAAGTGATCATTAAGAATTCCAATGTTCCGGTGATCATCGACGCTGGTATTGGCCGTCCGAGCCAGGCCGCGGAAGCCATGGAAATGGGCGCGGACGCGGTGATGGCATACACGGCCATCGCTTCCGCCGGCAATATTCCGCTGATGGCACGCGCGTTCAAGAAGGCGATCGAAGCGGGTCGCGAAGCGTATTTGTCTGGCTTGGGCAAGGTTACGGAAGATCATGCCGTGCCGTCCAGCCCGACGAACGAGGCCGACTACATCGGCTGATTTGCGCTGAATCCCATAATGGGGATTCGCGCAAAGACCATACTGAAAAGGGGCGTTTGCCGAACGTACGTGATGCACTCACGTTCGGCGAACGTCCCTTACTTGTATCCTGCGTTACCTGCAAACGCTACTGCTGCAAGGCTTCCTTAAGATCGCGATTCTGGAATCGTTCGTGCAGCAGGCAATATCCGCCGAACGCAACCAGCCAAATCAGACCGGCGATCGCAGAACCAATCGTGTCCGTCGACAGGAACAACGTGACATACACGAGCACAAAGAACGTGATCGCAATCCAATCAAACACCTGCCAAGCGGGCATGACGAAACCGTCCGGCAGAAAATCGCTGCTCTGACGATACCTGTGGTGGGCGAGCATCGTCAGCACGTAAATGAAAATCACCACAGCGCTGGCGGCCGAAGCGAACAGCACGAACGCGCCGGAAATGCCCGGAATCGCGTTGATGATCGGGGAGAACAGAATCATGCAACCCGAAGCGACAATCGCCTTCGCAGGCACCTTGTGGTCGGAAACCTCAGCCAAACGCGCCATCGCAGGCGACTCGGAATCCGAAGCGAGCTGATACAAGTGGCGTCCGGCCGAATAAATCAGCGAATTCAATGCCGACGCGGCAGCCGTAATCACCACAAAGAACACCAGTGCGGCAGCCCAATCAAGACCCGCATATTTGAACACCATGATGAACGGAGATCCGAACGAACCGTCGGAATTCTCGTGGAAGTTACGCCACGGCACAATAGCCATGATCGCGATCAGCGCACCCACGTAGAAGATCAGAATACGCATGATCAGCTCGTTCACGGCCTTCGGCAGTACCTCGCGCGGATTCTGCGTTTCCGACACCGTGACGCCCACGAATTCGATGAGCTGGTAGGCGAAGAACACCATTTGGAAGCTCATGAAGAAGTTCATCCAGCCGTTCGGCGCGAGCTGGAAGCCGTCGGTGATGTTCGTGAGGCTCACCGCGGCGCCCGACACCGTGCCGTCCACGCCTTCGATGTGCGTGGCGGGGTAGCTGAAGCCGATGATCAGCATCACGATGGCGGTAACGATCAGACCGACGATCAGCGTGATCTTGATCATGGAGAACCAGAATTCCGCCTCGCCGAACACTTTCACCGCAATCAGATTGATGCCAGTGAGCGCTACGAGGAAGCATAGTTCGATCAACCACTTCCACGAGTTCAGGTCTATGCCGAATGTGCCGAAGAACGTTACGAAATATGTGCTTACAGCGGTGATTTCGGTCATGCCGGTCAGAATGAGCACGATCCAATACGTCCAGCCGGCGAACTTGCCCCACCCGCGGCCGAGATAGCGCGTGATGAAATTGATGAACGTGTGCTGGCTGGGGTCGCTGTACATCATTTCGCCGATGGCACGCATCAGCAGGAACATGATCAGGCCGACGCCAATGTACACGAAAATGATGCTCGGGCCGGTCAGCGCGATCGACTTGCCGGAGCCTAGGAACAGGCCGGTGCCGATGGTGCCACCGATGGCGATGAACTGGACGTGGCGGTTTTTCAGGCCTCGCTCCATTTCATTGCTTTGGTCGAGGCTTTCGACGGATTTGATGTGCGCGGCGCTTGAGCCCGCGGAATTGGTGTTCTCGGAAGTCATAATGTTCACTACCCTACCCCGCGAACCGCACATTGCGCCCGCCGAAGCTTTGTTTTTGGGCACGTACGCAGATTTTGCGGCACTGGCGCATCCCGTTTGTGACCAACCGTGCCCAGCCGACCACCTTATTCCCGTTTTTTCCACCTCGCCATACCCCCATACTGCCCTATCTCGCCTATATATGGCAGATTCCCGAGGCTGACCGCTGCTTTCTCGCTTATATATGGCACTTGCTCACGGCAAAACACCACTTAGGGGTACGTTTTGGGCGTATTTCCGTAAGCTGTCTGCCATATATATGCGAAATAGCTCATGACACATGTGCAAATCTGCCATATATAGGCGAAATACGCCCAACCGCTCGACCCAAATCGCGCCTTGCTTGTCTGATTCTGCAGAAACGGACACCCACAGCACACTTTCAGTACTCCAGTTGTCCGATTCTGGAGAAACGGACATCCGCAACGCACTTTCGCCGCATTACTTGTCCGATTCACCAGAAACGGACAACTGAGACCCGTTTTTGCCTGTGCACTTGTCCGATTCTGCAGAATCGGACACTTATGAGGCATAACGATGGTCTGGGTCAGACGGTGGCGGCGATTTGCCCGCGCAGTTCGGCGTTCACACGTTCCAGTTCATCGATGCGGCGAGCCTGCTGCTTGATGATGATGCTCGCCGTTCCCGAATCGATGCCGTCGTTGCCTTGCGTGTTGACGGGAATATGTTCCATCGGCCTGTTGGCGATGCTGTCGAGGTTGCGCCTCATCACGAACGCGTGTTCATACCGGTTGACAAGTTGCGCGATGATCTCGCTGTCACTCATGTTGCCGCTGCCGGCCACGGATTTGATGGCCGACGTTTTCCAACGGTCAACGCACCGTTCAATGCGCTTGTATCCGATGAGATCCGGCGGAAGTCCCGCTTCACGGAAGATTTTGGTCGGCGATTCGCCCGTCAAGTAGCGGATGGTGCACACTTGCTTGAACGAATCGGCGTAGGTGATGCGATTGCGCGTTACGTTGGCGACCGCCGGCAGTCCGCGCAATAGTTGGATTTCCTCGTCGCTGAATGCTCCCCCACCTCGTGCCATGACACCCGCCTTTCCTCTGTTTTCATGGACGTGCTTGCGATTGTAGGGTGGTATTGTCGCGAAATACCCCCACCCGTAACCCCTGTATGGTTGCTTTTTAACGACTGTTTTGCCACCTAGTTGCCACTTGCGGATACCTTTTTCATGCCGGATTTCGCCGTTTGGTACCGAATTTCACCCGCTTCGATCCCATATTGCCCCATACAAAACCTTCACCCCTAAAAAGTATGGAAAGGCACGAAAAGACATGAAAAGCGGGCATCCACGGATGGTTTCCGCGAATGCCCGCTTATTTCGTTTTTGCGCTTATTGTTTCAGCGATTGAGCGCGTATCAGCGCATGCGCTGGCGCGACTTGAGCGCGACGGCAACGCCGGCACCTGCCACGAGCAGCGCCACCACGGTGAAGAGGGTCGTACCCGCAGCACCGGTGAGCGGCAGCTGGGTGACGTTCTTCACGTTCTTGACCTTGATCACCTTGTCGACGGTGCTGGCAAGGCCAAGCTTGTTATTGTCCGTGGTCAGATTGTAGGTGACCGCGCCATCGTTAGCGATCGCCACTTTGATGGTGAACTCCGGCACGATGTTCTTGGCGTAGCCGGCAACGAAACCGGTTTCCTTGAAGGTGTACTTGCCTGCGGCGAGACCGTTCAGCACGACCTTGCCGTCGGCGCCGGAAACAACGGCTGGGGAACCGCTGACATCGAACTTGTACACACCGTTCACGCCGGTTGCAATGTTCGAGAACTTCAGCGGAGTGCCTTCGGCCTTGTCTCCTGCGTACACGTTGAAAGTTGCGCCTGCGAGCTTGCTGGTATCGGTGTCAACGCCGTACTTCAGGAATTCGAGATTACCGGTGTACAGTGTCACGGTCTTGCCAGCGCCGTCGAACATGCCGTCATGGGAGGCCTTGGCTGTGTTGGTGACCCTGTTGGTATTGCCGAGGATCTGATCGTTGACGGTCGCGTTGTAGGTGACGACCAGCTGCTGGCCCGCGTAATCCTTGGCATTGGCGAAGGTGATGGTCGTGGTGGTCTCGCCGGTGTTTTGGTCGACGGTCGAGGTAATCTCATAGTCGTTCGCGACCTTGTTGCCAGCCATCACCTTGATGGAGTCTTTGTGGATGGTCAGGCCTTTGGATGCGACGTCCTGAATGTAATACGGGTAGGAATCGTAGCCGGCTGCGGTTTTCGGCACGATCGCCTTGACGGTGTAGGTCAGCTGCTGGCCAATCTTCACGGTCTTGCCGTCGAACGAGACATTCGGATCAGCTGAATCGACGGTCTTACTGTCAATGGTCGGGGTGTTCTCGTTCTTGGCGACGAACATGCCAACGGCATGGATGGTGCCTTGGCCAGTGCCCTTGTCACCAACTACCTTGAAGTCGCTGGCGATGCCACTCAGCGTGGTTGCGACGATCGCGTTGACACCGGTCGTCTGCTGGTCGTCCTTCATGTACGTATCGGTGACGAGATACCAGCCTTCGCCCAAACCGTTGATCGCAACGTCATCGCCTTTGCCAGAAACCGTGCCATTGGCGTCCGCGCCTTGCGGCACATTCATGTTGGCCGCGAACGCGCGGAACCAAGCCTCGTCGGCGGTGCCGGTCTTCATGGCCACGTATGCGGCCGGGTTGCCCGCATATTCAGCCGGCATGGTCTGCACAGGCTGCTGAGCATTATTGGCCGCGTTCACGGCCTGCTGCACAGCCGTCTTCCAAGCCGTGTCGGTGCCAACCTGCACCGACTTGCCCTTGTTGTCCGTATCCACCGTCAGCGTGGCGAACTTGTAGGCAGAGTACGTATGACCTGTCTGCGAGTTCTTCACCGTGATGGCCGCAGTACCAGCGGTCGTCGCGGCGCCATCAGCCTGTGCGCTGGTTGCGCCCAGGGCCATGCCGCCCAGCAACGTCGCAGCGGCGGCGATGCCTGCGAAAAGTTTCCTCATCTTCATGAGAATCCCCTCTCCTTGTGTTGTTGATGTTGTGTTTGTTTTTGCTAACGGGATCTGAAGCCCAACATGCTCTGGATCCACAAAATTTGTGATGTGCGGCTGGACTGCCCTGTGAAGGTTGGTAGGGCAGTCCAGCCCGAGGAACCGTCTCAGACGAGACGCTTCTTGCTGTTCCAGATGCCAGCCGCGCCAACCAGCAGTATTGCGAGTCCGCCGATCGAGCCGCCAACCAGCAGCCATTGACGATCCGTGGTTCCGCCCGTCAACGGCAACGCCGACACCGCCACATACGTATTGGTGAATGCGATCGGATTGTCGGTTTTCTGCGAGTCGGAAACGTTCTTGCCGTTGTCGTCGAGCAGTTTCGTCACGGATTTCACCGAAGCCGTCCATATGCCGTCCTTTTCGTCAACGGTGACCACGATCTGGTATTTCGCGCCCGAATAGTGCAGGGCTGCGATATTGCCGTTGCTTTCCGTAATGGTGTACGTGTAGTCGGCTTTTCCAGCGTTGTAGGTGATGTCACCGAACGTTGCGGAATGCTGGCTATCCGGGGAATCAGCATCATAGGCGACCGTCACCTTGCACGACGGTTGCGCCTGTTGCGCGCAATCGGACGGCAGCGGCGCGTTACCGTCTGCAGTCAGTTCGAAATCGAACGAATCATCTGCTTTCCAATTGCGTCCTTCGAGGTTTTTCCGCACGGTGATCGCGTTGGACAGCGTCGTAGTCTTCAACGTGTTGGTCAACGTAGCTGTCATATTGCCGCCATTACCGTCACTCTGCCAGACCATGGCTTTGGTGAGGGCCACGCCGGTCGCGTCGGCTGCAGCGTTGCCGTACTGGTAGGAGACCACATAACGGCTATCTTCCGATATTTCCGCCACACTGTAGGTGTATCCGGGCTGCAGGTTGCCGACGGTGGCCGTCCAATTATTCGACGTGTTCAACTTGATCGAAGCTACATTTTCCGTCTGTGCGGTCGCTTCACCGGTCTTCGTACGCTGCAGCTGGACCTTCACCGTGTCATCCGCATGCTTGTTCACATCGTCGGACCACGTTTTGTTGATGGTGATTTGGCCAAGTTTGACTTGCACGACCGGCTTAGCATAGTTAAGCGTCTGCGGTTTGGTGCATTCCGATTCCTGGTCGTTGACGGATGTGACCACGCAGTAGTTCAAATGCGCTTCGGCATTGGAGAAGTAGCCCTGCTTTCCTGCAGATTCGTCACCTGTAGCAGCTTCTCCCGTGTTCGGATATTGCTGCTTGGTTGCGTAGTCCGCATATGCGGCGTCGTTTGGTTTGACCTTGAAGGAGACGTCGATGGTTTCGTTTTTGCCGACAATCATGCCGTCGTCATTGTTGAAGGTCACGGTGATCGTGCGATTGCCGTTGCCGTCGACGTGGTAGAGGGCCGTATATCCGCTTATGGCTGCGCCATTGTTGGTTGCCGTCACATATTTCGTAATGTCGGTGCCGTCTACCGCATTTGCGAAATCGACTGGGTCAACCCATTGCGACAGGGCGTCGGTGATGGAATACGCCCTGATTTTCGCAGTAGTGGTGATGGTGTTGTAGATCTGTTCAAATGCATTCGTCAGATTTTCCGCGGACGTTCCGTCGTATTCCTTGCCGGTGACGGCGTGCGCGCCTTTGGCGAGGTCGCTCATCTTATTGGCGTCTTTCGAAACCTTCACCACGTACAGGGCTGCGTTCCCACGTTCGTTGGCTGCCGCCAGCGCGGCCGCATAGTTGTAACCGTAGCCATCGTCACTGCCGTTGCCGTGGATGTTTCCGTCCGAGCCGTCCGGGTCGGTTTTCCACTGGTAGGAGGGGAACAGTTCCCACCACTCATTGTTAGCCTCGCACGCTGCCTGGGTCTTGTATTCCGGATGCTCCTTCCCCCACGCGAAGCATCCGGAATAGGATGTGCTTCTGAAGGTTGGATTGCCGTCAGACAGGAAGACGATATACTTCTGCACACCAGCACGCCCTGACGATAGACTGTTCGCCGTTCTCAGAGCGTCTTCCCAGTTGGTTCCGCCGTCTGGAGCCGCACTGACAGCCCCGCTGATAGCGTCAGAGGAAGTCGTGAAATTCGAAGTCGTTTGCGCCTCCTTGCTGAACGTCACCACAGCCATCTGCACCTGCTGATTGGGTGAAAGAGCGTTATTCGCACCCGTCAGAAGCTTCTGGGCCAATGCCGTGGCTGCGTTTTTCGCATTCGTGTCACGGGAGCCTTCCATACTGCCGGACTTGTCAAGCACCAGCACAATGTCGGCAGGCACCGCGGCCGTAACCGTGGATGACGAACTATCGCCGGATGCGGTCAGATGCAACGCATACTGATCGCCGTCGCCATCTCCGATTTTGGCAATGCTCTTGCTATTTGCCGGCTGCAAAGTAGAAGTATCGCCAGAAGATGTCTGATCATCTTCCGCAAGAGCGGCGGAAGTGGTGGCGTAGCCCATGCCGCCGAGCATGGCGACCGATGCGAACACAGCCACTATACGTTTGGCAAGTCCTCCCCTGGGCTTCGCCTCATATTCATGTGCATGCCTCATGAGCATCCCCTTAAATCCTGTGCAATCACGCGTCTTACGACGAGCAACCTCTCTTCATGCCAAGATTCGCAACATCTTCTACGTGCCCGGAAAATCCTGACAGTGCTTCAACTCTGGAAGCTAGAGGAAAAGAGACTGCCATGCGTACACCCTAAGTGCGGGAAAGTCGGGTAGCGCACAATCGATGGAAATTGCTGAATTGCAACACAAGTCACCCGCGAAAAGCACCCGACGTCACCGCAAAGAAACGATGGGATAATCACCAAAATGACGCTTCTTCATACTTTCGTAACCATTAGTCAATAATGGAAATCACGCATTTTTTGTGCGCCAACCACGTTTTTATATTCAAATTGCATGTCAGGCATGCCTTCATGCAGCAGCCGCGTCAGCCGCGCTTCGGCCACCAAGCCGCATGTCTGCGAATATGCCACGGCCTACGTCGTAGCCAAACCAACAACGTGCCCAATCCAAGAGTCGCAACACCTGCGATCACACCGATCGTACGAGCGTCCTTCACCGCGTCGTTTTCGGCGGGAATCTCATCTGGAATGGCGGAACGTGTGGCCGAAACCAGCAGACGGTGCGTGTTGACGCCATACGGCGTGCAGGTCATCAGGGTCACACGATCCTCACCAGGCACGATTTTCAGCTGCGACGTGTCGTTCGGCTCGATCACCGTGATACGGTCCACCTGGTAGCCGAGCGTGCGGCCCATCACCTCTATATAGAAGTAGTCGCCGACGCGCATTTCATCGAGCCGCGTGAACATGGCCGCTTCGACCAGTCCGCGATGCCCCGTGAGCACCGCATGAGTGTTCTTGCCTCCGACCGGCAGACTGCTGCCATACAGGTGGCCCGCGCCCGAAGCGAGCGCCGATTCGGAGGTGCCATGGTAGATCGGCAGTTTCACGGAAATTTTCGGAATACGGATCGTACCCATCACGCCACCGCCGGAATCCAACAGACTCTGGTACTCCGCGTCCGCCGAACTGGCGCTTGCGGAACTGGCGTCCGTGGAACCGGCGTCCGCGCCTGTGTCCGCACCACTCTGGTTGTCCGATTCACCAGAATCGGACATCTGTGATCCACTTTCACCCACCTGATTGTCCGATTCCGCAGAATCGGACACGCTGGCACGCGATCCGCCGCGCACATCAGCGAACGGATCCTTCGCCTCACCCAAAATCGGCTGCCCGGATTCCGCAAGCCACTTGTTATAGTCCTGGGCCGCGGCGAACGCGTCATCTGCCTGCGGATACGGCCAGCCCGCAACCGTCTGCGCGGATCTTACCGACGTTTCCGACAGATCACGCGCCGACCAATACTGCAACATTGCCGGGAATCCGCCAATACAAACCGCAGCAACAATCAGCAACGCCGCAACCGCACGCATCGCCAGCATTGTACCGCGTGCGCGACGTCGTTGACGCATTTCGTCGTCAACATCAATCGCCTCTGCAAATGACAGAAAACAGCCAGCCGTCAAAAGTCGACCGTCCACCGAAACTTCCTCGGACGACGGCTGGCGACCGTCATGCCATTCCACCGCTTTCTCCATCTCACGCAAGCGTGCCGTCACCCGACAAGCTTTCGCAGCACACGTTCCAGTTCGTCGATGCGCAATGCTTGCTTCGCAATCAATTCGTCGCACTGGTTGATGATGAGCTGCGCCTGGGTGAGTTTTGAAAGCATATCCTGCGATTCCATTTCCGATGATTGCGCGTCATCGCCCATAAGATCATGATGACGGATGATGCGCAGATCGTCGCGATTGGCACGCTCACCGCCGCGACGGTCGCGTTCCCCCTGCTTTTTCCAGCGTGCAATGCACCGCTCAATGCGTTTGTATCCGATGAGTTTCGGGTCGAGACCCGCCTCGCGGAAGATGGCGGCCGGCGATTCGCCCGCATTGTATCTGCACATGACTTCGATGCGGAAACTGTCAGCATACCGGATATGCGACGCGCTCACGCTTTCCACTGCGGGAAGGCTGGCCAAATATGCGCGCTCCTTTGCGGTGAATTTTCCATCAACCATTCTTCCCTCCCCCTGTATTGCCTAAACAGCTTGGTTCAGAATCATATCGGAGCTTTCCCCATTGGTACCCTCGTTAAAACCCTCGAATAAAGCCCGCCCTTCCCCCAATGAAAAGAAGGAGTTCCATCTTCAAAACAAAAAAGTTCCGCCATTTTTCACAGGTAGCAACGCTCATAGAATTGCCCCCCCCCCCCATAAAATTTACAAAAACTTAACCTTGCCCTAGCGCACCCTTTTGGTACATCATGGGGTATCACATCTCTGAATACCGTCATGCAGACTCACTAGGCTAGAAACATGACGCAAGAGCTCGTTTCATTGACTATCATCATGGCGGTGGCAGCCGTCAGCCCGATTGTGGCGCAGTTGATTCCGGGAAGGTTCATTCCACAAACCGTGCTGCTGCTCGTCACCGGAGCCGCACTCGGTCCGTACGGACTGGGCGTGATCGAGGTGAACGACGCCGTGAAACTCTTGAGCGAACTCGGCATGGCGTTCCTATTCCTGCTCGCCGGCTACGAAATCGACCCGAAACGACTCGCCGGACATCAAGGCAAAGTCGGCCTTGTCACATGGATCATCACCTTGGGGCTCGCCGGACTCGTCGTGACCCTGCTTCCATTCTTCGCAAGGCAAGGCATCGACGGCATCGCCACGGTAATAGCACTTACCACCACCGCTCTCGGCACACTCATGCCGATTCTCAAGGAACGCAACCTCGAAGGCACCCCTATCGGCGACGCCATCATCTCGTACGGAACGTGGGGCGAACTCGGCCCAATCCTTGCCATGGCCATCCTGCTATCCACCCGAACCGGCTGGCAGACCATGCTCGTGCTCGGCGCGTTCCTTGCCATCTGCCTACTGTGCGCAATGCTACCCACGAAAGCACTGAAAACCGGCCATCGCCTGTACCGTTTCCTTACGGACAATGCGAACACGTCATCGCAAACGCTCATGCGACTGACCACATTCCTGCTCATCTTCCTTGTCACCATTTCTGCACTGTTCGAACTTGACGCGGTACTCGGCGCGTTCGCCGCAGGCTTCATCCTGCGCTACATCATTCCCGACGGCAGCAAGTCGCTGGAAATGAAACTGGAAGGCGTCGGCTATGGCTTCCTTATTCCTGTGTTCTTCGTGGTGTCAGGCGCCGCGATCAACGTGCGCGCCGTGGCAGGCCGACCCGCGCTGCTCGTCGCGTTCATCGTAATGCTCATGCTGATTCGCGCGGTGCCCGTATATGTTGCGTTATCGCTCGACAAACGCGAGAATCCGCTGTCATCGCATCATCGCGTCACCGTAGCGCTGTATTGCACGACCGCGCTGCCGATCATCGTCGCCGTCACGTCGCTGGCGGTGAAGGTCGGCACCATGCAAAGCGACACCGCGTCAACACTGGTCGCAGCCGGCGCGATTACGGTATTCCTGATGCCGCTGCTTGGCTCAATCACATATCAGGTGGCCGACGTGCATCCGGTCACCGCGGTTCGGGAGATTGCACACACGCCATCCGATTGGCGGACAATCGTACACGAACATGCGCAGGTGCGTGCGCTGCTGCACCATCAGGACCGGCTCAAGCGTATGGCGGAAACGTTGGACGCACTGGAGACGATGGGAACGATGGGGCATGGCGATGCGGCACATGGCAACGCCGAACGCGATGAACATCGAGCCGAACTTGTGAAACGCGCGCGCCGCGAAATCGACCGGCAGTTGAAGGAACTTGGCCTGGACCCGCAGCTCACCACGCAACTGCCACACAACTACCGTTATCCGAAGAACTGAGACACGAATCCGAGCTTTTCCGGCACTCTAAGTGTCCGATTCTGGTGAATCGGACAACCACAGGGCACTTTCGACGCATTACTTGTCCGATTCTGCAGAAACGGACAACCATGCATGCGACTATTCGACGGACTTGAGAGAACTGATCGGGTCGATGCGGTCAAGTACAGGGTTGACGAGCAGCTGCACGAGTAGCGCGAACGCCATGGTCGCGACAGCCGCGATCACATAGCTCAACGGCTTGCATTCCACTTCGAAATACAGTGCGGGCATGTTCAACGCGGCCGTCAGCAATCCGCCGACGAAACGTCCGAGCGGCAAGCCCAACACCACGCCCATCATGGTGAGCACCATCATTTCGCGATTCACGTAATGATGCACTTCCTTGTCGAAGAAGCCAAGCACCTTAAGTGTGGCCATCTCGCGTTCACGTTCTGACACGTTGGTATTGGCGAGCGTGAACAGCACCACCAGCGCAAGCCCGCCCGCGAGCGCCACGATCAGCGCGACCACCGCGCCCATCAGGTCGAATTTGAAGCTTTCCGCCATGTGCGCGCAGCTCACGGCTTTCATGACCGCGTCATCGTCTTCCAGCTTTCCCGCGTAGGCGGCCTGGGATTCGCCCGACCCTTTGAGCTTCGCGTACATGGCGTTCCACACCAGTTGCCGGTCGTTTGACGATGCGCCATTCGAGGTACCGGATTTGCCGTTTTTGTTGTCTGATTCTCCAGAATCGGACGCGGAAGATGCGGAAGACGTGCCGGATGCAGCAGTGTCGAACAGCTGGTGATAGTAGGTTTCGCTGACGTACACGTCCGATCCGATCACACTGCGGATTACCGCGCTGACATGCGCTTCGGCCTGCGTATCGTCACCGTTGGTCAGCGTTACCGTGTCGCCCGCGTTGACGCCCATCGCGCTTGCCGCGGACTGCGATACGATCACGCCGTCATCGCCCAGGCTTATCGCGTCCTTCGTACCGGAAGTACCATTCGCGTCCGATTCTCCAGAATCGGACATCTGGGACCCGTTTTCACCCGTCTGGTTGTCCGATTCTCCAGAATCGGACAACGAAGACGCAGAGGAAGACGTTCTGGACTTCCCGCTGAACAACGACTTCGCACCATCCACCCAACTGGAACGCACCGGCTGCAACGTGACCATCTTGCCGAACTCGCTGCGTTCACTGTCGGGCACGGCAACCAGCTGAATGCTTTCGCTCCCCGAATCGCCGGTCAAATCACCCGATTCAACGCGCACGTCCATGCTCGACGTGACGCGACCATCCGAAGCGACTTTCTGCCGCATCGCATCAGCGTCATCATCGTTCGCGACCACCATCAAATCGTACTGATACACGTCCTGATACTGTTTCGCGCCCAATGCGGCAACGGTGTCGTTGATCGCAAGTCCGCACACAATCAGCGCGGTGCAGCCGGCCACGCCGCCGACCGTCATGATCAGACGCGATTTGAAGCGGAAAATGTTGCGCGCCGTGACTTTGCCGAGGAAGCTCATGCGATTCCACAACGGCTTGATACGCTCCAGCAGAATGCGCGATCCTGCACGCGGCGCTTTCGGACGCATGAGACTGGACGGCTTCTGCCGCATTTCCTGCGCGCACGCATACACGGTTGCAGCAAGCACGCCGACCACGAACAGCGCGACTCCGGCCGTTCCGTACAGCCAGTCGTATTCCAAGCGTACGTCCGGCATCACATACAGGCCTCGCAATACGACAAGCAGGAACGCTGGAATGCCAAGGAAGCCTACAATCAGGCCGAATCCACCGCCGATCAGGCAGGCGAGCAGCGCGAACAGCAGGTATCGTGAGGCGACCGCAAGACGCCCGTAGCCGAGCCCTGTGTACGTGCCGATCAGCCCGCGATCCTCTTCAACCATGCGCGCCATGGCGGTCAGGCTCATCATCACGGCCACGAGCAGGAACACAATCGGGAATGCGTTGCCCAGCGATTGGATGGATTCCAGATCGGATTTCAGCGAGCTGAATCCGCCGATTTGCGACCGGTCCTGCACATACCAGCGCACTTGCGGAATGCTGTCTTCCATCTCTTTCCGCTTGGATTGCAGCGTCTGTTCGGTTTCGTTTTTCTGCTGGTCCAATTGCGATTGCGCCTGGTCGAGTTGCGCTTTGGCTTCCGCTAATTGCGGGCTTGCGGTAATTGCCGTTTCACGTAGTGTTTCACGGGTTGTTTCGTCGAGGGATCCTGCAGCCGCGCCCGCCTGCATATTGACGATTTGGTCGATTTGCTGGTTGAGCTGACTGCGATTGCTGTCGATCTGCTGTTGCGCTGCGGCGAACTGTTTGTCGGCTTGCGCTTTCGCCTCGTCGATTTGTTTGGTTCCAGCGTCGAGTAGTTCCTGATGGCGTGCTTGCTGGCGATTCTTGCGCACCGTGCCGTCGATACGGTCAGCCACTTCGCTGACGGTATCGTCATAGGCGTCACTGAACGAGTCCTTGTCGGCGGCGCCTTTCACGAGAATGGTGACGGCCGTGTACATGCTGCCGGTCTCACCGTCGGACGGCGCAAAGAACGTGTAGTCGCTGGTGGCGGAGGAACGGAACGCGTTCGTACCCGAATAGCCGTCTGGATTGGTGAGATCCTGCGGGTCAAGCACCACGCCCACAATGGTCAGTTCGGTAGGGAAGCTCGGTGTCTGGTTGTCCGATTCTCCAGAATCGGTCACCCGTGCGGCACTTTTGCCATCCTGCGTGTCCGATTCTCCAGAATCGGACATCTGGGACCCGTTTTCGCCCGTTTGGTTGTCCGATTCTGCAGAATCGGATACAGAAGAAGCAGAAGACGCCGAATCCTGGGGCGTCACCGTAATATGGTCGCCCTTTTTATATCCGGAATCCTTGATGAATTTGCGCGTCACCGCAATCTCGCCGGACTTTTCAGGCATACGGCCACTTTGCAGATACGGCTGGCCAATGCCATTCGTGCCGATCTCCTGCATGGTCACGGTTTTTTTGCCGTTCAGATCGACCGTCACGGTTTGCGAACGTTCGCCCTGCACTTTCGCAACACCGGAAACCTTACGGAGCGCGGCAATATCGTCGTCAGTCAATCCGGCCGTCGACAACACCTGAATATCGTGCAATCCTTGGGTGTCGAAAAAACGATCCGTCGCGAGAAAAGCGTCTCGGCATCCCGCGTAAATGCCGGTAAGCACGGCAACGCCCAGCAATGTGATCATGGCGATGGAGACGAATCGCTTCCACGCATGCAACCACATACGCACCATGTCTTTGACGAATGCCATGACGACCTCCAGCCCCGCAGCGTTCAAGCAGCATCAACCATTGCTCTCAAAACCCTCATTTTATTGGACTATCGAACTATTGAACACTACGAAGCCGAATCCACGCGCTACAGCTACAATCGGGGAAGACGTGCCATGCCAAAAACCATAGGCGCGTCACCTACCACTACTGCCGAACGCAATATCACAAGATCGCCAAACTTTTGCTGAATTTGCCGAATATTGCCGAATATTGCCGAGGCACCCAAGAAGAGGAAGCATTCATGAGCGACGCAACCGTTGCGAAGAAACCGCGCGAAACCGACGATGTGCCGGTTCCGCCGACGCTGCGCAAGTCTTTGAAGAATCGTCATATTCAATTGATCGCATTGGGCGGCGCGATCGGCACCGGCCTGTTCTATGGTTCCAGCGAGTCGATTCAGCTTGCGGGCCCGGCCATTCTGCTCGCCTATCTGATCGGCGGCCTGGCGATTTTCCTGATCGTGCGCGCACTGTCCGAAATGGCGGTCGAGGATCCGAAGGCGGGTGCATTCAGCTATTACGCTACACAGTACTGGTCGAAGCGCGCCGGCTTTATTTCCGGATGGAATTACTGGTTCAACTACGTGCTCGTGGCCATGGTGGAGTTGGCAGTGGTTGGCTCGTTCGTAAATTACTGGTTCCCGAACATTCCGAAGTGGGTGTCGGCGGCGGTGTTCCTGGTGGCCATCGCGGCGCTGAATCTTATGGGCGTGAACAAGTTCGGCGAATTTGAATTCTGGTTCGCCATCATCAAGATCGTGGCCGTGCTTGCCATGATTTTCGGCGGTTTGTATGTGATCATCACGAACGTGCCGACAGCTTCGGGTATTCGCGCGTCGTTCGCCAACTGGTTCACCGTTGACGGCGGATTCCTGCCCCACGGCCTGATGTCTCGCAATGCGGACGGCACGTGGACCGGCCTGCTGATGGCGCTGGTCGTGGTGATGTTCAGCTTCGGTGGCACTGAGCTCATCGGCATCACCGCGGGCGAAACCGAAAATCCGCGCACCACCATCCCGAAGGCCACGAACGGCATTATCTGGCGTATTCTCGTGTTCTACATCTGCGCGCTCGGCGTGATCATGGCCGTGGTCCCGTGGAGCACGATCGACGGCAATTCCAGCCCGTTCGTGCAGATTTTCGACTCGGTGGGCGTGCACGCGGCCGCCGGCATTCTGAATTTCGTGTGTCTGACCGCCGTGATGAGCGTGTACAACTCCGGCCTGTACGCGAACTCGCGCATGCTGTATTCGTTGGCGAAGCAGGGCAATGCGCCCGCGTATCTGGGCCGTCTGAACAAGCGCGGCGTTCCGGTCGGGGGTGTGATCACGTCGGCCATCATTATTGCGATCGCCGTGGTCGTGGTGTTCGTGTGGCCTGATTTCGCATTCAATTATTTGATGTCGATCGCCACGATCGCCGCTGCGATCAATTGGATCATGATCATGATTACGGAAATTAAGTTCCGTCGCGTTGTCGCCGCCGGCGACGGTCCGAATGATTTGAAGGGATTGAAGGGCCAGGAAGCACTTGACAAGCTCACTTTCAAGCTGCCGTTCGCCAAGGTGACGCCATATGTGGTGATCGCGTTCATGCTGCTGGTCGTGGTGCTGATGTGCTTCTCCGCAAGCTATCGCATCGCCGTGGTCGCCGGCGTGATTTGGCTGGCCGTGCTGTTCGCCGCCTATCAGATCACACAGAAGCGCGCCTGAAGTCATAGGGCAGCAATGCGCCCGTGCCTCAAGCGAGGGGTACGGGCGCATTTTGATTTCAGATTACGATTTCAGATTTCAGTTTTTGATTTCCAATCTACGATTCCCGCTTTTCATTGCGTATTCCGCGATCGGCACGTTTCAAATTCCAAATTTCACTTCCGTATCGTAGTTGACTTGCCAAACTTAATCGCTTAAGCTTTTCTTAAGCTTGACACTATACGATGTTGGGCGGGTATCGGCAAGCGGGATTACTGCAGCAAGGAGGCGGCAATGAGCGCGGAATCATACAAGGGCGGCGAAATCAACAGCCAGCAGGCCGAAGCCATCAGCACGCTCGCCTCAGCCAACGAATACAAAGGCAAATCGCGCATCATCACACTGCTCGAACTGCCCTGGGGCCGCAAGTGGAAGTATTTCCGTGACCAACTGCTCGCACGCTCCGCGGCCGCCGTCGCCATCGTGTGCGTCGTCATCTATATCGCAATACAGGTCCTCACGCCGACCGCAACACCGAAACTCTACGTTGCCGTGTTCAACGACGCTGTCAGCCAGCAGGAGGCCGCAACCCTGCAATCGCAGGTCGCCAGCAAACTCGATCTACCAGAGGGGCGCAAGGGCGGCGTGCTCATCGACACCTACTTCTCCAGCGACGAAAACGGCATCAGCAAGCTGCAAACCATGATCGCCAACCATGAAATCGACGTGATCGTGGCCACCCCGAAAACCTATAAGGAGCTGTCCGGATACGGCTATCTGACGAACCTTGATTCGTCGCTGACCAAATCGCAGCGCACGACGCTTTCCAGCGATTTCGTAACGTTGAAGGGGTTCAAGGATTCCGACGACCCCGATTACAACGGCAGCGGCAAAGGCAGGGTGGAACCGTTCGGCGTTTCCATGACGGATTTCAAACGCTGGAGCACGCTGAAATCCGCAAAATCCGATGCAATCATCGGCATTGTGCAGGAATCGCAGAATCGCGGCATCGCACAGCAATTCATTGACTATCTGAACGAATGATAATGAGGATTGCCGGATCTATTTCGTCATTTTCCAACAAATTATCACAAAATAATTCGCATATTATGCGACGTACATTGCAGATTCGTACCTTCAATTGAAAAACGGTACCGTCGATTGAGAACGGTACCGTTTTTCGGTTTCGGCGAAACTTCAGCAACACCTCGGCAAAGCCGATTTCAGCGCGGCAATCGCATTACAGCGCCTCGACCTCAAGCACAATGGCTTCAAGCGGCCACAGCGGCGGCACCTGCAGGCCGATTTCGTTCAGCAGGCGGCCGGAGACCTTGAAGCTGTCCATCTGCGCCGCGGAAATCCATTGCGGGGTGTTCCAGCCCCAACGCACCTCGCCGACCTCGTCGCGCAAACGCACACGGTACATGCAATCGGGGTCCAATCCCGGCATGCGCAGGCGCTCAGTAAGCACGTCACGCAGGTTGGTGACGGTCGCCACCACCCACACGGCCCGCTTGCCGTCGTCGGACACCACACCGCGGCCGCGCAGCGCCGGATCCTTGAAGTCCGCGTGCATCACCGTGCCGTGGTGCAGCACGCCACGCAACTCCTTATACAGCGACACGAATGCGCGCAGCTGCTCAACCTCGTCATCGGAGCATTCAAGAATGTTCCATTCGAAGCCGGAACAGCCTTCCAGCGAAATGGCCGCACGGTAGCTCAATTCGGTGGCACGCCAGGTGGAGCGTGCCGGCGACGGGCCGACATGCGCGCCGATCATTTCCGGCGGCACCACGAGTTCGGTGTAACGCTGAATGTCCACGCGATCGCGCGGATCGTTGGAATCGGATCCCCAAATGCGATCGGCATGCTGCAGAATGCCGGCATCGGTGCGAGCGCCGCCAGACGAGCAGCTTTCGATTTCCAGCTTCGGGAATTGCGATTTCAGATCGTCGAACAGCTTATAGCAGGCTTCCGTCTGCTCGTGCAGACCATAACGGCCGTTGTGCACCGGCTCGGTGACGTCACGATTGTGATCCCACTTGATGTAGTCGATGCCGAGTTGCTCGACCAGTGCCGCCATCTGCCCGCGCACATGCTCGTAGGCGGCCGGATTGGCCAGATCAAGCACATACTGGGTGCGGTAGGAGACGTCTTCACGGTACGGCACCGCTTCAGGCGCGGCGAGGATCCAATCCGGATGCTCGCGGGCGCAGTCGGAGTCGAGGTTCACCATTTCCGGCTCGAACCACAGGCCGAACTGCATGCCAAGGTCGTGCACATGCTTAGCGAGATTGTCGAGGCCGTTCGGCCAGACTTCCGGATCGACCACCCAATCGCCGAGGCCCCTGGTGTCGTCACGACGTTCGTGAAACCAGCCATCGTCAAGCACGAAACGTTCGACGCCGATGCTTGCGGCACGGTCGGCCAGCTTGATGAGCGTGGCTTCGTCATGGTTGAAATACACCGCTTCCCACGTGTTGATGGTGAACGGACGAGGGCTTGACACATGCTTCGGCAGCGAGCGCAGCCACGTATGGAAGCGTGCGGCCATGCCGTCAAGACCGGTTGCGGAGTATGAGAAGCAGACCTGCGGAGCCTCATACGATTCGCCGGCCGCAAGCTGAATTTCACCGGGGCCGAGCAGTTCGCCGGCGCCAATCAGCGTTTCATGGGGCGGCAGATTGTCGATGCGGTACGTCTGATTGCCGCTCCACGCCAGATGGCAGGCCCACACTTCGCCGCTCGCCCACTTCGGTTCGCCGTCGGATGCGATGAACATCCACGGGCTTTCATGGCTGGTTTTGCCGTGGCGACATTCGCGTGTCACGGAACCGGACGGCATAGCAGCGGTACGCGGCTGCTTTTCGAGCGGCCAACGACCGGTGAATTGCGTGAGCGTGTCTGCACGACGGGGCATCGGCATAGTAGATTCCAGCCAATTGACGGTCAATGGCCCGTTTTCGCTGTTTTCGCCGCCATTCGCACCGTCGATATTACTGACGGTCTGTTCGACCATCGCAAGTCCGCCCTTTTTCAGCGAAAGCTTGAGATTGAGACGTACTTTGTTCACGCTATCTTCCGCAGCGACGGTGATTGCCGTCGCCTCGGTTTCGCGATCTTCCGCGGCAAGGAATGTGGTCACGGAAGTCCAGCGCACGAACACCGGGCGTCCGCCACGGTAGGCTTCAAGCCCCGGACGGCCGGCGAACGCTTCGGCGCCTTGTGGCAGCAGCGATGGACGCAGGGCCGCGTCGGGCTTTTCGTTCGGAGGGGTGATTCTCAGCGTCATGGCGTCAAGCTGGGTCAGTGCGGCTTCGTCGGGCGAAAGGCCGAAGTCAGCACCCCAGTATTCGACTTGCGGCATTTCGTCGGTAGGGGTCTTCAGCACGATGCACACGCCATCTCGGCGCAGCACGGCATGGGGTCCCTGATCAAACATCGTTGTCTCCTTCGGGTATGGAAAATGCAAGCCAGGCACACCTGCCCAGCTTTTCAGGCTTTTGACTTTTAACTGGATTCAGTATATATTAAGCGCTTAAGTATTGCAAAACGGCGTGACGCCAACGCAGCCGCTCCGCCGAATTACGAACATGCATTAAAGTGAGGAACCATGGCGAACATCTTCAGTCAAGACAATCCCTTCAACGATCTGATGAGCACCATCGGCGACATGGCCATGATCAGCGTCGCATGGACGGTCTGCTCCATCCCCGTCGTAACGATCGGAGCGTCCACATCCGCCGCCTGTGAAGTCGCACGCGAACTGCAGACAGGCTCGTCCAAGGGCATTTTCCGCAGTTTCTGGGCCGCGTTCAAGCGCCGCTTCCCCACCAATCTCGCACTGACCGCCATTCTTGCGCTGTTCTGGGGACTCGCGCTGTTCGACCTGTGGTATCTGTCGAAGCAATCCGGCAACACCGTCGCGATCCTGTATGGCGTGACCCTCGCGGTGATCGCGGTGATCGGCTCACTGTTCGCCTTCATCCTGCCCCTGTCGGGCCGCAGCAAACTCAGCGTGGGCGAGCAAATCAAGCAATCCGTCAGACTCGCGTTGATGCGCCCTCATATCGCATTTGCGGTGCTTTTGCTGGACATCTGGCCGATTATCGTGGTATTGATAGCACCGCAGCAGACGTTGATGCTCATCCCCCTATTGTGGATTCTCGTCGCGGCCGGAGCGAGCTTCTATCTGCAGATGATGCTCGTACGCAAAACATTCGCCCTCGAATAAAAAATTGCGATTGCCGCAGCAAATGCGCAATCGCAATTTTTAAACTCATCATCGCATCTTTTCCTCTGCCGGAGCGGGACCGGTCGAAGCGCGGGCACGCAATTCGTACGGCCCTTCCATCAGATGCCCCACGCGCTCACCGTCGATCAGCTTGAGCAGCAATCCGGCGGCTTGCTTACCGGTATCGACCACATCACGGCCCATGGCGGTCAGATTCGGATAGGCCGCGGTGCACATGAAGGAATCATCCCACGACATGATGGAGATTTCCTCCGGCACTTTGATGCCTTGCGAAGCTGCCACGCCAAGGCCTGCCAACGCCATCACATCATTGTCGTAGATGATCGCCGTCGGATGCTCTGGGAACGACAGCAAACGCTTCGTGGCCTCGCTACCAGTCTCCGGCGTGTAGTCGGTGTGCAGGCAGCGGTAACGCATGCCCAGCTCAGAAGCGACATCTGCAAAGGCGGAATCACGAATATACGAGTGCGCAAGCGATTCGGGACCGCCGACGCGGGCGATCTGACGATGCCCGAGATCATACAGGTATCGCACCGCTTGGCGCACGGCATCGGCATCGGCACTTGACAGGCTCGGCAGATTGCCGGCCACGGAAGCGTCGGCGATGGCAAGCACCGGCATTTCCTCATGCTCCTCAAGCAGGGCGACGCAAGGATCGCCAAGTTCCACATTGACGAGCAGCATGGCATCGACGTTGCCGGTGGCGATCCAATCGTCGATGATCGCAAGCTTCGCATTCTCGTCAACGGCCATGCGTACCAGCAAGGAATAATCGTATTTTTCCAACTCGGCGCCAAGACCGGAAATAAGCTCCATCATGTAGGGTTCGACGGAAAGCAGCTTCGGGTCGTAACCCAACACCAGACCCACGCGCTGCGTCTTCGACTTGGCCAGCGCCTGTGCCGCGCCATTTGGCTTCCATCCCAGTTCGTGTGCGACCTTCAACACCTTGTCTCGGGTCACATCGGAAACACCAGACTTGCCGTTGAGCGCATATGAAACAGCGCTACTGGAGACCCCTGAAGCTCGGGCAACGTCAAAAATCGTCACCTTGCTTTTTTGAATAGGCATGTCCGCGTCCTTCTTCTTAACTTAAATCGCAACTTAAACGATTCATCTACATCATACAGTAAAAGCGCCGACCAACCTCTTGAAAAGTCAGTGCTCACAACACTTTCGTCTCTTAAGGTCGGTGGCGCTTCAACTTATGTTTTTACTCAACCGAACACGTCAACTGAAATTTCAGTAGTCCTCTATCCACTCTTCTACCGCTTCAGCAGACGGCGTATTCGCGGAATCTCACCATTCGCGCTTCAGATCGTTGGCGGAACGCAGCACGTTGGCAGCTGCGAATACGTTCGGATCGGCAAGCGCCCCAGCATCGGTGGTGGTGATGTGCAGCACGACGCTTTCGCCCGGAAGCAGCGAGACCATGCCCTCGGCCACCGAAGCCTTCGCGTCGACCTTGTCTGCCATGCAGAACAGGTCACGCACGTAGCTCTTGGCCGTAACGGTAAGTTCCACACCATCTTCCACAGCAACGGCCGCAATGCTGAACGCTTCAGCCGGGGCGGCAAGCTTCTGGTCGATGATTTCGGTCGGATTGAAGATCACTCGGGCGAAGGCGTTGTCGGACGGGGTCGCCACAACCAGCTCGTTGCCGGCATCCCCGTAGGAGACGATGTCCTCGGCGAGCGGCAGACCGATATGGCAAACGGCGCCAAGCTCAACATCGTCGAAGCTCTGGGTAGCGAGCACTTCGCCGGCCAGCGTGACGCGCTCGACCTTCCACGTGCCCTTCCATGCCTCACGGGTGTCGTTGAGCACGATGAGTTCGAAGTGGTCGTTGGCGGTCTTCGTGCCTTCCCAGCTGTGGGTTTCACGGTATTCGTCGGACACGCGCGGCTGGATGGTGGCCAGGCGTGGCGCGAAGAAGTCGCGGGAAGCGTACCATACCGGCTTGCGATGTCCATCGAAGTCGACGGCCGCCCAGGAAACGACAGGCCAATCGTCGTTGAGCTGCCAAATCAGCGCGCCCGCGTTGACCGGCTCGAGGGAGCGCATATGCTCCACGCCGAAACGCATGGCCTGCGCCTGCTGCAGCTGGCATGCCCAATGCCAATCCTCTATATCGGCCCAATTGTCGGTCGGAATCAGCCAGCTGTGCTCGCCGTCAGACGGCTTGCCGTTGACCACGCCGCCGAAGCTCACGTCGTCAAGATGGCCAGGGGTGATGTGCGAGCGCATGCCACGGGCCAGCTTGTAATTGCCGCCCATGGCCTTCTGATGCACCAGCATCTGCTTGCCGAACGGTTCGAGAACCTCGTCGTGCACTGCGTTAGTGAGCGTGCTCCATGCCGGCGGGGCCTGATAGCCGAATTCGTCGGCGAAGCGCGGGGTGTACTGCGCATATACGGTGTAATCGGCGCGGTTCCAAGCATCCCAGATGTGCATGGTGCCGTCGGTGTCGAAGTTGGCGCCCGTGAATTTGGTGAAGCTCATCGGAGAGCTTGGTAGATAGACGGAACGTGCCGGATCGAGCTCTGCGAGCAGGGCCGGGAACAGTTCGGAATAGTAGTAGTCGCCCCACGGCTTCTCTCCGTAGCCGAACTCGTTGGCCTTGCGGTCGTCGTCGCGCAGGGCCTGCTTGTAGCCGCCCCATTCCGCATAGGCCACATAGTTTTCGTTGGATCCGTTCCACACAATCAGGCTGGCATGTTCGCTCAAACGGGTGATGTGCTCGCGGGCTTCGGCTTCGACTTCGGCCTTGGTTTCGGTGTCTTCCGGGTAGGCCGCGCAGGCCAGCATGAAGTCCTGCCACACCATGATGCCGTACTTGTCGCACAAATCGTAGAATTCGTCGGCTTCGTAGATGCCACCGCCCCATGCACGCACCATGTTGGAGTTGGATTCCACCAGGTCGCGGATGCCGCGCTCGTAATCGCGGTTGGAAACGCGTGCGATGAACGCATCATCCGGAATCCAGTTGTAGCCGTGCGCGTGCACCGGCACATCGTTGACATAAATCTGGAATGGACGGCCGACTTCATCGGCGCGGGTGTCGACATGCACGGTACGGAAACCGACATGGCCGTTCCAGGCGGCGGCTTCTGCGGTAGCGGCCTCACCGGCGGTGACGGCAACGTCGTATAGCGGCTGATCGCCGTAGCCAATCGGCCACCACAACTTCGCTTCTGGCACTGCAATCGTAATCACCGCGCTATCGCGGCCTTCCCCAACAATGCCGTCGGCAGCCAAAGCAACACCGAAACCGGAAATCTCCGCATGCACCGGCACCGCCTGACGCACGGGATGGGAATCATACGGGGACATGATGCGACCCTTGCCCACACGTTCGATCTCGACGTGCACATTCAGCAGGCCGGTACCATCAGCGGCAACATCAACCAACGGACGCACGGAAACCAAACGCACGTCGGACCAGGAATCGATGCCAATCTCACGCCAGATGCCGGCGTTTGCCACATCGATGCCCCAATCCCAGCCGAAGGAGTAGCTCGGCTTGCGAATCTGGTTGAACGCGTGATGCTCGGTGTGCGGGTAGTAGCCGCGGGCCTGCTCCATACGGTCGGATTCACGCACCGGAGAGGTGAAGGTGACGGTCAGTTCGTTGGCGCCCTCTCGCAGCAGTTCGCCCACGTCCCAACGGTAGGAGCGGTGGAAGTTCTTGGTGGAGGCCACCGGGCGTCCGTTCAGCACAATGTCGGCGATGGTATCGAGGCCGTAGGCCACCAGGTCATGACGATCGGCGCCGTTGTCGTGCCAGTCGAAACGGCAAGTGAAACGCCAGTCGATGTCGCCGATCCACTGCTGATCATTCTCGTTGGCGCCGTCGAACGGATCGGCGATCAGTCCTGCATTCAGCAGGTCCAGGGTCGCCTCTCCCGGCACGGTTGCCGGAATGCCGACGGTAAGCGTTTCACGCAGCGATTCTGGGGCGGCTTCTGGGTTGACGGCCGTCAGCGTCCATCCTTCTGCAAGTGGGGCAAACGTGCTGGGAATGTGAGACATGGTTGTGAATCCTTTTTGCGAAAAAGTTAACGAGGAAAGATGAAGGAAGGACCGCGCCGCGATCTCAATCTCGGTGCGGTCCCGGTTATGGAAAAGGAGGTTCAGTTATACGTTTTTATTCCTTGACGGCGCCTGCTGCGATGCCGCTGTAGATCTGCTTCTGGAAGATCAGGAACAGGATCAGCATTGGCAGCAGCGTGATGATCACGCCGGCGCAGATCAGGTTGTACTTGCTGCCCATAGGACCGGTGAAGGAGTACAACGCGATTGCGATGGTCTTCAGATCGGCATTCTGCAGGTATAGGTTGGCCGCGTAGTATTCGTTGTACACGCCGACGCCCTTCAGGATTGCGCAGGTCACGATTGCCGGCTTCAGCAGCGGCAGCAGGATCTTGTAGTAGACGGTGAAGTACGAGGCGCCATCCATGATTGCGGCTTCATCCATAGACACCGGGATATTCTCAAAGAATTGGATGAATACGTAGATGGAGATGACGTCGGTGCCGCACTGCATGAGGATGTATCCCCACATCGTGTTGACTGCGTGGAAGTTGACCATCATTTTGTACAGCGCGACCTGCATTGCGATGCCCGGAAGCAGGGCCGCGATGGTGAACATGCCACGGATGAAGGTGTTACCGGGGAAGCGGAAACGGCTCAACGCGTAGGCAAGCATGGTGCCGATGATCGTGGTGACGATCAGGACTACAACCACCACGATGATGGAGTTGCGGAATGCGACTGCCATGTTCGACGTGGTGAACGCCTGCACATAGTTGTCGAAATTGAGCCAATTCTTCGGCATATCCATAACAGATGTGCTGTGGTATTCCTTGTCCGTCTTGGCGGCGGTCACAAAGCAGCTGACCAGAGGCAACAGCATCATGAATGCCACGAAAACCAGGGAAAGATACTTGACGAAAACGAAGAAACCAATCTTGAACTTGTACCAGAAGCCAGAAGTCTTGGCTGCGGAGCGTTCCTTCGCGAGTGCCACTGCGTCAGTCATCATGCCACCGCCTTTTCAGTCTTGCTCGGACCGTTCTTGAAGATCGGAGCGTTCTTCTTGGCCATGCGGGCGCGCTGGCGCTCGATCTTCGCGGCCTTCTTCTTTGCCTTCTCCACACCGTCGTCAGCGTCCTTAAACGCGTAGTTGAAGAACAGTTGCTGCAACAGCGCGCAAATGAGAATGATGATCAGCAGGACGATTGCCATGGCGGATGCCAGGCCGACCTTCTGGCTGGTGTGGGCGATGCGGTCCATGCGCACGAAGTAGGTGGCGGTGCCGTTCGCGCCGGTGGTGATGACGTACGGGCCTTCGAAGGCGGACAACGAGCCGGTGATCGAAAGGATGACGTTCAGCACGAGGATGGTCTTGATGCCCGGCAGAATGATATGGCGGAACTGCTGGAACTTGTTGGCGCCATCGATTTCCGCGGCCTCGTACAGCGATCCGTCGATCGACATCATTGCGCCGATGAACAGGATCACGTTCTGCCCGAGGTAGCGCCAGATCGACGCGCCCACCAGCGACCAGTTGTTCACGCTTTGGTCTTTCAGCCAGTAGGGCAGACTGTCAAGCTGGAATCCGCACCATTGAAGCACAGTATCGAACACGTAACCACGTGTGTAGAAGAACTTGAAGATGAAGCCGACTGCAATGCCGTTGATCAGGTACGGGAAGAAGTAGATGGCCTTGAAAGCGCTGCCGCCGCGGACCTTGAACGCCAGCATGCTGGACAGGTACAGGGCCAGGCCAACCTGGATCAGCGCGCCGGCCATGTAGTAAAGGCTCAACTTCAGGGAGGAGAGCGTGTCGGGACGGGTGAAGACATCAATGTAGTTCTTGAGGCCGACGAATTCACGCGGGCCGATGTACTTCATCTTGTAGAACGAGTAGCCGATCATGGATCCGAACGGCCAATACGTGAAGATTACGAGCAGTGCGACCGGAACTGCGCAGAAGGCGACGATAATACCGGCCTTGCGCCAATCTCGGGGCTGCTTATTGAATGGGATCTCGACCTTCTCGGCCGGTTCCACTGCTGCTGCAGTCATGATATCCCCCTCAGGTGAGTTTTCTTCTCTGCCTTGTTGTTAGTGAAAGAAAAGGACTTCGACCGTTCCTGCTGAGAACGAGCCGAAGTCCTCAGTGATGATTGAAAGCAATCACAGATTGAGCATCAAGCTCACTTGGCGTCAACACCCTCGGAGTCGAGAGCGTCGTTCCACTTCTGGTTCCATTCCTGGACGAGTTCGTCATAGGTCTGGTCCTTGTTGGCAGCGTGCTCGACGATGCCCTGAACGCGGGCGTCGCCGCCGTTCTTGAGGTTGAGCTCGGAATCAGAGTTGAGGTCGTTGAACAGATCTTCCTCGCCGGACTTGGCGGGTTCGTCGGCGATGAGCTCGACATCCTTGAAGTTGGCGTAGAGGTCAGGAAGCTTGTCGTCGTTGGCGGAGATCGGGATGCCACCCTCGTTGTAGGCGAAGTTGGACTTTTCGGTCATCCACTTGACGAAGATCATGGACGCTTCCTGATTGTCAGCGGAAGCCTTCTTGTTGATGCCGAATGCGTAATCCGGACCGGAAGACGCGTACTGCTTGCCGTCGACGGTGATCGGGAACGGCATGTAGCCGACGTCTTCAGCGTTGTCGCCAGCGGCCTGCATCTGGGAGACTGCCCAGGAGCCGAACACCATGGTAGCGATCTCGCCGTTGTTCATCTTGCCCTTGGAAGATTCCCAATCGGTGGTGGAGTAATCGTCCTCAGTCAGACCATCGGCAACAGCGTCGTACAGAATCTTGTAGACGTTGTAGGCGTGGGTGCCGTCGCCCGGATCCTTGAACGGATTCTTGGTGTGCTCAAGCACCTGGTTCAGGTACTTGGCATCGCCGGTAGCGGTACCGCCAATGTAGTCATCCCATGCGCCCATGGTCCAACCAGCGGCATAGTTGGTGTACAACGGGATGGCCTTGGTCTTCTCCTTGATGGCCTTCAGGTCGGAGATGAACTCATCCGGGGTGGTCGGCAGCTTGTCGATGCCGGCGTCCTTGAAGACCTTCTTGTTGTAGACGATGCCGGAGGCGTTGCCGGTGGAAGCGATGCCGTAGACCTTGTTGTCGTAGGCCTTGTCGGTAGCATACTTGACTTCCTTCTTCACGTCGTCGAGGGAGCCGTAAGACAGGAAGTAGTTGCCCAGCTCGGACTTATCAACGGCCGGGATCATCATGATGTCGCCCCAGTCGCCACCCTGTAGACGGGTCAGCGCGCTGTTGGCGTAATCAGTGCCGCCTTCGATGGAGATCTTGATGTTCGGATACATCTTGTTGAACTCAGCGAGGTACTGCTTCCAGGTCGTGCCGCTGTAGTCGTCCTTGAGCATATCGGTACGGTTGCTGTACAGCTTCAGATTGGCCTTGATGTCCTTACCGGTCTCGCCAAGGGTGATGTCCTTGTACTGGAGATCCGTGGACTGCGAGGAGCTGTCGCTGCCGCCGCAAGCAGCCATGCCCATCATGCAGGCGGCTGCGACACCGGCTGCGACAATCTTCTTGAGATTCATCTTCTGATCCTTCCTTATGAATCACTGTTCATCACTTCGGGAGACTCGGCACCGATTCTCCGTTGGTGATGCCTTTCATCTCAGGCCTCTCTGCCTGCCCTTGATGAAGTGGTAATACTTACGATAACTGAACCCCTTAAGCTTGTCAAGCGCTTAAGTAGTGCGTCAATACCCCCGAAATGAGTTTTACGATGCTTTCTCAACATTACGCGATTTTGTTTAGTCTGCAAAAAAGTTGATATTACTGGGCTTTCGATTACTTATCTGCAATCTAACAAGTATTCAGTAGGTTAACATTAATGCGATTAATGTAATTTTATTTACTGGAGTGTCATTAAGCGATTAAGTCATGCTGCAGTATCCGCAAAACCGTTGGAGAATCAACAAAAATTGGCATGTCACGTCTTCAAAATGACGCGACATGCCAATGTCGTTCAGTGCGATTTTCAGAAGCGCATCCGCAACTCCAACCTCACATGAGCAAAGCTATGCACGGGACGCAATGAAATTGCGATACCACAGGAAGCTATCCTTCGGAATGCGCTCCTGCGTAGCGTAATCGACGTACGTGATACCGAATCGCTTGGCATAGCCGAAATACCATTCGAAATTGTCAAGCAACGACCACACGAAATAGCCGGTCAACGGCACACCCTCGCTCATCGCGCGACGAGCCGCGACAAGATGACGCTGCAGGTAGTCGATGCGGTCAGCGTCGTGCACCGACTTGCTGCCATCGTCGTTAACCACCAACTGATCCTTGCAGGCCATGCCGTTTTCCGTGACCATCAGCGGCACTTCAGGGTAATTGTCATGCACACGCACCAACAGATCATGCAGGCCATCAGGATCGATATTCCAACCCATATCGGTATGCGGCCCCTCCGTCGGCAACCAGTCGACGTCGGACGCGCCAGGAGCCGTGGAAGCCTCCGTGGACTGCGGGAACTGCGGTCGGTCACTCATGGCCAGCAGATTCGTGGAGTAATAGTTGATGCCGAGCACGTCGATCGGCTGATGAATCTGCTCAAGATCGCCCGGCTGCACGAAACTCCAATCGCAGATGCCCTTGGTGATGGCGAACAGCTCGTCGGGGTAACGGCCACGCAGCATCGGGTCAAGGAACGCACGGTTGGAAATCAGATCGAGACGATGGCAGGCATCGGCGTCACCGCGGTTCAACGCAAGATTCAGTGTGACCGAACACTTGGCACTCTCCCCCAGCTCGGCACGCACGGCCTGAACCATCAAACCATGCGCGAGATTCAAGTGATGCACCGCGGGAAATGCACCTGGGCCGAGACCCAAGCCCGGCGCATGCTCCTTTGCACCATAGCTCAAATATGAGGAGCACCACGGTTCGTTCAACGTGGTCCACGTGTCGATACGGTCGCCGAGGCGCTTGGCCACCACAGAGGTGTAGTCGGCCAGCGCGTATGCGGTTTTGCGATTCAGCCAACCGCCTTCATCACCCAAATACTGCGGCAAATCCCAATGATAGAGCGTCACGACCGGCTTGATGCCACTCTCCAGCAATGCGTCGACAATGCGCTCGTAAAAGTCGAGGCCCTTGTCGTTGACGACGCCGTTGGGCGTTGGCATGATGCGCGGCATGGCAATCGAAAAACGGTAAGCATCAACGCCGAGATCCTTGAGCAGCGCCAGATCCTCGCGCCAACGATGGTACGAGTCCGTTGCCACATCGCCGGTATCGCCGGCTAGCGTGGCACCCGGGGTATGGCTGAACGTGTCCCAAATCGAGGGGCAGCGACCATCCTCGTTCACCGCACCTTCAATCTGGTACGACGCCGTAGCCGTACCAAATACAAAATCCTGAGGAAAAGTGTTCTCCATTGCACGTCCTTTCCATGAAGCGGTTAAGGTACTGTGTTTCATATAATAAGCCAGCACTCCAGACACAGCGCAAACCAGCCGCTCTGCACCAATCATGCACAGCCAGCAACACTCATCACAAACAATGCGCCATATACAACGGCAACGTGATGCACTCCGCAGCCTTATCCACAACCATCGGTTTAGGCGCCAACACAAACCTCATACCTACACGCTTGCCAAATTTCTCTTTGAATTTATTCAGCGAAACAGTGCCGTACCGAATACCAGATTTCGCTTCAATAGGACTGATTCGCGCCTTCATAGCCGAATTCTCAAACTCTCGAGTAATCAGAAAATCAATCTCCATCGCACCATACTTGTCTTCATGGTTACCGCAGGAATAGAAAAACAGCCGATGCCCTGAAGCACGGAGTTGCTGAGCAACGAGATTCTCCACAAACATGCCCTCATTAAATGCAAGCTTGCCGAACAGAACGTCCTTATACAGCGAGGCCGGAGTCGTCTTTCGATCGGCAAACGTCAACGCCGACAAAAGCCCAGTATCCGCCATATAACACTTCACTTTGGCTTCGTCCTCGTTAAGCCCCAGCCCCACATTCGGGTCGGTGGAGTTATAACAGTTGTTGGTCACTCTGGCGTCGGACAGCCAGAAAAAGGAATCACGATAATCCCTCATGCGCGCGTTTTTTCCGATTGAAGTGATGCGGAATCGCTTCTCCTTACGTGAGAGTTGTGCAGGGATCGCGTCAAACACCGCCATCACCTTAGCTTCATAACCTTGCGCATATTTGGCGACATCCTGACGGTATAAGTTGAGGATGCGCCGTTTAATACGGTCAGCCGAGCCAAAATCACGTTGCTTGATGTAGTCCTCCACCACCTGAGGCATACCCCCAACAAGCATGTACTCACGCAGGAGGCGCATGGCCTTGTTATGCAGCGCGGAAGGCAAAGGCCTCATATGCTCGAATGAGTCGCGAATGGCATACGCCAGCTGTTCGTTCCCGTACGCCCACAAGAATTCTTCGAAATCCAAGGGATTCAACTCCCCTGACTGCTCCTCGGAAGGAATAACAATATCTTTGACATTCTGATGGATGGACAGCAACGACCCAGTTCCAATGTAATCGAAACGGCCATCAGCCACCAATCGTTTAATGAATTCGCGCGCAGGAGGAAAACTCTGCACCTCATCGAAAATAATCACCGAATGCCGCGGCACCAGATTCACTTCATAGTAGGCAGACAGGTAAGTGAAAAAGGTTTCAAGATCCTGCCGATACTGACGAAAGAGATCAAGCACTTCCTGAGGCGCTTCGGAAAAGTCGATTGCCAAATACGAGTCATACTCACGTTTGGCGAACGCTTCCGCAATCGTGCTTTTACCAACACGTCGAGCACCTTCAATAAGCAGGGCGCTTGCACCTTGATCACGATTCTTCCATTCGAGCATCTCGTCATAGAACTTACGCTTAAACATCGCCAAACTCCTTATATTGCAACGATTTTCATACTGGTTTACACGGAATCGGCAGTGTCAAATCAAGGATTTCGCACGAAAACGGCAGTATCAAAATCATTATTTCGCACGAAAACGGCAGTGTCAAATTGCAGATTCCACACGAAAACGGCAGTATCAGCCAGCATTTCGATATCTTGTAATCAGTTGCGCAAACAAACGTACACACAACAACACGCGGAACAGGCAGTCAAGTATTCGCACACACCCGTTATGAAGCAACCGACTGCGTGTCTTTTCGTAAAGTCGGTTAAGATATTGCGCGCAGGCAATCGTATCGTTCACATCAGCCAGGCGACGACCGCCAGCTGGAACGATATCAAGAACTGACCGAAATCTCTGCCGTTCAGCCAGTCCTCCATGTATTGCGGCAACAGGCACTGCCGCAATCAGCATTGAAGCAATAGGGGAACTCTCACATGCAGCATATTTCTTTCAACAATCCGAATCTTCGTCATATGGGACGCGTCAGCGATGCCGTGGATCCAGTCACGCACGCGCCATTCCAAACATGGGCATTCCCGTACACGCAAGTGTCATTCCGTTGCACTGGAACATACATCGGCGTACGCCTCGTCAACCATTGGGGGTATGGGCGAGCCACTCTGGGAGCCGTCGTTGATGGCATGCAACTGCGCATTCCCGTCCCCATCGACACCGAACATGACGCCGTCACGCTGGAAAACGGCTATCCCAGCCGCGTGGAACCAACGGAACCAGCAGAACCAGCAGACATGCAGCACAGTCAATCCGACGTTCGCAAACCCGTATACGTCACCATTGCCGAACAATTGCCGAACATCATGCATGAAGTCACGATTTTCAAACGTCAGGATGAAGGCAACAATCGCTACGACATGATCAGCATCGAGCTTGACGACAATGCGCAACTACTGCCACCCAGCGCCACTAAGCCAAGCCGTCGCATGGAATTCTACGGCGATTCCGTAACCTGCGGCGAACGTTGCGAGGCACTGTGCTACGAGGGGCAGGCAGATCCCGACGAGGATTTGAGCGGCTACAGCAACTCTTGGTATTCGTACGCCTCAATCACCTCACGCAACCTCAACGCTCAAGCTCATCTAGTAGCGCAGGGCGGAGCCAGCCTCATCGACGGTATTGGCTGGTTTCACGCACCGCACTATCTCGGCATGGAAAGCATTTGGGATCGCAGCACCTACAATCCGGAATTCAGCGAGCCACAGCCGTGGGATTTTACGCGATACACGCCACATGTGGTGGTGGTTGCCTTGGGTCAGAACGATGCGCATCCACGCGATTTCATGGCGCTGGATTACGACAGTGCTGAGGCGCAGCATTGGCGTGCGCGCTATGTCGATTTCGTGCATGCGTTACGCGAGAAGTACCCGAAAGCGCTGATCGTGCTTACCACAACAATTGTGCGGCACGACGCCGCTTGGGACCGAGCGATCGGCGAAGTCTGCGATAAGCTTCGCACTGAGGGCGAGTTTCACGTGAAACATTTTTTGTATTCACGCAACGGTTGCGGCACGGATGGCCATCCGCGAGTTCCGGAAGACGAACAGATGGCCGCCGAACTCACCGCATACCTGGAATCATTCGGCCCGGATCTGTGGCAATAGCCTATGCATTCGTGACATATTTTTATTTGATTCGTTTCTGCGATTTTGGTGCCGCAAATCGCAGAAACGTTGATTTTTCAACGATTTTTTATTTGACTGGTATTTGATTCGTATTTGACTGACGTGCGATCAGCAAGACTTCAATCGCAATACAAAGCGTGCGATTGCCGCACACTATAAGCACAGCAATCGCACGCTATTCATTGTCGACTAGCGACAATCATGCAACGTGATTATTCAGCGTGATCAGAGTCGGTGTGATCGGTCAGGTCTAGCTTGAATGGGTGAGCGGGCAGATCATTGTCATTAGCCAACGGTGCAGGCCCCCAACTGCGCCACGCGTAGCGCATCATCACCGGCGCTGGCACTTCCGGCGTGGCCAACGTAATCGTGCCGATACTGCGACTGTTAATCGGAATACCGAACTCCGTAGCGTTATAGTCAACCACATTGACCTTCGCGTTGATCAAATCGTCAATATCGCAATCCACGAAAATCGCAGCAGTGGCCGGATGGAACACACCATCAGCGCCGGCAAGCTCGAAACCGGAACGTTCCGGCAGTCGTACCAACGAAGGCAGGCTCTTGTCGAACTTATCACCATAACTGTCGGGCGTGGTACCGCTGAAATGCAGGCCGTGCGCATACCGGAAGAACAGACGCACGCGACCGCCTTCGTCGCAGCGGAAGCCCAGCACAGTCGGACCATACACCGGAATACGGCTCATACCATACACTTGGTGAAGCGCACAATTGCCGAGACGCTCGCCGGGCGTGCGCTTATCAACCGGGTGAATGTTGTTGTATTCGCCGCAATCCATGGTGCAAATGGCGAACACGTTGTCGATGGACTGTGCGGCATCCCACTGGGCCTCACGCAGCACCGGCCACAGCATCGGATCGCCTTCGCCCTCGTCGACCTTCTTGTCGATCCACTGCGGCAGCTGCACGATCAGGAACGGCAGATTCTCGCTCCACAGCGCACGCCATTCGCCGATCATCATGCCCAACAGCTCACGGTAGGTTCCGCAATACTGTTCGTCTTCCTCACCCTGATACCACAGGAATCCAGCCAAGGAGTATGGCACAATGCGTTCCAGCATGGCATGGAACGGACCAGTCGGACGCCACTGCGAGGTCGGCGTCATCGGCGGCGGCCACGGGCATTCGCCGTACTGTTGGGTCAGCGTATCCCACGTCACATCAGGATCGGCTTCACGAGCTGCAGCAATCGACGCATTCCACGTATCAGAACGCGACTGCCATTCGCTATACTCCAAATCGAATTGTTCCTGCGTTTTACCGGCGACCGCCTGCTCGTAACGAGCAAGATAGCCACGCCCGGATTCGCTGGAATTCAGTGCATCTTCGCTCATCCAACAACTAATCGACGTACCCCCGATATAACAGTCGATAATGCCGATCGGAAGATCGGAATCGAGTTCGTTACGCAGTTTTCGAGCGAAATAGTACGCTACGGCACTCATCACGCCACTATTTTCGGGCGATGATTCCTGCCAGCTTGCCGCATGTTCGGCATTACGATTAATCACGCCGGTTTTCGGCACATTGTAAAAACGCAGGAGCGGATCAGCGCAGTTTTCGAGGGCTTCCTCAGCGTTTTCGCTATTGCGCAACTCAAGTTCCATATTGCTTTGACCGCCGGCAAGCCACACTTCACCAATCAGCACGTCGTAATATTCGATGAAATCGTTGCCTGCGGTGACGCGCAACGTGTAAGGTCCGCCTTCAGGCTGCGCGGGCAGCATAACGCGCCACGGAGACAGGCTGTTCTTGATCTCTTTGGAGGCGTACGCGTGCGCCTGCACAATCACGGAACCATCGAAATCGCGTATTTCCGCCGAAACCTCAAGTCCGGCACAATCAGCATCCAACGCGCCGAACACGGCGATGGGTTTGTTGCGCTGCAATACCATGTGCGAAGCGAAAATCGCGGCGACGTGCAGAACTCCTGCCGTGCTACGGTCCTCAATATCGCCGATTGCCGCCGTCATTTCAGATCCGGGCGCAGGACCAGTCGCAGTGACCATGACATCTCTTCCTAATCAAAAATCCCTACGCGTTGTATCCTATGCCGCCTTCCCGTCAAAATACATGAAACTTGCCGTTGCCGCGACGGATTTTTACGGTTTCGCGGCTCACTTTGTGGACCAGACACGCTGCAAGATGGAGGCTCCGGTAGGATAGACCCCAGTTTGCAGGACAAAATCCATGCACAAAAACACGCGAATTCATCTGCGAATGGTAGAAACCCGAGCGTCGGAAGGCGTTCACCCCACTACATAAAAAGGAGTGCCAATCACAATGGCTGCACAAATCTGGTACGAGAACGACGGCGATCTCTCGGTCCTCGAAGGTAAGAAGGTTGCCATCATCGGTTACGGTTCTCAGGGTCACGCTCATGCGCTGAACCTGCGCGATTCCGGTGTCGACGTCGTCGTCGGCCTGCGTCCGACCTCCAAGTCCGTCGAGCACGCCAAGGAACAGGGTCTGGAAGTCAAGTCCGTTCCGGAAGCCGCAGCTGAGGCCGACATCATCATGATCCTGGCTCCGGATCAGTACCAGCGCACCATCTGGGCCAATGACATCGAGCCGAACATCAAGCCGGGCGCAGCTGTTGCTTTCGCTCACGGCTTCAACATCCACTACGGCTACATCAAGCCGTCCGAGGATCATCCGGTCTTCATGGTCGCTCCGAAGGGCCCGGGCCACATCGTTCGTCGTGAGTACGCCAACGGCCGTGGCGTCCCGGTCGTCGTGGCCGTGGAGCAGGATCCGCGTGGCGACGCTTGGAACATCACCTTGGCTTATGCCAAGGCTCTGGGCGCTCTACGCGCAGGCGCCATCAAGACCACCTTCACCGAGGAGACCGAAACCGATCTGTTCGGCGAGCAGAATGTGCTCATGGGCGGCGTGAACAAGCTCGTTGAAATGGGCTTCGAAGTCCTCACCGACGCCGGCTACCAGCCTGAAATCGCCTACTTCGAGGTCTGCCACGAGTTGAAGATGCTCGTCGACCTCATGAACGAGGGCGGTCTGAACAAGGCCCGCTGGTCCTGCTCTGACACCGCCCAGTACGGCGACTACACCAACACCTGCATCGACGAGCACGTGCGTGAGCGCATGCAGTACCACCTGCAGCGCATCCAGGACGGCTCCTTCGCCAAGGAATTCATCGATGATCAGGACGCTGGCGCTCCGAAGTTCAAGGAGCTGCAGGAAGAGTACGGCAACGTCCGCATCGAAACCGTTGGCCCGAAGCTGCGCGCTATGTTCTCCTGGAACAACGGCAAGGATGACGACGCCGATATGGCCACCTTCACCGGCAAGATCGCCCGTGGCTGAGTGACTTAGGGCTTCGCTTGATCGGGATTCCGATCAAGCGGCCTCGGTCCATCGGAATCCGGTCAATTGGTCCCGATGGACCGGATCGCAAGCCTCAATTACCAATGGAAGGCCGTCGCCCGTTTGTGGGTGTCGGTCTTCCTCTATTTTCAGAGGATTTCACGGTTTTGAGGTTTCAAGGTTCCGAGATTCCAGAACCACGGTTCCAACGAATAACCCCGTACTCGAAAAAATGCGATCCTCGCCACCAATCACCAGCCAACACAGGAAAGGGGGCCCCGAATCGACAGAAACCAGAAGAAACCATACCCCCATACACGAAAAACCCGATTCATCGCGCCGAACACCTGTCAGCGCGGCAAAAGGAGCCAACACAACGCAAAAGACCGCCGTCCGAACGAATCGGGCGACGGTCTTAATGCTTCAGATTCCGGCTCTCAGCTCGAAATCAGGCGAAATCACTGAACCTGGGTGCGAGCGATCTTGCCGTTGAAGGACTCGGCCATATCGGCATCGGCGTCCTCTTGGTTGTTCCAGGAGAACATGGCGCGCAGCTTCGGGCCAACGGTCTCCAGGTGCGGGTGGCTGTACTCTTCCTGCAGCTCCTTGAACTTCGGAGCGCCAGCGGCCTGATCATCCATGAACTCCTTGGCGAAGGAGCCGTCCTGAATGCGCTTGAGCTGGTACTGCATGCGCTTCTTGGTCTCTTCGGTGATGACGGTGGAGGTGTAATCGCCGTACTGAGCGGTGTCAGAGCAGGACCAGCGAGCCTTGTTCAGGCCGCCTTCGTTGGCCAGATCAACCAGCATCTTCAGCTCGTGGAACACTTCGAAGTAGGCGATCTCCGGCTGGTAGCCGGCCTCGGTCAGCACGTCGAAGCCCATATCGCACAAGTGGTTGATGCCACCCATGAGCACGTCCTGCTCGCCGAACAGATCGGTCTCGGTCTCCTCGGTGAAGGTGGTCTTGATGGCGCCTGCACGCAGAGCGCCCAGAGCCTTGGCGTAAGCCAGGCACAGCGGCCAGGTCTTGCCATCCGGATCCTGCTCCACGGCCACGACGACCGGGACGCCACGGCCGGCTGCATACTCACGACGAACGATGTGGCCCGGGCCCTTCGGAGCGACCATGAAGATCGGGTGGTCCTCGGACGGCTTGATGTAGCCGTAGTGGATGTTGAAACCGTGGGCGAAAGCCAGAGCAGCACCCGGCTTCAGGTTCGGCTCAACCTCTTCCTTGTACACCTTGGCCTGGTACTGGTCAGGCAGCAGGACCATGACCACGTCGGCTTCGGCAACGGCCTCGCCGACCGGCTTGACTTCCAGGCCCTGCTCCTTGGCGTAATCCACGGACTTGGAGGTCGGACGCAGACCAACGACGACGTCCACACCGGAATCGCGCAGGTTCAGCGCATGAGCGTGACCCTGGGAACCGTAACCGAGGATGGCCACCTTCTTGCCTTCGAACACAGACAGATCGGCGTCCTTTTCGTACCAGATAGTTGCTGCCATGATTGGCGCTCCTTTTATTTTTCCTATCGCTTCGGGATCGTACTTTTCCCGAAAAATCTTTCGATTTCTGTTACTTGTTCGGTTGTTGCAACGGCTTGTGATTCCTAGGATGTTACTCCCCCCGGATTGTGTCCGAGGAATCACACCGCCTCTCCTGCGGAACTGTTCTAGTCCCGTTTTCTTTATATTGGTTGCTGACGTTCACATAGTGGTTATGTTTTGCGTCAAACGTTTTTTCGTAGTGATACACGGAAGTACCACATGCGGCTCACTTGGCGAAATCGACGTCCTTGGTTTCCTTGCAGCTCAGCACCGCAACAAGGCAGCACACGGCCATCACGCCGAGGTACAGACCGACGGAGTGCACACCCCAGTGGTGGGACAGCCAAGTGGCGATGGTCGGCACGAATGCCGCGCCGACGATGGCGGCCAGGTTGTAGCCGATGCCGGAGCCGGAATAACGCACGTTGGCGTCGAACAGCTCCGGCAGGAACGCGCCGATCGGACCGAATGCGGTGCCCATCAACGCGAAGCCGATGCACAGAAACAGCAGGTTGGCGGCGAAGTTACGCTGGCCGATGACCGACGGATCAAGCAGGAACGGGAAGAGCAGCGCGAATGCCACGAGGCAGCAGGACGAGATGACGATCACGCGCTTGCGGCCAAATTTATCGGCATTCACGCAGGAAATGACAATGAACGCGGCGAACACGCAGATGGCGAGCATCAGCATGAGCAGGTATTCACGATTGGTGAAACCAAGATTACCGCCGCCCTGTTCGATAGTCTTGGTGCCCCAAGCGAGGGACCAGGTTGCCAGCGTGTAGAACAGCGTGTAGGTGACGGCCACCAAGAACGTGGCTTGGATGACTTCCTTCCAGCTCTTCTTGAACACTTCGGTCAGCGGGGACTTGACGACCTTCTTCTGTTCCTGGGCCATGCGGAAGATCGGAGTCTCCTCCATCTGCACGCGCACCACAAGACCGACGATCACCAGCACTGCGGACAGCAGGAACGGCACACGCCAACCCCATGCCAGCATCGCATCGTTATCGTTGAACGTTTCCAACAGGAAGTAGGTGCCGTTCGACAGGAAGAAACCGATCGGGGCGCCCAATTCCGGGAAGGAGCCATACAGCGCACGCTTGTCTTCCGGAGCGTTCTCGGTGGCTACCAAAGCGGCACCCGACCATTCGCCGCCCAAACCGATGCCCTGCACGAAACGGCACAGGCACAGCGCGGCGACAGCCACAATGCCCCACTGGTTGTAGGTTGGCAGGCAGCCGATCAGGAACGTGGCGACACCCATGGTCAACAGCGAAACCACCAGTGTGGTCTTGCGGCCCATGCGGTCGCCGAAATGGCCGAACACCAAGGATCCGAGCGGGCGTGCGATGAACGCGATGGCGAAGGTCAGCAGGCTGGCCAGCAGCGCGACGGTCGGATTGGTGGTGTCGCCGAAGAACACCTTCGGGAAATAGTTCGCAGCGGCGGTGCCGTATGCGTAAAAGTCGTAGAACTCGATGGCGGTGCCGACCATGGAAGCGGCGATCACGGTTTTCACCGAATCGCGCACCATTGCCTGCGCTTTACCAGCGGCTGCTTCGACTGCACTCATTGGATTACTCCTGTTACGTCTGTCATGTGCTACCGGCTCCCAGCATGCGCCGATAACGTCTTTCTTCTGTTCTCTTGTTGCAGTCTTCATTTCGTTGCCTTACGCCTTGTGGGCGGCAACAAAAAGGCCCCGCAGTATGCAGGGCCATCAACGTGTGTGTTTTGCGCGCCTCAAACCCTGCCTCCGCTGGCGAGGGATTGAAGCTGCATTGCTCGAATCAGTCCGCCAACGAAAGCGGAATAATAATTCGTGCGGACAGCAGTACGCGTGCAACCATTCCGTTCATCGTGGCGAACCTCCTTTCGCAAAGTCTTGTATTCGGCGGGCGATCCGCTCGAACTAAGCCGTAAAGATAAGCGCGTCCACATACCCTTTCTACTAAAGGTTCACTATGTGGACGCGCAATTTTGAATTTGATATTCGTTTTTCGGATTATCTCAGATCATCCAAATCATTTCAGCAACAACGTCAGCACGCCCGCAACAGCCATGCAACCGGCGGCAACAGCGAAAATCAGCAGATACTCGCCAGTCACCGCAATCGCAATCGCACAAACGACAGCGCCAATCAACGAGCCGAACGTATTCGCCAAACTGAACGCAGCCAACGAACGACCAACGGAACGCACATCCGGCAACGTCGCAAGATTCAACCCCTGGCTCACGCCGTCATACACCACATACGCGAAACCTGCAAACAGCGCATACAGCGCGACCGCCATAGCACTATCGATCGGCGTCAACGGAAGCACCACGGCAACCACAAACAACACGCAGGCGGCAATCGCGGGAATACGGGAATCCTTGAAAGCGCGGGCGATGCGGCCAAGCAGCAGCGCAGCCAACAGCGAGCCGACGAACGCGGCAACGGCCATCATCGACATAACCGCGGCCGCTCCGGACAAACCAAACATGGTGACCTGCGAAACATCACCCAAACCATCCTGTGCAAGATACCACTGGTAAATCGCAATGCCGGAAGTGGCTGCGATGGCAAACATGCGCGCGGCAAACGCAATGAAGAACTTCGGAGCGCCCTTCGGCGGACGATACTGCGAAAAATAATCGCCCTTCTTCACACCCTCACGAGGCAAATAGCTGCTGGAACCCTCAAACGGCAACACCAGCAATGTAGCCACACCGGCCACCACCAGGCACAACGCAAACACCATCATGGCGAAACGCGTGGTGCCATCCCAACCGGAATCGTCGGCGGCCCACGTAAGCGAAACGGCCGCGATAATGCCCAACACCTGGCCGAACGCCTGGCCAGCGCCACGCCACGCGTCCGCACGATCACGGAACTTATCAGGCACGCGCTCACCGAAAGCGGCCGCCAGCGGCATCGACACCATCGCATGTCCGATCAGCGTGAACAGCCAGAACACGATGACCAACGGCATGAAATCACATGCGGAAAGAATCGCCACCGACGTGGCGGTCAGCACCGTGCCGGCGATGATCCACGGGGTGCGGCGGCCCAGCGGGCAGTACGAATGGTCGGATCCGACAGAAATCCACGCGTTCATCAGGAACGTCAGCAGCGTGCCGACGACGCTGAGCAGCGCCAGATCGGTGACGCGGTCGGTGCCGGAAAGACGGCTGATGGTCTGCGGAATGAGCACGGAGTTGAGCGCGGCCATCGGCGCGGTGAACAGCAGCGCACCAAGCGCGAAACCGGCGGTGAGACGATGCACCTGCGGTTTGGTGGGCGTGGTGCCGTCGGGCGCGGTCATCGGATCGCGCAGGTCGAGGAACGACGATTCGAGGTTCGGCACGGCGGCGTCAAGATGGGCGAACGCGGTCAGCGGGGAGCCGCCTTCCGTGTTGATGAGGGTCTGCTGCACTTCCGGGCGCTCGTTGGAGGCCTCGGGCACGCGCGGATTCTGCTGTACGGCAAGGCGCTTCAGGGCCGCTTTGGTCTCTTCGGTCAGCGTTTTTTCGTAATCGGGACGGTCATCGATGCCGGGGCGCACAAATACCTGGCCCGGCAGCGGCTGCGGCTGCATTGGAGTCTGCTGCTCATCTGCATTATGTTGATTGTCTTCAGTCATCTCTTGTTTCTATTCCTGTTTTTCCTGTTTTGTATTGTCGCTTCTCGTTCTTGCTTCTATTTCGCTGCTCGTTTCGAAATGTCACACGAATATTCAGTACATATGAAAATCGCCCGGACGCACTGCAACAGTGCATTCGAGCGTTTTTTTCGGCGAAATCAACCATATCAATACGTCCTGTCAGACAGCAGAAACATGCGATGGCAATCTCAATATCGATATCGCATAAGAATCGGTATCGCATGAAAAGCCCGGATGCGATTATCGCTTCGCATCCGGGCCGGTTGTGTGAGTCTGTTCAGTTATGATTGCGGTTTGCCATACCGTTCGATCAGCCCTTGACTGCGCCGGAGGTCACGCCTTCGACGATGTAGCGCTGTAGGAACAGGTACAGGATGAGGATCGGCAGCATGGCCAGCAGCAGGGCCGCCATGATCAGGCCGATGTCATTGGAGTAGGTGCCGTAGAAGATCTGGGTTGCGATCGGAATGGTGTACAGTTCGCGACGGCCCAGCACCAGGGACGGCAGCAGGTAATCGTTCCAGAACGCCATGGCGTCGATGATGGCGACGGTGGCGACGGTCGGCTTAAGCAACGGGAACACGATCGTCCAGAAGGTGCGCCACTTGGAGCAGCCGTCGATGCTGGCCGCTTCCTCAAGCTCGTTCGGAATGTTCGTCTTGATCGCGCCGTGGAACATGAACACCGCTAGGGAAACCGAGAAGCCGGTGTGCATGAGGATCAGCGTGATACGGCTATTCAACACGTCGAGCAAGCCGCCGTAGACGGAGACGAGCGGAACCATGAGCACTTGGAACGGAATGACCATGGAGGCCACCATGAGTGCAAACACCATGCCGCCGAACTTCCACGAGGGGTTGCGCACGATTACGTACGCGCACATCGCGGAGAACAGGATGGTCAGTATGGTTGCGCTGATGGTGATGATCGCGGAGTTGCCGAACACGGTGACGAAGTTCATCTTGTCCATTGCCCTGGGGAAGTTCTCCAGGGTGAACCCGTGCTTGCCGACCAGTGCCAGCGGAGCGGTGTTGATGTCTGCCTTGGTCTTGAAGACGTTAATCACGACCAGGATGAACGGTGCGATGAACAGCAGCAGCAGAATCGTCAGAACGACGATCATCAGTGCATGCAGAACCTTAGTGCGAGTGCTGACTTGACCCTTCATTATGCTGCCACCTCACCCTTCTTGCCGAAGTACACCTGCAGCATGCCGATCACTGCGCAGACGATGAAGAGGACCAACGCCTCGGCCTGACCGGTGCCATAGTTCTTGTAAACGAATGCCTGGTTGTAGACGTGCATTGCCGCGAGCACCGACTGGTTGAACGGTTCGCCCTTGGTAAGCGAAAGGTTCAGGTCGTACACCATGAAGCAACGGGTGGTGCTCAGGAAGATGCACTGAACGAAGGAGGAGCGCATCAGCGGGATGACCACGTGCCACATGGCCTTGCCCTTGTTGCAGCCATCGATCATGGCTGCTTCCTTCAGGCTCTGGTCAACGCTCATGAAGCCTGCCACGTAGATCAGCATCATGTAGCCTGCGTACTGCCAGACCGAAACGAGGATCAAGCAGAACATTGCGCCGTTTGGAGTGGAAAGCAGCGATGCGTGGTCTGTTTGCGTCGCTGCTTCGGCGATAGCCACGAATGCACGGTTGAAGACGAACTTCCACACGTAGCCCAGAACGATGCCGCCGATGAGGTTCGGAATGAAGAAGCCCTCACGGAAGAAGTTCTGCCCCTTGATGCCGCTGGTCACGAGGTAGGCCAGCAGAAAGGCGACGATGTTGGTGAGGATAACGGCGATGACGGAGTAGATGAAGGTGCGTCCAAGCGACTGCCAATATGCGGTGTCGGCAAGAGCCGCCTTGTAGTTTTCGAGACCGACGAACGGCTTCGTTGTCGAAACGCCGTCCCAGCTGGTGAGTGTCAGATAGAGGCCATAGAAGAACGGCAGGATCACCACGGCGAAGAAAAGAATCGTCGCCGGACCACCGAACATCAGAAACTGGCCGATTTTATAGGAAAGCTTATTCTGTTTCATGATGGATCCCATACGTGCCGGGGATGTAAGGTCCGCCGCAGGAAGGAAGCGGCGGACCCTGCATCATGGTGCATTATTTGGAAGTTCAGGCGGTTGCGCCGGTGAACTTAGCGGTCTTCCAGTAGTCCTGGATGTCCTGGGCGAGGCCTGCACGGTCCTCTTCACCTGCGAGCCACTTCTGGAAGGACGCGCCGAGCACGGAGAAGTGGTCGTCAGGCAGGTAGTTGTAGTTGTCGATCAGCTTGCCGGCGTCAGCGTAGGACTTCACGGACTTACCCAGCGGATCGGCCGCTTCGATACTGTTGTTCTTGAACGGGGAGATCAGAGCGGCATCCTTGGAGATGAACTCCTGACCTTCCTTGTCTTCGGCAAGCCAGTTCAGGAAGTCCTTGGCGGCCTTACGCTGCTCGTCGGAGGTGTTGTCGGAGGAGTCGATGAAGAAGTACTTGGAGCCGCCGCCGACAAGCTTCTCATTGGAGCCGTCATCGGTGTTCTGCGGAACCGGCATGAGACCCATGTTCTCGGTGTAGTCGTACTGGTTCAGCACGGACCAATCCCAGTTGCCGCCGAACATGAAGGCGATTTCACCTTCAGCCAGCTTCTGCTCGGTCACTTCGCGCTCTGCGGAGACGGCGGAGGACTTGGCGTAGTTGTTGTCCTTCATCACGTCGAAGAAGTCCATCAGGGAGTTCCACTTGGCGTTGGAGCTGAGGTCAACCTTGCCGTCCTTGAGCTCATGGCAGAAGGCGTCCGGATCTTCCTGCTCCTCGTAGACTTCTGGCAGGAAGTGCGCGGCGAGGGACCAGTCTTCCTTCATGACGCCGGTCGGGGACTTCATGCCACCAGCCTTGAGCTCGTCGATCAGCTTCTTGAAGTCATCGAGGGTCTTGTAGTCTTCCGGCTTGAATTCCTTGCCAGTGACCTTCTTGATGGCGTCGGCATTGTAGATCAGACCACGAGCTTCGATGGAGACCGGGAAGCCGTAGGTCTTGCCGTTAATGCTGATGGCGTAGTCAGTGTCTTTGACCCAATCCTGGTCGGACAAATCGACGGCGTGCTCTTCAGCCAAGGAGTAGATGTCCTTGGCGTCGACCATGGAGATGGTGTACGGATCCTTGGATGCGTACTTGGTGGCGAGATGCGCTGCGACGGTGTCGTTGGAGTAGTAGACCTCAACGTCCACACCCTTTTCCTTGGAGTACTTCGCAGCCATGTCTTCCATTTGGCTTTCGATTTCAACCTTGGAGTTGAAGATGGTGATCTTGGTGCCGCTGGAACTGGACGACGATCCGCATGCTCCCAGCATGCCAACGGTCATCAGCGTTGCGACGATAGCGGTACCCGCCTTCTTCCAAGAAGAGAACTTGCTCATTTTCCAATCCCTTTCTATCCACTATTCACCGAGCAGCCCTGCCCAATGAGGTGTTAAAGGAGGTGAACGTCCGACTCGCGTTGTCGGAATTTCTCCGTCCTTGGTGTACAGGATATCAAACCGGTTCGAGAGTTGTCAAACCGGTTCGAGAAACCTTGTGTACAGTGCCGCCCGTCAGCGTGTCGCGTCAATCGATTGGCGTATTGCAAACATTGGCATTCCATACACCCCTAAAAAGTGTCTTCACGGGCTATAATGACGGAAAAGCGATTACCGACGTTTCCAATGTTGCGATACATCGGTAGACCAACGGCAAAGACGCGAAAACCGGAGGATTTATGGCAAGCTGGCTCAACAACGCAATCTTTTATGAAATCTATCCGCAATCATTCAACGACTCGAACGGCGACGGCATCGGTGACTTCCAAGGCATCATCGATAAACTGCAATACGTGCGTGATCTGGGGTGCAATGCGATCTGGATCAACCCATGCTTCGACTCGTCGTTCTACGATGCCGGCTACGACGTGCGTGACTACTACATAACCGCTGAACGCTACGGCAGCAACGCGGACCTGCAGCGGCTCTTCGAGCGCGCGCACGAACTGGGCATGCACGTGCTGCTCGACCTCGTGCCGGGGCATTCCGCAGTCGACAATCCGTGGTTCCTCGAATCCGGCAAGGACGAACGCAACGCATGGACCGACCGCTACATCTGGCGACCGATGACGCAATCGCCGAATCTGAACTCGCCCTACGAATCGATCCGCGGATTCCTCGGAGGCATTGCGGAACGTCCCGACGCGGCGGCCGTGAACTGCTTCTCCACGCAGGCATGCCTCAACTACGGATTCGGCACCGTCACCGAAGACTGGCAGTTCGCCGCCGACTCCCCCGAAGCGGTGCAGGGCCGGCTGCTCATCCAAGACATCATGGACTTCTGGCTCGGGCTGGGGGCGGACGGCTTCCGCGTGGACATGGCAGGCAGCCTCGTCAAGGAAGACCCCGACCACTATTGGACGAAACTCTTGTGGCAGCAAGTGCGGGCGCATCTGGACGAAACCTACCCGGAAGCGGTGCTCGTATCGGAATGGGGTGACCCCGAAGAGGCGTTGCACGCCGGATTCGACATGGACTTCCTGCTGCATTTCGGACCGTCTCATTATCTTGACCTGTTCCGCGAGAATCCGTATTTTTCGGCCGGATCTTCCGAAACTACGAGCAGCGCCGAAACTGCCGAAACGGAACACGACTGCGAACGCAGCGAATGCGATGGCACGGGCAGCAGCGGGTGCGACAGCAACGGCAATTCAGTCGTCGACGGAGACAATCCAAATTGCAATAACGACAATGTCGGCAATGCGAGCGGCGACATCAAGGCGTTTGTGGACACATATACGGCCATGCTTGCCAGCACCGCCGGAACGCCTGGATACATCTGCATTCCGTCGGGCAATCACGACATGATCCGCATGCGCGACACCTTGACCACCGATGAAATGAAGCTCGCGTTCGCATTCCTGCTGACCATGCCCGGCTGCCCGTTCATCTACTACGGCGACGAAATCGGCATGCGCTACATGCACGGGCTCAAATCCAAGGAAGGCGGATACGAGCGCACCGGATCGCGGACACCAATGCAATGGAGCTGCGCAACCAACGCAGGATTCTCCGCAGCCCGGCCCGATGATCTGTATCTGCCGATCGATGCCGACAGCGAGCGCCCGAACGTGGCTTCGCAGACCGGACGCAGCGACTCGCTGCTGGAAACCGTACGCGCACTGAACACGCTACGCCTGGCACATCCCGCACTGCAGGCCGACGGAGGCATCGAGTTCCTCTACGCGGAAGATCACGCGTATCCGCTGGTGTACGCGAGAAGCTCCAAGGTCGGCGAAGCCGAATGCGACGCAACTGACGGAGAACGCAGCGGAACAGCACACGAAACCAGCTGTGAAACACCTTGTGAAACATGCAGCAAGATTAATCGCGAAGCAGGTGGCGAGCGCATCATCGTCGCCATCAATCCGTCAAACACCGACGCAAGCTGCACACTGCCGAGCGACTATGTGAAACTGCTGTCTGGCGGCTCGGCGCAGGAAATATCGCAAGAACCAACAGCGAAACCAACGCAAGAACCAGCGGAGAAAACAGTACTGCTGAGCATCGGCAACCCCGCACGCTTCGACGGCACCCAACTGCACGTCCCAGCCCGCAGCGCCACCATCCTCCCCTGCTAATCCTGCCCCCAGCGTGTCCGATTCTGGAGAATCGGATAATCAAGGCGACGAAAACGCGTAAAGGCCGTTCCGCGGAACTTGCAATCTGCGGAACGGCCTTTACGAGCAAACAATTTCAGGACTGCGCTACCTTGCGCCCCTTGGCGTCGATTTCACCGTCGATGCGGCGGAAAATCCAGTTGTAGATCCACGCGCAACAGTATTGCGGCAACGTGACGCCCATCAAAATCAGCAGCGGAATCATATATATGAAAAACTGCGCATACAGCACGGCGAATGCGGCCAAAATCACCAGCATGCACAAGGTGCGCGGGAAAAAGCCGAGCGCAAGTTTCGTCGCATTCTTCAACGTTTCGGAAGTCGGATTCTCATAGCGAGAAAGCAGCGGGAAGAAGTACTGCGCAATCGCAATAATCACCAATCCCATGAACGCGACGCACGCCATCAGCGGCCCGCGCATCGACCCCATGGACCAGGCGAGCATGCCGTCGACCACCAGCACAATCGCCGCCAGCAGGAACGCAAGCCACGGCAGCAGCGACTGCTTGAGATTGCGCTTGAACGAGTCGAAAAACTGGCGCGCCACATACGTTTCCTCATGTCGGACCATGCGCCAGAGCACACTGTGCATCGCAGTGAACGATGCGCCGGCCGTGACGATCGGCAGGCAGCACAACAGCGTGAGCACGTTGAGAATAATCAGATCGAACAGCACGCCCATAATGGCGAAAAACATGTTGTCTTGATCGAAAAGCTTTGACATCTTTGACATAAGCTCACCTTACCCGTTTTTGCTGGGATTTCAGCTGATTCCCGGGAAAATTGTTTTCCCGATAAGACGATTTCTCGGAAAAACGAAAATGCGAATCGTCCTTCCTGAAGGAGAGGTGACAGGAAGGACGATTACAGATTTATGGATTTATGCGCGGTCAGGCCGCGACCGGCGGATTGGCGATCAGATCGTCCGTGCGGTGCTCACCGGCGGCATCACGCCATTCGAGCGTGGCGACGGACGCGGTGTTCTCCACACCAAGACCACGGCCCGGCTCAAACGTGAGCGTAGCCTGAGTGGTCGTGCCCTTCCATGTGAAGCTGATGGACGTGTCACCGTCGGCGCTGTACGAAAAGGTGCCGTCGAATGCATCAAGCTCATTGCGGAACTTAGCGAGCGCATTCAACGCCTTCACTACCGGACGCTGCAGATTCTCGTCGATCTCAGCAGTGGAATAGTAATGGCGATTGATATCGCGGCCATTATTGGTCTTGCGCAGCAACTCCATGTCGTTCTTGCCGGCAAGCGCGCCAACATAGTAGACCTGCGGAACGCCTGGCAGGAAGAACTGCACTGCGCGAGCTGCAATATAGTGCTGGTCGTTGCATCCCAGCGCCGAATAATAGGTGCTGTTGACCTGGTACAGATCAAGATTGGACGCGGCAGCACCGGTAGCGGCCTGCGATTCGCCGTGCGTGTTCGCGTGAATGGTGTTGACGAGATTGTCAACATCTTCATCCGGCACAAGACCCTTCAACGAACGGTCCAGTTGGTCGGAACCAATATCGATCACTCCGATGCCATCATGCGTATCGAGTACGGTGACGGCATTGTTCGGACGGATGTCGGTCCAATGCGCGACCGGCTCAACGTGACCGGTATTCAACGAATGCAGCAACAGCGGCGGAAGCGCGAAATCGTAGACGCGATCGACCTTCGATGCAATCTCAACCTGCTTCTTGTAGTAGGAATGCACTTCGATGAGGATTTCCAAGCCGCGCTTGACACCCTCTTCACGCAGGCGGGAGATGAGCTTGAACGTCTTCGGAGTCATGAAGCAGCTCGTGCCAGCTTCCTTAGCGCCGTAGCCGACGGCGTCGAGACGAATGTAGCTGACGTGAGATGCAGCCATCTGATCGAAGATGGACATGAGGTATTCCCAACCCTTGTCGGAATCCGTGTCAATATCAACTTGCTGCGGGGTGAAGCTGACCCAAACCAGACGAGTCTTGCCTGCGAACTTGTAGTGGGTGAACGGCAGACCCGGGCGCGGACGGTAGATGCCGGCCAGATCCTCTTCGGTTGCGCCGTCCGGAAAGACGGAGCTCATGGTCAGGAACATCGGGTAATACTCGGATTCCTCACCCTTTTCAAGCACGTCTTGGAACTGCTTGGATTCCCAGCTCATGTGGTTGACGATGGCGTCGACCATGACGTCGTGGGTCTTGGAAAGTTCGGCAACGTCATCCCAGCTGCCGAGGCGCGGATCCACCTTGGTATGGTCGATCGGATCGAAGCCTGCATCCGCACCATCGAACGGAGTGAAGAACGGCAGGATATGCACGCCGTCATACACGCCGTCGAAGCGGGTGCGCAGGATGTCGGTCATCGAGCTAAGAGTGCCATCGCCGAGACGATCGGCGTAAGTGATGAGTTGCACTCTGTTTTTCATGGGACCTCCCTTGGCTCATGGGCGCGGGTGCAATTTGCGTGCGCATCTGCCTGTTTGTTGTTTACGTATTTGCATACTCACGTATGTATCGAACCGGTTCGATATTACCTCGAAAGGGACGTCAATGTCCAGTCGCGCAGTGAAATGCGCGTGTCGAACCGGTTTGATGCGGTGTTCTATGCAGCTAGCCTGTCCGACTCCAATGTGTCCGATTCTGCAGAATCGGACACACAGAACACTTTTTCGGAACTCAGACGTCCGATTCAGCAGAATCGGACACATATGCACAAGTCGGATGATGAGCACGACTATCGACGGGCGTCCGCTGGTTGTGAACGCCGCTGAAATCGATGCGATACACACCGGGCACGCGCATGAAGACGCGCATCATCAACGCGTGGTATCGCCTGGCACCAACGTGATGGGAATAAGCACGTTCGGCTCGAATGGCTTGGGCTTGTTCTTGCGCGAGGCGTTGGCTGCGGACGCTTCCTCATTAGCGATCGCCTGCACGACATGGGCGGCGGCTGACTGCGCAATCGCCGAGAAATCCTGCGCGACCGCAGTCAGCTTCATGCCGGCCAAATCAGTCAAATATGTGCCATCGTAGGCGACGACCTGCAACTCACCTGGAATCGAAATTCCGCGACCCAACGCCTCGCGCACGCAGAAAGCCGCACCAATATCGGAACTGACCACAGCATCGACGCCTTCGGTCGCCACCCCGTCGAGCGCCTTGTCGACCGCGCGATGATAACCGGCGAAATCCATCACCTCACCAGCCTCGATATACTCATATTTCACGCCCGCGGCGGTCAATTCCTGCTCCAACGTGAGGTAGTAGCGCACCGTCGGGAACGTGGTCTTTCCTAAATCGAACGACCCCTCCCCAACTTCACCACGCGCCGCCAAATCGAAGAACTGGTCTCGTGGGCCGCCAATCATCACCACATGACGCGCGCCGCTGCGAATCAGCATCTGCGAAATCAGCCGACCACCCTGCTCGTGGTCGGATCCGATCGACGAAATACCGTCTCCAAGCACGCGGTCGAACGCGACGATCGGACGGTGAATCGACGTCCAATAATCACCGGGATGCGAGGTGTGCGCACACATGACGATGCCGTCCATCATGTGCCTGCGCAGCATGTCGACATATTGAATTTCGCCGTCCGCCTCATCCGCGGTGGAGCACAGCATAGTGCGCAGTCCTTGCGCGGCGAGCGCATGCTGCAGATGTGCGGTAAACGTTGCAAAGAACGGGTGGCGGATGGTGGGCACGATGACGCCGACCAGATTCGTGCGATCGTGGTACAGGTTGCGCGCAAGCTCGTTCGGCACATAATTGAGGGCTTGCATGGCCTTACGCACACGGTCGCGCATATCGCTGGATACGTATCCGGTGCCGTTCACCACCAGCGAGACAGTGCTCAGGGACACCCCGGCCTTCTTCGCCACATCGCGCATGCCGACCATGATCGTACCCTCCTCATCGTGCGCTGCCTTTCGCACTTTATTTAGCTTTCGTCGCATTTATCGCACTTCCGCACGTCGCAGATACGATTTTTTGAGATATTGCAACCATTTTACATACTCTCGAACCCGTTCGACACCTTGGCGTGCATGCCGTTTGACGAGGTTACACTTTTACTTGATTTTCAATATCGATTTTCCACATGCTTTTCTTTTTTAATATCACTTTATTGGTTTTTTGTTATCGAATTTTTGTCGGGTTGCATTTGACGATTACCGGCATATGCACCGATACAGATTTTCGCATGCCGCCCACAACACGGAAAACGGCAGCACAGTACAACGAAAGAAGCGGCGCAAAGCCCGCGATTCCCACGCTTACTTTGCGACGTTTTCACGGTTTACGCACTCTGGCACTTTACGTGCGCGCTACGCCGTCGCGCCTGCGTGGCAGTCAGATCAGGCAGTCGGCACGAAGCCGACGCCTTACCTGATTGCGATATCGCAATCGCAATATCACAATGCACGAAAAACACGGCAATTACGCGGGATTGGACAGCATCGCGATACCGAAACCAATCGCAACGCATATCAACGGCACGGCCACGGTAGCGACCCCGTAGCCGATCGCCAGCGCGAATTTGCGTGTGCGGATCAGCGAAAGCACCTCGTTGATCGCAGTGGAAAACGTTGAAAATCCGCCAAGGAATCCCACGATGAACATCATGGTCGTGTCCATGTCAACCGATTGCGAATAGTACGACATCATGGCGATGCCTGCGCACAGGGATGCGATGCCGTTGATGACGAGCGTGGATATAGGGAAATTAGGATTCTGACCGCGCCAGTTGTTCCAACTACGCTGAATCGACATGTCAAGCACGTAACGGGCCATGGCGCCCAAGCCACCGCACGCGCAAATCAGCCAAATCATCAATGAACCTCCCCCGTGGTCGGATCGGGCACCATCGGGATCTCCGCAGTCACCGGTTTCGGCTCGAAGCTCGGCAAATCCGCGGACGCAGATGATGGAACGATTGGCTGAGTGCTCGGCTGGACACTGTATTGCGTCGTGGAATACGTTGTGGATTGCGTTGTGAGTTGCACGGTGGAATGCACAGTGGACGCCGGCATACGTGTATCCGCTTCCGGTGTCTGCGATTCCGGTGTCTGCAATTCCAACGATGTCAGAATCGGTGAGGCCTGCGACACCAACGATGGCGACTGCGCAGCCTGGGACGCCTGCTGTGCCGCACGTTGCGCAATCTGTGCAGCCTCAAGCGCCGCCTGGGCCGCGGAATGCGCCGCATCCGCCACCTTCACATGTTTCACACCGCCGGCGTCCATTTCCGCACCCAGAATGTCCGATTCTCCAGAATCGGACATCTGAGCGCGCATCTTCGTCCTCTGGTTGTCCGATTCTGGAGAATCGGACACAAAAAGTGCGTCTCGCACACGTTTTCGCGTTCCCTTAGCCAAAAGCCACCGCATAACCAGCACACCAGCCAAAGCTGCAACAATACCACCGACAAAACTTCCTGCAAGATAGCCGAACGCACTGGCCACGTGACGCTCGCGCAGCCCCTCCATCATCTCAAGCATGACTCCCGACATCGTCGACAATCCGCCAAGAAAACCCAAACCAACACCGCGACTGACCGCCTGTCGAACCCGACGACGCAACCACGATGCAGTCGTCATATATTCGGTCAACATCGCAAAAAGAAAACACGCAAGCATATTCGAAACGAATGTGCCGACAACAAAAGGCGTGCCGTTCACCGACGGCAGCAACATATCCAATCCGTGGCGGCAACCAACGCCAACAAAGCCGCCGATAAACACAACCAGATACATCAGTCCATCCGCCAAAGGATTGAACCGTGCCTGAACACGCTTCATCGGAGCGAGTGGAATCTGCGGCGGATTCGGCGCTGCAGCCGCTCCAGACGGTCGAATGCCGACACGGGTAACTTCCGTCCGGTCGATCGACTCCGTAGCAGGATTCGGATCGTCACCCGCATTTGGCGAGAATCCAGGCTCACTTTTTTGCGATTCCATTGCGCTCCCTTGTATTGGCCTCTGCTCTTGCGGACGACATCGTTCCGCAATACGGGCCGTGCAACAACGAGCTGGCCGCAGTTGCCACCTTCCTAACGTATACGAGTCTACACGCATACGCTACACGCGTACGCAAAGTGTCCGATTCGGGAGAAACGGACATCCAGCCCCCACTTTGCATGCCATATACATCCGATTCACCAGAATCGTACAAGCAGAATACGGAAAACACACTTTGCTTGACCGATTCGGGAGAAACGGACAAACAGTGCAGGATTACGACACATTCAATGTCTGATTCTCCAGAATCGGACATCCAAACCACAGTTTTCACGCTACGGTTGTCCGATTCTGCAGAATCGGACACTTACGGTGCACACATGGCTAGGTGAGCGGAGCGTCGCAAAGCCTCCGCATCGCAGGACGAGCCTCACGCTCCTCCTCGCCGCTGAACAGCACCACCAAATAGTCGCCGGCACGCAGCAACGTGTCGCCACGAGGCACAATCTCACGTTCTCCGCGCCGTAAGCCAATAATCAAACAACCCGACGGCCACGCGACATCGCGCACACGTTGTCCGTCCGCAATCGCCCCCATCTCCAGCGGCAATTCCATAACGCCACTACCAACCTGGCTCGGAATCCTCGTATCCTCACCCTGCGCACGCATGTAGCGTTCCAGCAACTCGCCATAAATCGGCTTCGTACGCAGCAAATCAGAAACCAGCAACGCAATAAAAGCAACGGCAGCAACTGGCAGCATATGCGTCAACGTGCCAGACATTTCAACAGACAGCAGAATCGACGTAATCGGAGTCTTCACCGACGCAGCCAACGTGCCGGTCATCATGCAGACGGCAAAAATCGCAACCACTTCAGAAGACAGGCCAGCCCACTGATGCAACATCTCACCGCAAATACCACCAGCAAGCGCACCCACCGCAAGAATCGGCATGAAAATACCGCCCGGAGAACCCGATCCGAAACTCGTGCTTGTGAACAGCACCTTCACTACAAACAGTAGGCACAACATCCCCAAGCCAACACTCGCATGCTCAGCCATGCTGATCAGATTCGAACCACCGCCGAGCACATCAGGCAGCCAAATCCCAACCGGCAAAGCAAGCGCGATCGCAATAACAGGACGGAATCGCAGCGGCACACGACCATATAACGTCTGGAAACCAAGCAGCGACCGGTTCATCATCGAACCAACCAAACCAGCAATCAAACCCAACGGAATCAGCCATACGTATTCGTCAAGCGAAAGCTGACCGATATCACCGAAATCCAACACCGGACGCAAACCGAAACAGTACTTCGACACACAATCGGCAGTCAATGAAGCCGCCGTCGCACCCATCAGAATCGCAGGAGAAAAACTACGATGCACCCCCTCCAGTGCGAACATCATGCCGGAAAGCGGAGCGCTGAATGCGGCAGATAAGCCAGCCGCGGCACCAGCCGTCACCAAATAATGCTCCTGCACGTCCTCACGACGCCTACCACGCAACCGATGCGACAGGAACTGCGCACCCGAAGCGCCAATCTGAATCGACGGGCCCTCACGGCCCAACGACAATCCAAACAGAGCACCAAAAAGTCCACCGACGAAACGGACCGGCAAAATCGTCTGCCAACGCATCCGCAAGCCGCAAATCACCACACCATTCGTCTGCGGAATGCCACTGCCAGATGCCATCGGCTCTTTTGCAATCATCCACGCAATAAGGGCGGACGCCGCGACGGCTGCGACGAACCACGGCGCCAGCAGCCACGGAGTTTCACGGATTTGCGCGTATATCCATCGGGCCGCGGCAGTGGCCTGTTCGATGCCGAGACGATAGAGAACCACCAGCAGGCCAGAAACAAGGCCAACAAGAACGCCAGCACCCGCCATTTTCCACTTCAGCTGGTTGAAGCGTGGGATCAGCGGGTTGATAGAGGGAGACTGAGGCATTTGGTTCTCCTATCTGCATACCTCGCGTGTCCGATTCTGGAGAATCGGACAAACAAAAACCTCAAAACGTCTGCTCTGTGTCCGATTCTGGAGAATCGGACAAACAAAAACCTCAAAACGTCTGCTCTGTGTCCGATTCTGGAGAATCGGACAGCTATTGCACTTCTCCTACGTTCCGGACGTCCGATTCTGGAGAATCGGACAAATTTGGACAGCACACGTACGACAACAAAAATGCCGGCAGGCGCAAAGCCCACCGGCACACATCTGATGGGCAGCAACATCATCTGGCATCACCCATCAGATCATCAATCAGTCGACCAGCGAGTTAATCTGAATAATGTGGTCACGCTGCGGACCCGTACCAATCACAGAAATACGGCAACCAGACAGCTCTTCAAGACGCTTCACATAATCCTGGCAGGTCTTCGGCAAATCATTGAAATCATGAATCTGAGAAATATCCTCTGACCAGCCTGGCATACTCTCGTAAATCGGCTTCGCTACAGCAAATTCAGCCTGATCAGTCGGCATATCGTCACGACGCTCACCGTTCACATCGTAAGCGACGCACAGCGGAATCTCCTTCAAACCGGTGAGCACGTCAAGCTTAGTGAGCACAATATCCGTCAAACCGTTGACCTGAGCCGCATAACGGTTCACCACCGCATCGAACCAGCCGCAACGACGCGGACGACCCGTAGTCACGCCATACTCATGACCCTGCGCACGCAGCCAATCGCCATCCTCGCCAAACAGCTCTGTCGGGAACGGACCCTCGCCAACGCGAGTCACATACGCCTTAGAAACACCAATCACACGGCTGATCTTGGTCGGACCAACGCCAGTGCCAGTGCACGCGCCGCCAGCAGTCGGATTCGACGAAGTCACAAACGGATACGTACCATGATCCACATCAAGCATGGTCGCCTGACCACCCTCGAACAGCACGGTCTTGCCCTCGTCAAGCGCCTTGTTCAGCACCAGCGAAGTGTTGGCGACATACGGCTTCAGACGCTCACCAAGACGAAGCAGCTCATCCGTGGTTTCGTTCACATCAATCGGACGACGATTGTACAGCTTCACCAGCATCTGATTCTTCTGATGCAGGCTTGCTTCAACCTTGTCGCGCAAATGTTCGGCGTTGAACAGGTCGTGTACGCGGATTCCCACGCGATTAATCTTGTCGGCATACGCAGGTCCAATGCCGCGACCGGTGGTACCGATCTTGCGCTTACCGAGGAAACGTTCCGTCACCTTGTCGAGCGTGCGATGGTACGGCGCGATCACGTGCGCGGCTTCGCTCACCAGCAGTCGGGAGCAGTCCACGCCACGGCTTTCAAGACCGTCGATCTCCTCGAACAGCACTTCGGGATCGACGACGACGCCGTTGCCGATCACGGGGGTCACGTTCGGGCTGATGATGCCGGAGGGCAGCAGGTGCAACGCATACGATTCGTCACCAACGACCACGGTATGGCCCGCATTGTTGCCGCCATTGAAACGCGCAACATAGTCGACCTTGGTGCCGATAAGATCGGTCGCCTTGCCCTTACCTTCGTCGCCCCACTGGGCACCGATCAAAACAATTCCAGGCATGTTGTTGCACCTCCGCGCGTATGCGATTTCGCCTCAAAGCCTTACCCAAGGCCTTACAAAGACTACCCTGCGCCCTCTACCGGATATCTGCCGGATATGCACCGATCGGCCGTTGAAACTAGTCAGTTCCATCGTTTTCGTCTCATACAACGCGACACACCCACCGTGCCGCACACGCCGCATGCATTACACGGCGCGTGCGGCATCACACTACTTCAACGCCTTGCCCGCGCTGCCAAGCTGCCTGCAAGCCTCCACCACGCGTGCGGCCATGGCGCTTTCCGCTTCGCGCCCCCACGAACGCGGGTCGTACATCTTCTTGTTGCCCACCTCGCCATCTATTTTGAGCACCGAATCATAGTTGGAGAACATGTGACCGGCCACCGCACGGCTGAATGCGTACTGCGTATCGGTGTCGATGTTCATCTTCACCACGCCGTAGCTCACGGCCTGCGCGATCTCCTCCGGCGCGGAGCCGGAACCGCCGTGAAACACCAGGGCGAACGGCTTACCGGGAGCGACATCCAGCGAGTGCGCGGGGTCGGGCATTTCGCCGGCCTTAATCGCGAGCGCGACCGTGGTCTGGATTTCGTCGAGCAGTTCGGGGCGTAGTTTCACCACGCCCGGTTTGTATGCGCCGTGCACGTTGCCGAAGGTGAAGGCGGCCATGTAGCGTCCACGCTCGCCAAGGCCGAGTCGTTGCGCGACGGCGATGCCTTGCGCGGGCGTGGAATACAGTTTGTCGTTGATTTCGGCGCTGTGCCCGTCTTCTTCGCCGCCGACCGCGCCGATTTCGATTTCCAGCACGGTGTGCGCGGCTTGGGATTCGTCGAGCAGTTCTTCTGCGATGTCGAGGTTTTCACCCAGCGGCACTGTGGAACCGTCCCACATGTGTGACTGGAAGGTCGGTTCCTGACCGTGCTTCACCTGTTCGACTTCATGGTCGAGCAGGGGACGCACCCATTCGTCCAGATACTGTTTGGCGCAGTGGTCGGTGTGCAGGGCGATGGTGATGTTGGGGTATTTCGCCGCGACTTCGTGCGCGAAGGCTGCGAAGGCAAGCGAGCCGGTGACGCGGTCGTTGACGCGTTGCCCGGAGAAGTAGGCGGCGCCGCCTACGGAGACCTGGATGATGCCATCGGATTCCGCCTCGGCGAAACCCTGGAGTGCGGCGTTCAGGGTCTGTGTGCTGGTCACATTGATCGCGGGATAGGCGTAACCGCCGCGGCGTGCGGCGTCCAGCATTTGCGCATAACGTTCCGGCGTTGCAATAGTCATGCCTCCATTATCGCCCGACCCTATCCCACTTATCATGTGACAACATTCGCCATCTTTCCTTTCCGTTTTCCCGACCGTCCGCTCCATATCCAGTTCGCCCGCCCCACTAGGGCCATATGCCGAGCGTTTTCGTCTCATATCCCGACATTTGCGGGACCGACCATTAAACAGGGCGAAACCATTGCGATCGTTCCATCGGAAGTCATAGAATATCCACCGGATCGCGCGACGAAGAGCCCAACCGGGTATTCCCGCACGGGCATGCCGCCGCACGTAGATGTTGCGACCAATACCCGCGAGGAGGCTTGATGCACCAGGTTTTCGCCATCTTCCTTCGAGACGTGAAACGCATTCTGAAGAACCCAGTGGCGCTCGTCGTCACGCTGGGTGTGGCCATCATCCCATCACTGTACGCATGGTGCAACATCCTTGCCAACTGGGATCCGTACGCGAACACGAGCAACATCCAGGTCGCTGTGGCGAACGAGGACAAGGGCACAACCTCCACGCTGGTCGGTCATCTCGACGCTGGCCAGCAAACCGTCAACCAGCTTAAGAAGAACCATCAGCTCGGCTGGCGTTTCGTTCCCGAGCAGCAAGCCATCGAAGGCGTGGAATCCGGCAAATACTATGCGGCGATCGTACTGCCGGAAGACTTCAGCTCCAGACTAATCGGCACCGTCACTGGTAAAGGCGACCGACCGTCGATCACGTACTACATCAACGAAAAGCTGAACGCGATCGCGCCGAAAATCACCGATACGGGTGCGACCACGATCGACGAGCAGATCAACACCACTTTCGTTTCCAGCGTGGCCGACGCCGTGGCGAAGGAAGTGAAGGAGGCAGCGGGAGAAACCACCGGCAGCATGAAAAGCGCGCAAAGCGACGTCATCAACGATCTGACCGACACCATCAACCAGCTCGAAACCGTCCAACAGCAGCTGCGCGGCACGCGTTCCACGCTCGACAAGGCCCTCACCACCATCGATTCGGCCAAACAGTCCAACATCGCGCTCGCCTCGGGAATCACCAACTCGCTTGACACCGTCGGCAAGGCGTCCGACTTACTGAGCGAGACGCGCACACAAACCGAACGATTCTCGAACACGCTGGTCGGAGCGCTCGACAACGGCAGCACGCAACTGTCCGGTCTGCAGGTCAACGTGAGCAATGCCACCGGCACCGTGCTCAGCGGACTGAACACCACGCAGGACGCGCTCGACCAAGTGTCCAGCACCATGCATCACGTCAACACCACCACCGGCAATGTGCTCGACGGCGTGGAGAAGGCGTTGCAGGCCAGCCAGCTGGATCCGAACAGCCAAACGTATAAGGATCTTTCCGCGCAGCTCGCCGAAGCCCGCAAACAGCTGACGTTCCAGCAGCAGCGCATCGACGCCTTCGAGCAGGACACCACGGCTGCGATCAACGCGGGGAAGAACACCGCGAACGGGTTCAACGACGATGTCACCACGCTGGCGAAGAACGGCACGGCGTCGATGGCGAGCGCACGCACGACCACCACCGGCACGGTCATGCCGAATCTCAATACCGGGCTCGATACACTCAGCCTGGCCAATGGGTCGCTGTCCGGCACGCTTACCACGCTGCAAAGCACACTGGAACAGGGCAACGGGCTGCTCGACCAGTTGTCGCGCACCGTGACCCAAACGAACGCCACCATTGCTGGCACGCAGACGCAGCTCGCCAATCTCGCCAAACAGCTCAACACCACGCGCACCGATGTGGCCGCGTTGAGCAGTTCGGCGATGTTCCAGCAGCTTTCCCAAGCGCTCGGACTTGACGCGAGCGAGGTCGGCTCGTTCGTGGGCGAGCCGGTGCATTTGGACGAACAGGTCCTCTACCCGGTCAAAAACTATGGTTCCGCGGTCACGCCGTTCTACACGAATCTTGCGCTGTGGGTCGGCGGATTCGTGCTCGTCGCGATCTACAAGCTTGAAGTGGACCGCGATGAGAAGATCCGCATGTACACGCCACGCCAAGGCTATATGGGCCGTTGGCTGCTGTTCGTCACGGTCGGATTCCTGCAGGCGATCATCGCCACGATCGGCGATCTCGCGCTGGGCATCCAATGCGAGCATCCGTTCCTGTTCATCCTCGCCGGCATTTTCGCCTCGTTCGTCTACGTGAACATCATTTACGCGCTCGCCGTGGCGTTCCGGCATATCGGCAAGGCCGTCGCCGTGATTCTGGTGATCATCCAGATTCCGGGCGCGGCAGGCCTCTACCCCATCGAGATGATGCCGGAATTCTTCCGCCGTCTGAAACCGTTCCTACCGTTCACTTACGGCATCAACGCGATGCGCGGGCCGATCGGCGGCATGTATGCCAACCATTATTGGATCGACATGCTCTCGCTGTTCTGGTATCTGCCTGTGGCGCTGTTCATCGGCTTGGTGGTCCGCAAGCTGGCGTTGAACCTCAACCGCCTGTTCGACAACCGTCTGGCGGACACTGATCTGATGATCACCGAACATAACGAAGGCACGGTGGAACCGTTGCGGCTCACCGAGACCGCGCAGCAGATCGCCGAGGAGTTCCCCGAACTCGTCCGCAGACGGGCGATTCATTTCTTCCGCCTGTACCCGCGCCTGGTGCGTTGGGGATTCCTCGCGCTGGCGGTGCTGCCGTTCGTGTTCCTGCTGTTGCTATTCATCACGCGCATGAAGCTCGCCATGCTGCTCGGTTGGATCATTTCGATCATCGCCATCGACACGTATCTTATCGTGGTGGAGTATCTGCGCGAACGGTATGCGAATTATCTGGGCGAGGAAGCGATGAGTGCGGAAGAGTTCCGCAGCGCGATCCTGCACGAGAACCTGCTGTTCCGGCCGGGCATGCATTACAAGCCGATGCATGCCGTACGCACGAGGCTGTATGAGGCTGCGCATGGTGGTTCGGCCGGACATGCGCCTGAACATGCGGCTGGAAACACGGACGGAAATGCTGGCAGGAGTCTGCGTGAGGAGGAGAACGAACAGTGAAAATAATCTGGGGCATCTTCAAGCGGGACATGTGCCACGCCACCCGCAACGTGATCGCCGTGATCGTCTCGATGGGCCTGGTGGTGGTACCGGCACTGTACGCCTGGTTCAACATCGCGGCCAGCTGGGACCCCTACGGCAACACCAAGGCATTGAAGGTCGCCGTGGCCAATAACGACAAGGGTTACAAGTCGGATCTCATACCGGTGCGCGTCAACGTGGGCGAAACCATCATCAGCACACTGCACGCCAACGACCAGCTGGACTGGCAGTTCGTGAAAAGCGACAAGGCAATCGACGGAGTGAAATCCGGCGAATACTATGCGGCGATCGTAATTCCGAAAGGTTTCAGCGCCGACATGATGACGCTGTTCTCTCCCGACATCAAACACGCGCAGCTCAAGTACTATCTGAACGAGAAAATCAACCCGATCGCCCCGCATATCACCGATCAGGGCGCGACAACCGTGGTCAACACGATCGACAAAACCTTCGCCAAAACGATCGCGCAAGTCGGACTCGACCTGGCCTCAAGCATCCTACACTATTCGCAAAGCCCGCAAATGGCCGAATACATGCGCAACCTCAACGGCAATCTCACCACCATGGCGGATACGCTGAGCGGCGCATCGCAGCAGGTAACGTCGTATTCGCAGCTGCTCGGCTCGGCGAACGACATCGTGGATTCCACGGGCAAACTGCTCGCCTCGGCGACCAAGGCGGGCAAACAGGCCCAGAACGCGTTGAAGCAAGGCAAATCAGGTGCCACGTCGTTCACTTCGGCAGGTGCGAACGTCACCTCCTCAGTGAACACCGCGCTCGACCAGGTGTCAAGCGCGTTCGACCAAGTAGCTGCCAAGGTGAACAAGGCGTTCGACGCGATCGGCAAGGACTCAGACACCGCAGCCAGCCAGTTGACAACGTTGAGCGAACAAGTCTCCAGCAGCGAATCGCTGTACGACACGTACATCACAAGCCTCAACCACATGCACGAATCGGTGGAACAACTACCGGACAGTGATTCCGCGAAACAGGCGCTGCTGGAAGCCATCGACCGGGAGATCACGCTGCTGGAAGCCGCCAAAGGCGATTCGCAGAAGCTCGCGCAGCAGCTGAAAGACGCTTCCACGCAGGTCACGCAGGATACCGCAGCCGCGGAACGCTCCCGCAAGGAGATCCTGAACCGCATCACCTCCGCGAAGCAGTCGATCAGCAATGTGCGCGACGATTACGCCACGAACGTCAAGCCGAAAATCGACGCGCTCGCCTCCACAGTCAGCACGCTGATCTCCCAAACCGACAGCATGATCACCCAGCTGAGCGGCACCGCCGACGATCTGGACGATGTGACGGGCGATGTGGGGACGAATGTGACATCCATCCGTTCCACGCTCGGCGCGATCGCGAAGAAACTCGACTCGTCGGCAGCGACGGTGAAGGAGCTGATCACGAAGCTGGAGACGGGCGGGAACGCCGGTGACGGCAACAGCGATGGTGGCGACGGTGACAACGACGCCAGTTCGTCCGATTCGGGTGAATCGGACGAACTACGTGCACTGGCCACCGCCAACGCGTCCACACTGTCCACGCTGATTTCCGCGCCCGTCGCACTGCATCGCGTCTCAGTGTACCCGATCGCGAACTACGGTTCAGCCATGGCGCCGTTCTATACGATCCTGTCAATCTGGGTGGGTGCGATCATCCTGTGCGCCATGCTGAAAGTGACAATTTCGGACCGCGAGAAGGCGCATGTGCTGGGCTTGGGCGACACGCTGCCGCGCGTCGCCGGCCCGTCCGGCCCGGGGAACGCCTCACGTTGGGGACTGCGCCTCGACCACGAGTATTTCGGACGGTACGCGATCTTCGCACTGCTCGCGTTGCTGCAGGGCACACTGGTTTGCCTGGGTGACATGTATTTCCTTGGCGTGCAGGCGAATCATGCGCTGCAGTTCCTTGCCGTGGGGTGGCTTGCCGCGCTCGTGTTCTCGAATATCGTATATACGCTGACCGTGTCGTTCGGCGATATCGGCAAGGCCGTGGCCGTGGTGCTGCTGGTGATGCAGGTCGCCGGTTCGGGCGGTACGTTCCCTATCGAGACGCTGCCGAAGTTCTTCCAAATGCTCTACCCGTTCCTACCGTTCCCGCACGCCATCGATGCCATGCACGCCGCGATGGCCGGATCGTACGGCAATGAGTACCTGCTTGACATGGTGTATCTCGCCTTGTTCCTGATTCCTTCGCTGCTGCTGGGATTGGTGTTGCGCAAGCCGGTGATCCGGTTGAACAACTGGGTGAGCCGCAATCTGGAGTCCACCAAGGTGATGTGACGAGGCGGATTTGAACGGGCTGGTTTAAGCCGGTTTAGATCGGTTTCGGCTGGCACACATGGACGCGTCATTGGCGACGCATCACCATCACCGCCAACGGCAACACATACCAAATACCAGCCGACACCACCGCCGTCAAACTCCTGGACGACAACGGCGATTCCGGCGCGGAACAATGGAAAAGCATGGTCGACTTCGTGGACATGAATGTGCTGTGGGACATCGATACACTGGGTGGGCGGCACACGGTCTGGAAGTCCGATTCGGGAGAAACGGACAACCAAGATGGGCGCATTACACCTCAGACGTCCGATTCACCAGAAACGGACACACTGGGGGCGGGTTTGCCGAGCCACACGTTGACAAGCGTGCCGCCCACCACAAGCGCCACGCCAATCCAGAACGACGCTCCGAGCGCCACGCCCAACAGAACCGTGCTAGAAGCCGTGGAGAACAGCGGCGTCGCATACGACCCAATCGCCAGCGTCTCCATGCTTCCGTGCAACATGCCATATCCCCAACAGGCATATCCTCCCGCAATAGATGCGGCACAAGCAGCCAACGCAACATAACCACCAATCCCGGGCGCAGTCGCAGGCAGGCCTTCCCCCGAAGTGAAGTGAATCAACCATAACACAACAGCGACACAGCAGAAGAAAATCGTCGTGCCGTCGTATCCGTCGGACATTTTCGGCGTCACCGTCGCGTAAATTGCCCAAATGAAAGCCCCAGCGAAAGCCAAAGCATACGGAAGGGGGTTGCTGGAAATGTTACGCAACGCTTCATGAACGTTAAGGCTTTCACCCCCTACCGCCATTGCGACGCCAATGGTCGCAACGATTGCACCAGGAAGCGCCTTCCAGACGGCACCTCGTTTATGCGAGACGGCCGCGGTCATCAGTACAAGCAATGTCGGCCATAAATAATTGACCAAACTGACCTCAACGGATTGTGCAGCTGTCGATGCGAGCCCGATCGATAGTGAGATTGACGCCTCGTATGCAACGAACATGATTCCGCAGATGATGAGATATTTGCGCGGCGCGCGACGGATTGGCGTCGGTTTACGCACGACCAGTAGCAGAATTCCGCCAACCGTGTAGATAAGCGCGGACCCGAGCGTTGCGCCGAACGATTCGGAAACCAGACGGACGAGTCCGGCCATGAAACCCCAAAGCACAATCGCAAGAAGGCCGATAACCGTGCCGCTATGTGCGATCGCATGGCCTTTGAGCGGACTGTAGGCATTGCCACGCTCGGGAGATTCCGGATTCGCAAGCTGCGGATGGAATTCAGGGTTCTTCTCGTTCGTACTCACAAGTCTCACGTTACTGCATCCACGTCACGGATGTCCGATTCTGGAGAAACGGACATGTATGGCCTGCGTACGACACCTTATGTGTCCGTTTCTCCAGAATCGGACATGCAAACCACGGCACACACGTATTGTGTGTCTGATTCACCAGAATCGGACAACTAAAGTACGGCTGAAGAGCCGTAGACGTCGTACGAGTGGAATATTCGGCGATAGCGGCATCACATCGGCACAGTGGCAACACCATGACAACGTTTAACCGCCCCCTGCAGTTGATCAGCAAACGGCATAATCCAAAACGTTGAAACAAATATGATTTATAGCCTCACCGTTGAAGCGTTTGGAGCGGATGACGGGAGTCGAACCCGCCTCTAAAGCTTGGGAAGCTTTCGTTCTACCGATGAACTACATCCGCAAAAAGCGTGCCTTTTGGACACAATCATTTAGTCTAGCATGCATTCGCAGCATTCATGACCGTCGACCGATATTCGATACCGTCACCCATTTGCCAAATCGCACATCAATCAACACGCAACAGCCACAACAGCATTAATGTCACTTGTCAGCTGACATCAGAATATTCATGCAATACATCACAACAGGAAACCACAGGAAACAGCTACAATTCGTAACAGAATCAGCAGAATCCTATGCAATCACCCATGACTTGCGCAACGCGCACATTGCAATCGCACATCGATCAGCGACCATACCAGCCTTGCACGGGATTCTGCGAATAATCTCGTGAATAACCCCCGCCAGAGTATACCCCCGAACCAGCACCAGCACCAGCACCAGCACCAGCACCAGAGATACCCCCATTCTGCCGACGAATATCCGTCGAAGCATACCCGCTCGTCGCATAACCGCCAGCCAAATAGCCGGACTGCACGCCCTGCGCCTTCATCTCCTGACTCATCTGCATCAACCGGGCAATACGATCCTCAGTCGCCGGATGCGTGGAAAACAGGCGAGAAAAACCTTCCGCAGAGAACGGATTCGCAATCATCATCGCAGCAACCGACTGCGTACCGGCAGTCTTCTGCATCGGCATCGCCTCAGCACCGTTCGAAATCTTATTCAATGCGGATGCGAGCGCCTCCGGATCTTCCGTAAGCATGGAACCATCTTCGTCAGCATCATATTCTCGCGTACGTGAAATCGCCATCTGAATAAGCGAAGCGGCAATTGGCGCAAGAATCGTGCTCAACAGCACACCCAGCAATCCAAGACCATTAGAGGACGAGTCATTGCGATCATCGCGCGAATTGCCACCACCGAAATACATGAGCGAATATCCGAGATACGAAATGACCGTCGCCATTGCGGACGCGATTGCAGACGTCAGGATATCGTGATTGTACACGTGCATAAGCTCGTGCCCAAGTACGCCGCGAATCTCACGTTCGTTCAGCATCTGCAGAATGCCCTGTGTGCAGCAGACCGCCGCATGACGTTCATTGCGTCCCGTTGCGAACGCATTGGGACTCATGGTTGGGGCGATATAAATACGTGGCATAGGCTTGCCCGCCTTCGCCGACAGTTCGCGCACGATTTTGTACAGTACCGGCGCTTCCTGCTCGCTGACTTCCTGCGCACGCATGGATGCAATCGCAAGTTTGTCGGAAAACCAGTAGGATGCGAACGTTGAGCCAAGTCCGATGAGAATGTAGATACCAAGCGTACGCTGGCCGCCACCGGTCGCCCACCAAATGAGCATGATGACGCCCCACATCAACGCGAATAACAGCGTTGTCTTCAAGCCATTGCAATGGCCATGCACCCGCAATTTGCCGTTCATGGTCACTAGCGTAGAAACGGAGCCTGAGTTTTTGCTGGATATGTGCTGGAGACTGGACTGCGGAAAGGACTAGGGGGCAGTTGCGGAAGTTCGCATACTCAGCTTCTCCCCGGATGTCCGATTCTGCAGAAACGGACACACATGCACGCTTTTCGTCATACTGTATATCCGATTCACCAGAAACGGGCAAGTACGGGATAAAAAAACGTCTTGGGTGTCCGATTCACCAGAATCGGACACCCAAGACGCATGAAAAAGCCTGAAACCTATCGGACCGGACTCCAAACACCCGCCTTAGGCGTGAGCCAAGGCGCGCATCTGCTCCGGATCGATGACCTTCTTGTGCTCGCGGCCTTCCTTCGCACCCTCAGCGCGTTCGAACGCGTCAATCTTCTTCCAACCGGCAAAGTCGATCGGCTTGACACCGCGCGACTCCAGCAGTCGGTCGATGGACTCCGGATCACGATCAGCGGCCACACGGCCACCCTCGGCAGCCTTCGACAGATCTTCCAGCATGTTGGTCACGATCAGCAACGCGTCGGACTTGGTGGAACCGATCAAACCAACCGGACCGCGCTTCGCCCAACCGGTCGCATACAGACGCTCACGCACCTCAACCGCAGCATCCGCACCATCAGCTCCAGCCTCAGCAGCAACGGTGATGCGTCCGTCACCATTCGCGTTCGCCAGATGCGCGTGACGCTCGTCGTACGCGATGCCCGGCGCGGTGGCCGGCTTGTAGCCGATCGCATGGTACACGGCCTGCACCGGATACTCTTCAAACTCGCCGGTGCGGCTCATCTTGCCGTCAGCCGACGTTTCGGTCTTCTCCACGCGAATGCCAACGACCTTGCCGTCCTCACCCAACACTTCGACCGGCGCGGAATTGAAGTGCACATAATACTTGCGATCAGCCGGATTACCCTCGTAATCCACGTCACCGTCATCTTCCATGTCTTCCGCCATCTCACGAATCGTGAACAGCTCTTCGACCATCTGACGGGTCAGCTTGTCTTTGCCGGCCTCTTCAATCGTGTCTTCATCCAAATCGAAATCGTCTTCGTTGATGATCAGCTGCACTCCCGGCAGCTTCTCCATCTCGCGCAATTCCTGCACGGAGAACTTGGCTTGCGCCACACCGCGACGAATAAACAGGTGCAGCACGCGAGCCTTGTTCGCCTTGATGCCCTCGTACACATTGTCTGGAATATCAGTGCGTTCCTTCAGATCGTCGGCATTGCGCATGAGTTCGCGCGCCACATCCATGGCCACGTTGCCGCCGCCAATCACGGCGACTTCCTCAGCTGCAAGCGGCCATTCGCGAGCGCCGGTCGGATAACCGTCGTACCATTCCACAAACTTGGCTGCGCCATACACGCCATCCAGGTCGGCACCCGGCAGTCCAAGTGGCTTGTCCTCAACGGCACCGGTGGCGAACAGCACGGCATCGTAACGTTCAAGCAGCTCGTCGAGGGTCACGTCCTTGCCGAATTCCACGTCGCAATACAGGTGGATGTCGGGGTTGTCGAGTGTCTTTTCGAGCGCCGACGCGATGAATTTGATGGACGGGTGGTCGGGGGCCACTCCGTAGCGCACCAGGCCGAACGGCACAGGCAGCTTTTCGAACAGGTCGATGCGCGCGGCAGTGCCGAGGCCAAGCCCCTCGCCGAGCTTCTTCAACTGGCGCAGGAAAATGTCAGAGGAGTAGACGCCTGCAGGGCCGGCGCCGATTACAGCAATACGAAGTTCATTAGTTTCAGTCACGCGCTCTAGCCTAATGCATTCCCTGCATTTGCGACAGGGGCGCTTATGCACTTTCTTACGACTTCTTCGCCTCGCCTTCCGGTTTCGTCCTTTGGAATTTCTCACGTATGCCCATCCGTCATGTCGTTTCCGTCACGTCTCGGTTGTCTCGTTTGTCCGATTCTGGAGAATCGGACAACCTGGCGTTGGAAGAGGGGCACGGACCGTGGCCACTGACGCACTATGAGTGGAATGTCAACAAACGGTAAAGAGCCGTCCATATAATGTATGCGGCATTCACACAGGGGTAGCAATTATGACGTCGGTGCGGCCAGCTTTCGCGAAACCGCTTCGCCGGAACAGCTTCGCGGAACGACTTTCGTAAAATAGCTCCGTCGGAAAAATGCGACGCAGCAGTCGAAATAAATAAAAGAAAACCAGAGGAAATAGAGAAAAGAACTATTACTATGAGTAATTCCAATACCTCGCCAAGCGCGACGCAGCAGTCGTCTGCGCAGAAGCAGGATAAAAGTGACGCGGGCTATGCGAAGGATTTGAAGCCGCGTCATATTCAGATGATCGCGATTGGCGGTTCCATTGGCACCGGCCTGTTTTTGGGCGCTGGTGGCCGTCTTGCGCAAGGTGGTGCAGGTCTTGCGATCGCATACGCGGTGTGCGGTATTTTCGCGTTCCTGATGGTTCGCGCATTGGGTGAGCTTGCGATTCGCCGTCCATCGTCGGGCGCGTTCGTGTCGTATGCCCGCGAATTCTTGGGTGAGAAGGGCGCATATGTGACCGGCTGGCTGTTCTTCTTGGACTGGTCCGTTACGGTTATGGCTGATATCACCGCTGTTGCCGTGTATTTCCACTATTGGAAGGCGTTCCAGGGGGTGCCGCAATGGCTGATCGCCTTGTGCGCGCTGGCATTGGTATTTGTGCTGAATCTGCTGAGTGTGAAGATGTTCGGCGAGGCGGAATTCTGGTTTGCCGCCATTAAGGTGGCCACGATTATCGCGTTCATGGTTATTGCGATTTGGGCGATTGTTACGGGCGCTCCGGTTGGCGACGCGCACGCCGGTGTTGCGAATATCACCGACAATGGCGGTCTGTTCCCGAATGGTATCGCTCCGGTGTTCGCGCTGACGCTTGGCGTGGTGTTCGCATTCGGCGGCACTGAAATGGTTGGCGTGGCGGCCGGTGAGGCGAAGGATGCCGAAAAGGTGCTGCCGAAGGCCATTAATTCGATGATTATTCGCATTTTCGTGTTCTATGTGGGTTCCGTGGTGCTTATGGCGCTGGTGCTGCCATACGCCGCCTACTCGTCGAATGAGTCCCCGTTCGTCACATTCTTCTCCGGCATTGGCATTCCGCATGCCGGAGATGTGATTCAGGTTGTGGTGCTCACCGCGGCGCTTTCCTCCCTGAATGCTGGCCTGTATTCCACTGGTCGTACGTTGCGTTCGCTGGCTGTGGCCGGATCTGGTCCGAAGTTCGCCGCACGTATGAACAAGCATCATGTGCCGTATGGCGGCATTATCATCACGTCCGCACTTGGCCTGATCGGCGTGGTGATGAACGCGGTACTTCCTGCCGACGCGTTTGAAATCGTCATGAATCTGGCAGGTATTGGCATTGCCGGAACGTGGGCGGCCATTCTGGTCACGCATCTCACGTTCCTAAAGAAGGTGAAGGCTGGCGAGGAGACTCGTCCTGACTATCGCATGCCGGGCGCTCCGTACACGAATTATATTTCGCTCATCTTCTTCGCGGTTGTTGTGCTGTCGAATCTCACCAGCGCTGCCGGCCGTTGGACGCTCGCCATGTTCGTGGTGGTGATCATCGCCATGGTTGCGGGCTGGTTCTACGTGCGCGGCCGCATCAACGGCAATCTGATGGACGAAATGCTCGACGACAATGGCAACGACGTGCCTGACGTGCTTGAAACCACGGAAGTGCCGGGCAAGTAGTCGATCGCAAGTCGTTTGGATTCAACCGAATATGGCTGAATCCAAACGAATCCGACGCGTGTCTGCATTAATCGCACGCGATGAGCGCGGCAGATGCACGTACAATCGCAAGTGGTCGCAAAAACGCGGGATGTAGGAATCCGGAATATCGTAATTCGCCCATCCCGCAATCGCAAGCAAGTACTTATCAAGTACCAAGCAATCGTAAGAAGGTGGCAATGCGCATTCACATCACATATACCGGCGGCACCATCGGCATGATCGACTCGCCGAACGGCCTGATTCCGGGCGCCGACACTCGCGGATGGCTGTTCCGCCTGCTGGAGGACGCGCACATGAACGCAAGCCTGTTCACGTTCACCGAGCTTAATCCGCTTATCGACTCGTCGAACGCGACGCCTGACAATTGGCAGACGATGGTTGATGACTTGCGTGCGCATCGCGATGATGCCGACGCGTTCGTGGTGCTGCATGGCACCGACACAATGAGCTATTCGAGCGCCGCGCTTTCGTATGCACTGGCTGATTTCGGCAAGCCAGTGATTTTCACGGGCTCGCAGCATCCGCTCGGCAAAATCGAATCGGATGCCACTGCGAATGTCACGGGCGCGCTGAACGCCGCGATGAGCGAACGATTCCACGGTGTGGGACTGTTTTTTGGACATCACCTGTTTGCCGGCAATCGCGTGAGCAAATCGTCGAGTTGGGCGTTTGAAGGATTTTCAGCGCCTTCCGTCGGACCGCTGGCCCGTACGGGCACGCCATGGCATTGGTATGCGGGCGATGCCGCTTCGGTCGGTTGCGGCTGGACGTCACCTCAGCCTTACTCCCGTCACGATGTTGCCGTGATTGATATGGCGCCCGGCATTTCCGCGACGCGACTGGAAGCGATGCTTACGCCGCGTCCGGAAGCGGTATTGTTGCGCGCGTACGGCGTCGGCAATGTGCCGAGCGACGAACCGGGATTGACTGACGTGATTGCCGACGTGCTACATGATGATGTTCCCGTTGTGATCGCGTCGCAATGTCAGCAGGCGGAAGTGCTGCTCGGCCATTACGAGACAGGCGATGCGATCGCCCGCGCCGGCGCAATCGGATCCGGTGATATGACACTGGAAGCCACGTATGCGAAAATCATGTTCCTGCTGTCGCAAGGTGTGACCGGAGCCGACTTTGGCAAGTGGATGCGCGTATCGATCGCTGGCGAAGTCTCGCCAAGCTCGTTGTAAACGCTTCCCCAAAGCGCCTATCTGCCATATATAGGCGAATTGTGTATCTCATCTGGGTTAAATGCGCAAATCCAAACTTTAAACCGACCGCAAAATCACCCTACGACACATTTTCCAGGCTCCGACTTCTTAAGCACCCAGCACAAAGCGGCGCGCATGACACCACTTCCCGCAAATCACGCGGATTCGCCGCGGTCGAAAAGCACAGTGAGCGCCCACAGAATGCTGACCACGTCGATCACCTCCTGCATGAATGCGCCAACAACCACGGGAATCAGGTTGAATGCGGCCGCGACCATGCCAATGATGGCGAGGCCGAGGCCAATCAACACCGCCTGAAGCATCACGTTCTTCGTACGACGTGCGATGGCGATGGCACGCGGCACAGAGGCAATGTCATCATTCATGATGACCACCTGCGCGGATTCGGAAGCCGCAGTGGACGTGCCGTCGGTCATGGCCATGCCAATGTCGGCGACCGCAAGTACGGGGGCGTCGTTGACGCCGTCGCCGACCATCATGGTAACCTGGCGGTTCTTGGATTCGCCAGTTATACGCCGCATGATGCGGGCGAGCACGGACCGGTTTTGATGCGTGGACTCGGTGGCATTTTTAACAGCGGCAACCTTATCTTCAGGGAACAGCTCGGATTGTACGTCATCGATACCGACCTCATTTGCGATGATGCGGGCGGACGCGGCCTTGTCGCCGGTAAGCATGGACAGTTCCTTGATGCCGAGCTCATGCAGACGGGCCAAGGAACGTTTCGTATTCGCACGGGGCACGTCGCGAAGCACGATGCGGGCGGCCAGTTTGCCGTCGATCGCCACGTATGCGGCCATCTCGTCCGGCGCAAGCGGAGCGAACAGCGAGTTTGCGGTTTCGGACTTGCGGACGGGCGTCGTCTGCGCCGCCTCGGCGGAAGGGGTGATGGAGGGGTTTGCGGCCGCAGGCTGCGCATCGTCAGACATTCCGTCTCGTACTCCTAGAGTGTCCGATTCTGAAGAATCGGACAAGCAGCGTTCACTCGGCGCATGCAGCACCGGCATGAATCCGGATTCGTCGGCCGTCGCATACGCAAAACGCCCCACACGCACCCGGTGCCCGTTCACTTCGCCGGAAACACCTTTACCTGAATCCTCCACAATGTTCTTCACCACCGGATAGTCGCGCCCATGCCCAGGCAAATCACGCTCAGCGCATAACCGCTGCCCTGACGCATACCGCGCGTACAAGTCGTCCATGGCCTTGCGCCCGGCCGCCGCAATACCTTTCGACAGAATGTGCACCGAGTAACTTTCCACCACACCGGCCATCATGAGAATATGGTCTTCATTGAACGGCGAACTCGTTCCGAACGGTTTCTCCACGCGCACGACCTGCGGTTGCTTGACGGTAAGCGTGCCGGTTTTATCGAAGAAAATATGCGATACGCGGCCTAGATTTTCCAACACGTCCTGTGCTTTAATCAGGATTCCCGCTTTGGCAAGACGCCCTGTTCCAGCCACATACGCAACCGGCGCGGCAATCAGCAGCGGGCAAGGCGTGGCGAGAACCAGCACCTGCGCGAATCGCAGCGGCAGCCCGGAAACCGCCCATGCAATCCCAGCAATCGCAAGCGAAAGCACGGTAAACGGCACTGCAAGCATATCCGCGGTCTTCACGACAGCGGGGCGCGACTCTTGCGCCGACGAAACCAGCTCGAGAATCTTCTGATACTGCGAATCCTGCGCAAGTTGCGTGGCACGCATGGTCAACGTGGTCGAGCCATTGACTGCGCCAGACATCACGCGAGCGCCCGCATACACTTCACGCGGCACAGGCTCGCCGTTGATGTTGCTTAGATCCAGCGTGGCTACACCCGACAGCAGCTCGCCGTCGACAGGCACCGTTTCGCCAGGCAGCACCAGAATCACGTCGCCAAGCCGCACCTGATCGACGGGGACCGTTTCGAAGCGCTCTCCAGCCGCATCATACGTTTGCGAAGCACCTTTTGTGTCCGATTCTGGAGATTCGGACACGTAAGTATGCTTTTCGCCGTCTTGGTTGTCCGTTTCTGCAGAATCGGACATTCTGACGGCGCGGAATCCGTCGACTGTCACGTCGGCCGTATGCTCGCTGCCCGTAGCATGCACATGCCCGCGCACTCCCGGCAGCGCAACCACGTGCGCGGTTCGGGGTGCCGCGTCGATCAGCGCGGTCAGGTTGCTTTCGGCCTTCGACTGCGCGAATTCCTCGATTGCCTCGCCGGATGAGATCATCAGCACCACGGCCCAAGCGGCCCAATATTCCTGCACTGCAACCGTCGACGCAATCGCAACGACCGCCAGCAGATCGACGCCAACATGGCCGTTCCGTAGATCGTCGATCATGCCACGCACCGTCACCACAATCGTGTATACGACCAGCGCGATCACTATCCACTGCCCAACACCCGGATTAAACGAGCTCAGCCAACCAAAGCCAGCATGCAAATCGTGAGAAACCCACGCAGCCTCGCCCCACGGCCTCCACTCCCCCAGCAATGCCAACGGAATCGCGGCCAGAATGGTGATCGGCAGTAACGGAACCTGCTTGCACAGTCGCCAGCAAATATCGATGATTCTACGCATGAGAATCTCCTTACGCTCGTATCGGACGCCTTGTTAACCCATCGGCGCCTCGCCCGCGCGAGCCATCGATACACGGCGTAAAAAGATATTTCCAGCGTAGCAAACAATTGCGATTTTCGTGTCGCAATTGCCAAAAAATAGAAAAGCAGGACTGTACGATTGTTCGCACAGTCCTGCTTCTGCTTTTAACTTTTATTGGTTTTCGTTGGTTTTCCGCGGTTTTACCGTTCTCGCGATGACGTTCACAAGACGTTCTTGCGATTAAGCAACTCCAGTTACGTCTTCGCCGTCAGCCTATCGGGTGGTCGCCACCCGTATTGCAGTCCGCCGCAGCCGACCGCAACCTTCCACGGCCAACCGCGGCGGTCTGCGCTTTACCACAGGCCGAACGGGTCGAACAGGCCGCCTCCGTCACCGTAGCCGTTGCTACCGTTGCCGTCGCTCTGTCCATTTCCGTTGCCGCCATTGCCGTCGTTACCGTTACCGTAACCGTTGCCATTGTCGTTCTGGCTCTGGCCATCATTGCCGTTGTTCTGCTGGTTCCGGTTGTTGGAGGAGTTCGTCTGGGATTCCTCTTGGTCGAGCGTCACGTCAAGCTCCATGGTGTTGCCGTCGCGCACGACCGTCAATGTCACCTTGTCGTTCATGGCGGAGGCGCGCACGTAGCCGAGCAGCGAATAGTTGTTGTTCACCGCCTTGCCGTTGAACGCCACGATGGAGTCGCCGGCCTTCACTCCGGCCTTGGCCGCCGGGCTGTTGTCGACCACGGACTGCACCTGCGTGCAACCGCGGGTCACGCCGTCCGCCTCGACCGTGGAGCTCTTGATGGTGACGCCGAGCGCCACATGCTGCACGGTGCCGTTGTCGATGATTTCGTTGGCCACGCGCTTTACCAGGTTCGACGGAATGGCGAAGCCGATGCCGATGGATCCGGCTGTGCCGGAAGATGTTGTGGTGGATGCGATGGATGAGTTGATGCCAATCACCTGGCCGGCCGCATTGAAGGTCGGACCGCCGGAATTACCTGGGTTGACGGCCGCGTCAATCTGCACGGCGTTGGTGACGATGTCGTTGTTGTTGTCATCGGACACGGTCACCGGGCGGTTGAGCGCGGAAACGATGCCGACGGTTGCGGTGTCATCGTAGCCGAGCGGATTGCCGATGGCCATCACGGATTCACCCACGGCAAGATTGTCGGAATCGGCAAATTCTGCGGCCTTCAGATTGCTCGGAGGATTGTCGAGTTTGATTACGGCCAGATCGGTGGTGGTGTCGGTGCCGACGATTTGCGCTGAGTAGATGGTGCCGTTGGCGAGCGTCACTTGAATCTGCTTCGCGCCGGAAATCACATGGTTGTTGGTGACGATGTAGCCTTTGTCGCTAATGATTGCGCCGGAGCCTTTGGCGCTGCCGTCGCTGGTCGCCACGTCAATGGACACCACAGAATCGGACACTTCTTTCGCCACTGCGCTCCAGTCCGCGGCCTCGCCGGATTTGGCTTTAGCCGAACCGGATCCGGACGTGTTGGACTTCACGCTGGTCAGTGAGCTGGAGGTGGGTACGGTCACCCATCCATTGGTGATTGCCGCGTAGCCGACGCCGAGGCAGAGGACCGCGGAAACAAGCGCCGCCACCACGCCGGTCATCACATGCCCGGTCACGCCGGAAGCGGACTTCGGCTTGGCTGCAGCGCCATTCTGCTGCGGGGCACCGAACGGATTACCGTTATTCGGATTCCCAAACGGGTTGCCGTTATTGGGAGTATTCGGCCCGGCCGGCGGCACGTTGGCACCGCCTTGCGCAGCGGGCTTCATGAACGGATTGCCGTTATTCGATTGCGTGTTCTGTTGATCGTTCTGCTGATTTCCACCCGCATACGGATTTCCGAAGAAAGGATTACGAGGTCGCTGCGGCTGCTGCGGAGTCTGCCCGTACGTGCCATATTGCGGCTGCGGAGGCATGTTCGGCGCGCCATTCGCAGTACCGTTCGCGGAGGCGGTGCCACCAGCCGGCTGCGTCGGTACGGGACCGTACGCACCATATTCCGGTGCCGGACGGTACTGCTGGGTCGGCGCATCCTGCGCGGAGCCGTCGACCACGGTACGTTCGCCCGCTGCAGAAGCATAATCCGGCGTATCGTCCGCCGCAGCCGCGGATTCCGTCGAAGCGCCATCGTTCGCAACAGGCATGGCGGCCGTCGGCTGATCCTCAATACCGCCCTGCACGTCAATCGGTTCGGTAGCCGACTCTGCGGCATACGGCTCGCCTGCGTAAGTTTGCGTCTGTTCCGCATCAACCGGCGGCATCGGCACGGTCTGCTGTTCGTCATTCTGCGGCTGCACGGCGTTCTGGTCGTTCTCTTCAGCCATTTTCGCTCCTTATTCGTCTCGCGGCATTTCACAAATCAGCAATCGTGCCGCTCGAACTGCTATCTACGAGTAAAGATACTCGCTCTGGAAGTTTCCTGAATGTTTGTTGAAAGTAGCAACCAAATACGTTCAACATCACCATTGAATCTGAAAATCGCACCAAAATGCGATCGGCGTCTTCATCGCGCTTTCCGCATCTTCCTTATTTTCATTTCACCAATCGCATTCTTTGCAGCACTTTCAAGAATCGCCGCTATCGCATAAAATATTCCGCATGACAAGCCTTACCGAATCATCTATCGACACAGCGCAAGACACGCAAAACGCGGCAACCGCAGTGTCCGAGAATCTCATCGAACATCCGCGTGGAGCGGAACCAGGCAAGCCGGGCCGCCGCGACGCCTTCTATTTCGAACAGAAAACCCGCCTTCCCGACGCGGCCGACGGCAAGGGACGCGGCGGCGCACGATACGGCCGCACCGGTACCATTCATACCCCCCACGGCGATATTCACACTCCGGCGTTCGTGCCCGTGGCCACGCAGGCCGCAATGAAAGCCGTGCTGCCCGAAACCATGAAGGACCTCGGCGCGCAATGCCTGCTGTCCAACGCGTTTCACCTGTATGAACGCCCCGGTGAGCAAGTGCTCGACGAAGCCGGCGGCCTTGCCAAATTCATGAACTGGAACGGTCCGACCTTCACCGATTCCGGCGGTTTCCAAGTGCTTTCGCTCGGCGCAGGCTTCAAGAAAACCCTCGCCATGGATGTGACCGGAATGAAATCAGACGACGTGATCGCTGAAGGCAAAGAGCGCCTCGCGTTCGTAGACGAGGACGGCGTAACGTTCAAATCGCCGCTCAACGGCTCACTGCACCGTTTTTCCGCCGAAATTTCAATGGGAATCCAGCATAAGATCGGCGCCGACATCATGTTCGCGTTCGACGAGCTGACCACACTGATGAACACGCGCGGCTACCAGGAGCGTTCCGTGGAACGCACCTACCGTTGGGCGCAGCGTTGCGTTGCCGAGCATAAGAGGCTTACCGAAGAGCGCGTCGGCAAGCCGTATCAGGCGCTGTATGGCGTGGTGCAGGGCGCGAATTATGAGGATTTGCGCAGGCATGCGGCCGAACAGATCGCTTCGTTGGACTTCGACGGCGTCGGTATCGGCGGTGCGATCGAAAAACGCATTATCGGCGACACTTGCGCTTGGATTTGCGATGCAATGCCAGAAAGCCGACCGCGCCACGTGCTCGGCATCGCCGCGGTCGACGATATTTTCGCATGTGTCGAGAATGGTGGAGATACGTTCGATTGCGTCGCACCGGCGCGTTGTGGCCGAAATGGCGCGATTTTCACGCGCGACGGACGTTACAACATCAAGCGCGCGCAATTCAAGCATGATTTTGGACCACTTGAAGAGGGCTGCGATTGCTACACATGCACGCATTATTCGCGCGCTTACGTGGATCATGCGTTGCGTGCCCGCGAATTCAACGGTTTCACATTGGCGACGATCCACAACGAGCATTTCTTCGTGAAGCTGCTGGACGATATTCGCGCGTCGATTGACGGCGGATATTTCGACGAATTCCGCGACGAAACCCTGACCCGCTTCTACGCCAACGGATCCCGCGGATAATGCATTTCACTTGGGCCTTCCGCCCAAACGAATGCTGAGCCACACTTCCGCGTTCCAAGGCGTCGACGAACAGACCCGTCGGCGTCTTTTTTCATGTGTTCCGCGCATGTCATGCATACACCCATCCGTCTCACCCCATCCACCACCCAATGTGTCCGTTTCTCCAGAATCAGACATCTAATGCCCATACCGCCCCTCCCGGTTGTCCGATTCTGGAGAATCGGACAAGCAAGCGCCCTAAAACATTCGTCGAATGTCCGAAACGCCAGAATCGGACGAGCCGTGTCGCGCCGCTTGAATTTTCCTACGGAAAATGGCGGAATTTAAGGATGGCTCCGTCGTACGGAAGCTCCCAGAGCTTCCTCCCTCCTCGCGTCGCGCCGCTTGAATTTTCCTACGGAAAATGGCGGCGCGACACGCCGATTTGAGGTTGCGTGGGTTTTGGTGTAAATTAGTCGACTGTCTGCGAGCGTGGCGGAATGGTAGACGCGCTGTCTTCAGGTGGCAGTGAGTGTATGCTCGTGGGGGTTCAACTCCCCCCGCTCGCACCATAACGAAAAGGCCGGAGCCGGAAGGTTCCGGCCTTTTCGTTTTCCAAGCAGCAGTAGGACTCAGCAGCTCCCAACATTTCCGGCAGGAATGCTCCAGGATGCCGAATCCCTTTCATCTGTCATTGGTTGTTTCGGCGGATTGCACGGAGTACGGACTCGCCGGTGAGGAGTTCACCGTCAATGCCGCCGGGCAGAGCTACATCAGCTACGCGGATTACGCGATCGCCGTGGTGGATGAGGCCGAGCAGGCCGCGCACGTGGGCGAGCGCATCTCCGTGTACGCCAAGTAGTACTTCCTTCTCTTGTGCCGTGCATGTCTGATTCTGCAGAATCGGTCATCCACGGCACATTTTTTATGCCCTGAATGTCCGATTCTGGAGAAACGGACAACCAGACTAGGCCAAACACTCTACAGTTGTCCGATTCTCCAGAATCGGACAGTTTGTGGAGAATGGTCAGCGCACGAGGAAGACCATAATGATGATCATGGCGAAGCCGGTCAGGTCGGTGAAGGTGAACGTTTCGCCGGCCCATGCCACTGCGGTGACGGTGGCCATGACCGGTTCGCTGGTGCCGAGCATGGTGGCACGCACCGCTCCGACGCGCATCACGCCTGCCATGTAGAGCCAGAACGCGAGGAATGTGCCGCATACGATGGCGTAGAGCAGCAGGAGCATACCTCGCGCGTCCAGTGCGGGAATGTTCGCCCACGGTTGCGCGAACGGGCACAATACGAGTCCGGACATGAGGAATGTGATGCCGTTGATGGTCATGTTGCCCCATTTGAGCATGAGCATGACCGGCAGGATGGACATGGCCGCGGTGCTCACCGCGTCAACCAGTCCCCATGCGAGCCCCTGCCATGGCAGCGACAGCGAGGCGAAGTTGCCACCGGTGGCGATGAGGAACGTGCCTGCGAACGCCAGGAGCACGCCGACCAATTCACGCTTGAGGGGCAGTCGTTTGCCGCGCAGGCATACCCATGCGAGCACGAAGATCAGATTGAGCGTCTGCAATACGGTGGCGGTTCCGGAATTCGTCCAGTCGATGGTCATCAGGTAGGAGACCTGCACCAGAAGCACGCATGTCAGCGTGGTGACCAAATATTTCGGATACGATTTGACATCTTTGACCGCTCCGGCGAGTTTCTGCGGTGTGGTGATGGCCGATCCGACCAGGAAGATCAGGCTGGCGAATAGCGCGCGTACGCAGGAAAGCCAGATCGGATCCAGCTGGTAGTCACGCATCAGCAGTTTGGCCACGGTGCTGTTCATACCCCACATGGCACCGCCCAGCAATGTCATGCCAGTGCCGATGAGCAGGCTTTTCGGCGTCTGTTCCAGCACATGTTCCGTTTTTTTCGCGGTTTTTTTCGCGGTTTTTTGCGATTCGGAAGTTTTCTGCGATTGCGACGCCTGTCCCGACGTTTGCTTTGCCACGGACTGCCCTCGCTCTCTCTCCACGGCTTTCACGGCAAATTCACGGCGATTGTAGCGCAGACGGTATGCATATTAAACGTCAGTCATACAAAACAGATTTATTCCGCCAAACTTGCGTTCGGCGCCGACAAAAAATCGAGGATTTTGCCGAGATATGGTCCGAGCACGGCATTCGGCATGGAGAAAATTTCGTGCAATGACTGGCTGTATCGCACTTTTTCGATGGAACCGCCGCCTTCTCGCACACGTTCGACGAAGTCATCTTGTGGTCCGTTGAGCACCCACACGTCGCGTCCGGCTTGAAACAGCAATACCGGGGATTCGATAGCTCCACACATATCGGGTTTGAGCACGGCTCGGGAAAGCGCCATCGCCTGGTTTGCCCAATCGAACGTGGCCGCGTTGGTCTGGCACGTCACGTCGGCCAAGCGCTGCTTGTGGAACCAGCGTATGCGCGCTTCGGAGGCTCCCTCGTAATCGTCGAGATTGAGGTTTCCGTCAAAATCGGCATGCCCGAACACGCGTGATTTGCCGAAGCCAAGCCCGCAGATTACGCCGACCACAATGCGTGCGATCCACGTTGGCATGCCGACCACCGGCGCGATCATCGGCGCGGACAGGACCGCCTTGTCGAACAGCGACGGGTAGCGTTCCAGCACAGCCGCGCCGATGCCGCCGCCCATGGAATGGCAGTACAAGTACATCGGGCCATCACCGGCCGTCTCACGTCCCACGGTCTGCGCGAATTTGGCGAAATCGGCCACATACCGGCGCCAATCGTCGATCCACACCAAGCTCGGGTTGCTCATGTCGTGCGTGGAATGGCCATGCCCGCGATGTTCGAACACGCATACGGAGTAGCCGGCCAGTAAGAAGTACCACACCATTTCGCTGTATTTGCGACCGAATTCGGTGAATCCGTGCGAAATCACCACCGCACCGCGGAATATGCCCGACGCGCCGTCTTCACGTAATGCGTCGAATTTGTGCGCGTCGTAGCAGTAGTAATGTAACCGTCCAGGATGCTCCAGCTTAGGCAGCATATTGCCGTCCCAATCAACGGTGGCAGGTTCCATCCAGCCTTCCGTCATGCAGTTACGCAGCGCAGGCAGTACCGTTTCGTCCATTTCGGCGTCGTAACGCGCCTCATCGATGAGCGTGATAGTCATAAATTCCATCTTAGGCGAACGGCGCCAAGACGAAACTAAGCACAGGCATGCGCGCTGTATAACGATGCGTCAGTGCATCAACGGCGTACCGGAACAACCGAATCCTCACCCCCGCGCGCCATCCTCGCATACTATGGAGGTATGAAGTTTGTTTCACTGCTGATGGTGGTAACGCTGTCTCTCACCGGCACACCAACGTATGCGTACGCGGCGGCAACCCCCGTTGACAACAACGGCGATATCTCCGCTGCCCAAGATTCCAACTGCCCAACATGGCTGCAATGGCTGTGCGGAAAAGGAAAGTGATCGCATGATGTCCACGCGGGAAAAGCATCCCAAGATTCACCGCATCGCGCTGGTCGACAATGATCCGCGAGCGCTGGATTCGCTCAGTGCCGTCATTGCCAGCAAAGTGCCGACCGCGTATGTGGTGTGGACGGCGACTTCAGGCTGTGAGGCGATAGAACGTTGCCAGGATGCGAACGGCCATGTCAGCTTATTGATTCTCGATATGTCGATGGAGGGATTGCAAGGCCCCGCCACATGTCGTCGGTTGCGTTTGATGGGCCAGCGCATGCCGATTCTCGGTGCAACCAGTTTTTCCATCAATAGTTATCGGGACAAGCTGGTTGAGGCTGGTGCGCAAGGGCTGGTTGGTAAGGAGAATGCCGACCAGTTGGCGCAGATTATTATGCGTATGTGCAATGGCGAGGTGATGGAGGGATTTGAGCCGCCTGCGTTGGCCAATCTGCGTATCAGCAGGGAGGCTGAGACCACTCCCGCGCTTACCGTTCGTGAGGAGCAGATTATTTCCTTGTGCGCGGAGGGCATGCTTGACCGGGACATCGCCGAGCGTTTGGGGATTTCCGAAGCCACCATCCGCAAACATATGCAAAGTATTTTAAGAAAACTCAACTGCAAGACCTCGCGTCAGGCAGTGGCACTGTGGGTGAGGTCCAATGCGCTCTAAACCCGCAACTCAGTACATTGCGTGGCGCAATCGTATGCGCACGCAGCATCCGAACCTGTGGCATCCAATCCGTTTCGCCATTATGCTGATCGTGCTTGCATGGACCATATACGGCGTTTGCTACGAGCCTCCTACCGACATATTTGGCGTGATATGGGCTGCGATGCTGGTTACGGCGCTCGTACTGTCTCCGCTGTTTCTGAAAAGCGCATCGGTGGCGATTCTTGTGATTGCCTCCATAGGCGATCTGTTTACTCCCTACGCGCATTTGGGCAATTCTCTTCCCGCGCAGCTTTACGCCTATGGCATGCTCGCATACAGCACTAATGCCATTATCGTGGCAACGTTACTCACATATTACGTTGTTAACATTCTGCTGATTGACCCCCCTGGCCCAAATACCAACCCCGTCGCCATGGTCAGCATGTATGCCATGGTGCTACTGCTTGGTCGGGCGTTGAGTTGGAGCGAAAAAACAACGCAGAAAAGCTTCGAAGCGGCGCAGAACAAGAATCGTCTGCAGGAATTGGAAAGCCGCGCACGCATTGCCGATGCCATTCACGATGCGGTGACGGGCGATTTGTCAGCGGCGACGTTTGTAGCGCAACGGCATATCGGTGGCAACTCTAGCAGTCCTGGCGTCGCTGCTGACCCTGCCAACGCAACCACAACTACGGCAACCGCAACAGCCGATGCCGAAGACTGGCGTCAAATCAACGAATATATTCTTTCCGCATTGACGAACGTGCATCGCGTCATCGACGAATTGAATATGGACGCCACCACTCTCCCCGGCGACGCCGACGGCGAAGCGTTGTCCAATCTGCTGCGAGCAACACTGGATGACGGCGATCGTCGCTTGCGCAAGCTTGGCTTCAATATCACGTCCATCCGGCACTGCGCGGGCGGCAAGCCGAGCGCATCGCAAGCAATCGCCGAACTTGCCAATAATCTGCTGCGCGAGATCTATGCGAATATCGCACGCCATGCCGCTCCGGGAAGCAAGGTCGATCTTTCGGTGATGCTCCGGCCGAATGCCATCGAAATCACGCAAATCAATCCCATGAAAGAGGACATGGCTGGAGCTGACGAGCGCGATGACGAACTACCGGGCGGCCACGGGCTCGCCTCGTTCAAGAAGCAGCTCGAATCGTATCAGGGCATGCTCACCACGTCTGCGCAGGACGGCAGTTGGACGTTGTTTGCGTACATTCCGGTGACCGTCATCGACGATTCGCCCGGTTTGCTTGAACAAGTGCAGGTTTGATCGCATCTGCATTGCAGATCTGACGCTATTCGTTTGCTCTTGCTTGATTTTTGCTCTTTTTCTACGATTTTCGGCTTTCTCAAGCCCAACTTGGAGAGGGGTACACAAATGTGGTACCCCCTCGCTTGCGAAGTCGTTTTCGCCTGTTTTATGTTGGCAATCGAGAAGGGAACGCGTTCGCCCACGACGCTCGGATGCTTGGCAGTCCGGAAGTCGCAGGGGAACGCGTTTTGCTTTTGTTCGTTGCTTTTGCTTGCGCTTTTGCAATTATCATTACAGCGCTATCGGAGCAGCACTACCGCTTCAATGCTTCCGCGAGGAAATCGCGCTGCAGGATCAGCAGATTTTCGGCGACCGTCTCATCGTTGGTCATGTGCGTGATGCCGGTCAACGGCAGGAACGTGTGCTTGCGTCCGGCAGCCATCAGCGCTTGGCTCAAACGCAGGCTGTGCGCAATCGTCACATTGTCGTCGGCGAATCCGTGGATGAGCATGAGCGGGCGATCGAGTTGCGGCGCGTCGGCGATGATGCTGTTACGTTCGTACACGGCCGGGTCGAGGCCGAGGTAGCGCTCGGTGTAATGCGTGTCGTACAGCGTCCAGTCGGTCGGAGGTGCGCCCGCGCAGGCCGCAGCGAACGTTTCCGGCGCTTCCAGCACGGCGAGCGCGGAAAGGAATCCGCCGTACGACCAGCCGATCATGGCGACTCGGTTGAGGTCGGGTTGTGGAATGGTGGTTGCCGCGTCGCCTTCAGCCAGCGCGTTCAACGCTTCCGGCAGCGCGTGCACGGCGTCGACTTGGTCTTCGAGCGTCACGGATTTCATGGTTTCGTAGATGGCGCGATCCCATTTCGGCCCGCGTCCGGTGGTGCCGCGCCCGTCGGCGGTGACCACGATGTAGCCCTGATCGGCCCACCATTGCGCATCCCAGTAGAAGGATTGGCTTTCGACGACTTGCTGGAATCCTGGACCTCCGTAAGGCTTCATGAGTACCGGCAGAGTGTCGGCATGCGCGTATTCGCTGCCTGTCGAGGGAAGCACAATTGCCGTGTACAGCCCGCGTTCGCCGAGTCGGGCGAAGTGCACGTTCGGCGTGAATCCGGGTGTTTCGGCATGGTTTTCGATTGGTGCGACCACCATTGACGCCATGTCCGTGCCATTTTCGTCGGTTGTGGCGATGTTCATGCAATGCTGCATTTGCACGGTCGCGTCGTCCATGCCACGTCCGGTCACCACGCAGCCGTTTCCTGCGCGGGACATGGTCCACTGGCCGGGCGTGTAGGTGAGAGGCTCCCATGTGCCGTCATAGCGGATTGACACCACGTCGAAGCTGCGGGCGCTATGGTCGGCGGCGTTGGACTGCCAGAGGAATGGCAGGCTGTCGTCAGGCAACAGTTCAGGGGTTCGCTGTACCACGCACAGCACGTCGTCGTCGGTCACGTCGAGCACTTCGCGCACCTGGAGTCCGATTGGGGTGAACGGAACACTGTCGACGGTGAGTCGGTTCATATCGGCGTCCATGTCGTTCATCGCGCAGATCAGGCGTCCGTCCGGCGTGAATGCGGGGGTGCCGTGAATCAGGTCGAGCCAGTAGTCGTTTCTATGTTCCTCGAGCACGCGCGTGGTGCCCGGCCGTTCGCCTTCCGCGTATTCGGGGATGGCGATGGAGAAGGTTTCGACCTGGTCGCCATCGCTATCGGTGAAGTCGTTCTCCGCGTCGCGCATGGTGGCGATCGGCTCGCCTACGTGGATGGCGAGCACCTGATCGTGCTGCTGAAGGCGATCTTGCACAAGCATGATCGGCTCATGCCCGCTTGTCCATCTGACTGCGGCCAAATATTCGTAGGTTTCGTGGTCCCAGACCACTTCGTTGGCGATTGCCCCGTAGCAGCAGTTATCGCTGTCAAAGCCGAGTTCCAGCAGGGTCAGGTGCACGTCGGCATTGGCGGTCAACGCTTGCGGATAGCGGTTGGCTTGCGCCGGATTGGTTGGATTCGCGGGGTCCGACAGATGCCAGATTGGTTCGGGGGATTCGTCGTAGGTTTCGAACAGCACATATTTGGAGTCCGGGGACCACCAGAATCCGTCGTAGCGGTCCATTTCCTCGCCTGCGGCGAATTCCGCCAATCCGATCTTCCATTCGCCGTTTTGCGGGATTGAAGCGACTACCGAAATCGCGTCTCCGATTTCTTCATCGTCGGCGAGATCCACATCGACCAGATATGTTCCGGTGGTGTACATCACATGATGTCCGTCGGGGCTGATGCGCGGGTTCAGTACCGGCTTGAGTTCGTCTTCATCGATTTCGATGGTTCGCGTCACGCCCGCCGAAATATCGGTGAGGAACAGTTGTCCGTTGATGGTGAAGGTCACGCGGTTGCCGCTTGCGTCGGTGGAATAGCCGACGATTCCGGAACCGCCTTCGCGCGCACGTTCGCGACGCGCCCGTTCTTCAGCGGGAACGTCTTCGGCGTCGGCATCGGCGAGCAGCGTGCGTGGATCGGCGAGCAGCGTTTCGCTGGCGTGGCCGTTTTCGTCGATCGCGCTCATCCACAGCGAGGTGACGGTATCTTCCGGACCGTCGGAACGCAGGAACAGCACGCGAGAGCCATCTGCAATCGCGCGGGCCGAACGTGGCGCACCGCAGGAGAATCGCAAGGTACGTGCTTTTTTACGAGGGAACTGTCGAATCGCATCTGTCATATTCCCAACCTATCACCATTCCATATCTCCCTTTTCCACAGACATCCATCGCACAGCGTGGGAATCGAGATTATGGAGACAAACCCAGAACCATATACCCCCTAGATGGTATAAAGACCGAAATATTGCATGAAATTTTTGCAATTAACAGGCTTATGAATTGGCGCTCGGCACTCTACCGCGTAGGATGGGTGAGGATAGAAAGGGACAAGCATGAGTGTTCTCGACCGATTTGAGAAGAGCGTGGAAGGCGCCGTCAACGGGGTTTTTGCCAAGTTCGGGTCCAAGGACCTGCAGCCCGTCGACCTTTCCAGCGCACTGGAACGTGAGATTGACAAAGAGGCCATGCCCGTCACGCGCGACCGCACCGTGGCGCCGAACGAGTACCGTTTTAAGCTCAGCACGCCGGATTTCAATAACATCGTCGATTGGGGTGCCGAAGCGCTGGCCAACGAGCTGGCCGACAACCTCACTCAGTATGCGAAGGACCAGCATTACGCGTTCGTAGGCCCGGTCGTGGTGATCTTCGAAGAAGAACTCGACTTGACCAAGAGCAACTTCAAGCTGACGAGCGAATCCGTGCAGGGTAACACCGTGCCCGTCACCACCGAGGCACAGACCGAGGATTGCCCGATGCTGGAGATCGGCGAGCACCAGTATCTGCTCACGGAAAGCAAGACCATCATCGGCCGCGGCTCTGACTGCGACATCGTGATCGACGATCCGGGCATCTCCCGCCGCCATATGGAGATCGACATCACCGATAACGGCAGCACCGTCATCGCGCGCGATCTGGGCTCCACCAACGGCATGTATGTCGAAGGCCACCATGTCGAGGCGGCCACGCTGCTCGACGGCAACACCATCACCATCGGCCGCACCCGAATCCTGTATTGGGCATCTTCGCAGGATCAGGAGTAACCAACCCCAACCTCGGGAGTTGCCTCTATGCTCACTGAACTTACTTTCGCGATCCTCAAGTACGGCTTCCTCGTACTGCTTTGGATCTTCGTGGCCTGTACGGTACGTTCGCTGTACAGGGATGTGGAAACGCTCAGCCCGCGCAAGTCGCGGGCTCATCGCCGTAAGGAGCGTCGCGCGCGCAAGGCCGTTGAAGCGCCAGCGCCCGTGGCCGCCCTCGCGCCGGTGGCCAGCGCCGCGTCAAACGCCAAGCCCACCTTGCTGGTCATCATCGATGGTCCTCTTGCCGGCAGTTCCGTCCCTCTGACCGGCAACACCATCACGCTTGGCCGTTCTGCGTCGAACACCGTGGTTTTGGATGACGAATTCGTCTCGTCCCACCATGCGCGCGTCTACACGGATCCCGTCACCGGCAAATGGGCCGTCGAAGATCTGGGTTCCACCAACGGCACTGTGGTCAACCAGCAGCGTCTGAACGCGCCGATGATCCTTGGATCGCGCGTTCCCGTACGCATTGGCGCAACCACCTTCGAATTGAGGTGACCCGTTTGCCGACTTCTCCTGCTTCACAACCGCTGTTCATGTATTCCACCGTCGTTTCCGACGTGGGTACCGTACGTTCCAACAACCAGGATTCCGCGTTCGCGGGCGAGCATCTGATCGCCATCTGCGACGGCATGGGAGGCCATGCGGGAGGTGACACCGCCTCTACCATCGCCATCCGTTCGCTGGCCCACATCGAACAAGACAATGTGCAAGGCGATGTCCAGATTATTGCCCACATGATGAAAACCTCGGTTATGGCCGCGCATGACGCGATCGTCGGCAAGGCGAAGCGCGAACGTCGTCTCGCGGGCATGGGCACCACCGTCACTTCCGTCGCGTTGGTTGCGGGATATTGGGTTTTGGCACATATCGGCGATTCCCGCGCGTATCTACTGCATGACGGCCGTTTGATCCGCATGACGACCGACCACAGCTATGTGCAGCATCTGATCGATACCGGCCGCATCAGCGAGTCCGAGGCGCGCAATCACCCGCAGCGCAACGTCGTAATGCGGGTTTTGGGCGATTTCGATATCGATTCGCGCCCGGACATCGCCGTGCGCAAGGCGCATCCGTCCGACCGTTGGCTGCTATGCTCCGACGGCTTGTGCGGCGTGCTTGAGGATTCCACGTTGCAGGAGGTGCTATCCACCTGCTCCGATCAGGAAGAATGCGCTCAACAGCTAGTTTCGATGGCGCTTCGTGCCGGCAGCACCGACAACGTCACCGCGGTCATCGCCGACGCGACGCTCGCCCTCGACGCGGATGCGTTCGACATGCCACATCAGACGCCGCTGATCGGCGGCGCGGCCAGCGCAAGCCTCGAACCGATCGCCGACATCATCAACGAGCCGGTCGCATCCGCGCCCGCACTGCGCGAAGGCAAGAAGTCGCCGGCGGCTCGTGCGGCGGCATTGCGCAACGGCAAGAATCCCGACGAAAACGACAATCCTCCGGAACAGCGCGTGGCACAGCCCTCCACGATACGCGAGGAAAACGGCGACCGTATCAATCCCGATACCGGCGAAATCCCCGTCGTGCAAAAGGATGATGGCCGTATTTCCGCCGATCCAAACGATCCGGAAGTCGCCAAAGCCATCCACAACGAGCATATCGAGCAGCGCAAGACGAAGCGGTCACGCACCAAACGCAACCGCGTGATCACCATCATCGTCACCATCGTGATACTGCTGGGGCTGGCGGGCGGCGCTTTCGCAACCTACAGATGGAGCCAAACCAAGTACTATATCGGCGACAATAACGGCGAGGTGTCGATTTTCCAAGGCGTGCCGACCAGCCTGTTCGGCTTCCAGCTGTCGCATGCCATCACCGACACCAATATGAAGACGAGCGAACTGCCGCCAAGTTGGCAGGAGCAGCTCGCGCAGGGCATTTCCTTCGACACGTACGGCGAGGCGAAAACGCATACGCGCCTGATCAAAAAGCAGCTGAAACAGCAGCAGGACGACGAAGCGCAGAAGAAGCAAGACAAGACGAACAGCGGATCCGATAGCACGTCGTCAAGCAAATCCTCTGATACGGCTTCCGACAAATCGTCAAGCAAATCAGGTGATTCGGGCAACGCTTCGTCAGACAAGTCAGGCGGTGACCAGTCATGATGGTAACCCGTCTGAGACAATTCGGCCTGCTCTTGTTCAGCATGCTGATTTGCGGCGTCGCGTTCTTCCAGATGTTCGAACGCACCACCGGCGGTTTTCCGCATAATTACCTGTGGATGCTCGCATTCATCGGCGCATTGTTCCTGACTTCCTGGGGATTGCTGCTGCGGTTCCAGCCGTACGCCAACCAGGCGATCATGTGCTGCGTGATGGTGCTGACGGGCACCGGCGTCATGATGATCGCCCGCATCGATCAGGATTTGAACACGTCTGTCGCGTTCAAACAGTTGCTTTGGCTGTCGATCGCGCTGGTTTTGGCGAATCTGCTGGTGATTTTCATGAAGGATTACCGTGTGCTGCGGCGGTTCTCGTACGTCAGCATGGTGATCGGTTTGGTGTTACTGCTGTCGCCGATGCTTCCGGTGGTCGGTTCCGAACAGTATGGCGCCCGTATTTGGGTGAAGATTCCTGGTTTGGGATCGTTCCAGCCAAGCGAATTCGCGAAGCTGTTCCTCGCATTCTTCTTCGCCTCCTATCTATATGACCACCGCGACCAGCTGGCCGTCGGCGGCAAGAAGGTGTTGGGCCTGCAGTTGCCGCGCATCAAGGATCTGGGGCCGATCATCGTGGTGTGGGTCGTGTCGATGGGCGTGCTGGTCGTGCAGCACGATTTGGGCACGTCGCTCATGTTCTTCGCCATGTTCGTTTCCATGCTGTATGTGGCCACGGGGCGTACCAGTTGGATTGTGATTGGTTTCATCGCGTTCGCCGTGGGCGCGTTCGCGGCGGCCAACATTTTCAGCCATGTCGGCGCCCGTGTTGACGCCTGGCTGCATCCGTTCGACTCGGCACAGTACAACAAGGAGTATGGCGGCTCATACCAGCTCGTCACGGGTATTTTCGGCCTGGCATCAGGCGGCTTGATGGGCACCGGCCTTGGGCAAGGTCACCCGTCGCTCACTCCGATCGCCAACTCCGACTACATCTACGCGGCACTTGGCGAAGAGCTGGGCCTCACCGGCCTGATGGCCATTCTGATGCTCTATTTGCTCATCATCGCCGCCGGGATGATCACTGCGATGAAAATCAAGGATGGGTTCGGCAAGCTTCTCGCATCGGGCCTCGTGTTCACCATGGCCTTCCAGGTGTTCACTGTGGTGGGAGGCATCACGTTAGTCATACCACTTACGGGTTTGACTCTTCCGTACATGGCCGCCGGCGGATCCTCACTCATAGCGAATTACATGTTGGCAGCACTCTTAGTGGTGATTTCCAACTCGGCGAACAAACCCGAATCCGATATCGATAGCGACACGTTCCAATACGAGGCGATGCAGGCGCTGCGCGCCCGCAAGCAGAGCCGCGCCAGCAGAAGCGTCGCCTCTGCGCAATCCGATGCACAATCGCAAGCTGTTTCGCAAGCAGCCACGCAAGACGTTCCGCAAGTCGCCGTACCGGCCGCCATGCAGCAATCGCAAGCAACGGAAATCATTTCCGCGGAAACGCCGGTCGCAGGCATGCCAATCACACCCCCTGCTCCCCCATCGAATGTGTTCGGCGCATCTGACATGCCGAGCACACCGAGCCCATCGGGCAACACGTCAGAGGGGAGCCAAGCATGAATAAATCACTCCGCCAACTGTTCACCATCGTGGTGGCGCTGTTCGTCATCCTGGGCATGTCCACCACGATCATCACGGCGATCCGCGCGAACCAGCTCAACGGCGATCCGCGCAACACCCGCGCCCTCTACCACGAGTATGGTGCTCCGCGTGGCTCGATTCTTGCGTCGGACGGCTCCGTCATCGCCAAATCCGACCCGTCGAACGACGCGTTCTCGTATCAGCGCTCCTATGCGGCCGGCGAGCTGTATGCGCCGGTCACCGGATTTTTCTCCATCAGCCAGCGCGGCTGGAGCGGTATCGAAGCCTCGCGCAGCTCACTGCTGTCGGGCCAATCCGACCAACTGATGTGGCAACGGTTCAAATCGCTGTTCACCGGCCAAGAGAACAAGGGCGCGACCATCGAAACGTCCATCGACCCGAAGATCCAGCAGGCCGCCTACAACGGCCTCTCCAACAATGACGGCGCAGCCGTGGCCATCGAGGTGAAGACCGGCCGTGTTCTCGCCATGGTGAGCACACCAAGTTACGATCCGAACCAGCTGGCAAGCCATGACACGTCCGAGGCGAACAGCAACTATTCCACTCTCTCGCAAAACGAGTCGAACCTGATGCTCAACCGCGCCACCTCGCAGCTGTATCCTCCGGGATCCACGTTCAAGACGGTGGTGGCGGCCGCTGCGTTGGAAACGGGCGAATATCAGACCGACACTGAGATTCCTGCCGGATCGAGCTACACGCTTCCGGGTACGGCCACGCAGCTGACGAACGCGGTGTCGCAGGCCGACGGTTCGGATGGCAAGATCACGTTAGAAGACGCGATGGCGTATTCGTCGAACACCGCTTTCGCCCAGCTGGGAGTGGCTTTGGGTGGCGACAAGGTCTCATCCATGGCCGAAAAGCTTGGTTTCGACAGTCCTATCGCCATCGATGGTTCCGAGTCCACGGGCACGCCGTGGATGAGCGTGGCGTCGAAGTTCCCAACCGATGCAGCCGACGACAAGCTCGCCTTGGCGTCCATCGGCCAGGGAGACACCGTGGTGACCCCGCTACAGAACGCGCTGGTGGCCGCCGCAGTGGCGAACGGTGGCAAGGTCATGCAGCCGACGCTGGTGGATTGCGTGCGTTCCTCCGACTTGTCGGTCATCTCACAGACCAAGCCGCAGGTCATGAGCCGCGCATTCAGTTCGGACACCGCGGGCAAGCTCACGCAGATGATGGAAGCCGTGGTCACCAAGGAAAACCCGAATCTGGCCATTGACGGCGTGCAGGTGGCAGCGAAAACCGGTACCGCGCAGATCGGCGACGGCAACACGTCCATCGACGGCTGGGTGATAGGATTCGCCCCTGCGGACGATCCGAAGATCGCCGTTGCCGTAGTGGTACACAACGTGGACTTGTACGGCTCGTTCGCCGCAGGACCGATTATGAAAGCGATGATGCAGGAGGCGCTGGCAGAGTGAAACTGATTGAAGGACAGCTCATCCACCGACGCTACAGGTTGGACGCCCGTCTGGCCCAAGGTGGCATGGGCGAAGTGTGGAAAGGCTACGACATCCAGTTGGGCCGCCCGGTGGCCATCAAGGCATTGCGTGGCGATTTAGGGGTCACGCAGGAGGCCAAACTGCTTCGTTTGCGTGCGGAAGCGCATAATTCCGCCAATCTTGCACACCCGAACATCGCTGCTTTGTTCGAATACTACGAGCATGACGGCATCGGCTTCCTCATTATGGAGTATGTGCCCAGCAAGTCGTTGGCCGACCTGTTCCACGAGCAGAACGGCCCGATGGAGCCGACCCGCTTGCTGCCGATTCTCATCCAGACCGCGCGTGGCCTGTTCGTCGCCCATTCGCATGGCGTGATCCACCGCGACGTGAAGCCGGCGAACATCATGGTGTCCGATTCCGGCGAGGTGAAGATCACCGATTTCGGCGTCTCCTACTCCACCAATCAGGAGCAGATCACGCAGGATGGCATGGTGGTGGGCACCGCGCAGTACATTTCCCCGGAGCAGGCGCAGGGTCAACAGGCCACGCCTCAATCCGATATCTACTCGCTTGGCGTCGTTGCCTACGAGGGCCTGTGCGGACATCGTCCATTCACTGGCGCCACGCCGGTTGACATCGCCGCAGCCCATGTCAACAATCCGGTTCCGCCGCTGCCTGACTCCGTCGATGTACAGCTGCGCGAATTCGTCATGTCGATGCTGGCCAAGGATCCCCTTGACCGTCCGAAGGACGCGTTGACGGTGTCGCGCACATTGTCCCGCATCGAACGCCGTCTGCTCGACCAGCAGACACAATTGGCTGACACGATGGTGGTGCCTGCAGGTGGAAGGCTTCCGCGCCGCGTGGTCAGCAGACCTCATATCTTCTTGAGTACTGATGGGAAGGAACAGGGATGAACATCAACATGCCTACCTCTTTGGCTGGTGAACGTTACCAGCTCGGCCAACTGGTCGGCCGTGGCGGCATGGCCGAAGTGCACGTGGCACTCGATACGCGTCTTGGACGTACCGTCGCGGTCAAGATCATGCGCGCCGACTTCGCCAACGACAAGATCTTCCTTGAGCGTTTCCGTCGCGAAGCCCATTCCGTGGCGCAAATGAACAATCCCAACATCGTGAACATCTACGATTCGGGTGAGGAAGTCGTCACCACCGAAACCGGCCAGACCGAGCATCTGCCGTATCTGGTGATGGAGTATGTCAAGGGCCAGACCTTGCGCGACATTCTCAAAGTGAACGGCGCTTTGAGCCAGCGCGACGCCGAACAGGTGATGATGGGTGTGCTCAACGCGCTCGAGTATTCGCACCGCATGGGCATCATCCACCGTGACATCAAGCCCGGCAACATCATGATTTCCGAGCAGGGCGTGGTCAAGGTCATGGACTTCGGCATCGCCCGCGCGCTCGACGATTCCGCAGCCACGATGACGCAGTCGCAGGGCGTGGTCGGCACCGCGCAGTACCTGTCTCCCGAGCAGGCGCGCGGCGAAAGCGTCGACATGCGTTCCGACCTGTATTCCGCAGGTTGCGTGCTGTATGAAATGCTTACCGGAAGGCCGCCGTTTACCGGCGATTCCGCAGTGGCAATCGCCTATCAGCATGTTTCAGAGGTCGCCACTCCCCCAAGTTCGGTTGTTCCAGGATTGCCGAAGATGTGGGATTCGATTTGCGCGAAAGCGATGGCGAAGGATCGTCAGAACCGTTACGCCACGGCTTCCGAATTCAAGAACGATCTGCTGACGTTCATGAACGGCGGTGTGCCGATGGCGGCCGCGTTCAATCCGTTGACCGATCTGACCAATATGAAGGCACGCAAGCAGGCCGAAATGACCGCGAATACCGTGGCCATGACCCCTGCCGGCGAAACGACCGTAACGCAGGCGTTCAATCCCGTCACAGGCCAGTTTGAGGCCGTGCCGAACCCGCAGAACGGCGTTGCCACGAAAACCCGTGCGGAACAGCGTGCGGAGGCCGCGAAGGCACGCAAGAAGAAGCAGATCATCATCGGCTCCGTCGTGGGCGGTCTGGTGGCTCTGCTGGTCATTCTGGGCGTGTTCTTCATGTTGAACAAGAGCGACTCGGCCGCCGACATGGTGGAAGTGCCTGATTTCACCGCCACGACGAATGTTTCCGAGGCGCGCGTCGAAGAGCAGCTCGCAGCCAAAGGCCTGAAGCTCGACGCCCGCGAGGATTCCGATTCGAGCAAGCCGAAGGGCACAATCACCAAGCAGAATCCCAGGGGCGGCAAGAAGGTCGCCAAGGGCTCCACGGTTTCCGTATGGTTCTCCACCGGCCCGCAGTCGGTCGCGGTGCCGGATGTGTCGAACAAGAGCCAGGACGACGCGAAGTCCATTCTCGAGGCCGCCGGCTTCAAAGTGGGCAACGTGCGTACGGTAGACAACGCATCCATCGAAAAAGACAAGGTGGTAAGCACCGATCCTGCGGCCAATTCGAAGCAAACCAAGGGCACGATCATCACGCTGTACATTTCGTCCGGCATGACCCAGATTCCCGACAATCTGATAGGACAGCCGAAGGATTCGGCCATTGAGCAGCTCAAGCAGGCCGGTCTGACGCAAATCACCATCGAAAACGAGTATTCCGATTCCATCGCTTCCGGCGCTGTGACCCGCGTCGATCCGGGTGTCGGAAGCACGGTCGAGGCTGGTACCGCGGTCACGATTTGGGTGTCCACCGGCAAGCAGCAGATCAGCGTGCCCAGCGTGGCCGGCATGAGCTATGCGAATGCCAAGAGCCTGCTGGAAAGCTACGGCTTCCAGGTCACGGTTTCCGGTCCGGAGGATGGCACCGTCACGGGCATGTCTCCAACCGCCGGTACCCAGTCCGATAGCGGAGCCACGATCACGTTGACCACCAAATCCTCCAACACCAACAATGAAGGCAACCCCGGAGGTAACACCGACGGAAATAACAACGGCGGCAACACCGGCGGAAGCACCAGTGGAGGCACCACTAACTGATCGATCACCACAACCGCGATAGCCGCCATAATTCACGATGAAGGCCCGACTGGAAATCCCCAGCCGGGCCTTCATGCTTACGATTACGTTTTACGAAACTCACGTTTTTCCGAGATTCGTTCCCGATTTTTTCGCGCGGTTCACATATTCCGCGATTCCCTACAGTCCTTACGTTTCGCGCGTTTTCGCGTTTACACCTTACGTTTTCGCGCCTTCAGGCCGCGACCTTCGGCTGCAATCCGGCGGAACGCTCCACCGCGTTCTCCTGCCCGCACACCTTCAGCCAGTTCGCAAGCAATCGGTAGCCGTCTTGCGTCATCACGGATTCGGGGTGGAACTGCACCGCATACATCGGCTTGCTGCGGTGCTTGATGCCCTGCACGATGTGGTCGCTCTGCGTCCACGCGGTCACTACCAGCTCTTCCGGCACGGAATCAGGCTCCACTGCCAGCGAATGGTAGCGAGTGGCGACCATCGGATTGGCCACTCCTTCGAAGATCTCGTCGTCGACATGCTCCACCAGACTGGTTTTGCCATGCATGATGGTCGGAGCATGGCTTACGGTGGCGCCGAACACTTCGGCCAGTGCCTGCATACCCAAGCAAACGCCGAACATGGGCTTGGACTGCTCTGCGCACAGGCGGATTATGCCTTCGCTGGCACCGGATTCCGCCGGGGCGCCAGGCCCTGGGGAGATCAGCACGCCGTCGTATTCGTCGATCACACCGGTCTCGCCCGGGTCGATCGCATCGTTGCGCACCACCGTCACCGTGGCACCCAACGTCTTCAAATATCCGACGATCGTGTACACGAACGAATCGTAATTATCCACGACCAGAATGCGTGCGGAATCGGTCATCATGCTCCTATCGACGTTGGAATGCCAGCATCCAAATATTTCGAATCGTTCGAATGCTTCAAATCTCTCGAATATTCCGAATGCTTGCGTTGTGCGAATACTTGCGTTTGAACAGCAGTCTACGTACGCAACATGTCATGACATGACGTGCGTCTCACGCAGCAACCGCAGCAACTGCAAAAAACGCCTTATACGGCCGTGTAATTCGACATTTCTCGCAATGCCGGAATATTCGTCGCGGCCCACGGGAACAGCCATTCAAAGCATGATGCGGCCGCCGCGAAAATCAGCAATGCCATCAGCACGAGTCGAATCGGAAGCACGCCCGGCTGCAATCGCATCAATCCTCCGTACAGGCTGAATTCCGGCTTTTCACGACGTCCCGCACGCACGTCGGCGAGGTACGGCCAACGCCATGCCGCGAGCGCGGAAAGGAAGATGATCACGTATGCGGCGAGTGCGCCGAAAATCCACGGTTCAAGCGAGCTGACGGATGCGACGATCGACGATTTTTCGTTGTTGACGAATTTGACTTTGCCGTTGGAGTCGGTGGATGCGAGCTCCTGGGGAATGCCGTCGGACACTTTCGCCCAGTATGAGAATTCCGCGTAGCTGATCCAGCGGTGCGTCGGCGTGGAATATTTCGGTTCGCACGTGGTCATGGTCAGCATGCGTTTGGTCGGTGTAGCGCCGGGATTTTCGGGGTTGGCGGCGACCACTTCGATGTCGGTCGGCAGCACGATTTTGTAGCTCGTGTAGTGGTACACGTACCAGTAATCCTGCGTACGGATGATGATCGGGTCGCCTTCCTGCAGTTTGTCGACATCGCCGAGGGGCTGTCCGTAGCCGTTGCGGTGGCCTGCGAAGGCGAAGTTGCCGATTTGGCCGGGCATTTGCGAGTCTTTGTAGTGGCCGAGGCCGTGTTTGTTGAGTTCGGTGAGGGAAGTTCCCTCAACGAGGTTGCGTTGCCATTGGCTGCCGAATCGCGGAATGTAGACTTGGGCGATCAGCTCGCCTTCCTGCGCGCTTTGCGGTTGCGTTGGCGGGTCGCCTTCCTGCGCCTGCGCGATGGTGACGTTGTCGGATTGGCCCGGGTCGGACCATGATACGGATTGACGCGTTTCGATTTGGTTGTGTTCGGCTTGCACGCCCGTCCACCACATTTGCCATGCGATGTAGAGCGCACAGATGGCCGCTGCGGTCAGCATGAGTTCGGCGAGTATGCCGAGTATCGTCCAGACCACGCTTTTGCGACGTTGTTTGCGTGCCACGTGCTTCATCGTTTACTTCCCCTCTTGCGATTCCTGCACATCTTGTGATTACTGTGTTTCGCCCGTTTCCTTGTTCATCGCCTGTGCGTATTGCAGCGGCTGTTGCAGCGCGTCGGTCGCGTCGAAATGCAGTTTTTCTTTTTCGTCGACCTGCCAGCCCAAGCCGAACGCGCTGACGTACTGCCGGTATATGGTCACGTCCTGCGAACTGTCGAGCGCTTTTTTCATATTATCGACCGGCCCGATCGCGGAAATGGTGAATGGCGGCGAATACTTTTTGCCCTGCAGGAGCAACACGTTGCCGGAGCAGCGCACCGCGGAGTTGAAGAGCACGCGCTGGTCCATGATCATCATGGATTCCGCGCCGCCCGCCCACAACGCGTTCACTACGGCTTCGATGTCTTGCTGGTGCACCACGTAATCGTTGATGTTGGATGTCGACCCGCTGGAGTCGACCATGTTTTCCCAGAGCGGCGAGTCGTCGAGCGTAACCACGAGTCCGGGGCCTTCCACCGCGGGCAGCAGGGTGCCGTTGCCTGCGCTTTCGCTGTCTTTCAGGTCGGTGTCGTCCTGGCTGCTCAGTGTTTTGCTCAGATCGTTCACGCGGGAGCTGAGCGCGTCGACTTCCGTCTGCAGGGAGTTGACTTTTTTCACGCGTTGTTCCACGAGTTCGGCGGTATCGTTGGACACCACGACGGAACGGTTCACGCGCAGGTTCGTGGCGAGTAGGAATCCGGAGAACATGAGCACGAGGAATGCCACCGCTCCGGCCACTTTCGACCGTTTCGCGGCGTGCTTTCCGGTGTGCTTCGCCATGCGGACCTTCCTGATTCCTGTTAAGCATTCGCTGTGATTGAGAACAGTTTTTACGCTGTGAGTTCGCCGCTTTCGAGTCTACCCACTATTATGACTTTTAGCCTATTAAAGGAGACTATGCTGATGGCTGACGAAGAGCTGCACGAAACCACCGCGGACGATCAGAACGATCTGCAGTCCACGGGTGACACCGCTGCCGTTGAAGAGGGCAACGAAACCGTTCAGGATGCCGCTGAGGAAACCACCGTCGAATCCGCTTCCACTGATTCCGACGACGATGACGATCTCGACATTCCGATGGACCGCGTCGAAGCGGTGCTGAACGCCACTGTCGACAAGGATGCTCTGACCCCGCAGATGCAGCGCATGATGAACCGTCAGGCGGAAAACACCCGCCGCGTGGAGGAGACCATCAAGGGCACCAAGTCCAATCCACGCTGGTTTGTGCCTCTGTTCTGCACGCTGATGGTCATCGGCCTGATTTGGGCCGTGGTCTACTACCTAACCTCTGACTACCCGATTCCGAACATCGGCGCATGGAATCTGGCCATCGCGTTCTCGATCATCATGATCGGATTCATCATGACCATGTGGTGGCGCTGACCCACCGTTTCGCGTTTACTGTTTAGGCAGCCTCAGTAGCACGTTTGAAGCGAGGGCGTCTGCACTTCTTCGTACAGTCAGACGCCCTTTTCGCATACCCTTTTTACGATCCTTTCGCAAGCTTTTCGTAATTTTTCGCACTTGTCGTGCTTTCGGTGAGATTGCGTAATCTTTCGGACACTATCATCTTTCGCAATCGTCTTGCTATTTCTGCGACTCGCCTATCACTTGTCTCGTGCTTCTCTCAATTTCCGGTTTGCTTGTTCAGATTTTCGACGTGCGCAGCAGCACATGACCGCCACCTTGCATGGTGGTACCAAACAGGTAGACCGTTCCACCGTCGGCAAGCTTCAATTTCTTGCGTAACTGCGGTGCCGTAAGCGGGAAATTACGTACCGCGATATTCGCTTGTTTCATACCATTCAGCAATCGTTTTGTATCTTTTTTATTCATGCTTCCGACTGCTTCAATCGTAAATCCTCGTCCCGGAAAATCGGCTATCTGCTGTTCCGACACGAACAGATGGCTGCTCGGACCGATCTGCGTCACACCGAATCGTTCTTCGACCAGATCGAAACAGCCGGCCTTCATAATCGACGCATTCGGCTCATACAAGTACCTTTTCGCATCCGGCAGCGGTTTGCCGCCAATGCGCAGGCCTTGCGTATATTCGGCGGAATCATAGTCGATCCGCTGATCATCGTTCACGCAGAACACGTGCGGCGCAAGACACTGGTACGAACCCGCACCATCCACGCTGTCGCGCGCATTCGCCTGCGCCGGCCGTCCCAGTACCAGCAGCAGTTCCTTGCATTCGTTGCCGGTGGCCACGATATGCACTTCGCGTACGGCCCCGTCGAAATCGACGACTGCTTTGCGCCAGTCAAGCATCGGCGAGAGTTTGACCAACGTGAAGCGCGATTTGGCGAGCAGCAGGTCGCGCAATTCGAGCACATTTGGTGTGCAATCTTCGATGGCGTAAGTGCGCGAGCCATGCTCGTCGCGACGGGCCGGATCAAGGTAGATAAAGTCCACCGGATCCATCTGACTGAGGTATTCCACACCGTCGCCGCACACGATGCGAGCCTGGTCAAGCCCCAGCGCGGCCATATTGTGTTCGGCCAGTTCGCACAGGTGTCGTTGCCGTTCCACATAAGTGGCTTGGCTGAATCCGCGCGCCAGATACGAGAAGTCCACCCCGAACCCGCCCGTCAGATCCGCCATAGCCCTCTTCGCCACCAATGTGTCCGATTCTCCAGAATCGGACATCCGTAAGCCCGTTTTAGCCTCTTGAGTGTCCGATTCGGCAGAATCGGACACTCTGGCGTGCACGGTTGCGGATGGTACGAGCAGGGTTTGTGTGATTTCAGACTTGTATTGGGCGGTGAACTGCGAGGAGCACTGTTCCATGGAAATGTGCGGAGGGTATACGATTCCCTCGCAGGAGGCCCATTGCGGCAGTTTTTTGCTTGCGATCTGCCATCCGGCGATCTGGTCGAGCGCCAACGGCAAATCGAGTCCGTCTACACGCTTGGCTTTCAACGCCAGTTCGCGCACGTCCTCGTCGCGATGCATCGCCACGAATTCGCGCGTCTTGTCATTCATGACTGTCATTGGTGACGCACCTGATTTCGTTTTGTTGATTCGTCATCTATTATGGGGATTTTTTAGTTTCGCACTATGTGGATAAGTCGTGGATTATTGTGGACGAATGTGGATAGCGTCTATATCTTGTGGACAGTCTTACGGCCATCCACAAGATATAGAACGGCATTTTTCCCCATTTTTTCGCTATGCACAGACGGTTTATCCACATTTTCTACCGTTGAAAAGCCGGGGAATTCGCCGTTTTGTGAATATCCCTGTGGATAATGCACCGAGTTATCCCCGGCTTACCCACAGTTCAACCCTTACTTATCCACAAGGTTATCCACAAATGTGGATAAGTGCATATCTGCAATTCCCCCGAATCTGTTTTTTCTACCTACCGACTAGAAGAACATACCAAGAAGGGGGTTTACGCGAAATGGATTACCCATATTGCATACGACGACAATCGCAATAATCACGACCAACATGATTGCGCCGTAAATCAGCGTGCGCTGCTGCAGGCTTTTGCCGCGCAACGCATGCAGGCCCGAAACCAGCAGCCAAGCGAACACGCCTCCGATGATGAATCCGCCAACATGCGCCTGCCATGCGATGTTCGGCGTGATGATCGGCATCAGGAAGTTGATGAGCATCCAGATCATCATGGATCGAATATCGATACCAATGCGCTGGTATACCACCAGAATGGCCGCGAACAGGCCAAATAGCGCACCGGAAGCGCCGTATGAAGATGTTACCCAACCGTCTTGCGAAAACAGTGCCCAGACCATCATGCCGGCACCTCCGCCGAGTCCTGACAGCACATATAGCGCGAGGTATGGCAGATGCCCCATCATGCGTTCCAATACGGGCCCGACGCACCACAAAGTCAGCATGTTGAAGAGAATGTGCCATAGGGAGGCCGGCTGGTGCAGGAACATTGACGTAATGAAGGTCCATGGGCGGTGGGTCGCCAGCGCGGGCATGAATACGCCTGCGCCGACGAACGAGTTGTAGCTGGCCGGCCAGGCGATTTTCAATAGTGTTTCGACAATCCAGACCGCGACGCATATCACCATGATCGCGACGGTGATCACGGGATCGCCGTTGCGCCAGCGGTACCTCATGGAACGTGCAGAGAAGAGGTCTTTGAACGACGGGGAATCGGGAAACAGACTGAAACGTTGATAAGCCATGTTTCAACCCTACTGGAACGTGCGAATCCGCGAATCCGCGAAATCATTGCAAATGATTGCATTCTTGTGAATCCTCGGCGCGTAAATCCACCCAATCAACACATTCAAGGAATTAATATAGTGAACAGAGTTGGCTTGAACGAGCAGGTCAGCCAATGTTCGCCGATATTTGGGAAAGGAGCCGTCATGGAGAACAAGTCTTCTAACGGTTGGAAGTTCTTCGCACTGCTCTTCGGAGCTTTGCTTGCCGGTGTCATCGGTCTGTATGTGTACAAGCAGCAGAATCCGGATTACGATCCATGGGAGGAGCCGTGGGAGAACAGCTCGTCTCCTGTCGATCTTGGCCTGACCAAGGATGCCGAAGAAGCCAAGGAAGCCGACACTGAGGCCGCTGCCGCTCCCGAAGCCGCCTGATTCCTACTTCTTTTCAAAGCCCTGCCGCCCTTTCGCGCAGGGCTTTTTGTTATTTAGACACAAAAAGGGACGATTCCAAAGAATCGTCCCTTCGTCATCACGCCTTATCTAGCGCTATCAGGCGAGCGGACCCGTCTTCCAGATGCGCTCGAGGTAATCCTCCATCGAACGATCGGAGCTGAAGTAGCCCGAGTTCGCCACGTTGATGAGGGCCTTGCGGTTCCATTCGAGCGGCTGGGCGTAGAGAGCCTCGATTTCCGACTGGATGGCGGTGTAGGCACCGAAGTCGGCGAGGGTCATGAACCAGTCCTTGGTGAGCCAATCGTGGACGAGGTCTTCGTACACGGTCTTGTCGCCGTTGGAGAAGGTGCCGTCTGCGACCATGTCGATGGCGGCCTTGAGGCGCGGATCGGCCTCGTAGTACTTCTTCGGCTCGTAGCCTTCGGCGTAGAGGGCGTCCACCTCGTCGACGGTCATGCCGAAGAGGAAGAAGTTCTCAGCGCCGACGCGCTCACGGATTTCGACGTTGGCACCGTCGAGGGTGCCGACGGTCATGGCACCGTTGAGAGCGAACTTCATGTTGCCGGTACCGGAGGCTTCCTTGCCGGCCTGGGAGATCTGCTCGTCAAGGTCGGTGGCTGGGATGAGGTGCTGTGCGAGGCGAATGTTGTAGTTCCACGGGAAGTAGACGTTCAGCTTGCCCTTGACGTCCGGGTCGTTGTTGATGACGCGGGCGACGTTGTTGATCAGCTGGATGGTCTGCTTGGCCAGATAGTAGCCCGGAGCGGCCTTGGCACCGAACACGATGGTGCGCGGCATGACGTCGTCTGCAGAGATCTTGCCGGACTTGATGTCGGCGTAACGTGCGATCACGGCGAGGATCTTCAGTGCCTGACGCTTGTATTCGTGCAGACGCTTGACCATGGTGTTGATCATGGTGTTCGGGTCGATGTCGAAGCCGTATTCGCGCTTGGCGTAGTTGGCGAAGTCAACCTTGTTGGCCTGCTTGACGGCAGCGAACTTCTTGACGAATTCGTCGTCTGCGGCAAGCGGTTCGAGGCCTTTGAGCAGTTCGAGGTCGCTCACCCACTTGTCGGTGCCGAGGCCTTCGGTGATGAGGTCGGACAGGCGCGGGTTGGCGAGCTTGACGAAGCGGCGAGGGGTCACGCCGTTGGTCACGTTGGTGAACTTGTCGGGATACACGTCGGAGAAGTTCTTCAGGGTGACGTCCTTGAGCAGCTGGGAGTGCAGCTCGGCAACGCCGTTGACGTGGGAGCCGCCGTAGGTGGCCAGATAGGCCATGCGCACGGAGTCGCCGGTGTAGATGGCCATGTCCTTGATGGTGGCTTCGTCGACGCCCTTGGTCTTGAGCTCGGCTGCGAACTGGTCCTGGATCTTCTCGATGATTTCGAGGTGACGCGGCAGAAGTTCGCCGATGAGCTTGGACGGCCACACTTCCAAGGCTTCCGGAAGCAGGGTGTGGCAGGTGTAGTTGAAGGTCTTGTTGGTGACAGTCCAGGCGGTATCCCAATCGTAGCCGTACTCGTCCATGAGGACGCGCATGAGCTCCGGGATGCCGATGACCGGGTGGGTGTCGTTAAGCTGGAAGGTGATCTTGTCTGCGAAGGTGGTCAGATCCGGCTTGTCCTGGCCCGAGTAGAAGACGCGGATGGCGTCATGGATGGAGGCGGACACGAAGAAGTACTGCTGCTCGAGACGCAACGCCTTGCCCTGCGGGGTGGAATCCTCCGGATACAGGATCTTGGAGATGTTTTCCGCTTCGACCTGCGGCTTGACGGCATCAAGGTACTCGGACTTGTTGAAGGTGAGCAGGTCGAACTCGTCGTAGCTCTTGGCGGTCCACAGGCGAAGGGTGTTCACACGGCCGGAAGCATAGCCCGGAACCATGTAGTCGACCGGGACTGCACGCACGGACCAAGCCGGCTTCCAAACCTTCTTGCCGTTCTCTTCGACGACTTCGCCGCCGAAGGAGACCTTCTGGTCGCGGTTGTAGTCGATGTGGCCCCATGGCTCTTCGTTGGTCAGCCAGTAGTCCGGGGTTTCGATCTGCTTGCCGTTTTCGTCGAACTTCTGCTCGAAGATGCCGTACTTGTACTGGATGCCATAACCGAATGCCGGCACGCCCAGCGAAGCGAGCGAATCGATGAAGCAGGCGGCCAGACGGCCGAGACCACCGTTGCCGAGGCCTGGCTCGTGCTCGGCGTTGACGACGTCCTGCACGGAGAAGCCGAGTTCCTTGACCGCGGCATTGAACTGCTCGGTCAGACCGGCGTTGAGCAGAGCGTTGCGCAGCTGCTTACCCATTAGGAATTCTGCGGACAGGTAGCCGACTGCCTTGGTGTTGCCATTGACCATGTCAGCCTGGGTCTTGAACCAGGAATCCATGAGGTGGCGTCGCACCGCGGCGGACGCGGCGACATACACGTCGGCCGGCTTGGCCTGTTCGACGGTGACGCCCTGGGTGTACTTCAGCTGCTCGCGGATCTCATCTGCGAACTGCTCCGCGGTAATCGCGGACTTCGGTGCGGTAATTTCAGTCATTAATCGACTCCCTTTGACGGATTACTCTCCAGAAACATTATGCCTTGCTCCAGCGTCCTTGCATTAGCGGCTACATGAACACTAAGTAACATCATGCATACGTTCTCATACATAGCATACTACATAATCAGAAAAAAGACGAAATTTCAAGCGATTACAGGTCAGCATTCGTTTGCAAAAATGATGCAAACCGGCTGCCAAAACGTTGTGAACAACATGCAAACGACATGCAACAAAATTGAGAACGCTGTCAGCAATCGCAAATATTTTTCCTCTCTTCACACCCCTATTCAGTTGTGACTACGCTGTCTGCAACACCCCATCATAGTCGCTTGCAAGCGACAAAATAACACGTATGGCTGTTATTCGAGAACAAGATCTGCATAAGGGACATGACGCATTTGCGCAATGGCTGCAAACGTCTCATCGCATGATCGCCGACGGTATTCCTGCAAATACCGACGCGGCCCGCGATTTCCGTCTGGAATTCTCTCCACGATTGCCACGCCAGCTGTGGGCGATGGCGGTGCGCTACTCGCTGCATCTGCTGGAGAAAAAAGCGCCCGGAGAGGGCGTGGAAGTGCGTGTCGCACCGTGGGGCGCCATCAAGATTCTCGACGGGCCGGCATCCGATCCGCATAATCTCACGCCGCCGGACGTGATCGAACTGGAACCGGACGTGTGGATGAGACTCGCCACGGGCATTACCAGCTGGGCTGAGGAGAAGGAGGCGGGACGCATCACGGCCGTTGGCGAACGCGACGATTTAAGCGGCTTGCTGCCGTTGGCGTGAAGGCTGCGAGAAGACCGTCACAGGCGCAAAAACGCATAGCAAAACCGCGATGTGGATACACCCAGCAGGCATATCCGCATCGCGGTTTCACAAAGTACCTGATATGCCGATTAGTCCTGCTTCTTCGGCTTCAGCGCGCTGGGCATCGGCATCGGGATGGGCTTGTGCGACTTCGACGCAGCGGACTTGGCTGCCGGGAACTCTCCGCTCGTGGCCTTCGCCGCCGCCTCCGCGGCCCACTTCGCATACTCGTCGAGGTCATCCTCGGCGTCGGCTTGCGCGGACTCCTGAACATCTTCAGAAATCTCATCTTCAGCGTCCGCATCGTGAGAATATTTTGCTTCGATATCGGCGAAAGGATCGAAAGAACCCGAACCAGGCTCCTGGGCGCCGAGCTCCTTGGCGAGCTCATCGTAGTCGGTGTCGGTGGTCAGGTACTTGAGCTTTCGGGCTATTTTCTGCTGTTTGGCTTTCTGACGTCCGCGGCCCATCTGACCCCCTGAGGATTACTGTGCTATCAATTCATCAAACAAGAGAGTACCACTTGTTATGCCATATTTCGTTGTCGGCTCAGACTTTTACGATAAAATCGCTGATTTTCTTAAGAAAAGGACACGTATGACGGACGAAACCCAGGAGCAGCAGGTCACCGCTGTCGGCAATGAAATGAGCGCGAGCTTCCTCGCAGCGAAGAAGCGTTCCGACGCAACGCTCGCCGCAATCGAACAGAATCCGGGCAAGTTCACCATGCTTACCGGCGACCGTCCGACCGGACGTCTGCATCTCGGCCATTATTTTGGTTCGATTCGCGAGCGCGTCGCCATGCAGAATCGTGGCGTGAATTCGAATATCATCATCGCCGATTATCAGGTGATCACCGATCGTGACACGACCGAGCATATCGAAGACAATGTGCTCAATTTGGTGCTTGATTACATGGCTGCCGGCATCGATCCGGAAAAGACCATGATTTTTACGCATTCCGCCGTTCCTGCGGAGAACCAGCTGATGCTGCCGTTCCTGTCGTTGGTGACTGAGGCCGAGCTGCATCGCAATCCTACGGTGAAGTCGGAAATGGAAGCTTCCGGCCATGCGCTGACCGGCCTGCTGCTGACTTATCCGGTGCATCAGGCATGCGACATTCTGTTCTGCAAGGCCAATGTGGTGCCGATCGGCAAGGATAACCTGCCGCATGTCGAAATCACGCGCACCATCGCGCGTCGGTTCAACGAACGCTACGCCAAGAAGCATCCGGTGTTCCCCGAGCCGGCTGCGATTCTGTCTGAAGCGCCGGAGATTCCAGGCTTGGATGGCCGCAAGATGAGCAAGTCGTACGGCAATTCCATCATGTTGGGTGCCACCGCGCAGGAGACCGCCAAGCTCATCAAGAAGAGTCCGACCGATTCCGAGCGTCGCATCACGTTCGATCCGATCGCACGTCCGCAGGTTTCCGCACTGCTGACGACCGCCGGTTTGGTCACCGGTCGTGATCCGAAGGAGATCGCCGAGGAGATCGGCGATTCCGGTGCGGGCGCGCTGAAGGCGTATGTGATCGAATCGGTGAACAGCTTCCTCGAGCCGCATCGCGCCCGTCGCGAGGAACTCGCCAAGGATATGGATTACGTGCGCGATGTGCTCGCCGAAGGCAACAAGAAGGCCAACGCCATCGCCAACGAAACCTTGGAGCAAGTCCGCGACGCCATGGGCATGCGCTACTAAAGCTCCAGAAACGCCATAATCACGCTTTAAACAGCGTTTCAGCATCGACAAAGGCCGGATTGCGTATTGTGCAATCCGGCCTTTGTTGCGTTTGAGTGGCATGTGCCACATTATGTTTGATTAGATTTGCGCGCGCTTTTCGCCGGAAGCGATTTCCGCTGCAACCAAATCGTCATCCACCTTGCGATCATCGGGATCATCAAGATAATGATCGAACTCGTGCAACACTTCAGCATCGGGAGCCGGAGTCAACAACGACACCACCACAATGAACAACAGTGAGATGATGAACGCCGGAAGCAGCTCGTAAATAGCGAAGACACCACCAAGCGGCTTGATGAAATTATGCCAAATCAGCACGGTCGCAGTACCGGAAAGCATGCCCGCAATCGCACCGAATTTATTGGTACGACGCCAATACAGCGAACACAGCATCAGCGGACCGAATGAAGCGCCCAAACCAGCCCACGCATACGAAACAACTTGGAAAATCGACGAATTCTGATCGAATGCAACCACAATGCCGAAAACGAACATAACCAGCAGTGTGATGCGGGCAACCATCATCACCTGACGATCAGTAGCCTTGCGGTAGAGCAATCCGCGGAAAATATTCTCACCAACCGCGGAAGCACCGATAATCAGATACGATGAAGACGAACTCATGGACGCAGCGAAAATGCCCGACACCACGATGCCGCACATAAAGCTTGGCAGCAGCGCCTGCGAAACCACAATGAAAATGTTCTCCGCAGCGGACTGCGTGACGAACTGCGTCGGCATCATCGCACGGCCAACCAAGCCAATGCACACGCCGCATGCAAGCGACACCACACACCATGTGGTTGCGATGATACGGGACTTTTTGATCTCTTCAGAACTGCGGATCGACAGGAATCGCACGAGCACCTGCGGCATACCGAAATAGCCAAGGCCCCACGCAAGCATGGAAATCATGGTGATCACGCCGTATTCGGTAGGAGCGCCGAACATGGCCTGACCGGCTTTGATGATCTGCTCGCCGGCCTCGTTCAGGATTGGCGTGGCCATTTGCGTGCCGTCAAGGAATCCTGGAATGCCTTTGAGGAAGGCGACGGTGTTGTCGACTCCGCCGACGGACGCCACGGAACCGATGAACACCACGGCCAGCGCAAAAAACATGAGCAAGCCTTGGATGAAGTCGGTCACGACCACGGAAAGATAGCCGCCGATCAAGGTGTAGGCGAACACGATGGCCGCACCGATCACCATGGTCAGGTGGTAGTCCCAGCCGAACAGGGTCGAGAAGAGTTTACCGACCGTCACGAAGCAGCTGCCGACATACACGCAGAAAAATACGAGGATGATCAGCGCCGCGATGGTGGAGACGATGTTGCGTTTGTCATGGAATCGTTTGGAGAAGAAGTCCGGAATGGTGATCGCGTCACCTGCCACCACGGAGTAGCGGCGCAAACGCCGTGCGACGAGCTTCCAATTGAGGTAGGTGCCGAGAGCCAGGCCGAGGGCCGTCCACAGCGGGTCGGCGGCACCGGTGAAGTAGGCGACGCCCGGCAGACCCATGAGCAGCCAGCCGCTCATATCGGAGGCTTCGGCGCTCAATGCCGTCAGCCACGGACCAACGCCACGACCGCCCGCGAAATACTGACGAGTGGAGGAATTGGACCGCTTGGAGTAGATGAAGCCGATGGTGAGCATGGCCACAAAATAGATGACCATCGCCAGCAGCACCCAAAAATCTTTGGTAACCATGAATTCTCTCTTCTTAGATTTCTAGCCGAATTTCTTTCGAATCTCTTTCTTCAAATCTCTGTCGAAACGAATTTCTTTCGAATCTCTTCTGAAAAATATGCGATTGTCCCAATGTACCGGTCGGACATTGCGACAATCGCATTTATCTCATTTACTCGCCCAAATTCCGAAATTCTGCGAGTTGTTATGCACCGTTCTGTTATGCACCGTTCTGGATTCTAGGGAAAATTTGGCAATGCGTGCGGTATCAAGGCGTACCGAAGGAAGGCGCACGAAAGTACGTCGACCGAGGAACAACGCAGATAACGCTCCATTGCCAGATTTTCAGATGTCGTATCTCCAAGACTTATCGGTGATAACGCGGGCCATGGCTAAACCGATCGGCAGGCAGATAATCACCATGAAGGCGCGGAAAGCCCAGTCGAGGGCGTTCAAGGTGTCGAATTGGCCGAGGTGGAACATGGCTTGATACATGTACAAACCGGGAACCATGATCACAATGGACGGCACGGTCAGGCAGATGCGCGGGTAGCCGAGATGTGGGGCGAGCCAGCTGCGATGAACCGCGGAACGCCATGCGGAGGCGAGCAGGCCTGCGAGCAGTGCGCCGATGAATGCGCCGGCTTCGGCGGGAACTCCCATGTCAACGATTTCCAAGCGCAAGGTGTCGGTAATGGCGCCAATGGTGGCGGCCACAAGACACATGCGCTGCGGGGAATTGAACATAGTGGAGAAGCCCCAGACGCCGATGAATGCGAACACGAAACGCAACAGGCAATTGACAACCGGATTGAGTCCCAACGGCTCGAATCCTTCCGGATTCAAATGCACGATCGAAGCGACCATCCACCCTGCGAGCGTCGCCATCAAAATAATGCACAACACGTACGCAACGCGCTGAATGCCTGACGGAAAATCAATCTTCGCCATATCAAGTCCGCCCGTAATCAACGGGAATCCAGGAATCACAAACAGCATGGCACCGATGTAAGCCGTGTCATGCTGCAATGCGACGGGCTCGAAAATACCAATCAATCGCAGGGTGCCCGTGCAGGCGAGTGCCGCGACGGCCACGCATACGAACGTCACAAAGAACTGGTTGAGATGGTGGGCGAACAGGCGGCGGCGCAGCCAGTGGCCAAGTCCCGCGCCAATGAACGCGCCGATCATGTCGAAGGGGCCGCCTCCAAGCAGGAACACGAAGGATGCACAGGCGCAGGCCGAGGCGAATCCTGCAAATGCCGGCGAATACAGGGGCTTGCGCCGTTCGATCATGTTGAGTCGTTCGTGCGCTTGACGAACGGTGATGCCTTGCGATTGGTCCGCTTCTTTGCCGACATGGTCGAAATGTTCGGCGTATTGGCCTTTTGGCGGCTTATGATTGCGATTTTTGCGCGCTTTTTTCGTGGTCGATTCGCTTGACGTAACGTTGGCCGCGCTGGCGGTTTCACGCTTGGTTTCACGTTCAGCTTCACGTTCACCGCGATTATGCTCGCTTGCCGCTTCAATGTCACGCAAGTGCAACGGCTGCGCGGTGGTATCGGTCGCTTCGGCGCGCTCCGTCACCATTTCAAGCGCGTCAAGCACGGGATCGTCGGATCCCTCCTGATTCTGTTCGGCTTTCTGACGTTCGCGAAGACGCTTCGACAGGTCGGCCGACACCTGCGACGCATCACGCTTGTCGAGATGCTGCATAAGCCCTTCTGACACGTCGGATTGGCTGTGGTACATCGATCCTTTGCCGAGGTTCACGTTGAACCAGTCAGCGAAGTGTTCGAGCAGCCAAATGCGTTCCGTATTGACGCCGGTGGTTGGCAGGTCGATGACTTCGGTGATGCGGTCTTTGCCGTCGGTGCAGGAGGCTTCGATGTCGGTGAGGTTCACGTCGGCGCGTACGTGCACGCCGAGCGGGTAGGCGATGCGGTGCATCATTTCGCGGACACGGAAACTTCCGGTGCCCGCGCCGAGATCGAGCATGCCGACGCGTACGATCACGCTGGCTTTTGCTGCGATTCCCGCTTCAGCAACCGGCTTGTCCCAATCCCGTTCAATATCTTCCATATCGAGCGGAATGGAGTGTGTATGGAATTTGCTGACGGCCGAAGCGCTTTTTTCCGCGCTTTCGAAATTCGTCTCATGTTCATGTTCGTATTGTGCGCTCACAAGTTCAGGTCTAACGTGTGGGCTGGTCGGAGGATTTTCGAAATTTCCGTCGATTTCACCTTGTGGACACCACTGGACCACGATGCGGACATTTTCGGTATTTCCGTAACCAAACTGTCGATTTGCCGCGCATACAATGGTCGTGCATTACCGACCGAACTTAGGGCTGTGGGCTCGCAACAGATGGCCAAAACAATCGCGGAGGTGCCGCGAAGGACCAACAGACCGGGCAACCCGATGGTTCGGAGAAGGAGATCTGATGGCAGATAATAATCAACAGATCACGCCTGCGGACGCAGCTATCGTCTCGTCCGGCACGGGAACCAAGGGTCCCGAAGAGCGCGATCTTCCCGCATCCCTCAAAGAAGAAATGGATCTGTGTCTGCAGATTCTTCGCGAGGTCCTCGGCGAATTCGACGAAAAGCTGCTGGCGACATTCGATGAGGTGCGCGAATACGCACTGAATGCCAGCGCCGAACGCTTCGCCGGCATTCTGACTGATACCAATTCCGAGCAGGACGACCTGCAGAACGCGGTCAACACCATCGACAAGATGAATGTTGAAGACTCACAGCTGCTGGCCCGCGCATTCACGACCTACTTCCATCTCGCCAATCTGTGCGAGGAGAACTATCGCGTTTCCGTGCTGCATCAGCGCGAATCCAAGGTTGAGGACACCGCGCCCGTCGATCCAGTCAACGAAATGACTTGCGCCTACCACCAGCTCATCAACGAGCTCGGTCCGGCCAAGGCAAAGGAACTGCTCGACCAGCTCGAGTTCCACCCGGTGTTCACCGCGCATCCGACCGAAGCCCGCCGTAAGGCCGTGGAAGGCAAGATTCGCCGTATCTCCCAGCTGCTCGAAGCGCATAAGCTGCTTGGCGGCTCGGACAAGAAGGAAAACTCCCGTCGTCTCTTCAACGAGATCGACGCGCTGTTCCGCACCTCCCCGATCGCACTGAAGAAGCCGACACCGGTTGAGGAAGCGGATACCATCCTCGACATTTTCGACAACACGTTGTTCTACACCATTCCGCAGGTCTATCGCCGTTTCGATGATTGGATCCTCGGAGACAAGGCCGGCCTGGTGCCGCCGGTGTGCCCCGCGTTCTTCCATCCGGGCAGCTGGATCGGTTCCGACCGCGACGGAAACCCGAACGTCACCGCCAAGGTGAGCCGTCAGGTGGCTCGCAAGTTCAGCGATCATGTGCTGGGAGCGCTCGAGATCGAGACCCGCCATATCGGCAAGAACCTGACCATGGAATCCACCACGACGCCGCCGAGCGCCGAGCTCAAGAGCCTGTGGAACCGTCAGAAGGAGATGAGCGAACGCCTTACCGACAAGGCAGCTCTGATCTCCACCAAGGAACTGCACCGCGCAGTCATGCTGGTTATGGCCGATCGTCTTCGCGCCACCATCGACCGTGATGTCGACCTGATGTACCATTCCTGCGAGGATTTCATCGCCGATCTGAAGATCGTGCAGCGTTCCCTCGCCGACGCCAACGCCAAGCGTTCCGCGTACGGCCCGTTGCAGGATCTGATCTGGCAGACCGAAACCTTCGGCTTCCATATGGTCGAGATGGAGTTCCGTCAGCATTCCGTGGTGCATTCCCGCGCTTTGGAAGACATCCGCGAACATGGTCTGCACGGCGAACGCGGCGAACTGCAGCCGATGACCCACGAAGTGCTCGACACCTTCCGCGCGCTCGGCGCAATCCAGAAGCGCAATGGCGTCAAGGCCGCCCGCCGTTACATCATCTCGTTCACCAAGAGCGCCCAGAACATCAAGGACGTGTACGAGCTGAACCGTCTGTCGTTCGCACGCCCCGAGGATGTGCCGACCATCGACGTAATCCCGCTGTTCGAACAGCTTGAGGATTTGCAGAATTCGGTGGACGTGCTTGAGGAAATGATCAAGATTCCTGAAGTGCAGGCTCGTCTGAAGGCCACCGGCGGCAAGCTTGAGGTCATGCTCGGCTACTCCGATTCCTCGAAGGATGCCGGCCCGACGTCCGCAACTCTGGCACTGCATTCCGCACAGGAGCGCATCGCCAAGTGGGCCGAATCGCACGATATCGACTTGACCCTGTTCCATGGCCGCGGCGGCGCCGTTGGCCGTGGCGGCGGCCCGGCCAACCGTGCCGTGCTCGCACAGCCGGTCGGCTCCGTGAAGTGCCGTTTCAAGCTCACCGAACAGGGCGAAGTCATCTTCGCACGTTACGGCAACCCGGTTCTGGCCATCCGCCACGTAGAATCCGTGGCGGCCGCAACGCTGCTGCAATCCGCTCCGAGCGTGGAGAAGCGCAACACCGACATGACCGAGAAGTATGCCGACATGGCAAGCAAGCTCGACGAAGTCGCACACAATCGCTTCCTGGATCTGCTGAATACTCCGGATTTCGCACCGTGGTTCTCCACCGTCACGCCGCTGACCGAAATCGGTCTGCTGCCGATCGGTTCCCGACCTGCAAAGCGTGGTCTCGGCGCCAAGTCCTTGGACGATCTGCGCACCATTCCGTGGATCTTCTCTTGGGCTCAGGCACGCATCAACCTCGCCGCATGGTATGGCCTCGGATCCGCCTGCGAAGCGTTCGGCGATCTCGCCACCCTGCGTCAGGCGTATGAGGATTGGCCGCTGTTCTCGACGTTCATCGACAATATCGAGATGTCGTTGGCTAAGACCGACGAGCGTATCGCCAAGATGTACTTGGCACTCGGCGACCGTGAGGATCTCAACAAGAAGGTGCTCGACGAGATGGAGCTCACCCGTGAATGGGTGCTCAAGATCGTCGGCGACGAATGGCCGTTGCAGCACCGCCATGTGCTCGGCCAGGCCATCCGCATACGCTCGCCGTATGTGGACGCACTGTCTGTCACCCAGGTGCTCGCCCTGCGTTCGCTGCGTAAGCGCGTGGACAAGGAAGAGCTCACGCACGGACAGAAGGCGAACTACACCTACCTGATCCTGTGCACCGTGTCGGGTGTCGCAGCAGGCCTGCAGAACACCGGCTGATTTTCGGCTGACCGCCTGACAAAAGCGAGCGGGGAGGTTCCGTGCCAATAAACGGCGCGGGCCTCCCCGCTCGCGTTCCCGGATTCAACTTGTAAGCGCAACGCCTTCTTAAATTAGAAACTGAACACTTCCAAACCTAGACAAGGCGTTGCACGTCTATTTAGAATCCGGGGCAGTCGCTCGGTTGGATGAGTCCGGCACGATACCGTCAGAGCCAAGGAATAGCTGCGTGATTATCCCCAAGAAAACGTCCTCAGCCCCTGCCTTAGATGGCGATTCAATCGAAACAACTTCAGAAACACCGTTTATGATGAACCATAGCCTGTGATGAAATGACAAAGAGGTGGAATCAATGACGGACGAAACATTTGTGAACCAGAACGACGTGGAGGGCACGGCGAACGGCGTGTGGAGCCGCATGTTGGCGGGCAACCGTAGATTCACGGAAGGCAAGCTGGAACATCCGAACCGCAGTGCGGAAGCACGCAAGGCGGTTATCGACACGCATGAGCCGGATGCGGCGGTATTGAGCTGCTCTGATGCACGTGTCAGCCCCGATATTATTTTCGACGCAGGCATCGGCGATCTGTTCACCGTGCGCACGGCAGGGCAGGTCATAGACGATGCCGTGATCGCCTCTTTGGAATACGCGGTGGATGTGCTCGGCGTGCGCCTTTTGGTGGTGCTCGGCCATCAGAATTGCGGCGCGATCAAGCAGGCATGCAAGGAATACGAGGCGTTGTTGCACGAGTTGACCGCCGACGCGGAGGATTCGCTGATGGCCGCTGACAGCGTTGCCGACCTTGACGAACGTATTCTGAACGCGAAATCGCTGATGCTGCGCACCGTCGGTTTTTCGATTTGGCAGGCGCACGAGTCGGAGCTGGAATCGACGGAGGATTTCGAGCGCGTGCACATCGCACGCACCATCGAGCAACTGGTGGAGCAGTCCGAGGTGATTCAGCGCGCGCTGGCGGAGGATCGGCTGATGATCACCGGAGCACGCTACCAGCTCGACACCGGAAAAGTCGAAGTATTGAGCTTCTGATTTTCTATACGATTCATGACAGACGTCGATCTGCCGTTGTACGTGCAAGCACAGCCACCGCATACAACGGTAGATCCTGTATGTCACCATCCTTGCGTGGAGGCAACGGCGAGAACCGCACAGCATGCTCAAAGCCGAATCGTTTGATGGCGGCCTTCAGACTTTTCGCGTGAAGATTGATGCCGGCCTTCACTTCAATCGGTATAACATACCGATCGTTCTGCGCAAGAAAATCAAGTTCGTTCGTCGAATTGGCATTCGTCCAATAGCGGGGCTCAAATCCATACGAAACAAGTTCCTGACATACCAATTGCTCGGCAAAAGCGCCTTTCGCTGAACCAAATACCGAATCGCCATCCAAAATACTCTCCGGACTCGCGCCATTCATGGTACGCAACAAACCGACATCGGACGTATAAAGCTTGAACGCATCGACATCATCGAATGATTTGAGCGGATATTCCGGAGCGGTGACCCGCGCGACCTTCAATGCGATCGATGAATCAAGCAACCGCTGAATCGCTAATTCAAAATCTTTGCCACGTCCACCGGAACGCACCGCACCATAAAGAAACTTCTTATTCTCACGCGCAAGCTGGGAGGGAATTGAATCCCAAACCTGTGCAAGGCGCAAGGAAAATCCCCTCGGCATCGCATCGGCATACTTCGAAAAATCACCGCGATAGCCCTGCAGGATGTCTTCCTGCACCTGCATTATCCGATTGAAATCAGCACCAGGATATGTATCGGCGAAAATCTCGACGGCTTCCGGCATGCCACCTACCACCATGTAGTATTTCAGCCATTCCATGAGCTGCTCGTGGAATACCGACATCATGTCCAGATCCGCGTTTTCGATGATTTCCGTAAGATTATGGCAGCCAACGGCGTCCAGAAATTCCAGAAAATTCATCGGATATAGACGGTAGCGATCCACCTTCCCCACGGGATAGGAAGTGCCTGGATGCACGGTGATGCCCAACGATGATCCGGTTGCGATCAGCGCGTATTCGCAAGCTTCCTCTGCGAAATATTTCAACGCCTCGACGGCTCTGGGAATCGCCTGCACCTCATCAAGCACAATCAAAGTCTTCCCGGGTTCAATGCGCGTTCGCGAAGCCAAAGCGATACCTGCAATCAACCGTTCAGGACGCAGAGAACCGGAAAAAAGTTGATCCATAGCCTCATTGTTCTCCAGTGAGACATACGCCATCGATTCAAACTGAGTGCGTCCGAGCTCTTTAACCAACCAGCTCTTACCGGTCTGTCGGGCACCGTCCAGAATCAAAGGCTTGCGATGCGCATCGTTCTTCCATGCGATAAGCCGTTTCATCATCCAACGTTTCATAGATGCACCTCGCTCGATCAACTTTCCCAATACACCATTTGCTGTCGGAATGGCGAATTGACAGGAATAGTCGTTTTAAACAAAAATACCATTTTCTAGGGGATAATCACCAGCTTAAGCTACATTTTCTAGGGGAAATTAAAAGTTTACACATACATAATCTCCATATCAACATCATATCGACGTCATGTTGCCCCACTGGACTAGGAGCAACCGAATACCGACAAGGACCGGCTGATGATCACCGGAGCACGCTACCAGCTCGACACCGGAAAAGTCGGAGTATTGAGCTTCTGACGTTTTTCCGGAAAAGACAGCTTCCAAGTCCGTTGCGTCGCGCTGTTTTGACATGCCGTTGCTTTAGATTGGAACCATGTCACTCGGTTTGAATATCCTCCTGATCTTCATCTTCCTGCTGCTCGGTTCCGTGTTCGCCGGCACCGAACTGGCGTTGGTCAGTCTGCGCGGATCGCAGATCGACCAAATGGAACAGGAGGATGCCCGCGGCAAGCGCGTCGCACAAATCGCACGCGATCCGAACACGTTTCTGTCGACCGTGCAGATCGGCGTGACGTTGAGCGGTTTTCTTTCCGCATCGTTCGGCGAATCGTCGATTTCGCCATACATTGTGCCGATCGTCGAAAGTTGGGGCGTGCCGACGAGCGTGGCCGCTCCCCTAACAACCATTGTGCTGACGTTGATCATTTCATACTGTTCGATTGTGATTTCGGAGTTGGTGCCGAAGCGTATCGCCATGCAGCGCAACGAGCAGATCGCGCGTGCCGTGGTGCCCGCGATTCACGTGTTTGCGAAGGTGTGCAAGCCGATTATTTGGCTGATCGGCAAGAATACGAACATTATTGTGCGCATGCTTGGTTTTGATCCGAACGAGACCGACAGCGAAGTGTCCGACGAGGAGCTGCGCGTACTCGTCAACACCAATACGAACTTGAGCAAAGACGAACGCACGATCCTCGACGACGTGTTCGACGCGTCCGAAACGATTGTGGCGGAAGTGATGCGCCCGCGCGCCGACGTGGTGTTTCTGGATGGTGCCATGCCAATCGAGGAGGCGGCCGCGTACGTACGCGGAATGCCATACTCTCGTTATCCGGTGACCGGCAAGGATTTCGACGATGTGCTCGGCTTTGTGCACGTGCGCGATCTGCTTGACATCCGCGACCCCAAAGCACGGACGGTTGCCGACGTGACGCGCGAGGGCATTTCGCTGCCGGGCACGTCGAAGCTGCTGCCAAGCCTTGAATTGCTACGAAAGCGCGGCATTCATCTGGCGGTGGTCATCGACGAATATGGCGGCACCGACGGCATCGTCACGTTGGAGGATATGACGGAGGAGCTGGTCGGCGATATTCGCGACGAATACGATCTGCCAGAGGAGAAGGGTGGCGAACGCACGGAACGTACTGCGTTCGTCAATGGCGTCGCCACTATCGAAGGTGGTATGACGATTGAGGATTTCGCTGATTTGACTGGTATCGAGCTTGAGGACGGCCCGTACGAGACGGTTGCCGGCTATTTTCTGGCGCACACTGGCAAGATGGGCGAAGTCGGCGATACGTTACCTTCCGACGACGGTTACGACATGACTGTCACGCAAGTGGACGGCCGTCGTATCGAAACGTTGGAAATCCGCAAGCATACGGTTGATGACGATACTGCGAAATCCGTAAAGACTGCAAAATAATCTGAAATTAATCGAAATAAATTGAGATAAATCGAAATAAAAACAGGCTTGCGATTATGTAAATGTTGATTTTTCGTACGATCAACATCAATATCAACATCAGTAATCGCAAGTCTGTCTATTACGTTTGTCATGTTATTAAATCTGTCGATTTACTACAGATTCAGCTACGCAGTGTGGAATGACATTCGTCATCCCACCATGCAAGTTGCGCGATATTGGCGCGGATATGCTCGCAGGACGCGTGGAATTTGGCCTGTTCGCTTTCGGTGAGTGTGGGATTGAGTACTTCTTCGACGCCGTTCGCGCCGATGATGCACGGCAGGCTTGCATAATTGCCGCTTTCGCCTTGTTCGCCGGTAAGCAGCGTGGAGCAGGCGGTCGCATAGTGTTCGTCGCAGAGCACGGCTTGCGTAAAGCGTGCCGCGGTGGCTGCAATGGCGTATTCCGTGCACTCTTTGCCGGCATACACGCGGTATCCGCCTCGGCAGGCGTCCTGCTCAGTTTCCTCCTCGTCAAGAGTGAATCGTTGCGGATTGTCTTGCGCGAGCTGAGTGAGCGGCTTGCCTGCGATGTTCACGTTCGACCAGTAGGCGAACTGCGAATTGCCATGCTCCCCCAGCATGTATGCGCAGATTGATTTCTGGTCCACGTTGACGCGTTTCGCAATGGCGTTGCGCAGTCGTGCGGAATCCAACGCGGTTCCGGTGCCGATGATTTTGCGCGGATCGTAGCCGGTGATGTGCCAGATTGCGGTTGCGACCACATCGCACGGATTTGAGATGGTGATGATCACACCGTGGAAGCCTGCGTTGAACAGTCGGGAGATCCAGGTGCGTGCAATGTCGGTGGTGACGAACAGTTCGCCGTCACGATTTTTGGCACTGGTTTTCACGTCGCCGGCAGCGTTGATTACCACGTCGCAGTCGGCTAGCTGCTCGTATTGCGTGCCGTAGTTGCCGATCACGCAATTATGCGGGTAGAAACTCAACGCATCGCTTAAATCCTGACATTCGCTGACTACCTTTTGATCGTTGATGTCGCACAGTTTCAGTTCTTCGGCCAGTCCTGCGGAAAGCACGGCATTTGCAACATGCGCACCCACGTGTCCGATTCCGATAATGCCGACTTTTCTCAATACAGCCATGGCCGGTCCCTTCCTCACTTGTTCGATCTTTCTGCATGACTGTTCGCATGCAAACGTTTCAGCTGACATGATTGTAGGCTTGCAAATCGCGGATGTTCAGCATTTTGAACATCTTATGGACACAAAAAGCTATACGAATCACCTATACGTCGTTATCAAACATTCGCAAGCCGTGACAAGTCATGGCAATCTGCACAATGTGACGGCAACGGCGCGATATCGCAAGTATTTCAACATCCCAGACAACGCAACAACATCGCCCTACGCAAACTCATCGCAGCATGGCAGCATGACGGCAAACGCAACAGCATCGCGAGCATCACAACACAACATGACGGTTCAGCTCCCGCCGCACTTGCCTCCATTGCGGCAAATATGCGCTCATACGTCGCTGAAAGCCCTCTCCGTGCCCATTTTCCCACAGGTGCGTCATTTCATGCACAAGCACGTATTCCAGGAATCTGGGGTCCATAAGACCGAGTTGCAGGTTGAGTCGGATGCGGCCGGTTTTCGGCGTGCACGATCCCCACCTCGACGTCATGATGCGCAGTGTGACATGCGTTGGCTCGCGACCGATAATCGGCGACCATTTCGCAAGCAGAGCCGGCAGTTGCGCATTGATGGCCTGTACGGCCCGTTCCTTCGCCGCGTCGCTCCACACGAAAGCGCGCGGATTATTCAAGCTATTGGGATCGCCTGGATTGTTTCGATCGCCCACGTCGCCCGAATTTTCCAGGCCATTCAGATTTTCCGGACCATTCGAACCATTCACACCGTCCAAACCATTGAAATCGCTTTGACGGATCTGTTCATCCTTGGCTTGCAGCATGGTGCGTCGCGCACGTTCGATCCACGGTTTGCGTTCCGTCACGAATCGTGCGATTGCCGCTTGTGACATGCAAGAAGGTGCGGAGATGACGATTTGCGCGTTCGGCGGTTTGATGCGCAAATACATGTTTTTGATGGACTTGCGCATGATGATCACCGTCATTCCAGCGATTTGCGTGGTTTCTTCGGATAGCGTGCGATTACGATTGCGCGCTCCCCTACTGGCTCTCCCACTGTTGTTACGCTGGCTACGATGATTGTTCAGCATGTCTGCATTATGTCACGACACGCCGAAGACGCACCGGATTTTGACTTTCGCTGATTATCACGTATTATTTCAATTCGTTGTGCTTAACAGTGCAGCAGAAACGGGCCCGTAGCTCAGGTGGTTAGAGCGCATCCCTGATAAGGATGAGGTCGGAGGTTCAAGTCCTCCCGGGCCCACAGTGATTAAGAGCGGCGCGGCCGCTTTTTTTCAACTATGGGGCTATAGCGCAGCTGGTAGCGCATCTGCTTTGCAAGCAGAGGGTCGCCGGTTCGAACCCGGCTAGCTCCACGGGGCTATGGCGCAGCTGGTAGCGCATCTCCATGGCATGGAGAGGGTCAGGGGTTCGAATCCCCTTAGCTCCACAGGCAGGGTTTCCGGTGATTTCCGGAAACCCTTTTTTCATACCCAAATCCAAAATCCAAAATCCAAACCCGCATCCCAATTCCTCCACCCGCTGGAGAAAACCGGACGCAGCCAAGCACCTCACAGTCCAAAAACCTCCACCGAGTGGAAGAATCCTCCCGCCAACAAGCCTCCCAGCATCCCAAAACCTCCAGTCACTGGAGAAAACTAGACGCAACCAGACATCCCACAGTCCAGATTCCCCCAGTCACTGGAACAAATGACCCGCTGAGGCACCTTCCAGAGTCCGTATTATTCCAGCGCATGGAAGAATTACCCGCTGAAAGACCATTGCAAAAGGCCGTCTCAGACGGGACTTGCATCACCGCTTGAAACGGCCTCGGATTATTGATTATTACGATTGCTGACGATACTTACGATTGCTGACGATGACTACCGCACTACGTCCGCGCCGGCAACCGTGCCAGAATCGTTCGGCACGTTCTGTGCATCCTGTGCATTCTGCTTGGCAAGTTCGTCGCGGATTTGCTGCAACAGCAGGATCGTTTGCTCTTCGGTGGAGATTTCCGGCTCTTTGGCGGCTTCCTCCTCGGCTTTGCTCCGTTCTTCCGAAAGCTTGGTTTTGGCGAGCAACGCCTCGGTCACATCACGGAATTTGTTGATCGGCACGAGAATGCAGAAATACACGGCCGCCGCGATAATCAGGAAATTCAATATCGCGCCAAGTACCGCGCCAAACGAAACCGTCGCATTATTGAATGTAATTGCCAGCAGACCATCCATATTCGGTTTGCCGAAAATCATGGCGATGAACGGATTAATCACGTTGTTGACGATCGAATTAACCACCGTGGTGACGGCACCGCCCATGACGACACCGACCGCCATGTCGATCATGTTGCCGCGTGCAATGAATTTCTTGAATCCTTCAATCATGATGATTCTCCCAGTATGTGAGATTACGAGATGCTGTTACGGACGTACTCTCTCCCACGCTTTCCGCATTTCCATCCTATAGTCAACGCAAGGCATGGCAATCCCGTAAAAAGAAGCAAGTTCGGAACCAGCGCTCGCCAAAAGCGTCTCCAAATCCTGAACAAGGTCTTGTGCTGCCCATATTCGTGCACATAGAATGAGGCCGTCTATTGATAACCTAACTATCCCGAAGGGGAAGAATATGCTCACTGATGAGTACGTCAAGCGCGTGTACGCGCAGGTGGAAAAGCGCGACGGCGACCAGCCGGAGTTCCTGCAGGCCGTTCGCGAGGTTTTCGAAAGCCTCGAACCGGTGGTCGCGAAGCATCCGGAATATGAGAAGGCGGGTGTGCTCGAGCGCATCGTCGAGCCGGAACGTGTGGTGAAGTTCCGCGTCGCATGGACCGACGATGAGGGTAAGGTGCAGGTCAACCGCGGTTACCGCATCCAGTTCAACTCCGCAATCGGCCCGTACAAGGGCGGCCTGCGCTTCCACCCGAGCGTGAACGAGGGCGTCATCAAGTTCCTCGGCTTCGAGCAGATTCTGAAGAACTCCCTGACCAGCCTGCCGATGGGCGGCGGCAAGGGCGGCTCCGACTTCGACCCGAAGGGCAAGTCCGACGCCGAAGTCATGCGTTTCTGTCAGGCCTTCATGACGGAACTGTGCCGTCATATCGGCCAGTTCACCGACGTTCCGGCCGGCGACATCAACGTGGGCGGCCGCGAGATCGGCTACCTGTTCGGCCAGTACAAGCGCATCCGCGACGAGTATTCCGGCGTGCTCACCGGCAAGGGCCTCGAATTCGGCGGCTCCCTGGCTCGCACTGAGGCCACCGGTTACGGCCTGTGCTACTACACCGCCGAGGCAATGCGCGTGCTGCGCAATGACTCTTTCGAAGGCAAAACCGTGGTCATTTCCGGCTCCGGCAACGTGGCCATCTTCGCCACCGAGAAGGCTCAGGCCCTCGGCGCGAAGGTTGTGACCGCCTCCGATTCCAACGGCTACGTCTACGATCCGAACGGCATTCAGCTTGACGTGGTCAAGGACATCAAGCTGGGCCATCGCGGCCGCATCAAGGAATATGCAGAGCGCGTGCCGGGCTCCGAGTACCACGAGGGCTGCAAGGGCGTGTGGACCGTTCCGTGCGACATCGCCCTGCCGTGCGCCACCCAGAACGAGATCGACGAGGAGTCCGCCAAGGCCCTTATCGCCAACGGCTGCACCGTGGTGTGCGAAGGCGCCAACATGCCGTCCACTCCGGAGGCAATCGCCGTCTACCAGTCCAACAACGTGCTCTACGGCCCCGCTAAGGCCGCGAACGCGGGCGGCGTGGCAGTTTCCGGCCTTGAGATGAGCCAGAACTCCTACCGCCTTTCCTGGACCTTCGAAGAGGTTGACGGCAAGCTCAAGTCCATCATGGAGAACATTGTTGCCAACTCCCTGGAAGCCGCCAAGGAATACGGCCACGAGGGTGATCTGATGCTCGGCGCCAACGCGGCCGGCTTCGTCAAGGTCGCCAACGCGATGGTCGCCCAGGGCGTGCTGTGATCTAGTCGATTTAGCCAATACGGCTGATTATCGGGAAGAAATTGAGGGTCTGTCTGGTTTATTCCAGGCAGACCCTCTTTTCGTATTTCAACACGTATTTCAGCGCACCCAATCTAGTTTCAATCATATCTGAAACAACCACTCAAAAAACATGATAGTTTTAGCTATCACCGCAACTTCCTCTCATACAGCTCCGCTATCTCGCTTATATATGGCAGATTTGAGAGTTCGTACGGTGATATTTCGCCTATATATGGCAGCCTTGGTAGGCAAAACAACCCAAAACATACCCCCGAACTGGCTTTTTCGCAAGTTGATCTGCCATATATAAGCGAGATGTCACCGGTCAGAGGACGAAATCTGCCATAGATAGGGCAGATATGGGCAGGGGAGAGACGCAAGAGAGACTGTTTTGGCAAATACGAAGGCGGTCTGTGCCGTGATTGGAATCACGATACAGACCGCCTTGTTGCGCTTGAACTCACTATCGCCGCTCGCTGCTGTTAACAGCCCGCAGAGCTATTAATCGTCGCCAAGCGTGACGTGGATGCCGCCGACGAGGGTGCTCACCACGTTGTACAGCAGCGTGAGAATCACCACGAGCACGGTGATCAGCACCACTTCCACAATGGAGAAGATGGTGACGGCACTCAGAACGGTGCTCAGCGAGAACACGTTCGTCAAATCAAATCCGCCGGCATCCAAGCCCGTGGAGGACACGATCTGCGTAACCTGGTCGAACACGCCAACCACGTTCAGCATGCCCCACAGAATAGCTGCCGCAACGATCTGAATAATTCCTCCCGCGATGGAAAGCATGAACGCCACCTTAGCGGCCGACCATGCGTCGATACGCGTCAGAGACAGGCTCATACGGCGTGCGCGCGGAGTACCGCCACGACGCTTCTCACGAACCTTCACGCCGCCGGAAGCGGGGGAGGAGACACCCTCATGTGCCTGAACCTGATCCTCACCAATCAGCGGCTGGCTGGAAGCGGAACGTGCCACGCGCGGTGCATGCCCATCCTCCGGCATTTGCTGTCCTTCGTTGTTCTCGCTCATCGTTGCTCCTTGCAAGATTGTGCCCAGTTCTTAGCTGAGGCTACCAGTTTTCACAGACGATTGTCCGTGCTTCGATCAGGCCTCTACATTCTCGCCATCGCCGGATTCGGCGTTGGTTTCAGCAGGGGCTTCAACGGCAGATTCAGGCGATTGCGCAGTACCCTCGTTCGCAGTTGCGTCCACGGTCGCATTTTCCACGTTTTCCGCGGATTCGTCGTCGTCCTTTTCCTCGTTACGCGCGATAGAGATGATCTCGTCGTTCTTGTCAGGCTTAGCGAACGTCACGCCCTGAGTGGTACGTCCAGTGCGCTTGACCTCGTCGACGTTGGAACGGATGACCTTGCCGGACTTCATGATGGCCATGATCTGGTCATCTTCCTCAACGATCACCGCGCCCACGAGGGAACCACGGCCTTCGGCGAGCTGCACGGCCTTGACACCAAAGCCATTACGGCCCTGCAGGCGGTATTCGCTGATGGCGGTACGCTTGGCGAAGCCTTCGTTGGTGACCACGAACAGATCCTTGTCGGAATCGCCCCAGACCACGTCCATGGCCAGCAGTTCGTCGCCTTCGCGGAACTTCATACCCTGCACGCCGGCAGTCTGGCGTCCCATCGGGCGCAGTTGCTCGTCGTTGGCCTGGAACTTCAGGCTCATGCCCAGCTTCGACACGAGAATGATGTCATCCTCTGCATTGCACAGTGCGGCACCGATTAGCTCGTCGGCGTTCTCGCCGTTTTCGTCGGCCATGAGACGCACTGCGATCAGGCCGCCCTGACGCGGGGAATCGTATTCGGCGAGCGCGGTCTTCTTGACCTTGCCGGAACGAGTGGCGAGCACCAAGTACTTGGCCACTTCGTAGTTCGGAATCGACAGCACGGTCTGGATCGTCTCGTCAGGGCCGAACTGCAGCAGGTTGGCCACATGCTGTCCCTTGGAATCGCGCGACCCCTCCGGCAGCTCGTAAGCCTTCAAACGGTACACGCGTCCTTTGTTGGTGAAGAACAGCAGCCAGTTGTGAGTGCTTGTCAGGAAGAAGTGGTCGACCACGTCGTCCTCACGCAGCTTGGCTCCCTTGATGCCCTTGCCACCACGGTGCTGCGCACGGTATTCGTCGGCCTTGGTGCGCTTGATGAAACCGGAGTGGGTGACGGTCACGACCACGTTTTCTTCCGCAATCAGATCTTCGACGTTCATTTCACCGGAGTACGGCAGGATCTTGGTTCGACGTTCGTCGCCATACTTGGACACGATTTCGTCAAGCTCGTCGCCCACGATTTTGCGTTGACGCTCCGGCTTGGCGAGAATGTCGTTGTAGTCGGCGATACGACGCATCAGCTCGTTGTGTTCGTCGAGAATCTTCTGACGTTCCAATGCGGCCAGTCGGCGCAGCTGCATGGCCAGAATGGCGTCGGCCTGCACTTCGTCCACGTCCAGCAGGTCCATAAGGCCCGTGCGTGCGACTTCCGCGGATTCGGACGCACGAATGAGCGCGATGACCTCGTCAATCATGTCGAGGGCCTTCAGGTAGCCCTGCAGAATGTGGTCGCGCTCTTCTGCCTCACGCTTGAGGTAGGCGGTACGGCGTGCGATGACTTCCAGCTGGTGGCCCACCCAATGGCGGATGAACGCGTCCAGAGACAGCGTGCGTGGCACGCCATCGACCAGTGCCAGCATGTTGGCACCGAAGGTCTGTTGCAGCTGGGAATGCTTGTACAGGTTGTTGAGCACAACCTTCGGCACTGCGTCGCGCTTGAGCACGAGCACGAGACGCTGTCCGGTACGGCCGGAGGTTTCGTCACGCATGTCTGCGATGCCCTGGATCTTGCCGTCACGCACCGCTTCGCGGATGGAAACGACCAGTCGGTCCGGGTTCACCTGATATGGCAGTTCGGTGATCACGAGGCACATACGGCCCTTGATCTCCTCGGTGTTCACCACCGCGCGCATGGTGATCAGACCACGGCCGGTACGGTAGGCCTGCTCGATGCCCTTGTGTCCGAGAATCGTTGCGCCAGTAGGGAAGTCCGGTCCCTTGATGATGCGGATCAGGTTTTCGAGCAGCTCTTCGCGGCTTGCGTCTGGGTGGTCAAGCGCCCAATGCACGCCTTCGGCCACTTCGCGCATATTGTGCGGAGGAATGTTGGTGGCCATACCGACGGCGATGCCAGACGAACCATTGCACAACAGGTTCGGGAATCGTGCTGGAAGCACGGTCGGCTCCTGCGTCTTGCCATCGTAGTTCGGCAGGAAATCGACGGTGTCTTTGTCGATGTCACGCACCATTTCCATGGCGAGCGGAGCCATACGGCATTCGGTGTAACGCATTGCTGCGGCCGGATCGTCGCCGGGGGAGCCGAAATTGCCTTGGCCGTCGACCAGCGTGTAACGCATCGACCACGACTGTGCCATACGCACCAACGTGTCGTAGATCGCGACATCGCCGTGCGGATGGTACTTACCCATGACCTCGCCGACCACGCGGGCGCACTTGGAGTAACCGCGGTCGGGACGGTAGCCGCCGTCGTACATCGCGTAGATCACACGGCGATGCACAGGCTTCATGCCGTCGCGCACGTCCGGGAGCGCACGGTCCACGATCACGGACATGGCGTATGCCAGGTAGGAATCGCGCATTTCCTGCTGCAGATCCTTCTTCTGGATACGTTCGCCCACCATCAGGCCGTAATCGGTGTTGTCGGCCTCCTGCGGGCTCAACGGCTCCATGGAGCCGTCAGGCACGAACTGGCCGTCTTCGTTGCTGTTGTTTTCGTCTGCCAACTTCTAAGTCCTTCTAAATCCTTATGAAACCTTGCCTGAAGTCCTTGAAATTCCTACGCGTCGATCCAGCTGACGTTGCGTGCGTTGCGCTGGATGAATAGGCGGCGAGGTTCGACTTCGTCGCCCATGAGCATGGAGAAGGTTTCGTCGGCTGCGGCCGCGTCTTCGATCTGCACCTGCTTCAGAATGCGGTGGTCAGGATCCATGGTGGTTTCCCACAGTTCCTGGTAGCTCATTTCACCCAGACCCTTGTAACGCTGGATGCCTTCGCCCTTCGGCAGCTGACGGCCGGAAGCCTTGCCTTCGGCGAGCACGCGGTCGCGTTCGGCGTCGGTATACACGAAGTCGTGCGCACCCTTGGTCCACTTGAGTCGGTACAGCGGCGGCATGGCCACATACACGTAACCGGCGGTGATCATCGGGCGCATGTAACGGAAGAACAGCGTCAGATTCAGGGTTGCGATATGCGCGCCGTCCACATCGGCATCGGCCATGATGATGACCTTGTGGTAGCGGACTTTGTTCAGGTCGAAATCCTCGCCGTAACCGCCGCCGACCGCAGTGATCAGCGATTCGATGGTTTCGGACTTCATCATGCGGTCAAGGCTTGCACGCTCAGTGTTGAGGATTTTGCCTCGCAGCGGCAGAATGGCCTGCGTGATCGGGTTGCGTCCCTGAATTGCGGAGCCGCCTGCGGAGTCACCCTCCACGATGAACAGTTCGCACTCTTCAGGATTGTTGGACTGGCAATCCTTCAGTTTGTCTGGCATGCCCGCGGATTCGAAGATTGACTTACGGCGGGTATTCTCACGTGCCTTCTTGGCTGCAAGACGCGCACGGGAGGCTTCAATGGCCTTCTGGATGATGTTCTTGGCTTCGCTGGGATGCGCATCGAACCAGTCGCCGAGCTTGTCGGTCATCACGCGCTGTACGAAGGTTTTCGCTTCGGAATTGCCGAGCTTGGTCTTGGTCTGGCCTTCGAATTGCGGGGTGGTGAGCTTCACCGACACCACTGCGGTCAGGCCTTCGCGCACGTCGTCGCCGGAAAGGTTCTCGTCCTTGTCTTTGAGGATGTTCTTTTCACGTGCGTAACGATTGACGAGCGAAGTCAGAGCCGCACGGAAGCCTTCTTCGTGGGTGCCGCCTTCGGTGGTTGAGATGGTGTTGGCGAAGGTGTGCACCGCTTCGGAGTATGCGGTGGTCCACTGCATGGCGATTTCCGCGGAAATGCCGATTTTCAGATCTTCCGCTTCGAAATCGATGACATCCGGTTCGACCGGGGTTGCCTTGCGGGATTTCACCAAGTAATCGACGTAATCCTTGATGCCGTCGTTGTACTGGTAGGTGACTGCCTGATGCTTCGGTTCGGCATTGTCGTCACCGTCACCTGCGACTTCGTCTCCTGCCTGGTCAGGCTCGCGCAGATCGGTTAGGGACAGCTTCAGACCCTTGTTGAGGAACGCCATCTGCTGGAAGCGGTTGCGCAGGGTTTCGAAATCGTAGGTGGTGGTTTCGAAGATCGCGCCGTCGGCCCAGAAGGTCACGGAAGTGCCGGTGGACTCGTCTTCACCCATCGGTTCACCCTTAACCAAACGTGAGGTCGGCTTCTGGTCGATGTAGGTCTGGGTCCAGTGGAAGCCCTGGCGGCGCACTTCGATGTCGACGCGGGTCGACAACGCGTTCACCACGGAAATACCCACGCCGTGCAGACCGCCGGAGACCGCGTAGCCGCCGCCACCGAACTTGCCGCCTGCGTGCAGCTTGGTCATCACGGTTTCCACACCGGAAACACCTTCGCCTGGCACTTCGTCGACCGGAATGCCTCGTCCGTCATCGACCACGCGCACGCCGCCGTCCGGCAGAATCGTCACTTCGATATGCGAGGCATAGCCCGCCAGCGCCTCGTCGACGGAGTTGTCGACGATTTCATACACTAGGTGGTGCAGGCCACGGGGGCCGGTGGAGCCGATGTACATACCCGGGCGGATTCGCACCGCCTCAAGGCCTTCCAACACTCTCAGATCGGACGCGTCGTAATGCTCCGGAGCCAAAGTGTCGTCGAGCTGCGCATCTTCGAGCTGATCGTTTTGGTTCCGATCTTCCTGCGTGTTTTCAGCTGATTCGTTCAGCGAATCCGCATCAAGGTCTACCACAGAGATTCCTTCCTGCATTTTTCCCGCCAATGAGGGTCATTCACGCAGGTGATACCACCTAGAACGCAAATAAAGGCCCCTTCTAGGCGTTTACATACACTGCTTGATATTCTACTCATGCAGGGGGACAGCACGCCAGAGGCATTTATCCTTGAAATTCAGCCGTTTACCCCTGTCTTTTACGTTCGGAAAAGTATCTTCCAACCCTCGCAAAGGTCATCTCCGGGACATATTCGACGAATGGCTGATCGCAAACCAACTATCACACCAATATCGCGTGATATTTCGCTAATATCGGGTCCTTCTGGCCATTCGCCCTCGGCTGAATCCCTGTTGCTGGGGGCCGGTGACGCGCACTTCGTTGATGGTCAGGCCCTCGAGTCTCCTGCGAATGGTGTCGGTCAGCAGCGGAATCATGTACGTCATGGTGGTGGTCCATGCGGGGCTGTCGCATCGGATCGTCAGAATGCCGTCGCGCAGGTCGACGGGGTAGGAGTGGCGTGCGTTTTCGTCACCGACCACCTGGTCCCAATGATTCTGCATCTGCGCGATTTTCAAATGCGGCGTCCACGAACCTTGCGTTGCGATCACGTTGAAGATATTGCCGACCGTCTGCGGGTCGCGTCCGGGTTTGCCGAAATTCTCCCATGCCTGCCGCGCACGTTCCTCACGTTCCTTGTAACGTCCGGCGCGTTTGCTGATGCGTTCGAACACTTCGGCGGGCAACTTGCGTTGGTCGAGATGCAATGTTTCGCAGATTGGAGGATTAGGCATCAGCGGTCAGTCTCCCTTCTTGCCGCAAGCTGCGCCATCATCGCCGCCAAATCGGCATCGCCGCCATCTTGCGATTGCCGACGCAACGCGGACACGTCAATTACATGCGCGTGCACGACGTCCGTTTGCGGAATGTCGCTTGCCGCAGCGACGGTGATCAGCACTTGATCCTGCCTCATCGCGAAATCGAGGATCTGTCCACGACGGGATTCGTCAAGCTGTGCGAACACATCATCGAGAATCACGATCGGCTTGCTTTCGAATTGTGCGGAAACCGCTTCATATAGCGCCATTTTCAACGCCAAAGCCATGGTCCACATCTCGCCGTTGGACGCGAATTCACGGGCGGGCATGTCGTTGAGCAGCAAGGTCAGGTCATCGCGATGCGGGCCAATCAGATTCTGCCCGCGTGCCACTTCGCCCGGGTAGATGCGCTGGAAATGACGGCTGATTTCCGCGCCCGGATCGTCGAACAGCATCACTTCGTCGAAGGATGGCTCGTATGCGAGCGCCGCCCGCTCGCCGTCGCCTGCCAAAGACGCGTAGATTCGCGCGAAAGGCTCCCCTAAGCGTGCGATTACATCGTTGCGTTCCTGTGTCAGTCTCATGCCGAGATCGATGAATTGTCCTGTCCAGATTTCCAACCCGCTTAAGACCGTCTGCTGGCTGTATTGCAAATCGGTATTCGTGCCGTCGCCGAGTTGTTTGAGCAGTGCCGTGCGTTGTTTCGCCACGTGCGTGAATTGTTGCAGCAGCTGCGCGTAGTGGGGGAGCAGCAGGGAAGCGGCCTGGTTGATGAAGTTACGTCGGGTTGCTGGGTCGCCTGCTACCAAACGCTGATCTTCGGGGGTAAAGGAGACGGAGGGCGTGCGCCCGATGAGATCGCGCATGTATTGCGATTTTCCGCCATCGATTCGCGCCCGATTCGCACCTCGCGCCACGATGGTCGCTTCATAGGTGTGTTGCGTTTCGTCGTCTTCCACATTGGCTCGGATGGTGGCCGAAGCGCACCCTTTTTCGATTAGCGGCAATGATGATGACGTGCGATGGCTTGATCCCGTGGAAAGCACTTCGACGGCTTCCACAATATTGGTTTTGCCGAGTCCGTTGGCTCCTTGCAGAATGTTGATTCCCGGTTCGAAGTCGAGCACGCAATGTTCCCAAGAACGGTAGTGGTCGAGCGCTAGGCGGGAAATATACATTCACAATCCTTGAGAATAAAGCAAATTTCTTACGTGGACAGTCGCAATTATTTACGAATATGATTGTTCATGAATATTCATGCAAACGGGCTGAACCGGCAGTAATAGCCATGTTCAGCCCTGTTTTTGCGATGCACCCACGTTTTGTGCGGAGCGGTTTATGTTCAGCTGTTGAAACGCATGGGCACAAGCAGGTAACGGTAGTCCATGGATTCCGCGGAATCCGACTCCTTCTGGCCGTTGAATTCCACAGGCTTGACAGCGGTGGTCATCTTCATGCGCACGAACGGTTCCGCGATGGCGCTCAGGCCTTCGATCAGGTAGGTCGGGTTGAAGGCCACGGTGATGTCTTCTCCATCCATGTCGATGTCGAGGATTTCCTTGGCTTGGGCTTCGTCCGCGGTTCCTGCGGTCAACGTGAGCTCCTGGCTGGTGAAGGCCATGCGGATCGGTGCGTTGCGCTCGGCGACGAGGGAGACGCGCTTGATGGCACTAATGAGATCCTGCTTGTTGATGACCGCATGAATCGGGTATTCGTCGGCATACAGGCGGTCGACCGCGGGGAATTCGCCGTCGATCAGCTGCGAGGTAGACACGCGTCCGGCGTTCTCGAAGCCCAGTAGCGACGGATTCTCCGTGTCGAAGTCCACAACGATGTTCTGGTGCTCATCCAGAGAGCGTGCCACGTCGCGCAGCAGTGCGCCGCGAACGAGTGCGGTGGCGTTTGTGTCCGGGTTTTCCGGCGTCCACGTAAAGCTCGAACGAGACAGACGGAAACGGTCGGTGGAGCTCATGATCACCTTGTCGCCTTGGAACTGCACGCGGATGCCGGTGAGCACGGGGCGATTCTCCTCGCGGGAAACGGCAACGGATGCTTGGGTGACGGCCTGGGTAAAGGTTTGTGCGTCCACTTGGCCCAGTTTGGCCGGAATTACCGGAAGATCCGGATATTCGGCATCTGGCATGAGCTGCATGGTGAAAGTGGACTTGCCGGAGGTGATGGTCATGGTCGATCCATCGGTGGAAAGATAGGTTTTCGCAGCAGGAAGCGACTTGGTGATATCCGCCAGCAGCTTGCCGAGCACCAAAACGGATCCGGCTTCATCGATGCCTGCTTCAATGTGATGGCGGGCGGAAATGGCGTAATTGAAGGCGGAAAGCTGGAGAGTGCCGTCGATGGCCTCCAAACGGACGCCTGCCAAAATGGGGGATGCAGGACGAGCGTCGATCACGCGGGTGGTCCAGGCTACTGCGTCGGCCAGCGCTTGGGAATTGACTTCAACTTTCATGGCTAATTTCCTCGTTTCATTCGGTCCATAAGTCATTTTAGCGAGCTGTCAGAGTTTTGACGAAGCGTGGGGAATTCCCCACTTATGGTGACGATGATGATTTTCTTATAACAATCTATATTCGTCATAATAAGGCCTGTGGATAATGTGGGTAAGTGATTAGACCCCACATTTTGCAAGGGTTCAGTTCACCTCACTACCTGTGGATAACTTTTGAATGGAGTGTGGACAAATCATGGGGTTATCCACAGGCTCGGCAATGAGAAAAAGTTATCCACAGAAGCCTGTGTATAGTCCACAATTCATCCACCGCCAATTTTCGCGTTTCCAACGGGTTTTCCACCGAGAAATCCCTAATTTGTGTATAACTATGTGGATAACTTCAATAAAAATCTTCCACAGCCCGGCGTGTCAGCCCGGTCGGTAAAGTAGCCGATAAAGGTTTTACTAATATTCACACTTAGCGTCTGAAATGCGCCTAAAAAGGCGGAAAACGCCAAAATCGTTTTTGAGGCGTCCAAAAACACACGTAAACGAGCGAAGTCGCGGGAAACGTTATTTCTCGCCGGAACGCTGCTTGAGCTGCAGTGTCAACTCCGTCACATAGTTGTAGATTTCCTGCTTTTCCTGCATTTCATCGCTGATACGGGTGTAGGCGTGCATCACCGTGGTGTGGTCCTTGCCTCCAAACACCTGGCCGATGTCGTTCAGACTCATGCTGGTGAGCTCACGCACCAAATACATGGCGATCTGGCGGGCCAGCGCGATTTTCTTCGTGCGAGAACGGCCGACGATGTCATCGAACGTGATGTAGAAGTATTTCGCCACCTGGGTGATGATGTCGGTGGGCTTGATTTCCACATCGGTCGCGAAGAAGTCCTGCAGAGTATGCTCCGCCAGCGCGCGAGTCACCGGCTGTCCGCTCAGGGAAGCCATGGCAGTCACGCGGTTCAGTGCGCCTTCCAGCTCGCGGATGTTCTCGGTGAAACGTTCCGCAATAAGGTTGAGCACGTCGTCCTGAACGTTGGACCCATGGGCGATCATGCGCAGAATGGCGATTCGCGTCTCCAGATCCGGCGGCTTGACGTCGACGGTCAGGCCGGATTCGAAGCGGGAGATCAGGCGTTCGTTGAAGCCCTGCAGATCCTTCGGAGGCACATCGGATGCGATCACAATGCGCTTGTTCGCCTGGTGCAGGGTATTGAACGTATGGAAGAACTGTTCAAGTGTCGCGTCTTTGCCGCTGAGGAATTGAATATCGTCGATCAGCAGCACGTCGACTTCACGGTAGCGACGGTTGAATTCCTTGATTTGGCCGGAATTCTGGTTGGTGTCGCCCAATGCTTCGATGAATTCGTTGGTGAACTCCTCGCTGGTCACATAACGGACCTTCAGTGAGGGATCCTTGACCAGCGCGTAGTTGCCGATGGCGTTCAGCAAGTGGGTTTTGCCCAGGCCGGAGCCGCCATAGATACACAGCGGGTTGAAATCATGGCCGGAACCTTCCGCGACGGCCAATGCGACGGTGCGCGCGAAACGGTTGGAATCGCCAGGAACGAAGGTGTCGAAGGTGGCGTTTTTGTTCAGGTGGGTCTTAGGATCCAGCAAAGGCCTGTTCTGGCCTCGTTGGAAGGTGTTGGGGCGTTCCGGAGGCATGACGACCGGAATGGGAAGCTGGCCCTGCGTGGTTTCCTCAACATGAGGCGCGGGGGTAAAATGAGGGTATTCCTCGACGGCCGGCTGGGCGGGTTCCTTCTTTTCCACGATCTTGAATGCGGGGAAAATATCCTGTTCGGCGGCCTCTCGCAACGCCTTCAGCAAAGGTTGGCTCAATTCGTTCTGCAACGTCTGCTGCGCGGCCGCGCTGGGCACGCACAACACGATGGTGGGACCCCACATGCCTTCCGGAAAAACATTTTCCAGCCAGCTTTTGTCACGTACGGAAAGCGCGGGATTCTGGTGCAGCAACGCCAGCGCGTCGGACCATACTCCGCGAGCCTGATCGAGAGGATCGGTTGTCGTATCGGCCACGGATTCCCCTTTCTCGACAGACTTCTACCAGTAGTGCAACTGTTTATTTGTACTCTCTTTTCCCCGAGTTATCCACCGGTAAGCGTGTTGAAATAATTGAATTGTGAATAACAGTGATGTAGTTTGTGGATAACTTTTGTGGGGAGTTTGGCGATATACCAACGTTTTTTGTGGATTGTTTTGTGGGGAGAGTCCCCATGAAAATGTGAAGGAATTAGCGGAGGCAATTACTCTGTTCAGGGGTCAGAGTAATTTGGTAGAGCTTGACTCATGAGGAGCCGTGCCTTGGCATGGCTAAAACACCGGGAGCATTAATTATGAAGAGGACATTCCAGCCGAACAACCGCCGTCGCCACATGAAGCACGGTTTCCGTCAGCGCATGCGCACCCGCGCAGGCCGCGCTCTGATCAACCGTCGCCGCGCCAAGGGCCGCAAGTCCCTCGCTGCCTGATTTAACGGCATAGAGTGGTGGAACGGCTGAAAAGCCATCGCGATTTTGTCGCGGTGCTCAAACGCCGTCGTAGGGTATCGCGAGAAGACATCGTCGTGCATTATTTGATGCACGACGATGCCATTATTGACGATTCCACGGCGAAGCGGGGCCGACGTGTCGGTTTGGCCGTTTCCAAGGCTGTCGGCAACGCAGTAACGCGTAATGCCGTTAAACGTCGTTTCCGCGTGCTTGCGCGAAAGTACGAATCTGCCTTACCTGAATCCTGCGATATCGTGTTGCGTGCAAAGCCAAGTGCTGCACATGCTGATTTTCTATCGTTGGAACAGCAGATCGTAGCATGTTTTGAAGCGGTGAATCGTAAGGCCGTGCGTCAGTAATGAACGCCGGTTGTGACGGAAATTGGATGATTCGCGCCATTCGCTGGTACCAACGTCATATTTCCGCGAATACCGCACCCTGCTGCAGATATTATCCAAGTTGTTCCAATTATGCGATTCAGGCGATTGAACGATTTGGCCGCCTTAAGGGTGGCCTTCTTGCGTTATTGCGCCTTCTTCGCTGCAATCAGTGGAACCGTGGGGGAATTGACGACGTTCCGCAGCTTTATTCCTTGTTTTACAGATGTTCGTGGTCGAAGGCACACGAGGAACCTCGGCTCACGCCTCTGAACGTAGAAAAACCTATAGGCGATAAGGAGACTGGCCTGTAATGAATCAAAATCAATTCCTCCTCGACAGCGGTTTCTGGGGCTGGCTGTATAAGCTCCTGTATCCCGTCGAGTGGCTCATGACGCAGATCATGGCCGTATTCCATAAGTTCCTGGTGATGCTGGGCATGAACGAGATCGGTTTCTCGTGGGTCATGTCCATCGTATTCCTAGTACTTGTGGTCCAGGCATGCGTTTTTCCGCTGTTCTACAAGTCCATGAAGGGTATGCGCAAGATGCAGGCCCAGATGGCCGTCCTGCAGCCAAAGATGCAGCGTATCCAAAACAAATACAAGGGCAAGAACGATCCCGCCAGCAAGGAAGCCATGCAGCGCGAGATGATGAAGCTCTACCAGGACAATGATGCGAACCCGATGGGTGGCTGCACTTCCATGCTCCCTATGTTCGTGCAGGGTCCCGTATTCATGTGCATGTTCTATACGCTGTCAGCCATTCCGTACATCGCACGCGGCAAATTCAGGGACGGACAGGGTCTTGGCGCTTTCGACATCGCCACAGCCAAGCAGTTCACGTCCACCACAGTGTTTGGTGTGAACGTGGCTGATAACTTCACGACCGCCGCCGTGCATGGCAAAGTAGTTATCGCCATCTTCGTTGCATTGATGTGCTTCTGCCTGTGGTTCATGCAGTACAACAGCATGAAGCGTAACATGGCTCAGTCTGCGGCAAACAAGCAGACCGAAATGATGCAGAAGATGATGTTGTGGATGTTCCCGATCATGTACATTGTCTCCGGTATTGCCATGCCGTTCGCTGTGCTGGTGTACTGGCTCACCAACAACATCTGCAATCTGTTGCGTTCCATCTGGCAGATCCACGTCTTCCCGACTCCGGGATCTCCGGCCGCCGAAGCGAAGGAAAAGCGTGATCATGTTCATGAGAACGCCCGCCGAGCCAAGGCCGGTCTGCCATCCCTCGAGGAAGAGGCGCTGCAGAAGGCCAAGGAAGCCGCCGAAGTGAAGGAAAAGAACGGCTACCAGCGTCATCAGCCGAGCCGTAAAAAGAAAAAGAAGTGAGTAAGAGTGTGTCCCGTGTTTCACGTGAAACGCGGGACACACCACTTTTATCAGCGTTTATCGTCGACGTGGTAAACAGTAATTAGACTTTACATAGCAAGACTTTTAGTAATAGAAACCCCGCTCAAAGGAGTACAACCACCATGGCGCAAGATGAGGAAAAGACCATCGATCAGCTCAATGAGGAAGCTGATATCGCTGCCGATTATCTTGAAGGACTGCTCGATATCGTTGATTACGAAGGTGATATCGAAATGGGCGTGCGCAACAATCGTCCTACCGTGCAAATCGTCGCCGATGATGATACGGATATCAAGCATCTCATCGGACGCAACGGCGAGGTCGTCGACGCATTGCAGCAGCTGACGCGACTTGCCGTGCAGCAGAAGACCGGCGAACGTTCCCATCTCATTGTGGACGTCGACGGCTATCTAAAGCGCAAGCGTCAGCGTCTGCATGACATCGCGCTGGACGCCATCGACGAGGTGCACGAGACCGGAGAGCCGGTCGACCTGAAGCCGATGAATTCCTTCGAGCGTAAGATCGTGCATGACGTGGTGCGTGAGGAAGGCATGAAGTCCCGTTCCCACGGCGAGGAGCCACATCGTTACGTTACGGTGTATCTCAAGGCTTCCGCCGCCGAGGAAACCGAAGACGAGGATGAGGCCTGAGTTCGGCTCGTTTCACGTGAAACATGGCGTCACTATTTGGTGGCGCTTTTTTTTATTGCGATTGGTGAATGACTGCACGCGAGTCGTGCGCTGGATACGTGACGCCTATGTGCGCATGGACTTGCTTACGGTCTGCGTAGGCCGTGCGATATTGCCGGCATTGGTCGGGGAGTAATGGCTGGAATACCAGCAATGAGGAAGAGCAGGATATAGGATGGTGCCCATGAGTGATGTGACAGACGAACTTGATGATTCGCCGATTCTTGAGGAAGTGCTGGGGGATGCGTTGGACAAGCTGCGTGTCTTTCATGCGAAACTTGCCGAAGAAGGCGAACCCCGTGGCTTGATTGGGCCACGAGACGTTGGGATTATTTGGGAACGCCATATTCTGAATTCGGCTGCCATTGTGCCTTTCGTGAGGGAATCCACGGCCAATAAGCAGTTTAAAACGGTTGCCGATATTGGCAGCGGTGGCGGTTTCCCCGGTATCGTTGCGGCCGCATGCCTGCCGGATCACCAGTTCACGCTTGTAGAGCCTATGGAACGGCGTATCGAATGGCTGAACGAGTGCGTGGCGGACATGGAGCTGGAGAATGTTACGGTGGTGCGTGCCAGGGCCAATGAGATGATCGAGGCCATTGTGGGTGCGTCTGGCACTCAAGGCGGCAACCGTGGCAATGGGAACGCCAGAAACGGTAGAAACGGCAAAGGCGGCAGGAACGGCAGGGGAGCGGTTGCCCGCGGTCCTGTACTGGATTTGGATGGCAAGCCCATTCAGGCAAGGCATCCGTTCGCCGTGGTGACCTGTCGTGCCGTTGCGCCGATGACCAAACTATCCGGGTGGACGTTGCCGTTGCTTGAACGCGGTGGATGTCTGGTCGCATTGAAGGGAAGATCCGCTCAGGAGGAGATCGAAAAAGCCTCCATGGAGATCGCCAAGCGCGGCGGCGTTCGTCCGCGAGTGGTGAATGCCGAGGTCGGTCCGGGGCTTGAATCGACCCATGTGCTCATGGTGGATAAAAAGTAAGTTATCCACAATTTAGGCGAGTTGTCCACATTATCCACAGCTGGGGAATCGTTGAAATAAACCGCAGAGAAAATGTTGGAATGGCAATAAAATATCTGTGGATAACTTTTTGTGAGTAGCGCAAGTTATCCACTGACTATCCACAGTTATCCACATTTGCGCACAATGGGTGAGATGGGCTGATTCTGTCCACCCAAATGATGAAACTTGAATGTTAAGCATATCGTAAGGAAGGCTGACGTATGACTGGACCTGAAGGACCAGATAACCTGACATCGATGGAATCGGCAACGGAAACCATCAAACGAATTTTCGGAGGATCGGATTCTCCTCTTGGTTCGCAGATCGCCGACGAATCGTCTCGCTATCGCGCCTTGCAGAAGGCCGTTTGCCCAAAGCCGGAGCAGACGCGACTGATTGCGGTCGCTAACCAGAAGGGCGGCGTTGGCAAAACCACGTCTGCGGTGAATCTTTCCGCTGCGTTGGCTCAGTTCGGTTCCAAAGTGCTGCTGATCGATATGGATCCACAGGGCAATGCGTCGACCGCGTTGGGTGCTCCGCATGCGTCGGGAGAGCCGTCGGTATACGACGTGATCGAAGGTAGGAAAACCATTGCCGAAGTCAAGCGTGCCTGCCCTGATTTCGATCTGCTTGATGTGGTACCGGCCTCCATTGATCTGAGTGGTGCCGAGCTGGAAGTCGCCGACATGGAAAATCGCAATGTGCTGCTGAAAACCGCGGTTGACGAGTTTCTTGAGAACAGCGAGGAACACTACGATTACGTGATTATCGATTGCCCTCCAAGCCTTGGACTGCTGGTAATTAATGCCATGTGCGCGGTGCATGAGATGCTGATTCCGATCCAGGCTGAATACTATGCGTTGGAGGGGCTTGGCCAGCTTATCAATACCATCGGGCTGGTGCAGGAACATTTCAATCCGTCACTGCTCGTTTCTACCATGCTGATTACCATGTTCGATAAGCGAACCCTGCTCAGCCGTGAAGTGCATGACGAGGTCAAAAGCCACTATCCGACCATCGTGTTGGACACCACGATTCCACGAACGGTGAAAATATCGGAAGCGCCAAGCTTTAATCAAAGCGTTATCGCCTACGACCCCAAGGGCATGGGTGCAATCTCCTACTGCGAGGCCGCGTTGGAACTCGCACGTCGCTCGCAGACGGTGTTGCAGGCTATCGATGCAAGAAGGAATGAGAACTGATTATGGCTACGAAATCACGTTTAGGCAGGGGTCTCGGCGCGCTGTTTCCGTCTCTTCCAGGAGAGTCGGCAAAATCGGAAGCTGCCGCTGAGCCGGCTACTCCTGCTGCAGGGGTGAAGGCCGATAACAAATCGTCCGCGAAAACTTCCGGAAATATGGCTGACAGTGCCGACGTGCCGTCTGTGGAAAAGAATGCAGGCGCTAAAAGCTCCATGGTGACAGCCAAGGCTTCCGTCGATGCCGTCCGCGACATGAAGAAAAACGTTTCACGTGAAATCAAGAAGGGAGGCGTTCATCGTGCCAGCATGCCTTCCATCACGCTGAACGAAGCGGCTCATCCAGCTGACATGTTCTTCGGTGCCACTAGTCCTGTCGCTCCTTCTGCCGATGTGAAGCAGGGGAGTGTTTCACGTGAAACTATAGCGGTAAAAAAGAACGAAGATGCAAAGAACAGCGAACCGGAACTGCTGCCGGTGCAGGGTGGATACTTGGTTGAATTGCGTCTGAGTGACGTCGGACCCAACCTGCATCAGCCGCGTACTATTTTCGACGAGGATGATCTTCGTGAACTTGCCGATTCCATCAAGGAAGTCGGCGTGCTGCAGCCCATTGTCGTACGGAAACGTCCACTCTCGCAGATTGAGGCCGCGCGCAAGGAGAACGCCGCCAACAATGCCGAGCCGCACAATATGTTCGACGGTCGCATGGATAGCATGTATGAGCTCATCATGGGCGAGCGTCGTTGGCGTGCTTCACAGATCGCAGGTCTGAAAACGATTCCTGCGATCGTCAAAACCACGGCAGACGATGACATGTTGCGTGACGCTCTGCTGGAGAATCTGCATCGCGTTGCGTTGAATCCGCTGGAAGAAGCGGCTGCCTATCAGCAAATGATCGACGATTTCGGTCTGACACAGGCGCAATTGTCGAAATCTGTATCGAAATCACGCCCGCAGATCGCAAATACCTTGCGATTGCTGAATCTGCCTGCAACCGTGCAAAAGAAGGTCTCTTCCGGACTCTTATCGGCAGGTCACGCGCGTGCGCTGCTGGGATTGCCGGCCGAAGCTGATATGGAACAGCTTGCGACGCGCATTATCGCCGAAGGACTGTCTGTTCGCAGCACCGAGGAAATCGTGTCGATGAAGGCCGCCGAATCGGATCAGCCGAAGAAGGTGAAGACCAGCAAACTGAATCCGTGGGCGGGAACGCCAATGCAGGTCGGCCTTGAAAAGAGGTTCGACACGAAGGTGTCCATCAAGGGATCCAAGGAACATGGTCGCATCGAAATCGTGTTCAAATCCGAAGACGACATGAAGCGCATTGTCGACATGCTCATGCCTTCTGCTGAAGAATAGTATTTCTCGAGTTTCTCTGTCTGATCAGTGTGATGTTCGCAGAAGGGCGGCATATTCTATTCACGACACACTCAAGGCTGTTTGACCAAGCTTACAGTCGTGAACAGAATATGCCGCCCTTCCGTTCGTTTTTCCAGTTTTTGCAGGGCATGACCGTGTATCACGGTCACATAACGGTCATTCATACAGTCATGATTGTGAGATGACTGTATGAATGACCGTCATGGGGAGTGCTACTGCTCTAGGTAGGCTTGGGCGTCAAGGGCAGCCCGGCAGCCCATGCCGGCGGCACTGATCGCCTGACGGTAAATACTGTCAACGCAATCGCCTGCTGCAAAAATACCGGCAGTGCTGGTGCGTGTGCTGGCGCCATCCACCTGAATATATCCAGCCGCATCTCGCTGCACAATGCCGTCAATAAAAGTTGTGGCGGGGGAGTGGCCGATCGCTACGAAAATACCGTTTGCGGCAATCGTGCCAATCTCTCCGGTGATGACGTTGCGAATGTTCACGGATTGTGCTCCGTTGTCGTCTCCCAATATTTCCTCCACCACGGAATCTGTGATGATGGTGATTTTCGGATTCTGTTGAGCGCGTTCCACGAGAATCTGCGATGCGCGGAATTCGGAACGACGATGAATCAACGTCACCGACGATCCAAATCGGGAAAGAAAATCAGCTTCAGTGAATGCGCTATCGCCGCCGCCGACCACAATAATCGGCTTATCTCGGAAGAAGAAGCCGTCGCAAGTCGCACAATATGACACGCCCTTGCCGGAATATTCCGCCTCTCCGGGGATGCCGAGCTTGCGGTATTCCGATCCGGTTGCGATGATCAAAGCACGGGTTTCGAAAACGTCTCCCAGATCGACGCGCACGGTTTTCACGCCGGTGGCGTCATCGTTGCTCACGGAAACAACGTCATCCCAAATGATTTCTGCGCCGAACTTCTCCGCTTGGCGTTGCATATTGTCCATGAGTTCCGGTCCCATAACGCCATCGGGGAAGCCTGGGAAATTCTCCACTTCGGTGGTGTTGACGAGCTGCCCGCCTGGGGTCAGCGCGCCCGCGATGACCAGTGGTTTGAATCCAGCTCGGCCCAAATATATGGCTGCGGTATATCCGGCAGGGCCGGACCCGACAATAATCGCATCTCGCAAATCACTCATATTCCCACTGTAGCGAATCGTCAAAACGGACATCCACGCATCTCACGATTTCGCGCATTCCTTTTTCTTATGGCGTATTATCAAGTACCTTCCGAATCGGATCATCTACAGAGTTTCACGTGAAACACGAGTTGTTGTGTGTGGTTATGTGAGGGGCTGTGTGTGCAGTTGCTGGTGGTGGCTGGATTCTTGGCAGTGCTTGAGCGGAACATGAGAAAAGGGCTTGCGCTCCATGCGGAACGCAAGCCCTTTGGTTATTTAAGTGTGACGCCTGCTTGTGCAGGCCTTGGGTCACTTGTTGATGACCTTCTTGAACAGATCGGCGCTAGCCTTGGCGAGTGCGAACTGGCCGAAGCCTGGATCGATGGAAGCGAGGTTGGCGTTGACGATCTGGTTGAAAGTGTTGTTCTTCATGATGTTTCCTTTCGTTCGGCTTGGCGGCGTTCTTGTTTTCTTTTCTTTCCTCTGGCCGCTGCCGTAAGTCTTGTTTATTGTTTCAGCGCGGGTGGCGTTGCCGTTTCCCCGCGTGTGGGGTGCGGTTCCGGTTTTCTCTCCGGTCCCTGCCGCATCGTGTCTCTTTGTTCTGTTGTGCCTTCATTATAGGCAGGTGCAACCGTCAATGTCATGCAACGATCGTTGATTCTTTTGTATTTTCATCGGCTAATCTTGAAATAAACGTAATGATGCTGTGATGAAAGTTGATCGTCGATTGCCGGGCAGTATCGCCGTCGCAAAAAGAAGTGGTGTGATCTTTGAATTTTCTGTCTTTTTATGAAAGTCTCAAAATCGTTCTTCTGTAAGATTTTTGGCAATCTCGTCTTTTTCTATCCCTTTTCTATCTTCCTTACCTGCGGGAGTATTTGCGCTTGTTGCCGACGAATGTCACGGTACATTGATTGATAGCGAGCTGATTGGCGTGGCTATTCGACGGGCTGATCGGCATCAGGCATAAGAAAGGAACGTGATATGGCGACTATTCCTGAACAATACGAGAGTCAGCGCGTGGGCGTGCAGGGATATCGCGTGCTCAATCTCGATTTGGACGGCGTCTGCGCGGATTACAAAGGTGCGATCCGCGATTATCTGCATCGGCAGGGCATTGACGTGCCGGAACGTGCGTTGCGGGCCGCGCGCTACAATCTCACCCGCGAGGATGGATGGCCGTTCGACACGCTTGACGATTACATCGAAACGCATAAAGCCGCGGAACGTGAGCATCTGTATGCGACGATGAAGCCGCTTCCGGGGGTAGCGCAGGCGCTGCAACGATTGGCGGGCGAGCACGTGTACATTCGCATCGTCACGCATCGGCTGTTCGTGTCCGGCCAGCATCAGATGGTCGTTTCCGACACCGCGCAATGGTTGGATAGCAATCACATTCCGTACATGAGCCTGTGCTTCACTGGGCTGAAAGACAGTATGCAGGCCACGATCCACATCGACGATTCGCCGGCGAACATCGAAACCCTGCGCGAAGCCGGGCAGCACGTGGTTGTGTTCGATCAGCCGTACAACAGCGCGTACGATGGTCCTCGAATCGACAGCTGGAGCGACGTCAACGTCGAAAAGCTCCTCACCCTCTTCGAACACTGGCCGGAGTAAGTGGTCTGCGCGGCGGATTGTCTGTACAACCCCGGTTGTATGTCTGCACAAGTCGATTTGACCACTAATTTGGGATATGTAGTTGATTGACATCAACGATTTCGGCAGACAATCGAGTGGCAGATACAAAGGAGGGCACGTGCATATTACACGTGCCCTCCATGCGCGTCTTTTCCGGAAAACGTTAGAAAGACGGTGACAACGATTAGAAGATCTGCAGGGAATCGATGTACAGCTGGCTGCCGGGCAGACTGTCAAGCGGCACCCACAGCATGATGTCCTGCGTTTTCACAGACTTGTCGAACTTCACTTCGGTAGTGCCGGAATCGTCGAATTTGAACTGTGCCACCTGCTCACCCTGGGACGGGCTGTTCGTCGCGTTTACGCGAATGTATCCCTGGCCGCCCGAAGAACGAATCTTGATGACCATGCGAGACACGTTCTGCGGTTGGCTCAGGTGCACGTAATATCCGTAGCCCTGCTGTCCGTCAGGGTTCGACAGGAACTGACGATTGTCGATTTCGTATGCAGTCGTGTTTTCCGGCTGCTTCGGATTCGGTACCTTCTTCGACTGCTTGTCAGCGGTCACGACCTTGTCTTCGGTTTTCTTGAGTTTCTTGGATGATGAATCGCCAGATGCCGGCGCATTGGCGGAAGTATCGGAAGAATCCGCGGAATTGGACGAATCGGTATTGTTGGACTTATCGGTATTGCCGGACTTATCAGAATTGGAAGAATCCGCGGAATTCGCATCCGTCTGATCGCCCTCGCCGAACGGCACCTTGTCAAGATTTATTTCCGGCCATGGTCCTTCGGAATCAGTCGTAACCGAATCTGAAGGCTTCATCAAACCCTGAATAGCGAAACCAAGCGCTACCGCAACAACAAGAACGGCAACGATAATCGCAACGACCTTCGTTTTCAGCTTGCCAAACAGTTTCGCGTCGGCAACGTCAGTACTCGCCGACGTGGGAGAAGGATTCTTCGGTGTGAAGCTCGGCGGAACTGCGGCTCGACCGGCGGCATACGCGGCGTCGATCGCCTCCTGCTCTGCCTTCAACGCGCGAGCGGACTCCTCGCCGGGCTGAATGACCTGACCGTCCGCGCCGATCACTGGAATGCGGCCGGTTTTTTCCAACTGGGAATCGTCTGACGACATGCCGTCGGACGGTACTGAAACCCTGATAGGGAAGGAGAAGGGGGAATCGCTGGTGTCGGTCACGCCATCGATGTCTTCTTCGCTCAGCAGCTCACGGCCGCTGCTCCACAACGATTTCACCGCTCCGCTGGTGGCTGCGACGCTTTTCGCCAAAGCCTCCTTGCCATCGGAAAAATCGTTATGCGGTTCGGGAGCCGTGAACGTCATTTCCGGAATGCTTCCAGTCACCGCCAGCGTATCCGGTAGCAGGAGCGTATCCTTCTCAAGGATCTGCAGCAACGGAACATTGGCGATCGAGCACTCCGAATCCATGGAAGGCAACGTGACATCCATACCCCCCAACGATGACAGCGGCTGGTACTCGCCAAGCAGCGCCTCCAATTCCGCGAGAGTCGCCATCGGAACGGTGGGGAAGCCGTCGGCCTCTTCAAGCTCAAGTCCGCGCTTGCAGATCACACGGAATTCCATCGGCGTGGTCGGCGCGAGCGCGTCCAGACGGAAATCAGTCGACAATGTGGACGGACGGCGGGTCAGCATCGCATACAACAATGCCGCAATCTGCCGAATCGCAAGCTGTTCCCGATTTTCCAAAGCCTGCGCGCGAGAAGTGTCGGCAAGCATGACGCTCACCGGAGCGTCTGCAATCTGAATGCCGGAACGGGTCAGGCGCACCGTGTCGGTGCTGATGGAGAAATGCGTGAGATTGTCTTTTTGCAGCACATGCAACGATTCGATGACTTCGCCAATGATGGAACGCATGGCTGTATAGCTCAACGGCTGGTTGGCGTTCAGCGCAAGATATTCGCTGAGGGCCATGCCTTCGTCAAGCTGTGTCACCACCAGCGCGACCTTGCCGACATGCTGGAGTTGCAACACTTTTGTGAAGTGGGAGTCGTGCGAAATGGCCAGCATGGAAGCGGTTGCGTTGACTTCCTGCAATGCCTTGCTGCTGCTGACGATAAACAGCTGGCAATCCCGTGCGAGCACATGGTCGCTGGCCTTCCAGACCTGCAGTCCGGTTTCTTCGCGCAACGGCGAAACGAGCACGTAGCGATTGCTGATGGTATCTCCCAGCTGAGGTTTCATGGGTTCCTTCAACTTTTTGTAAACGTTTGTTCTGCCTATGGTCACTCGCCGTTTTCGGCGTCGCCTTGCTCCAGTCTATCGTTGGGGCTGGTCGGCTTGCGAAGTCCGGGAATACGTGAGGAAAGCAGTACGATCGCCTCGTCGAATTCCTCAGAACGCAGCAGCCGCAACATGCCCGCGTAAACGATGAAAGTCACTATGGTCAACAGCGCAGCGCACACCACTGCCTGAATCCAGTTCATATGACCGTCCACCGCTCCGATTTGGGCGCCGACGAGCTGGTAGACGCTGTCACGTGCCATCACGCCGATGAGCATGGCAGCTGCTGCCGCGCCAATCGATTTCAGATACGAGATGGCTATGCGCGGACCGTCGATATTGTTTTCGAAACGTTTGCGCAACATGACATACAGGACGGGAATCGGCAGTATGTAGCTTATGGCTCCTACCGTGCCGATCATTGTCGTCCATTCGGTAGGGGGAAGTAGCTTCGCGCCGATTATCACGCCTACCGCTTGAATGCCCATGGCGAACAGCATGAAAATGAACGGCGATTTGCCGTCTTCGAATCCATAGAACGTGCGCTGGATAATCAGATACGCGCTGGCGAACGGAAGTCCCACGCCAAGCGTGACCAACGGTCCCGCCATAAGAATCGCCTCTCTGACGCTCACAGACGGCAGCAACGCGAGAATGATCGGAACGGGCATCACTACGAAAGCGACCGAGAAATAACACATGATCACGCCCATATTGCGCATTGCCTGGCTTAAATCGGTGCGCGCTTCGGCGATATTATGGTCGGCGATCGCACGGGATATTTTCGGGAAAATCGCGGTTGCAAGCGAAACGGCAATCAGCGAATATGGCAGCATGTAAATCGTGTACGCGTTCTGGTATGAGGCATTGCCGGCCACATCGAGCGGATTGATACCGAACTTCTGCTGCGCGAGCATCGGCGCGTTGGTGGACGTGCGCGTGATTACGATATTGGCGAGCTGGTCGATTACGACAATGCCGACGCTCCAAGCTGCGACCGGTCCCATCGAACGCAAGCCGATGCCGCGAAGTCCGAATTGCGGGCGGTATTTCAATCCGATTTTGGTCAGCGGAATGAACAGCACCAACGCTTGGAATGCCACGCCCAATGTCCATGTTCCGGCCGTCAAAGCGATTTTGTCGGCGGTCCAGAAATCAAGCGGATGCTCCGTGGCGCGGCCGAACAATGCGATGAATGTGCCGAAGCCGATGCAGCTGATGATGTTCGCACCCACCGAACTCCACGCATACGCGGTGAAGTGGTCTTTGGCTGCGAGAATCTGACCGATCACCGTATACAGGCCGTAGAAGAAGATCTGGGGCATGCACCACAAAGTGAACGAGGTTGCCAACGCCATGGTTTCCGGGCCGCCGTTCACATACAGTCTGGTGAGCAGTGGCGTGCACAGCGCCATCAGAATCGTCACCGCCAACAACATGGTGATGGCGAGCGTGATGAGCCTGTTGAGCTTGGTTTCGGCGTCTTTCGCCTTCAACGTGCGCACGATCTGCGGCACGAGCACGGCGTTGAAAATACCGCCGGAAACCAGGGTGTAGATGACCTGCGGAATCATGGACCCGGCCTGGTAGGCGTTTGCCGCATAGCCGGTGGTGCCTAAAGCCCAGGCGAGCAGAATGGTACGGATTTGCCCGGTCACGCGCGAGGCCGCGGTGCCAGAGGCCATGATCAGTGAATTACGGCCAACGGAAGAACTCATTCGTCGGGATCCTTCTTACGGTGGAATTGGCGCCACAGTCCCAAAGCTCCAAGCAGCACGGCGATGCCGATGATGATGAAGCCGGTTTTGTCGCTGATTTGCAATGCGCTGGTGATGTGGGTGGTTTGTGTCGCTCCGAATGCGATGCCCTGCCTGTCCTGCAGGCTGAGTGTGGCGTCCGCGGTGCCGGAGGTGGCCACACGGATGATGAATGCCACTTGGGCTTCGCCGTTTGCGGGTACCTCCACGGTGTCGAAACGCGAAGTGACAATCTGCATGGAGTTGGTCAATGATGAGACTTTTACCGTGACCGGATAGGGGTGGCTGTTGCTGATGGTAACGGGCATTTGCGCGGTTTCGCTGACCACGTTGACGTTTTCCGTCGGTGTGATGGTCACTCCGTTGATGAGCAGGGACGCCAGTTGCCCGGCTCCTTCCACCATGGTGCTTCCGGCTGGATTTTCGCCGCCTAGCGCGTGCAGGGCCATGATGCCGTGCGCGTTGACGAGCTGTCTGCGCCACGCTTTGAGGCCTGCGGGGGACTGCTTGGCATCGTCGGCGACGTCGGTGAGGATGGACGCGTTGAATCGTTTGATGTCGCTTGTCGAGGCTGCCAGCGTGTTGAGCGTCTGCCTGAGATTGGCTTGTGTCGCATCATTGATTCCGTCGGATTGTGGTACGATCGCGGCCGCATCGTCATCGCTCAAGGCGGGGTCGGCGTTGCTTAATGTGTTCAGATCGGTGATGTTCAGCCACGGCGATTGTTCGACGTCCGTCATCAGCGCATCCACGACGGCTGGGTCGGAATTGTCGTTTAGGCAGACCAGCAGGTTGCGTTCCGCATACGGCTGTTCCATTTGGTAGAACGCGCTTTGCGCGACGAATCGTGCGAGACGCCCGGCCGTTGTTCCCTCGCCATCCGCTTCGGCGTCGGCACTGGTCGCCTTGCCCTGTGCAAGGTTGGAAAGCACGCTTTGCGCGGTCAGTACGGTGACGTCGCCCGCGTCGGTGGCCACTATGGCCTTGCCTGTTTCTGCGGTAGCCGCATCGTTCTCTTCGAAATCATGCGTGGCGATGACGGTGTCGTACCCCTGCTGCTTGGCTTTCGTGAGCGCCTCGATCGTCCAATTGCCGGTGCCCTGCCATGCATACGTGGTCATACTTGCGTTCGGGTCGCCCAACGCCGATTGATAGTTTTCCAAGGCCTGTTCGGCGTTCCATTGCGAGGTGCCGACGCTTGCCGAATCATAGGTTTTGCTGTCGTTCAGCGCGGAATAGGCGGTGATGTCGAATAGGGCCGGTTGCGTGATGCCGTCGACTTGCGTCGGCATCGGCATCGCCTTCAGATAGGTCGGATCGGCCACCACCTGCAGTTTGTCATGCTTGGTGAACGTCTGTTCCAGCGACTTGAGTCGTGCCTCGTCTTCTTTGCCGGGAACGGCGATTTTCGAAAGTTCTGCGGAAGTGACGCCACCTTTGTTGACGAGCTGTTCCAGCATGGTGTTGTCGGTGGTCCATCCTTGCGCTTCGAGCGGCTGCACGATGGTGATATTCATCGCGGGCGTGTCGGGGGTATTGATTCCAGCTCCGGTCCGTGTTGCGAAAGTGTGTGCTTTGTCTTGCTGGACTCCGCCGGCCTCATAGCTGAGAGTGATGGGCTTGGGACCCCAGGAGTTGATGGATGCCAGTGCCTCTTGGCTTGATTCCGCGTCGATGCGCACGTTCGCTGAAGCTCCCGGCTGAAGCGCGGGAACCTCGCTTTGGCCCACGATATTGGGCGTTGGGATCTGCCCGATGCCTTCCGACCATTCCTGGATATCGTTGCGCGACACGAACGTGTAGAAGGCGTTCATGGCGAGGGTCAGCGTGCCCGATGGGATTTCCTGATCTGTGGTGTTGGTCACCGTTGCGCTCAGATGATAGCCGGAAGTGTCTGTCAGCACGGCTGTGGAGGAGTCGATTGACAGCATGGCTCCCGATTGTGTTTCCTGTGTTTCTTCGGCTTTGGCATGTGGCGTAGGTGCGTATAACAACATCAACGCCATGGTCATGACCATGGCGAGGATTGCCGAAAGAGCACGTATGCCGTGCGGAACGTTCCGTTGTGCGGGTTGATTCACCTTCACGCCTGTCTGTTGAGTTTCCTTGCGTACAACCATGCTATCTTTCGTTCGTTCGGGTAGCTGAGAACGTCGTCCAAATCAGCAAAATCCACCCAAATCGCGTCTTCTGCCTCATGGTCCGGGTCGCCTTCCACCGTCAGCTCGCCGCCGATCTGGCGCAATGCGAAGTGATGCACCAGCTTGTGCACGCGCTGGCTGGTTCCCGTGAACCAGTAGTCGATGGTAGCGATGGAATCGACCACTTCACCCAAAATGCCGGTTTCCTCATGTACCTCGCGAACGGCGGTTTGCTGCGGTGTCTCGCCTTTTTCGATATGACCTTTCGGCAGGCACCATTCCAAATGCCCGCTGCGTGAATGACGTGCGATGATCGCCACACGGCCCTTGTCATCGAACACGAGACCGCCCGCCGAATATTCGCGTACCACCGGCAGTTCCTGCGCGTCGAGCGAGGCGAATGTGGTCGGACCGTCTGTGGCGCGCCGTTGCGGCATCATTGCTGGGGTGGGTGCGCTGGGCGTGATGATGGTCTCTTGCCGCAAGGAAACGGACTGCGATGTGTACAGCAGTTTGTCCGATTCCATCGGATTTTGGGTATGGTCGTCCGCAGCATGGGCAAGCATGCGTGCAAGGTCTGCGGGCGTAATCATGATTCCAACCATACTCAATTCTGTGTGCAGGTGGGGTAACGGTATGCTAGTAAGGCAGAAACTTGTGGTGTCGGAAAGGGATGGCGTGAACTTCGAAGTGTGGCCAGAGGCCATTGAATTAGGGCGTATGTTCGCCGCGGAAGGCTATGAATTGGCGTTGGTGGGAGGTCCCGTCCGGGACCTGCTGTTGCATCGTAAATCGCATGATTTGGATTTTTGCACGTCGGCGCGTCCTGAGCAGTTTGAACATATTTTGCGCCGTTTTGGGCGTGATGGCTTTTGGGATATGGGACGCAAATTCGGCACGCTGGGTGCGATGCGCCGTCGCGAGGATGGCACGGAAGTGCAGGTTGAGGTAACGACTTACCGTTCCGACACGTATGACCCCGACTCGCGCAAGCCGGAAGTTAATTATGGCGACACGCTGGAAGGCGATCTTTCCCGCCGTGATTTCACGGTGAACGCCATGGCATTGCGCGTGCCCGAACTGGAATTTGTCGATCCGTTCGGCGGTGCGAACGATTTGGCCAAGGGCGTGTTGCGCACGCCGGTCGATCCTCGCCAGTCGTTCGATGACGATCCGCTGCGCATGATGCGCGCCGTGCGTTTCGTGGCGCAACTGGGCTTCCGCATCGAACCGGAAACCGCCGAAGCGTTGACCGACATGGTCGATCGCATCGAAATCGTTTCCGCCGAGCGCGTACGTGACGAACTGGTCAAAATGCTGCTGTCCGATCGACCGCGTGCAGGTATCGAAGCGCTGGTCGATTCCGGTCTTGCGGATATCGTCTTCCCGGAAATTCCGGCATTGCAGCTCGAAATCGACGAACATCATCGTCATAAGGACGTGTTCGAGCACACCATGATCGTCATTGATCGTGCTGTCGCTCTCGAAACCGGCCCGGACGGTCCTGTGCCAGCTCCAGACCTGACGTTGCGTCTTGCCGCGCTCATGCACGATATCGGCAAGCCGAAGACGCGTCGTTTCGAATCGGGCGGCAAGGTGAGTTTCCATCATCATGATGCGGTCGGCGCGAAAATGACCCGCAAGCGCCTTAAGGCATTGCATTTCGATCATCATATGGTCGAGGACGTCAGCGAACTGGTCAACCTTCACTTGCGTTTCCACGGATACGTGGAGGAGCCGTGGACGGATTCCGCGGTCCGCCGTTACGTCAAAGACGCAGGCCCGCTGTACGAGCGTTTGAACCGCCTGACGCGTGCCGACGCGACCACGCAGAACAAGCGCAAGGCCATGGTGTTCTCGTCGGCGATGGACGAGATGGAACAGCGCGTGCGCGATCTGAAGGAGAAGGAGGATTTCGACGCGATCCGCCCTGATCTGAACGGTGACGAAATCATGCAGCTGCTCGGCATTGAACCGGGACCGCTGGTTGGCAAGGCGTACAAGCACATGCTGGAATATCGTCTCGATAACGGCCCGGTCGAGCGTGATGTTGCTGTTGCCGAGTTGAACCGTTGGTACGAGGAACAGCAGGCCGAATAATCCGCCTTCTGACCTCACGATTTGCAAACTGACCTCATGATCTTGATTTTCAGTAAAAAATCGAAATCATGAGGTCAGAAAATGAAAATCGCGAGGTCAATCCAAGAATCTGCAAATCAAAAAAATCTGCAAATCACACGGCGTCGTGTTCGGGGGCCTTCTGCACGTCGGCCATCTTGTCGACGGTAACGCATCCTTCGAAGCTTTCGATCTTCTTGCCGGCGGTCGGCACTTGCTTTTGATCCTGCAGATTGTCGAAGGTTGCGCCAACCACAACGTCGATCAGCATATCCTCGCGATCGTCCATCACCATTTTCGCGTCGGTGAAGTTGCTGTTCACCGTGTACGCCTGATTAACGGCGTTCTTGCCGAAGATGATCATCGTGCGCTCCACCTGGGAACTGGTGTAGTTGCCGGCGGCCTGGGTGTTGAACTCGCGATTCTGTAGCGCGCTGCTGACGGCTTGTGCGAAGCCGGAGAATTCAGTGCCGTTGAGCACGCGCACGGTGATGTTGCGGTTCTCCACGTATTTGCCGTTGCTTCCGTCCTGTTCCTGGGTGGCGCAAGGAGCCTGCTGGCCGTAATTCGGTTGTACTGCAGCCGACTTGACCCTGCCCAATCCTCCAACATGGAAGAAGAACAGCAGGGAAGTCACCAATGCGACCGTCAAAATGGCGCCAGTTATGGTGAACGCCACCTTTTGACGGCGGCGAATGTACTGTTTGCGCGCGGCGCGCTCATCGTTAGCCTGAGTCATGTACGAGTCCTTCTCCAAAAAATCTGTTGACTTCAACCTTACTGTTACGCGATGATATGCACAATCGGATGGGCCGGTGCCTTGGTGGCGATGATGCGGTCGACGCAACGGCTTTCCTGCCATGCCGACTGCACCGCGTGTGCGGCATCGTCGGTTGGTACGAATGCGATTACGGAAGGGCCGGATCCGGAGACGAACGCTTGCTTTGCGCCTGCTCGCAATGCTTCGTCAATCGCCTGTCCGCTACGTGGGTGCAGTGAGATCGCCGCTTGTTGCAGATGATTGTTGTCTCCCGGGTCGGCGCCGATTTGGTCGAACATGGCATACACTTCCGGCGTGCGCAGTTCCGCCTGATATGCGCCGACCAGCAGGCGGCCTGCAAAACCCTGTCTCGTCAGATTTCGCACGTCGTCGCTGTACTCGCTGAGCTGTTCGATCTGCTCGCCGAAGCCTGTGCCTCGCGCGTAGCCTCCGGTCAGACAGAACGGCATATCCGCGCCTAATGTGGCGGCAACCTGCTGCAACCGTTCGATGGGCCAATCAAGATTCCATAGCGTGTTCAACGCCAAAATCGTGGCAGCCGCATCCGCGGAACCACCCGCCATGCCTGCGCCGACGGGAATGCGTTTTTCGATGTTCAACGCCACATCCGGTTCATGGCCGCTCGCCTCGGCCAAAGCGAACAGGGCAAGTACTGCGTGGTTGCGTCGCATATCGTTGCCTGAGGAGGCCAGGTCGCCAAGATAGGCGCCTTCGAGGTTCAGTGAAAACCCGGATCCAGGTCTTTTGCGGCTGGCGGTGACGGTGTCGTACACGCTGACGGCGCAGTAAATGGTGTCCAGCTCGTGCCGGCCGCCCCATTCGCTGCGTGGCTTGCCTACGTGCAAGGTCAGATTCGTTTTCGCCGGGCAGTCCACACTGACCGTGTTGATTGCGTTGCCGTTGCCGCTCATGCTTCCGGCACCTCGCCCATGGCTCGTGCCAGTGCCACGAATTCGTCGATGGTAAGCGTCTCGCCGCGTCGCGTCGGATCGATGCCTGCCCGCTCAAACGCTTCGGAAGGTACGATTTTCTTCAACGCGGCATGCAGGGTTTTGCGTCGCTGCCCAAATGCGGCGTCGATGAGACGGAACACGGTTTCGCGGTCCACCACGGAACCGTCGGGATTGTTGGCGGAAGGCGTGTGCCCGCCCTCGTATCGTTTGAACAGCACCAGCGCGGAATCCACATTCGGCGCCGGCCAGAACACATTGCGCCCGATAATGCCCACACGTTCCGCGGTGCCGTACCATGCGAGCTTCACGCTTGGAGTGCCGTAGATCTTTGAACCGGGTTTTTCACTCAGTCGGTCCGCGACTTCCTTCTGCACCATCACCAGAAAAGTTCCGAGATTGTCAAAACGTTCCAGCAACGTCAGCAGAATCGGCGTGGCCACGTTGTATGGCAGATTTGCTACGAGGGTGAACGAATCGTCATTATTGAAATCAGGCAGATTTTCCGGCGTTACGGTCAGTGCGTCACGGTTGACTACACGGAAACGATCCACCGCGTCCGGCATGAATTCGGCGATGGTGCCAGGCAGTCGTTCCGCAACGGGCGGGTCGATCTCCACGGCGGTCATCGTTGCACCGGTTTCCAAAATCGCCAATGTCAGTGAACCCAATCCAGGTCCGACTTCCAGCACGTGATCGTCGGCGGTCACACCCGCCTCGCGCACGATACGACGAACCGTGCCCGGGTCGATTACGAAATTCTGCCCGAATTTTTTTGTCGGGCTGATACCGGCCTCGGCTGCGATACGGCGAATGTCAGCAGCCCCCAACAGGTGGCCTTGCACAGTTTCGTCGGTTTCGTTGGTTTCGTTCGCGTTTTCTGTCATTACCTCATTATCCGTTCAACTGGTATGAAAAAGTGTGTGTTGTTACGTTTGCGTATTGTTGCGATCGGCGTTGTTTAATACCATCCGACTTGCTCGGAATGCTCCCATGCCTTCGATGGGTTGCCGTATCGTTGCGCGATGTAGCTTAGACCCCAGTCGATCTGTACGGCCGCATCGTCACGCCAGTTTGCGCCGAATGCCGCCATTTTGCTGCCTGGAAGCGATTGCGGGATGCCGTAAGCTCCGGAAGATGCGTTTTCCGCATACCACAGCCAGCTTGATTCGCGCGTCCACAGTTTCACCAGATCGGTCCAGTTTTGCCCGGTCCAGCCATATTGCGCCGCGGCTCCGGCTGCGTAGGCCTGTGCCTGCGCGGGGGAAGGGTGGTAGAGGCGGCATCCTGCCGAAGGATCGGAAGGTTGCGGTGTCGGGGTGGGCGTCGGTGTCGGATCCGGTGTGGGGGCCGGGTCCGGAGTTGGCGTCGGATCCGGGTCCGTTTTTGATCCGGAATCGTCTTTCTTGCTGTCGTCTTTATTGTTGTCGCCCGAATTGTTCGTATTATCGGAATTATTGTTCGAATCGTTTTTCTTGTCGGAATTATCGGAATTGTTGTTCTTATCCGAATTATCGTTCTTTCCGGAATTATCCTTTTTCCCGGAATTGTCGGCATTGCCGGTATCTCCGGAATTGCCGGATCCGCCACCAGAACCAGAATCGTCGGAAGATGCTGCCGGTCCTACTGCGATGATCCGGTCAAGGGCGATTTTCGTGGTTGTTTCGTTGGTCAGCGTCTCGCTTTCCTTCTCGCCATCCACATACGTGACGTCGTACGTTTGCTGGATTTCGCCTTCCTCGCCTTCCTGCCTGACTACGACTTCGCCAGGCTGCAGACTGGGATCGATGATGGTTTGCGTGCCGAATGGCACCGCTTTCGTGCGTGTCTCCTCGCCGTGCGTCACGCGGCGGACGCGCAGGATCGTTTCGCCGTTGTCTTTTTCGACGCTGACGCGATCCTCCTTGTTCAGCGTGATGCCTTTGGAGTCAAGAATGGAGGCCGCCGGCAGTTTGCCATTTGGTGCTGCGGAGCTTTGCCCGTCTGCGATGACGGTGACCGGCCCGTTTTGGTTGATGATCAGTCCGCCGGTGAGTTTGTTGTACACGTTGTCGATATTGACGGTGACTTTTGCTGCGTCTGCTTCATTTTGTTCGAAAAAGCCGATTAGCTGATCCGCGCTGGTCGCCACTGTCCAGAAAGGTACTTCCTGCCCGTTGATGGTGATGGTGGTCTGGTAGGCGCTTCGTACAGTCACCACGTCATGGTTGTTCAGCATGCTGGTGGGGCTGGTGGATTCCACAAGATCATGCGTTTTGACTTTCACGCCACGCTCTTGCAGCAGACGGTCGACACTCATCGCGTATGTGGTTACTGTGGTGGTTTTGCCATCGATGGTCAGAGCTACGGTTTTGCGCGCGCCTACGCCGAATGCGAGCGTCGAGGCGAGCGTCAATGAGACCACGCATGCCGTCACACGAACACGCCGAAGCGTCACAAATCTCCGGGGGGTCCACCTTCTTGTCATACGTCCTCTTTCCAGCGACTGCCTACATCGCCGTCATTGTAACGGTCAGATCGGGACGAGTGGCATGGTTCCCGCTGGTTTTATCTATACCGCCACATTTTTGAGGAAAAGGAATAAAGAAAAAGGGGGCAGGAGAGAAGGGGATATCCTGCCCCCTGTCCGGACGAGGCAGGTTGGGGGAAGCCTTGTCCGGTTACCAGAAGCCATAAGTTGGGGGAAGACTTCTGGATCACTTACCCATGGTAAGAGGTTAAAGCCCGTCAAAACGGGTTTCGAGCCTCCTGTCGGGATCGAACCGACGACCTGCCGCTTACAAGGCGGCCGCTCTGGCCATCTGAGCTAAGGAGGCTTGTGCCGCTTTCTAGCATAATGCATAAAAACGGCAACGATTGAATAGCATAACCAGCGTGCCCGATGCCGTCAACTTGGAACTGCGCTTTGGCTGGCACGCTGGCGAGTAGGGGGCTATTATTTTTCGATTATGAGGATTGAGTAGGAGGGCCGATCACTTACCAGTGGTGTTGGAGATCGGATCCTTGTCGGAGCCGATGGAGGGCATCACGCCTTCCTTTCCAATATCGTCTGACTTGATTCCAATGGCCTCCAGCAGACCTTCCTTGATGGTCTCCTGCGCGGTGCTCAGCTGGTTCATATCCCAGAACTTGCCGTTGATGGTCACCGTTGGGGTGGTCATGCTGCCCTTGTAGTTTCCGGACGTGTTCCACAGTTCGGAACGCTTCGGCGTATAGGCATCGATGGCGTCGAGCCAATCCTGGTAGTCACGGCCGAACGCCTTGTCGGCAACCTCTTCGGAAACGCCGGAAGCGATCATCTGCTTCTTGATCTGATCATCGCTGACTGACTTGTAGTTAGAGCTTTCCTCAGGCTGGAAATCCTCGGCGTACATTTTTTCCATGAACGTGATCAGATGCGTTGGATTGCTGTCATGTTCGGCCAGGTAGATTGCGGCATTCGCGGCACGGCTTGAATATTCGTCAGTGGACCATTTGTCCATGAACGCCATGAAATGCAAGTCAAGATTGATCTGACCGGCGTCGACCATCTTCTGCAGATCCGCATCAAGCTGACGATGCAGATTGCCGCAACCGGGGCACAGGAAATCCATGTAGATCGCAACCGTCGGAGCGCCTTCGACAGACTTGCCGTAGCCATCCTTCGAAATCAGCAATCCGCCCTTGTTGTCGACGAGCTTTGGCGTGTTCTCGGCCTTCTGCAGCTTGTCGTATGCCTCTTCCACGGTTTGGGTGGAAGCTTGGGTTTCGGCATTCTTGTGCATGTTGTGATACACGGTGAACGCGCCGATCGCCACCAGGATCACCAGCACGGCCACCACGATGGCACCGATGATGGTCTGCTGCTTGCGTTCCTTTTCCATCTGTTCGGCGCGGGCCTTCATGGCCGCGGCCTCAGCGGCCCTACGCTCGGCGCGGCTGGCGCGCTTCTGCGCATCCTTACTGTTCTGGGCCATCCACATTCCTTTCGATGTTTCATCGTTTGCTGCGCACCATAGTAGTGTGGGCGCGTTATTGCTGAATGAAGTATTTCGTAAAAGCTTACGTTGCCATACTACGTGCGATTGTCTGACGTTTTTCTGAGGATTGCAAACGTTTGCCGATTCTTGGTTTTCGCTACATTTCATATGGATTCCGCAGGAGTGCTGGATTTCGGGCGACCACGTAGCGTTCCAGCTCCCAATCGCAACACCAGAGCTCCCGGAGTGAGGGCGGAGACCAGCCAACCGATGGCGCAGCAACCAGCCTGGACGACGCCGCTTTGCGAAACCGGTCCTTCAATCCAAGTCGGCAGTGGAATCGTGAATCCGAATATTGCGGTATCCACCATGGTGAACGGCAATTGCAATGCGACTGTGGCGATCGCCAATCCCAATGCGGCGATCGCAGCCATGATCAATGCGCGCGGCACCGCATAACCCAGCCCCTTGAGCACATGCCAAGGCAATGTGGCGGCGCGTGCGAACCAATCAGAGGCTTTGCGGCTGCCTCCACGGCGTCCCTCGCGTTCCAGCTGCGCTTCCATATTGAAGCCTATGGTGGTGAGCAGCCAAGCCAGCAGTGCGCCCGCAGCCCATGCCAGCCAAGGCGAGAACAAGCCGAATATCGCTACGGGAATGGCCAAGAGCGCGCAGAGGAGCGTGCCTCGGCTCAACAGCTCGCCACGAAGTACATCGGCTGGATTCGGTGGCTGCGGCGCATTCGGGTTGAGCGGGGCCACCGGGGCTGTCGGCGTGATCGGAGTGGCCGGCATAACTGGCATAGTGGACGTTGGTATGTCTTGCGCCTGCACGTTTTGCGCCATTTCAACCGACGCATTCGGTATTACCGCCGGTGGTCGCTGGTTGGCAATGCGTTGCAACGCCGGTTTGATGGCCGGATCGATTTGCGTGGCTTCTTGAGTGGGATTCCACGCATCCTGCACCGGCATCACCCGCGTGGATTGCGGTGTGTCCAGTGGTGCATCTTGCGGCAGCACGCTGGTATCTCCGCTATCAACAGGCAGCATGCGCGTGCCGGTGCCAAGAGGAATCGTCGTGGTATGTGCGTTGATATCCATGACCGAGGTGCCGGCATCGGGCGCATCGGCAATAACGGTATCGGTTATGTCAGCAATACCGGTTGTTCCGATTGGCTGCGTGGCCTCAACGAATTGCGGCAAGGTGCGTGTGCCGATGGCGTCTTCGCCCGTTACGTGATCCAGCGCCCGCCAAAGCTCTCGTGGATTGTCAGGCGATTCAGCAAAAGGGGGCATCGCCTCCGGTGTGCCCGCAGCTGAACTGGCAGTATCTGCAGCATCCCAAGCTTGCGGATTCAACGCATCCAACGCAATCGCCTGCAACAATTCGTCGGGCGTGCAACGTTTCGTACGATCCGGATTCAACGCTGAACGGAACGCGGCCATGGTTCCCGCCGGGAGCCCGGCCAAATTCGCGCTTCCCGCAGCGGCACGCTCCAACACGGTCATCATCGGCTTCGTACCGAACACCGGCTCGCCGGTAGCGGCAAACGCCAGCACGCTCGCCACTGACCACCAGTCGCTCATCTCATCGGATTCCGCGCCATCAATGATCTCCGGTGCGATGAATCCCGGCGTGCCCATAACCAAACCCGTGCGCGTCACATGACTTTCGCCCTCGCCCATGGCAATACCGAAATCCACCAATACCGGTCCGGTATTCGACACCATCACATTCGTCGGTTTGATATCGCGGTGCACAATACCGGCCGCATGCACGGCCTTCACCGCCTCGATCAGCTTGCGCCCCAACCGCTCCAAATCGTCGCCCACATACCTGCCGTTGGCTCGCACATCCTCACGCAGATTCTTGCCCTCGATCAACTCGGTCACAATGAAGGCCAGAGCATCATCCAATTCCATATCCACAATGCCGCACACGCCCGGATGACGCACCTTCTGCAGCGCCATAGCCTCCCTGCGCAGACGCTCGCGTGCGGTCAGCTGATCGCGGGAACGTTCGCCGGATGCATCTTCCTCGGCAAGGGAATCGCGCAAGATCTTCATCGCATACTGGTGTCCGCCGTCATCGCGCACGCGCCATACCGATCCCATCGCCCCCGATCCAAGCCGTGAAATCAACGTGTATCCGCCAACGAGGCTGCCCGCCTCCAGATTCAATGCGCTTAAGTCGCTCATGGAACCCATGGTACTTGCCTTGCGTCAGTTGCCGTTGAAGCAGCTCGCCGCAGTGTGCCGAAATCATCATAAAAACCGCGATCGTGCATCCAACGTTCGATTAAGAACAGAGATTTACGCAATATAGCAACGATATTCAGTAAGATAAGCAAGGATTTACAACAATCTGCGGAGAAATGCATATTGTTGCATACGCAATCATGCAACAGGACTATATGTGCGCGAACGGTGGTTTTGCATGCGCAAGTGGCATGCAGATTATGCGCGTGAAACGACAGGCTGGGAAAAATCAGGACGCTTTTTCCGCGGATTTTGGTGAAATTAAAACATCGACATGAAGAAGTGTCTTCACTTCTGAAAATCATGCGGTGCGGGGCAGCGTTACGTGATTTTTGGTTTCGATGAGGAAATCGGGGCCTGTATGTCGTTTGGTTATGAGAATCAAGGAGGAGGCAGACCATGCTGCAGATCAACATGGCTGACGTCATGAACGTTATTGGTTCGTTGACGCCGTACCTGATTGCGATTGGCGTAATATTTGTGCTCGCGCTGATCATCACTTTTGCCGTCAATAAGAAGACGGTGAAGGAAGTGGCGACCCGTAAGATCATCCACTCCGAGTCTTGGCTTGTGGCGCTGGTCGGTATTGTCGTCGCGGTTTCCATGATGCTGTCCGGTCCATTGTCGACGCTGCTCAACAACGCGACCGCCACCAAGTACATGCTGTCTGATGCTACTGTTTCCAAGGCCAACGAGCTGGCCAAGGAAGTGCAGTCGGAAGCCATCACCATGCTGAAGAACGACGATTCCAACCTGCCGTTGAGCAACAAGAAGGTCAACGTGTTCGGTTGGGGTTCCACCAACCCGGTTTATGGCGGCACCGGCTCCGGCTCCATGTCTGACCAGTACGACACCGTTTCCCTGCTTGATGGCATGAAGGAAGCTGGTCTTGAAACCAACGCCGACCTGACCAAGCTGTACACCGATTACCGTGCAGATCGCCCAGTTGTTGGCATGTCCGTTCAGGATTGGACCCTGCCTGAGGTTCCGGCCGACCAGTATTCCGATTCCTTGATCTCCGATGCGAAGAGCTTCTCTGATGAGGCCGTTGTGGTGCTCACCCGCGTTGGCGGTGAAGGTGCCGACCTGCCGAAGAACATGAAGGCCGAAGGCATTACCTACGAGAACAACTCCAAGGATTACGAGGACTTCAAGGATGGCGAGAGCTTCCTGCAGCTAAGCCAGACCGAGCGCGACATGCTTGATCTGGTCACCAAAAACTTCAGCAAGGTCACGCTCGTGTACAACGGCGCCAACACCTTCCAGTTCGACTTCCTGAACGACTATCCGCAGATCCAGTCTGTGGTGTGGTGCCCGCCTGCGGGCCAGACCGGCTTCTCCGCGCTTGGTGACGTGCTCGCTGGCGAAACCAACCCGTCCGGCAAGACCTCCGACACCTTCCTGAAGGATCTCACCCAGTCGGTGTCCTACAACAACTTCGGCAAGTTCGAATACACCAACATGGATGACAAGGCCGCCAAGTACAAGGGCTTCACCGGTGATGAAGTCACCGCCATCCCGGGCTTCGTCAACTACTCCGAAGGCATCTATGTGGGTTACAAGTTCTATGAGACCGCAGCCACCGAAGGCGCTATCGATTACGATTCCATGGTCGCTTTCCCGTTCGGCTATGGCTTGAGCTACACCACCTTCGAGCAGAAGCTCAACGATGTAACGTACAAGGATGGCAAGGTCACCGTTGACGTGACCGTCACCAATACCGGCGATACTGCCGGCAAGGACGTTGTCGAGGTCTACTACAACCCGCCGTACACCGAAGGTGGCATCGAGAAGGCCAGCACCAACCTGGTTGGCTTCGAAAAGACCAAAGAACTCAAGCCGGGCGCTTCCGAGACCGTGACCGTCGAATTCGACGACGATGACATGGCTTCCTACGATTACCAGAATGCCAAGGCGTACGTGCTCGAAAAGGGCGATTACGACATTTCCATCAACTCCGACTCCCACACCGTGATTGATTCCAAGAAGATCACCGTGGAAGACACCATTACCTACGATTCCGATTCGAACACCCACAATGATGACCAGACCGTGGCCACCAACCAGTTCGATGACGCCGCTGGCGATGTGACCTACCTGAGCCGTGCCGGACATTTCGCCAACTACAAGGAAGCCACTGCGGCTCCGACCAACTTCGAAATGTCTGACTCCGCCAAGGAAACCTTCTACAACAACACCAACTACGATCCGTCTCAGTTCAACGATGATTCCGACGAAATGCCGACCACTGGCGCCAAGAATGGTCTCCGTCTGGCCGACATGTACGGCAAGGATTATGACGACGCTGATTGGGACAAGCTGCTTGACGAGCTGACCTTCGACGATATGGACAACCTCATCGCCAATGGCGGCTACGGCACTCCGGCCGTCTCCTCCGTCGGCAAGATCCAGCTCACCGATGCTGACGGCCCGGCCTCGCTGAACAACAACTTCACCGGCGTCGGTTCTATCGGATTCCCGGCTTCCACCGCATTCGCTTGCACTTGGAACAAGGATCTGGCCAAGCAGTTCGGCGAGATGATCGGCGACATGGCTCACGACATGCACGTTGCCGGCTGGTACGCTCCGGCCATGAACATCCACCGCAACGCATTCTCCGGCCGTACCTTCGAGTATTTCTCTGAGGATGCGCTGCTCTCCGGTGCCATGGCTTCCAACGAGATCGCCGGTGCCAAGGAGAAGGGCGTGTACTCCTTCATGAAGCACTTCGCACTGAACGATCAGGAAACCAAGCGTATCGAGATGCTCTGCACCTGGACCAACGAGCAGGCCATGCGTGAGATCTATCTGAAGCCGTTCGAGATGAGCGTGAAGGAAGGCGGCGCCCAGGCCGTGATGAGCTCCTTCAACTACATCGGCAACACCTATGCCGGCGCTTCTAACAACCTGCTGAACACCGTGCTCCGTGACGAGTGGGGCTTCAAGGGCTTCGTCCTGACCGATTATTTCGGCGGCTACGGCTACCAGAATGCCGATCAGGAGATTCGTAACGGTAACGATTCCATGCTGGCCACCACCAAGATCACCAACCACATCACCGACAAGTCCGCAACCTCCGTGAAGGCCATGCGTACCGCTGCTCACAACATTCTGTACACCGCCGCCAACAGCTGGCAGTATGCAGACGGTGAGCCGAAGGTCGCCACCCCGATCTGGAAGACCGCCATGTACGTGGCTTGGGGCGTGACCGCTGTTCTGGTGATTGCACTTGAGGCTCTGGCTATCAAGCGCTACATGAATCGCAAGAAGGCCAAGGCTGAAATCTCCGCCTGATTTCGTTTCCTTCTAGTGGATCAACATCAATAACTGAATAACAACTGAAGATAGCAGCTGAAATACAGCGAGGGTCGCCAGCTTTCCCCAGTCGGCGGCCCTCGCTGTATTTCAACGTGTATTTCATTGCGTATGTCACTTCCAGTGTGGCCAGGTCTATTTTTGCCTTCGTAAAGCGGTGCTGGATTCCTCATATGTTCCTTATGTAGTGCCGACACGCCCGGATGTTGGCTTGCGGTGGGGTGTTTTGAGGTTTTTCCGACGGTCTTTTGCCGCGCGATGGTGTTCCTTGCCCGCTTTTCCCGCGTTTTCGACACGCCGGTGGAGTCCAGTGTTTGCAATGGTTTTCGTGGTGTTCGTGGATGTCCGATTTGCGTTGCCGGCCGTTGTGCTGTAGGTTTATCTCTTGCTGCCGCTCAGCGAGTGGTTCCCCGGCTGGGGTTCCCTGAGGTGGGTGAGTG
>NZ_JAMOKR010000004.1:0-277119 GCF_023656765.1 Bifidobacterium intestinale | reverse complement strand
GAACCCGGAAGCTAAGGCCTGGCTGCGGCGATGGTACTGCACTCGAGAGGGTGTGGGAGAGTAGCGCGCCGCCGCATTCTACTTGAGGGGGTTCCCGTCGAGCGTCACGCTCCGGGAACCCCCATTTTTTTATCCGCTCGCGTTTTGGTCTGCGGGTTTACGGGCCTTCCCGGCGGGAGGATTCCTCCACCGGGTGGACGGAACGGGACGCGGGGAGGCTAGCTGGCGGGCGTTTTCCACCACCCGCTGGAAGAATCCGGACTACTGCTTATCCAACCAAGCATGCAATTTCAGATGATTGAGTGCGGTGTTGGGGTCATATGTGTCATCTAAACGTCCCTGATACATCGCTATCAATTCGTCGCGGCGTCCTAGTGCTTCCAAAGCGGCCTCTCGAATCGTCTCCCACTCGTAGGGCACTACCTCTTCGGGGAACATCATCGTGACCTGATTAGGTTTGTCTCGCAATACCAGATCGACAAAATTGAGCAGATCCTGCCAACGCTCGGCAGCAATCAGACGTGCCGCATACGCATCGGCGAGCGGTTCGGAAGTATGGTTGTCACGCAGGAAACGATCAGCCTCATCAACATCACCACTAATTCGCAGCAAGTCATGCCGCAAAAACTGCACGGCATGATCGAACTGATTCTGCGCGGCCTGCGCAATCTCCTTTTCCGAAAGCAAAGCAGGATCAAGCATCGCAAGATTATTCAAATCTTCGGCAGACAAAGCATCCGCATCTTCAAACAAACTCGAATCGTTTTTCACTTGCGCAACAGACTGCGAATCAGTTTGCATGTCGCGGCTGTCAGAATCATCGGTCGAGTTTGACAACATCAAAGCAGACGAGGCGAAATCACTCATCGTGGCAATGCCCTTATTCAACGCGTCGTAAGCGAACATGCGCGTATCATCCCACTGAGCGAACGATAATCCGCACGAAAGTAGTTCAACCATTTGCATGGCGTTGAGTCGAAAATCCTCATTGCAAGCCACTTGCGTGATGATATTCAGCGCCTGCTCGCCGGTCATGGGATCTGCATTGCATGCCACCGCATCCATGTACACACGCACGGTCTGAATCAGATCTTTCAAATAGTCGAAACCCTCATTATCACGGTCGGCCACATTGCCAACGAAACGAGCCGTCATTTCCACGGCCTTGGCGAGATTGCCGACAGCATCCAGCCAGCGCGTGCTTACGATGGCATTGCCGACCACCGCGTCCACGCCGGAAAGCGCCTGCGAATCAAGATGGAACGTTGGCATGTCAATTCTTGGAATTTCCACACCGGTATCGGTGCGTTCGGCTGTGGGCACCATGGCGGCGATGGAATCGAAATACCACTGCATGGGCATGCTGATTGCCATGTCCGCGTCGGAAAGCTGTGCTACGGGCACATTATTGCGGTTTTCGGCGTCTTCCTGACTAGCTTCACGGATCATATGATTCCATAGGAACGTGGGACCGTCGAATTCGCCGGAATGCAGCCAGCCATTGTTGATGTACTCGGTGAGATCTTCGACTTCCTGCAGACGATTGATCCTACCGTGTTCGTTGCTCATTGCATGCCTTTCCTCAAAACGTGGATTGCATGTGCCGTGTTGGCGATGACGCTTCGCGGAACAAGACATATCCTTATTCAGCCTATATCATGCTGCCGTTGTTGCGCATGTTTTTTGCACGTGTCGAAGTGATACAGCTTAGAACGCGGCATTGCCGGTGAGGTGACGGTAGAGTTCGGGATCAACCGGTTTTATGAGTTTCAGTGTGGAGATCACAACTTTCGATTGGGTGCTATCATCCGCAATATTCACTGATTCGTGCGCATCGTTGACGGCCACTGCGGAACCGACATAATAGTAGGATTTCTCCTTCTCCTCAACTTTACGGCGAATAAAAATGGGAATAAAATGACGATTCCTCCATTCCGACGCATGCTCCGTGCCGTCAAGCATCCATTTGAATTCAGGAGATCGCAAAGAACGATTATTCTTGCTGAACCATTCAATTTCTTCAGGATTCAAGAAACGATCGCCATACTGACTTGCCTCATATTTAATGAAAATCGGCAAGGAATTCGTATCGGTGTCAAGCTTATATCCGCCCACGTTCTGCGGAATCTGCTCATCCTTCCATGCGCATAGCTGCATGACGTCAGCGAGACTGTATTTCTCGCCATATATGAACCCATGATCTGGCGTAACGCGACGCTTGCGAGCCTCCCGTGACAGTGCAAGAGCATTAAACAAGCTAGCTTCGATAGTGTCCGTGAAAAACGTGCGGAATGTTGAATGTTGGAGCATCGATTCGCATTCCTGAGTCAAAACGTATGATCCATCATCATGTATGTAAACCAAGGAAGTATTGCCGAAACGAGTACGATTCGCACTCGTGAAATACGAATAACCTAACGTGGAAAAAGCAGAATCACACTGCTGAATACTCTTATCGGCATAAGGGAACAGCGCAGACAATAATGTTTGCAAATCAGGCAGGCTTAGGCTGTGCTGCGCGGAAAAACTTTCGAATAATGCGGCCGCATCGTCAGAACAATCCGCATCAATATGATGCCAGTCCAAACCACAGAGCACAGCGAGAATCAACGACTCATGCGGGCGCAAACCACGCAACTGAGTCGCAGTCAACATTTTCAGCACACCAGACTGCGCGTTTGACACCGGTTCAAGCTGCTCCACATACGAAGCCGACGCATGCTTGCCGCGCGACAGACTCTTCTCACGAGAGACCACGAACGACAGATAATCGTTATTCTTCGAAGCCAACGTGAACACTAAAGACGCATCGCGATGCGCGAAATCCATCAGCATCGGAATACGACCCAACTCATAGCGCATCTGCTGATACTGCTTGCTCAGCAGCTTCATATCCGACAAATCAGCGGTATCGAGTGAAGCGAGCACGCGCTCGCGGGCGATTTTATCGAAACTGATCGAAGAAATGCCGATGGACTCGCGTTGAAGATTCTTACGGGCCACATCACGATCGCCAGTATTGCCATACAATGCGATCGGAATCAAATAATTATTGGCGTAATTGCCAATAAAATCAATCACTACAACCGAATCTTTACCGCTTGCCTTACGTAAACCTCGGCCGAGCTGCTGTGTGAAAATAATGCTCGACTGCGTTTGACGAAGCATAACAATTTGGTTGATATGAGGAATATCCACACCTTCATTGAATAAATCAACGGTGAAGATATAGTCAAGTTCGCCATTTTCCAGCTGTTTGACAGCTTCGTCACGTTCAGCTTGCGAGTTTTCGCCGGTAATGGCTTTCGTGCGATACGGTCGTTCCGCCTGCTGATTCACCTGCTCGTTGAACATGGCGGACAGACGTTTCGCCTCATCACGGCGAGAACAGAACATCAAACCGCGCACATCGGTTCCGGCTTCGCTGTAAATCTGGATTTTGTCGATGATATAGCGCACGCGATTAGGGTCGGTGAGCTGTTCGAGCCAACGGGAAAACTCAGTGCGATCCTTGTCTGTCATGGAATTAGCGGAAACCTGCTGCCCCATAAACTTGCCGTCCGGCGCTTCCTTGATATATTCGCCAACCCCGTAATAGTGGAACGGGCAGAGCATATCCTCTTCAAGCGCCTTCTGCAAGCGAATCTCATACGCAACGTTATTGCCAAATAATTCAAAAATATTCGCACCGTCAGTACGTTCCGGCGTTGCCGTCATACCAAGCATGAAATCAGGAGTGAAATAATCAATAATTCTCTTATATGAATCCGCGGCGGTATGGTGAACTTCGTCGATCAAAATATAATCGAAATCGTTTTTGCTGAATTGTGCAAGAATTTCCGGACGAGACATGGTTTGCACAGTGGCAAACACATATTTACGATCATGCTCTTTACTTGTTCCGGAAAATAATCCAAGCTCAGCATCGGTGCAACGAAGCACTTTCTGATATGATTCCCGCGCTTTTTTGAGAATTTGTTCCTGCTGGGCGATGTACAGCATGCGATTCGGCTTATATTGGCGCACGTCGAATGCGGACAGATACGTTTTGCCGGTGCCCGTTGCCGAAATAATAATCGCACGGCTTTCGCCCTGTTTGCGCAGTTGCACAAGATTCATCAACGCTTCGACCTGCATGGCATTCGGGGTGATGGCTGCGTCGGAATCGTTGTTCTGCCTGCGATTCGGCTGACGAGGCGGTGCGTATTTCTTGAAATCTTCCTCGTATAATGCAAGCCAAGCGTCGGTGAGCGGCTTGGATTCGCTGATTTGCAAATCGATTTCCGCTGCGAGCTGCTCCGCGAGACCGCTATTGTCTGCGGTGGCGACTTTCAAGTTCCACTCGCGATTGGAATTCAACGCGTTAATGGTGAGATTCGAACTACCAAAACATTGATGATCTTACGTGGCGTCATGGCTTCCTTTCTTGTCGGAAAATCAGATCCAGGATACAACGGGGGTGATTGCGCCAGGCCCAAAAGATTGAAACAACATAAAAGGTGGCGAAGTTTCTTGGCGTTGTGAATTTTTCGGTAACAAATAAAGTGGTACAATATCTTGTACAATCATAGGAGGTTATGGGTAATGGTTACAGCAATCGCATACAGTAATTTTCGCAAGGAACTTAAGTCCTACATGAGGAAGGCAAACGAGGATGCCGACGCGATCCTCGTTACGAATTCAGACCCGAAAGACAATATCGTCGTAATGAGTGCTAGTGACTACGACTCTCTTATGGAGACGCTGCATATCTATGAGAATCCTTACCTTATGGACAAGGTACAAAGGGGATTGGCTCAAGTTAAGTCAAGGCAGACTATTCGTCATGACCTGATCGAGCAAGAGGGGGAATAGTGATTCTCTCGTGGACGGAAGACGCATGGGATGACTATCTGTACTGGCAGAGGCAGGATCCCAAAACTTTCAAGCGAATCAACTTGCTGATAAAAGATGCCATGCGATCGCCTGCTGAGGGCATCGGCAAACCCGAACCTCTTAAATGGGCTCTTCAAGGAGCATGGTCACGTAGAATCGACTCGGCGAACAGGCTCGTCTACACAATCGACGATGATGGCATCACCATTCTCTCCGCCAAAAGCCACTACAGTAAAGAATGGTCATGATCCGACCTCACAAAATGGGTGAATCGTGAGGTCGGGAGGTTCATCACGCAAAGCGGGGCTCAAGAAATCAGTAGAGCTCCTTCCGGACGGGCATGAATGCATGCTCGTGCCGATAGGAGAGCACTGCTTTGTGATATTCGCGGAATCCTTCCGGAAGAACCAGGATCCCAAGAGCCTGGTCCGGGTGGAATCCACGAAATCACAACAAGCTTCCAAGCTGAACCGGTCCATGAAGCGGAGTGAGGCTGCGATGCAATCGCTGTCCTGTCCGGAGGGGATGTACTTCAGTCCGTATATTTGCGATCCCAAGAACTCCGATATGGGGGCCGTGGCGTAAGAGGGTGCGGAGCTTTAGAGCTTTCCCGTCGGACCAGGGAATTTCAGGATCCAGTCAGCGTCCCTCCAGCGGACTACGGCCTTTCGACCGGTGTTGCCGGAATAGAACCTTCAGGACTCGGGCAGATCCTCGAAATCGGCAAACCTGATCATTACCTTTCCTTAACCTCAACCAATGAAGCAACGTGCGTTACGCGCACAGTATAGGGCATGCAGACATTGGCGAAGAGCTGGAGATGATCTTTGGAAGCAAAAACTTTCACATCACGTATGTCACGCTTATTTTGCTTGTTGGGTGTAGCGGCAGTTCGGGAAGCCGGTGCATCCGTAGAATGAGCGGTTCGGATCGTTGCGATTGTGCCGCAAACTTAGGGCTTCGCCGCAATTCGGGCATTGTGGAGGAAGTTTGACTCCTCGGAAAATGTTCGGGCAGATCTTGCTATGCAATTCATACATGAATCGCGATGGGCGGGTCTGATCCACGATGAAGAACAGTTTCTTCTTGCATCGGGTCATCGCCACGTAAAACAGTCGCCGTTCCTCCGCATGTGGGCATCTCTCCACTTCCGGCAGTAGCAGACCAAGCAGCGGCTCTTCGGGAATCGTGCTTGGAAAACCTTTCAATCCACCGGAACAGCACAGCAGAAATACGAAATCGCGTTGCAATCCTTTGGAAGCATGAGCGGTCATGAAACGAATATCCATATCCGGTTTTTCAAGAAAACGAATATTCCCAATGCTCTGGTCAATGGAGAACAGACCGTCTTTATCGCAACGAATCATGAGATTGATGTCACTGCGATACCGGCCAAGCAATAGTACGGACGCGGTTTTCGGCAGTTTACGCAACTGCTCGACAATTGCATTGAATCGTTCTTCCTCAGTATGCCCGCCAAGTGCTTTCAGCGAATAATCCTTCTTATCGCTGGGATTATGCAAGTGTTTGACATACAGATTGGTGTCGCGCATCACGAATGTTCCGCTTGCGTCGATGAGACTCTGTCGGAAGCGCCGTGTGGTGGTGATTTGGAACATGCGGGTCGGACCCCAGTCGCGCCAAATTCGGTCGAAATCGAGAATGAGATGAATGTCGCTGCCTGCGAAACGATAAATCGACTGCCAATCGTCGCCAACGCAGAACAATGAGAAATCATGTTGCAAGCGAAGCGCGCGGATTAGCTCATAACGCGGTCGTGACATGTCCTGATATTCGTCAATCAGCACATATTTATATGGATGACGGTACGAGCCATTATTGACGCAACTGATGGCATCAACGATCATTCCCGGAAAATCAATACCATTATTGGTTGCGAAATTCTGCACATAGGCGTGATAAAGCGGTTCTATGAGCTGTAGCATCTCACGATTACGGCCGATGTTTTTACCGCCATAACGTTCGTTAAGAGCTTGCATTCCAGCAGTGTCAATATTGTTTGACCGCATATGCTGGATAATGGTTTGTGCGGTATCGATAAGATTCTGCCGATATTGATTGAACGCATAATCGTCTGTTGGTAACTGGAAATTCTCAAGTCGTGCAGCTGCGGAATATTTATCGAGCAACTGTTGCGACATGAGTTTAAATGCCAGAAGACGATAGGAAACATTGTGTTCAAGCAAGTGTTCAAATGCGTTACGCACCACATTGTTTGACGTGCGCCCGTCAATAATTGGACGGTTGGCAATAGTGGAGGAACGGCAGATTTCCAGTCCGAGACTATGGAATGTGCATGCGCGAATGACTTTGCCGGCGCTTTGCGTGATGCGACTCGACATTTCGTCGGCGGAAGCTTTGGTGAATGATAGCACCAGAATCTCTTCGGGAGTAGCGGTTCCTGTGTTCAGCAACCATGTGATATAGCCGACGATAGTAGTGGTTTTGCCGGTTCCCGCACCTGCAAGCACCAGCGTATTGTGACCAGCTCCGGCGATGGCGCTGATCTGCTCGTCGCTTAACTCATGCTTTTCGATTTTGCCGATAATATTTCGCGCCCGTTCGATCTGCTCGGCAGGGAGCATTGGTTGCGGCATAAGTTTCTGCGCCGGTTGTGAATTGGCATGAGATCGCGCTCGCGAACGATTCGTTATGACAGAAGTATCGCGAGCTGTGGTTTGTGTTTTCGCGCGATATGACGATCGCGCCAAGCGTGATGATTGGGATGGCTGCGTAGGCCGTTGCGTTTGACGTGGCTGTGCAGTGGACTTGCGTTGCGTCGTCTGCTGTTGCGTAGGCTTGGGAACGTTTTGCTGCGCGGGCCTGGGGACGGGCTGAGTCGCAGGTCTGGAGACAGATGGTTCTCCAATAAGCGCGCTCATGAACTTGCTCAGCAATCCCATAGTGTTCCTCCTCAACCAATGCAAGGAGAAATTATATGTGCTGCCGATGAATGTCTCAGCGTCGGCTGTTCAAAGAAATCGAAATTTGCCGACGCTGAAGTCAATATTTGAACGTAATGTTCAAACTCAACGCTCGAACGGGTACGCCAGCCCCCAATCGTTGCGCAGCGAGTCCATGAGTTCCATAATGCGTAGGGTGTCGGCGTGGGGCATTTCCTCGCATTCGATGCGACCGTCGATTACGGCCTGTGCGGCGGCCGCCACCTCGTACTCATAGCCGGTGAGCTGGGAGGGAACGTCATAATGCGCAACAACCGCATGATTGCCGTCATACACGTCAATCGCCTCAACGTTATTAATGTTCTGGCACGCCATATAGCCATCGGTTCCCCACACGGATCCCATGCGGTCGCTATGGCATAGAATCGAACTTTGCGCGGTCGCCATCACGCCGTTCTCGTAATAGAACGTCATGGAATTATGAGCATCCACGCCGGTTTCGTACGCTCGCATCGACGATTCAATGCGAGCGATCGGCGCATTATGCATGATCATGTCGATGAAATTGATTGGATATACGCCAACATCCAACAATGCGCCACCGGCAAGCGCGGGATCGGTGATTCGTGCCTTCGCGGTGGTGGGATAACACAGGTTCGCATCGATCGCCTGTATTTCACCAATCGCACCGGAAGTGAGAATCTTATCGATAATGGCGCGAGATGGCATGTATCGCGTCCAAATCGCTTCTGTGCATAGCATGCCGGTTTCCTTGGAAACGGATATCATCTTACGGGCCTGTGCCGCATTCGCGCCGAATGCTTTCTCCACCAGCACACCCTTGCCGGCTTTCATGCACAATATCGCTTGTTCCGCATGAAGATTGTGCGGCGTAGCGATGTACACCAAGTCCACGTTTGGATCGGCCACAAGTTCCTCATATGAACCGTATGAAACTGGAAAACCGTATTTCGCGGCGAAATCAGCCGCACGTCCCGCATCTCGTGCGGCGACAGCATACGGTTCCACCAAATCCGCATAACGACTGTCCGCGGCCATTTTCACCAACGTGTCAGCCATATGCTGTGCGATCCGGCCTGCGCCGAGAATCGCAACACGAATACGAGCCATATCAAACCCCATCTTTCGTAAACTGTCTGAACAGTGTTGATTCATTTATATTGCTGCGTTGCAAGTTCCAGCGTACGCCATGTGTGATCGCAACGCGCGTTGATCCGCATCGCACTTGCACGCGTTCGTCCGGATGCTTTTCTGATTTGCCGTATTTTGCCGGATCTTGCCATAATGGTGTGCTGTGGCAGCGCAGGAACAAATTAAGAAGACCGGAAAACCTCGGAAATCCGCAAAAAAAGAGAAATACGAGCGTGGCACGAGAAGTTACATCATGTCGCATATTCGAGGCAAAGACACCTCCATCGAAATGATGGTACGCAGTTTTCTTTTTTCGAAAGGCCTACGATTCCGTAAAAACGACAAGCGGTATCCGGGGCATCCCGACGTGGTGTTGCCGAAATACCGTACGATGGTGTTCATCAACGGCTGTTTCTGGCATATGCATGAAAACTGCCCGAAAGCCACCCGCGTACCGAAATCGAATGTGGAATTCTGGAGTGCGAAACTGCTGCGCAACCACGAACGAGATGTCAGACAGCATGCCGAACTTGAAGCGATGGGCTGGAAAGTGATCGTGGTGTGGGAATGCGAGCTCGCCAAAAAAGTGCGTGAGGAACGGTTGGAGAGACTGTACTGCGAAATCGTCGAAGCGTGATTCTTGCCGCTGGAACATGATGCTCGTGGTTCCAGCTTTCCGTGACATGTGATTTTCTGTTTTCAAAACGAGCGTAATGGCGGCGAGACGGTGTTTGCGATTTGTCGCGTCTGAAGAATACAAACTAACTATGGGAAATGCTGAGAACAGCGCGCTGCCGCAGATGTCGCACCGCGCCCAGATTGCTAATCCGTTCCGTGCCATGGTGTTTGGCGCGATGGCCGACGAGATGATCGCCGCAGGCACCGATGTGGTCAAGTTGAGCTTGGGGGAGCCGGATTTCGGCGCTCCACCTGCAGTGCGTGATGCGATGCGCGAACAGTATGATGGCCGTCCATTGCCCTATACCGCTGCAATGGGCTTGCCGGAATTACGTCAGGCGATTTCCGATTTCTACAAGGAACGCCACCATGTGAGCGTCGATCCGAAACGTATTGCAATCACGGCCGGAGGTTCCACGGCACTGCTGCTTGCCGCCGCATTGACGGTGAACGAGGATGACGAAGTGTTGATCGCCGACCCGTCGTACCCGTGCAATCGCGAACTGGTCCGCGCATTCGGAGGCAAAGTCGTGGACGTGCCAACGAACGCGGACACCCGATTCCATCTCACACCGGAACTATGCCGCGAATACTGGTCGGATCGCACCAAAGCGGTGATGATCACCTCGCCGTCGAACCCGACCGGTACCACCATCGCCTTCGACACCCTGAAATCCGTGTGCGATCTGGCGAAAGAACGCGGCGCATGGCGCATCGTCGACGAAACCTACCTTGACCTAGCCGACCGCGAACCGGACGGCTCCGACGTGAAATCCGTGCTCGCCTGCGATCCGGACGCCATCGTATGCTCCAGCTTCTCCAAGTTCTTCGGCATGACCGGCTGGCGCCTCGGTTGGATGGTCGTGCCTGAATACGCGCTCGAAGCCATGGACGACCTCGCCACCAACTTCTTCCTATGCGCGCATACTCCCACCCAGCATGCGGCGCTCGCGTGCTTCACTCCGGAAACGTTGGCCGTGTGCGAGGAACGTCGTCAGGAGTTGCTGGATCGTCGTCGCATTGTGGTCGACGGATTGGCTGAGATCGGTCTGCCGCTGGAGGTTGAGCCGAATGGCGCGTTCTATGCGTATTTCAATATTTCCAGCACTGGTCTTGACGCGTGGACGTTCTGTGAGCGCGCGCTGAAGGAAGCGCATATCGCGTTGACGCCTGGTCGTGATTTCGGCGAGGCGACCGCGGACACGCATGTGCGATTGTCGTATGCGGCCTCGCGCGAGGCGTTGCGTGAAGGTTTGAAGCGGCTTGGCGATTTCGTTAGCAAGCTTCGCGGCTGATTCCTGCATGGCTTGTTGAGACTGTTGTTTTTGCGGTGAAGACGGTTCCGTGCGATGGAAACATCGTGTGGAACCGTCTTTTGTATATGTTTTTTCTGTTGATTGCAATCATTGTTTCCGCCCTATAAGAGGGGTAAGCACCCTTTTCTTCCTGACTTGAGATAAGAAAAAAGCGAAGGTTGTCAATGGCATGTCGCGCAACATGTTAAACGCTTCGGTAACTATGCTGTTGAATCATGGTCGATTTGCATTCGTATGCCACGCGACTCGGCGTGCTTGATATTGGTTCGAATAACTGTACACATGCTCATCGTTGACGCGGCTTCCGGAGCTCGCCCTGAACCTGAGGCAAGCGCTAAAAGCACGGCGCGGCTGATGTGGTCAAACGTGTTGCGACACGCCGTGATTTGGTGATTGAGGCATGTGTGCGTATTATTTCATCTTGCGGTGATCAGAGCCTAGGTGAGACGCCCGGTCCCATTCCGAACCCGGAAGCTAAGGCCTAGCACGGCGATGGTACTGCACTCGAGAGGGTGTGGGAGAGTAGCACGTCGCCGCACTTAAACTTTTTTTGAATCCCGAGTCGAGCATCGCTCCTCGGGATTTTTCGTTACGTGATTCGCCCAAGTCCAATTATGCTCCGGTTATGTGCGAAGGCGAATCCAGTGGTCGCTGATTGCGGCGCTCAGGCAGCGAAAACCACCAACAGAACAATGCCGTTTCAACAAAAATGACAGGTAATGGTATGAGCCACCACCAGCCTGTGGTGCCGAATTCGTTCGCGGGCGCAATAATCCAAGGATGCGAGCCCAGCCACCCCAGGAATACGGCTATGGTTGATCCCAACGACATGGTTATTCCTAAAGGTCTGAACAAACGCATGAGCTGGAATCGTGATGCACCGAATTCTTGAAGCGTCCAGCGTAATGTTGACTGCGTTTGACGTGTTGATATGGCCAATGCGGCGAATGTCAGGCCGCTGATAATTGTAGCCAAAGCTGGTATGGCAATGGCACGTGCCACGTAGGAGCGGTAAGAGGTGGTGTCGTGTTCGGTAATGAATGCATACCCGCAACGGTTAATGATGTCGGATCGGATTGAATCGCGAACGCCGGAAGCGATTGACGGGAAATCGGTCATGATGAGAGTATGCCGGTTGCTTGGCGTAAGGCCAAGCGTTTTTGCCTGTGGTGAGTCGATTCCAAGAACCACGCCGGGCATGGTGTAATCATTGAGCAGCGAGTCGGTGCCCTCGGTGGATACTTGTGCTGCTTGAGTTATTTTTTGGGTTGCGGGATCGATGAGAATGATGCCAGTGTTGCCGCTTTCAGTAATATGAACGTCGTTGGTTTTACCGGCTAAAGATGAGTTGCTATCAACAAGCATGACAGTGGTTTCATTATCGGAATCTGAGTAGCAATCCGCATCGTCGGAGCCATGTTGAATGACGCAATCGTAAGCATGGGAAGTCGCGGCGCGGACCAGGTACCGGGATTCATCCGGTGCCGTGAGCACGATGGCTTTGTCTAGAGTTTCGGGATATTTGCCGACAAGATAGTTCAAGTCATCCTGAGTCAAATAATCGGCGATGAACAGCCCGTTATCCGAATTGCCTGTCGCTATCATCATTTGCCCGCTAAACAATGAGCTGGCACCTAACAATAAGAGTGCCAATGCGCATACTGGGGCAGACAAACTTCGTGTACGTTCTATCGCACTGCATTGTGCTGGCGTGCGGAAAAGCCAAGGTAGTGAAAGGAGCAGAGGTCCCAGAGCGCAAGCCCCCATGATCGAGCCCACTGATCCGCCAAACGGCCATGCGGCTGCATGATAACGTTCTATCGCCACACAAGAAAACAGCAGAACGGCCGAGGAAAGAATGATGTACCATAATGCGTTTCTGGTTGTGATGTCATGCTTAAAGGACATGCGGAAGAACAAAACCAACCATGTCAAGCATAGCGAGCACAGCAAAATCGCTGCGACAAAAAAGATGGACAGCAGGGAAGTTGCGGATGGTTGCCATTCCCAATATTGGGCGAATATGCTGCCTATGGTCCTGTAACTAAGACCGAATACCGCATATCCGGCTGCGATGCCGATTGCGGCTCCAGGTATTGTGCAAATAAGCAATCCTCGGAACACTGTCCATCTGCTGGTGGTGAGGGGGAAACCGCAAGCTACCAGAGCTTCTACCACAGCATCTCCGGAACACTGACCTGCTCGGAAGAATGCCGTCATTACTGCGATATGTACGCACAGCAAGCAAAGGAACAGAACTATTCCGTACCATTGGCATCCTGGCAGATCGCGAGTACGAACCGTTTCTTCGGCATTTCGTATTGTCGATTTGATGTATCCGATATTGACATTGTTGGTTGCGCTCTCTTTTGCGACTTCTCCCTGATTTACAGTAGCGTCATCGTCGGTGAGCCACATTTGTATGTTTTGGAGATTGTCTTTGGAAGACACTGCTGTTGCGTACACGGTGTTGGTGTTCGCAGCATCGACGGTGATGCCAATGAGCTTATAGTCGCTTGATAATGTGGAATCGTCACATTGCACGGTGACTATATCTCCCAGCTGGGCGTCAATTTGTTCAGCTGCGGCCCGAGACAGGGAGATTTCGTTTTTTTGCGACGGCTGATGCCCTTCGATGAGCGTGCCATATCGTGAGGGGCCTGTTAGGAAAGTTATGTCTGCGATGGTGTTTCGTGAAGAGCCGCTGGCGGAGGTGATGCCTACTGATCCTTGTGTGGATTTGACGCCGATGGCCTTACCGTTTTGGACTTGTTGCCTGAGTTCTTCGGCTACATCGTTGCTGCCTCCTGAAATTTGGTACGTGTACCCTCCGGATTGACCTGCTGCGCCTTCTTTGGCGGCCTGTACGTATAGATTCAAGCTGTTTAAGGCCACCGCGGGTAGCATCGCCGACAATAATGCCACCACAAAGAGTGAGATGGTGAGCATCGGATGGAATCTCAAATATCCAGAGGTAACGTGCTTCGTGATTCCAGTGCTGTGGCAAGGCATGCCATTCATTGCTCCACCAACTTGTGGTCCTGAATGCGCACAATGCGGTCACTGTGCTGTGCGACCGTAGCGTCATGCGTTGCGATTATGACAATGGATCGCTCTTTGTGGGCAATATCTGAAAGCAATGTTGCGATTGCCTGCGTATTTTCCTCATCAAGCGCGCCAGTGGGTTCATCCGCGAGAATCACACGTGGTTTCATGGCGATCGCGCGTGCGATGGCCACACGTTGCTGCTCTCCTCCTGACAATTGGTCAGCCAAATGGTTTGCATAGCCTGCTAAATGCACTTCTTCAAGCAAGTTATCGATTGTGTTGTTTTCAGTGCGGGAAGTTTTCTTAATCTTGGTTTGTCCGAGGTCCTTATGCGCCGCTTCAAACGCCAACATGATGTTTTCTCGCACGTCAAGATATGGAATGAGCCTGTAATCCTGAAATATGCGCATGCATAAAGATCCGAGAAGATTTTTTCGATCAATGGAATTGACATTTGCGCCATCAATGGTGACGGAGCCAGTGTCTGGTTGTAAAGAACCGTCCATCAAACGCAGCAAAGTGGTCTTTCCTGAGCCGGAAGGTCCCATTATTGCCGTTGTCGAACTTTCTTTGAATAATGCGCTCGCATTGTCTAAAATCAGACGTTTTCCATACGAAAACCCCACGTGGTCAAGTTCCAGCATGGTATAGCCCCCTCTCGGTATACATGGGCAGCCATTGCTCTTGCGTAAGGCGTCGTACCCCCATTAGTTACGATTTCTTATGTGTCCAGCATAATAGCATTTAATGGTTGGGGGCAAGATGGTGATTTTTGTGTTTCGATTGTTTTTCGTTAAATTTATGGAGACGATTGCGACTATTTGCCAGCGAATGTGGAAGTTGGGTACTATGAAGCCGCACTATTGCCGATGGCGTTCGTCATGAACTCGGTTTTGATGGCTGATTTGATGATTGATGTATTGACTGATGGAACGCAATGCCCATGTTGGAGGATGTATGGCACGGTCTGGTACGCCTACGAAACCGCGTACGGCGCAGGCGAAGGCTGTTAAGCCTATTCGCACGTTGAAGAAAACTAAGTCGCATCGCGTGCGCAATATCATATGCGGTTTTCTGGCTGGCATTCTGTCGATTGCAGCTTTGCTGGGCACTGTTTCGCACATACTGCCTGCTGAGATTCAGGCGTGGCCGTATGTTCCCATTATCGTTTCGTTGGTGCCTTGGTTTGCGATTCTTGCAGTGATTGCGCTGATTTGCGGTATTGTCTCGAAACGAACAATGTCGGTATTGCTGGCGATTGCGGCGATCGCGTTGCAAGTATGGTGGCAGTATCCGTTTTTCTACAATGAAACGAAGCTTCCGCGTGCCGCGATTGCAGCGGTTTCGGGAGCGTCCGCCAATACGCAGGATGATTATGCTCGTTTGATGACATGCAATGTGTTTAAGGGTCGTGCCGACGCGCAGGAAATTGTCGATGTGGTGCGTAGCGAGCGTGTGGAAGTGCTGGCATTGCAAGAAACGACCGATGCTTTCGTGGACGAGTTGAACAAGGCTGGTATTGGCGATTTGCTGCCGTATGCGCAGGTTGCGAGTTCAGACGGCGTGTATGGCAATGGTTTGTGGTCGGCGGGTCCGCTTGTTGATCCAGCTGATGATGATGTTGATTCGAGCGCGTCGTTCATGCCAGGAGCCACGGTTGCATTCAATGATGGTCAGACGCAGATCCGTTTCGTTTCGGTGCATACCACGTCTCCGACCGATGGATATTGGCAGCAGTGGAAGCGTTCATTGGATGAGCTTGGTCGACTCCGGTACGATACGTCTCGTAGGTACGTGTTCATGGGCGATTTCAACGCGACCGACGATCATGCACCGTTCCGTAATTTCTTGGGAACACGGTTCGCGGATGCGGCCAAACAAGCGGCCGGGGGATTGGTATTCACGTGGCCTGCGAATATCGATTATGTGCCGACGTTTGCGGGCATTGACCATATCGTATTGGATTCCGACATGTTGGCAGGTCGGGTCAGATCGTTGAAAATCGACGGAAGTGATCACAAGGCGTTGCTGGCAACCGTGCAATTCGACGTGTGAGAAGAGTGCCGGCGCAACTACGTATCGGCTGCGTATCCGCATAAAACAAAGTGCCCCAGATAGGAATCGAACCTACGACACCTTCTTTAGGAGAGAAGTGCTCTATCCACTGAGCTACTGAGGCAACGAATCTTCATTCTACACACCATCCGGACGAGTGTGGTGCCGAAATGAAGAAATCCGAAATTTCTGCATGACTGTACGCCATATAACGCCTTGTAAAACGTGTGGCGCACAGTCATGAAAATGCTATATTGACGGTATTTTTGAGATTTTCAGGCCAGATTGTCTTGCGTTCCAGCGGTATTGGCCGCAGTGGCCTGTTCCGCTTGGGCTGCGTCAAGCTTGGCACGCACTTCGCCGAGCAAACTTTGAGCGCGCTTGGCGAGGGCTTCGCCAAGCTCCCACTGGCGCATGGACTGGTCAAGGTTGAGTCCGCCGGCCTCAAGTGCCTGCACGGCCTGAATGAGCTGATCTCGAGCCTCTTCGTAAGGCATTTGTGCGATGGCTTCGCGTTCCTTGTCGGTCAGGCTGGATGCGGGGGTGGTTTCGTTGGTCATTGCTACTCCTTCGTTACGGTGGTGACTTCGGACACGATCACGCCGTGCTTCAATGTCATGGTGAGCTGATCGCCGGTGTTTACGGCATTCGCATCGTCGATTACGTGACCGTCCGCTCCCTGCACCACGGCATAGCCTCGGTTGAGGGTGGATTGCGGGCTGAGCGCGGTCAGTGAGGCGTGCGTTTTTTCGATGGTGAGACTTGCGTCGTCGAGAATGCGTGTCAAGCCGATTCTCATGCGGGTCCTTGCATCGTCGATAAGACGCTGATACGGTTCCAGCATGGTGAGTGGCTGTGTGAGACTTGGACGGTTCGCATAGCCTTCAATCAGTCTTGTTTCATTGTTGACGGTGGCGTCGATGCGCATGCGCATGCGCTCGATGTTCACATTGATGAGTTGCATCTGCTCACGAACGTCTGGCACGACTTTCTTTGCCGCATCCGTTGGGGTGGATGCTCGCAAGTCGGCGACCAAATCAAGCAATGTCCAATCATCTTCATGGCCGATCGCGGAAATCAGAGGCGTATGAGCGGCTGCCGCGGCACGCACCACGTCTTCGTCGGAAAATCCGATCAGATCCTCAAAAGCACCGCCGCCACGGGCCACAATGATTACATCGACGTCGGGATCGGCGTCCATCTGTGCGATCGCTTTGGTCACATCGGAAGGGCACTGCTCACCCTGCACGTGCACATGCGTTACTTTGAAGTCGACGACAGGCCAACGCAATCTCACGTTGGTGATGACATCGCCTTCCGCGCGGGCCTGCGGAGCGCAAATCAGACCGATGCAATGCGGAAACTCCGGCAGAGGCTGCTTGCGGTCGGCATCGAACAATCCTTCGCCTTTAAGCTTCTTGCGTAATTCGTCGATCATGGCCTTCAGACTGCCACCCGCGCCGGCTGCGATAATGGCGTCGCCACGTAAAGACAGTGACGTGCGTTTCATCCACAGATTCGGTTTGCCATGGATGATGACGCGATCACCCTGTACAAAAGGCGTGGCCGCTGCGGCGAACTGTCCGAAGCCGTTGACCTCCAACGCAATGTCTTGATAATCGTCGCGCAACGTGATGTAGGCGCTGCCTTGGCGTCTGGTGTTGATCTGTGTGATCTGCCCGGATACCCAAACCGATGGCCACCGTTCAACGGCCATATGGAATTTCTCGCTGAGCAGACTTACCGGCCAGGGGTTGTCAGCAGTGGTTTCGCCGGCCAGTCGCGGCAGCGGTTTGCTGTTCGGCTGCGCCGCCGGGGGTGTGTAATCCTGGTTCCAAGTCATGGTTCAAGATTCCATCATCTTGCGGACAAATGAAACACATGTTCGAATCGCGTGAGGGTACCCCGCCTTGTATAGTCCCTCTTCGGCGGGTGCGTCAAATCGACACTCGGGCGACACTCCGAGGTGAAATCGTTACCTTTGTCACACAAGTTAAGGAATGGCGGAATCAAGCCAAAAATGGAATATATAGTTTTACTGCCGGCGCGCCTCTACTACATTTAGTGCTGGCTATGGCGTAGAGTCTATGGACGTAGAAAACGTATGGCATGCGAAACAAAGCATGAAAACCTGGTCGGATGGGATTCGACCCGGAAAGGATGATGAATGGAAACGCAGGCTCTGAATGCCGTCTCCGCAACCGTTAAAACGGGAACCGGTAAGGTGCTCGTCGAGAAGCGCGACGGTCGTGTGGTCGACTTCGATCCGATCAACATCATCAGCGCGGTGAAGTCAGCCTTCGCCGACCTTGATAAGAAGATCGGGCCGCAGGAGGAACAGCTGATCCGTGATATCGCCAATCAGGTCGAAGCTGAAATCAAGGATCGTTACAACGGTCCCGCCAAGATCGAAGACATCCAGAATCTCGTTGAACACGGCCTGATCGAAGACCACCTGTACGATGTGGCGCGCACGTACACCAACTACCGTCTGAACAAAGACATCGAACGTGCCAAGGCCACCGACATCAACGAAGCCGTCAAGCGTCTGGTGAACCGTGACGAGGCTCTGGTGCGTGAGAACGCCAACAAGGATTCCAACGTCTACTCCACCCAGCGCGATCTGCTGGCGGGTGCGGTGTCCAAGGCGTCCGCCTTCTCCATGCTGCCGGACGCGGTTTCCAACGCCCATATGAAGGGTGACATCCATTTCCACGACGCCGACTACTCGCCGTTCACCGCACAATCCAACTGCTCTCTGCCGAACTATTGGGATATGCTCGCCAACGGCTTCACCCTCGGCAACGCGCCGATGGGATCGCCGAACAGCATTTCCATCGCTGCCACGCAGATTACCCAGATCATGAAGGACGTGGCTTCCAGCCAATATGGTGGCCAGACCGCCAACCGTGCCGATGAGCACTTCGTTGAATATGCCAGGAAAGATTACGATAAATTCCTTGAGCAGGCCCATGAGATCATGCCTGACGACCTGCCGATTGAAATCGCCGAACGCCAGGTACGCTTGGCCAAGGATGTCGAACCGAAGCGTCTGCATTTCGAAAAGGACCGTCCGGCCCTGCCGATGGACGAGCCGTTTAACAAGGATGCCAGTCGTTTGCAGCAGCTGCGCGAGGTGTGGGCGAAGATCCAGACCCGCAAGGCCATCTACGACGCCATGCAGACCATGGAATACCAGATCAACTCCAATCGTGTGTCGAACGGCCAGACCCCGTTCGTGACCGTTGGCTTCGGTTTGGGCACCGACTGGTTCGCCCGCGAGATTCAGCGTGCCATCTTCCTGAACCGTATCCGCGGCCTCGGTTCCGAACACCACACCGCCATTTTCCCGAAGCTCGTGTTCACCATCAAGCATGGTGTGAACGCCGATCCGGGCGATCCGAACTACGATCTGAAGCAGCTCGCCCTCGAATGCGCCACCAAGCGCATGTATCCGGACGTGATCTTCTACGAGAACATCGTGAAGATCACCGGCTCCTTCAAAGCCCCGATGGGATGCCGTTCCTTCTTGCAGGGTTGGATTGATCCGGCGACCGGCAAGGACGTGGAAGACGGACGCATGAACCTTGGCGTCGTCACCGTAAACGTTCCGCGTATCGCACTGGAATCCCACGGCGACAAGGATCGCTTCTGGAAGATCTTCGACGAGCGTATGGCCGTGGCTCATCAGGCATTGCAATTCCGTATCATGCGTTGTAAGCAGGCCGCGCCGGTCAATGCGCCGACCCTGTTCCGTTTCGGAGCCTTCGGTCGCCTCGGCGCCAACGACAGCGTCGACCAACTGTTCCGCAACGAACGTGCCACCGTTTCCTTGGGCTACATTGGCCTGTATGAGGCGACCAGTGTGTTCTACGGCAAGAACTGGATGCGTGATCACGGCTGGGATCCGCAGGGCAAGGAATTCGCGCTGTCCATCGTCAAGCGCATGAACGAGCTGTGCAAGGAATGGAGCGACGCGGAAGGCTACCACTATTCCGTGTACTCCACGCCGGCCGAATCCCTCACCGACCGCTTCAACCGTATGGACCATGAGAAGTTCGGCGAAGTGGAAGGCGTGACCGACCACGACTTCTATACCAACTCCTTCCACTATCCGGTCTGGCTGCAGCCAACCCCAATGGAAAAGCTCAACTACGAGAAGGACTTCCCGTACTACGCGTCCGGCGGCTTCATCAACTACTGCGAGTTCCCGTGCCTGCAGTCCAACCCCAAGGCACTTGAAGCGGTGTGGGATTACGCTTACAACATCGGCATCGGCTACCTGGGTACGAACACGCCGATCGACCGCTGCTACGATTGCGGATTCCAAGGCGACTTCGAGCCCACTGAGGAAGGCTTCAAGTGCCCGGAGTGCGGCAACTCCGATCCGGACCACTGCAACGTGACTAAGCGTACCTGCGGCTACTTGGGCAACCCGGTGCAGCGCCCGATGGTGCACGGACGTCACGAGGAGATCGCGCACCGCGTCAAGCATATGAGCGGCGAAACCGGTCGTGTCACCTTGAGTGACGGTTCCGAACGTGAATGGTTCGAGGAAGCCAAGTAAGGGCCGCATTGGCAGCAAGCATAAACGAAATATGAAAGAGGGTGGATTTCCACCCTCTTTCATTCTGTGGCAATCTTGAGGCAAGCAGCAATCGCAAAAACGCGACACAACGGCAAAACGTGAAGGGACAACGTATGATCAGCAGCGCGAATCCAGCAATTCAACGTCGTGACTTTGCGGCGGACGAAACCAATCGCGGGCCTTTCATCCCCACAACTCGTTCCAACAATCCCAAAGCAGGGCAATGGACCAATCGCATGAGCCGCAATATGATCGCCGACTACAAACGGTTCCTCATGACCGACGGAGAAGGCATCCGATGCTCGCTGTACGTGTCCGGCTGCCCGTTCCATTGCGAGGAATGCTACAACACATCAATCTGGGATTTCCAAGCCGGACACGAATACAATGACAAGCTCGAAGCGCAAATCATGGATGACTTAAGCCAATCGTATGTGCAAGGCATCACCTTCCTCGGAGGCGAACCATTGCTCAACACGGGCGTGCTGTTGCCTCTCGCGCGAAAAATCCGCGAACGGTTCGGTAATACCAAAGATATTTGGTGCTGGACCGGCTACACGTGGGAAGAGCTTATGCGCGAAGGCGAAAGCCCCGACAAGCGCGAACTGCTCGAACTGGTCGACATTCTAGTGGACGGCCGTTATATCAAAGAATTACATGATTCCCTGCTGCAATTCCGAGGAAGCAGCAACCAACGCATCATCGACGTGCCGAAATCACTGGAAAACGGGCAAGTGGTGATTTGGCCGAAATTACATGATCAAACACGATTCATTCCCGAAATATACGGCAAAGACCGTTCTGCAGGGGAAGGCGGCGCATCCTGACGTGGAAATGTTTGAGTGGTTTTGCGATTTCGACGTTCGTCGAGTGTCCGGATGCATAATTAGGCACATTGGCTGGATTGGTTGTCTAGTTTATGCGCTGTTTCGTCCCTTTTATGCTGATTGCGAGCATTCACGAAGCGCTTAGGCGTGGGCACAGACTACGATTACATGATTGGATAACCGGGGTAGGGGCTTCCATGCCTGCCATGGAATGCAGCCCGGCGGATAGAACGATAGAGGTTGATACATGGTTGAAGCAGCAGAAGCCGTGACCGAAACGCACGGCACAAAGCCGTTGCGTGTAGGTCTTGATATCGGTTCCACTACTGTGAAGGCGGTGGTGCTCGATCAGTCCGACGCGCTCGCGGACGCGCTGTTCTCCGATTATCGGCGTCACCACGCGAATGTGCGCGCCACCGTGGCCGGACTACTGGCCGATATCCACAAAGAATTGGAAAAGCTTGGCCGAGGCGACGAGCCGATTCGTCTGGCCATTACCGGTTCAGGCGGTCTTGCTCTTGCAGACAGCCTCGACGTGCCCTTCGTTCAGGAGGTCATCGCCGAAACCGAAGCCATTGACAAGGAATATCCGCAGGCTGACGTGATCATCGAGCTTGGTGGTGAAGACGCAAAAATCACCTACCTCAAGCCGACTCCGGAACAGCGCATGAACGGTTCCTGCGCAGGCGGTACCGGCGCATTCATCGACCAGATGGCAACACTGCTCGACACCGACGCCGCTGGTCTGAACGAAATGGCCGCGCAATACGAAACCCTGTATCCGATCGCATCACGTTGCGGCGTGTTCGCCAAAACCGATTTGCAGCCGCTTATCAACGATGGCGCGGCCAAACCGGATCTGGCCGCATCGATCTTCACCGCAGTGGCCACGCAAACCATTGCAGGCCTTGCCTCCGGACGCCCGATTCACGGAACCGTGATCTTCCTGGGGGGTCCGTTGTTCTTCATGTCCGAGCTGCGAGCCGCGTTCAAGCGGGCGCTCGACGGCAAAGTGGACGAATTCATTGTTCCGACCGATGCTCACCTGTATGTGGCATACGGTGCCGCATTGCAGGCTGATCAGGATGGTGACGACCTTGACTAAGCATTACGAAGCACGAACCTGCGCCGACCTGCTGGCGCGACTGGACGAACTGGAAAACCTGCCGTCCAACACTCCGACCATGCCTCCGCTGTTCGCTACCGAAGCGGATCGTACCGCATTCAACGAACGACATCATCGCGAGCATATCCATCAAGGCACGCTCGAAGGAGCCCAAGGACCGCACTTCCTGGGCATCGACGCCGGTTCCACCACCATCAAAGCGACATTGGTGAACGACGATCGAGAAATCGTATGGTCCTCTTATGCGACCAACGAAGGCAGTCCGCTGACGGCAGCCGTGCAGATTGTTAAAAAAATCCAAGCCGAACTACCCGAAGGCGCATGGATCGCACGATCCTGTGCGACCGGCTACGGCGAAGGCCTCATCACCACCGGCCTGCACCTTGACGAAGGTGTAGTGGAAACCATGGCTCACTATCGCGGTGCCGAAATGGTAAGCCCGGGCGTCACCGCCGTCATCGATATCGGCGGCCAAGACATGAAATATCTCGCCATCAACGATGGTGTGATCGACTCCATCGCAGTGAACGAGGCATGCTCATCCGGCTGCGGATCGTTCCTGCAAACGTTCGCCATTTCCATGGGCCTGACCATTCAGGAATTCACCCAAGCGGCGCTTAACTCCACCCATCCGGTCGATTTGGGCTCCCGGTGCACTGTGTTCATGAACTCGTCCGTGAAGCAGGCACAAAAGGAAGGCGCGTCCATCGAAGACATCGCCGCAGGCCTGTGCTATTCCGTGGTGCGCAATGCCCTCTACAAGGTGATCAAACTGCGTGATTCCGGCGAACTTGGCGACACCGTGGTAGTGCAGGGCGGCACGTTCCTCAACGACGCTGTGCTCCGCGCATTCGAACTGCTCACAGAACGTGAAGTGACCCGACCGAACATCGCAGGACTCATGGGCGCATACGGTGCCGCACTGACCGCACGCATGCACTATGCCGACGAAGCGGAAGACGAAGACGTCGATACCACCGACACCAAAGAAGCGGTGATCGCAGACGTACGTCATACCGCATCGAACATTTTGAGCGGCGAAGAACTCGACAACCTGTCGATGACCTCCGAACGAGACGTGTGCAAGCTGTGCCAAAACCACTGCAAGCTCACCATCACCACCTTCCAAGACGGATCCCGTTACGTGACCGGCAACCGCTGCGAACGAGGCGGAGACGCGAAAAAGAAGCGTTCTGATCGCCCGAACCTCTACGATTACAAGTACAAGCGTTGCTTCGCCTACCGCAGACTCACCGACAAGAACGCAACCCGCGGTGAAATCGGCATTCCGCGCGTACTTAACATGTACGAGAACTATCCGTTCTGGTTCACACTGCTTACCTCGCTCGGCTTCAAAGTGATGATTTCCGGACGAAGCTCGCACGAACTGTTCGAAACGGGCATCGAATCCATCGCATCCGAAAACATTTGCTATCCGGCCAAACTTGTGCACGGACACATCAAATGGCTGCTGAACAAGGGTGTAAAAAACATCTTCTATCCGTGCGTCAGCTACGAAGAGAACCTGGTACCCAACACCGACAACCACTACAACTGCCCGGTGGTAGCCAACTATCCCGTGGTCATCGGCGCGAACATGCCCGAACTGCGCGCAGAAGGCATCCGCTACATGCGCCCATACTTCAACATGGCCAACCATGAACTTATGGTCGACCGTATCGTCGAAGAATTCGCTTGGGCCAACGTGACCCGTGAAGAAGCCGAAACCGCAGTCAAAGCGGCATATGCCGAAAACGAAGTCTTCAAACACGACGTGCAAATGGAAGGTCTCAAGGCGCTCGCCTACATGAAGGAACACGACTGCCGAGGCATCGTGCTCGCAGGCCGCCCATACCATATCGACCCGGAAGTCAACCATGGCATTCCGGAAACCATATGCTCGCTCGGTATGGTGGTATTGTCCGAAGATTCTATCTGCGAACTGCAGCCGGGGGAGAAGCTCAACCCGAGCGAATTCCTCGCAGCCGATGAAGACGATCCACGTAAGAAGAACGCAAACGGCTTCCGCCACGTGGAAGACCGCAAGGTCACCAAAATGCCATTGCGCGTCACCAATCAGTGGGCCTACCATGCGCGCCTATACTCGGCAGCCAACTTCGTGGCCTCCTACCCAGGGCTTGAACTCGTACAACTCAACTCTTTCGGCTGCGGTCTTGACGCCATCACCACCGACCAGGTGGGCGAAATCCTCGCCGACAAGGCCGACGTGTACACCATGCTGAAAATCGACGAAGTCTCCAACCTGGGCGCGGCGAAAATCCGCCTTCGTTCACTCAAGGCAGCCGTCGAAGAGCGTGAACGCAACAAACAGCGTGAAATTGGCGCAGCCATGCCCAACAAGCAAGACAGCGTGCCCAACAAGCAGGGCGAATTCCGCAAAACCGGAACCGAAGCGCCGACTCCGGGCCGTCAAGTCATGCTTGATACCGTGATGAAAGCCAATCCGAAACTCACCGAAGCCGTTAAAGCCGCATCCAAGCGTGCCGCGGAAAACGGCGTCGGCGAAGCGAGGAAGTCCGCACACAATTCCGCCACCATGTCGAAATACGCCAACCGAGTGCCATTCGGCAAAGACATGAAGGACTACACCATCGTGGCTCCGCAGATGAGCCCGATCCACTTCTCCCTAGTGGAATCCGTGATCCGCTCCGGCGGTTACAAGTTCGACATTCTCGAACACGCCAGCCGCGAAAACGTGGAAACCGGCCTCAAATACGTCAACAACGACGCCTGCTACCCGGCCATCATGGTTATCGGTCAGCTCGTGGACGCGATTTTGGACGGCAAATACGATCCGGAGCACACCGCGCTCGCCATCACGCAGACCGGCGGCATGTGCCGAGCCACAAACTATTTCGGTCTGATTCGCAAGGCGCTGATCGATGCTGGTTATCCGCAAATTCCAGTGATCGCCATTTCCACGCAGGGCATTGAAGACAATCCGGGCTTCAAAGCGACGCCGGCATTGCTTCATCGCGTCATCAAGGCGCTCATCATCGGCGACCTGCTGATGAAATGCCTGTACCGCGTGCGCCCGTACGAGGTGACGCCGGGCAGTGCGAATCAGCTGTATAAGACATGGAACACCATCGTGCGTGAAACGCTCGAGAACCACGGTCGCTCGAAGACGGCAAGTAAGTTCATTGGCAAGGGATACCTGCCATATTCGACGCTCGTCAAAGAAATCGTCAAATCGTTCGACTCACTGCCGTTGAAGGACGAACCGCGCAAGGTGCGCGTCGGCGTGGTGGGCGAGATTCTCGTCAAGTACCAGCCGGACGCCAACAACCATGTGGTCGACGTGATCGAATCGCAGAATTGCGAGGCTGTGGTGCCGGGCATCATGGAATTCATGACCACCCGCCCGTATATTTCCGACTGGAACGAGCATTACCTCGGCATGGGCGGCAACAAGCTTGGCTACGCGCTGATGCGCAAGGCGCTTGACTTGTACAACGCTCCTGTACGCAAGGCGATCGATTTGGCACACGGCAAGTTCTCCCAGGACCTGCCGATGCCGGAACTCGTGAAGAAGGCCGACGAGGTCACTTCCGTGGGTGTGCAGGCTGGTGAAGGCTGGCTGCTAACTGCGGAAATCCTTGAGCTCATCGAATCCGGCTGCCCGAACGTGATTTGTGCGCAGCCGTTCGCCTGCCTGCCGAACCACGTGACCGGCCGAGGCATGTTCGGCAAGATTCGCCGCCTGCATCCGGAATCCAACATCGTGTCCATCGACTACGATCCGGGCGCATCCGAAGCGAACCAGCTCAACCGCATCAAACTGATGATCGCAGCCGCCAAGAAGGCCCACAAGGCTGCGCAGCAGAGTGAGACGGCGCAAAGCGAAAAAAGCCGCCTAATCATAGGCAGATAAATCAATAAGCACTGACTGGAATTGACTAAAATACCGACGTTGACAACATCTTCAGCGTCGGTACTTTTATTTGATTTATACAAACAATTCTTCAAATAACGGTAATTGCTTCTGACTTTATTAATAGCTGTTAATTATTATTGGTCGGCTTTGCAGAGCATGTCTGTTTTAACCGAAAATGTGTATTCGATTCGATATACGCAAGAGTTGGCTATCAGTTTTTCGTATAGCAATCACGCCGTGCTCATCAACGAGTTTCGATAGGATTGCCACATGACAACGCCACGAATTTCTTATGCGCACCTGCTTACCGAGCCGAATCCGAAGCATGTGGAAAGTCTGGTCAAATTCTTCGAATCAGGCTGCCAAGAGCGTGGAACCGGTGGTTTCGGTGTGGAAATCGAGCATCTGCCGGTGCATAACAGCGATGATACCGCCGTGAACTATTACGAGGAGAACGGTACCGAGGCGTTGCTGAACCGCATTCGCCCGTATTACGACGAAAGCAAGGAATACTGGGAGAACGGCAGGCTTGTTGGTCTTGGCCGCGAAGGTATTTCCGTGTCACTTGAGCCGGGCGGTCAGCTGGAATGCTCGCTGGGTATACTGCACAAGCCGGAAGATCTGTGCACGATTTACGGTGCGTTCCGCCGCGAAGTCGATCCCGTGCTTGACGATCTCGGCTTCCGCTTGGTTAATTACGGGTATCAGCCGAAGTCCGGCTATGCCGACATTCCCGTCAATCCGAAGGACCGTTACAAGGCGATGACCGCGTATTTGGGGCGCGTCGGCCAGTTCGGTCCGTGCATGATGCGTTGCTCCGCTTCGACGCAGGTCAGCATCGACTATGTTTCCGAACAGGACGCGATTTCCAAGCTGCGTTTGGGCACGGTGGTCGGCCCGATTCTCGCATGGTTCTTCCGTAACACCCCGTATTTCGAGGGACAGGAGAATCCGTATCCGCTGCTGCGTCAACGCATGTGGGATTATTTGGATCTGCAGCGTACGAACGTTATTCCGGGATTGTTTGATCCTCGCTTCGGTTGGGAAGATTATGCGGTTGACGTGTTGAGCACGCCGATGATGTTCGCTGATCTGACGCACACTCCGGAAGCGTTGGAAACTCCTGGAACCGATCTACATCATCCTGCATTCTATGAGAATGCGAACGACGTGTATCCTGATCGAGAACTCAACGCATACGAAATCAATCATGTGATTTCCACGCATTTCAACGATGTCCGTCTGAAGAACTTCATTGAATTCCGTCACTGGGATTCACTGCCGGTAGCGCGTGCGGAACGACTGACGGAAATCATCGGATCACTGTTCTATGATCCGACGAACCGTGAGCGTCTCGAATCGTATTTCGATGGCATTCGCGAGGAAGACGTACTGGAGGCGAAGGCGAACCTGCAGGCGCGTGGCCATCAGGCCTCTCCGTATGGCAATTCGCTGGAATTCTGGCAGGAATTCTTAGGGCTCGAAGGTGTGCTTGCCGACGAACCTGGCGATCCGAAACATCCTGACGTGTTCCAAAAGTAAAACTGTTTTTCGAATATTTTTGGTTGGTCGAGGCTGACTAAATGTGATCTCGAAGTGGTTTTGAATGTGGCAAGAAGTGCATCGTCAGCTTGGAGTGGGAGACCCGTGAAGACTATGAGAAGCCCGTCGACTGATCCCGCCCGGCCGGCCACCACGATCATTCAACGACCCTGATCCGGCCGTGATCCGATTCCGAGCGGCCGCGTGGCCGCTCGCGGGGTGCATACAATGGACCAAGGGACGTTGCGAATGACGCGCGGTTCCTTGGCCCATTGGGCCGAATGGGTTTTGCCATGGGCTGTGATGGACGGAAACGAAAAGTCGGGCAACCCCCGAACGCAAGGGCGGTGAGGCGCATGGTGCTAGGCATCGACGAGCGAATCGACGGCGTGAACCTCGGCAACTGGCTGGTGCTGGAGAAATGGATGGATCCGAAACCGTTCACCCGCAGCGCCGAAGACGATGAAATCTGGATGCACCGCACGCACGTATCCCTCTGGTCCGAACGGAATCTAGCCGAGGAACTGCGCCGGCACCGCGAAACCTACATCACCCTGGAGGATTTCCGTATTATCGTCGGTCACGGAATCAACCTCGTACGCATTCCCATACCGTATTTCATCTTCGGCGACTGGCCCGGGCATCCGGGCTGCATCACGTACCTCGACCGCGCGTTCCGCTGGGCGCAGGAGACGGGATTGAAGATTATGATTGACCTGCATACCGTTCCCGAATCGCAGAACGGTTTCGACAACGGCGGTCTGACGGGTGTATGCAAATGGGCGCAGAATACGGACTTGGTGGAGTACACGCTAAACGTGCTGGAGCGATTGGCTCGCCGATACCGCGACGAACCGGCCCTGCACAGCATCGAAGTACTCAACGAACCAGTGAGCTGGTCAGTGTTCCATAGCACATCGAACACGGCGAAAAACTCTCATGAGGCTTCCGGTAGCACGTATGTCTCACTGCGGTTTCTGAAGCGCTTCTACCGCGACGCTTACGCCCGGTTGCGCGCCGTGCTACGTCCGGAAACCGTGATCGTATTCCATGACGGTTTCCGACTACTCCGCTGGGGCGGTTGGTTTCGTCGTGCTGGCATGCGCAACGTCATACTCGACACCCATCAGTATCTCATCGCGATGGAGGATCCGCTGTTTTCGGGACCGGCACGCCGGCTGTACCTGCGATCGCGGCGACTGCCATGGCTGTACCGGATGCTGGTGGGCGCGAGTGGCATCGCCATCCGTTTGGCGGCTCGTCGTATTCCCGTGCTGGTGGGCGAGTGGTGCGTGGAGAATCAGTGGGCCCTACACAGCCAAAACCGATCGGCTGCATACCGCCAAGTGTCACGATTGCAACGCGCGGCATGGGACGTGTCGGCGGGGCAGATCTATTGGAGCTACCAGCTTGCGCGCTCCGCGAAACCGGGCAGTGGCGAAGGGAAACCGCCGCGGGATCCTCGCAACGGCGGCAATCTTGAGGCGTGGGATCTGACTCGCGTATGGCGTCATGGATGGATTCGGGCGGATACCTCTCACGATGACGTGCCATAGGCAGTCAATCAACGGCAATCGACGCAAGGTGCATTAGACTCGGAATCATGGCAGAGGAAGAGACTTCGAAACGTATCCGAAAATCACCGCAGGAGCGTCGAGCGGAAGTGCTGGATGCGGCTGTTCAGCTGATTAGCGAGCGTGGGTTCAATGGCATTTCCATTCAGGATGTTGCTGATCGCGTGGGCATCTCCAAGCAGGGTGTTCTCCGGTATGTGGGCAATAAAGACAATATGCTGGCCATGGTGTTCAACGAGTATTACGGTGAAACGGGCACTCCTGAGGATTTCTTCGCATCCGGTATGCCTGGCAGTGATCCTACTGCGCCGCTGTTTCCCTCATATTTGCGTTATTTGGTGCGGCATAATTCACGCCGCCGCATGATGGTGCAGTTGTTTACCGTGCTTTCTGCGGAATCGTTGAATCCTGAACATCCGTTGCATGATGAATTCACTGCCCGTATGGACGATATTTGGGAGCATTATTCGCAATATCCTTGGCTGATTCCTCCGCAATTGGGTTCATGGAAGTCGAGCATGCGGCCAGTAGTGCGCAAGGCCATGGAAATCATGGATGGTGTGCAATTATGGTGGTTGCGCGAACCTGAAGTTGATTTGTGCAAGGAGTGGACTCAGATGGAAAACATGCTGTTTCCATCCCCGTTGTGGGATGCATATCGTTGATTTTGAATACTTGTTGAGATTGGCATTGCATGCGCGTGCGAAAAGGCGAGGGTCTGATGGTCCCTCGCCTTTTGCGTTGACAGGGTTATGTCGAGTTGCGGATGTGTATATGATATACTAAACTACCAATTGGTAATTAAAGGAAATCGCTTCAATGAAGAAAGTGAGTAATCCATGGCCGAAACCACTGAAAATACGGTAAATCTGCCCTATAGGAATCCGGAACTTCCCACTGAGGAACGCATCGCCGATCTGCTTGGTCGTATGACTCTTGAGGAAAAAGTCGGGCAGATGATGCAGCTTGACGCGCGAAGCGGCGATTTGGACGATCTGATCGTCAACAAGCATGTCGGTTCCATTCTGCACACCTCACCGTCCGATCTGCCGAAAGCCGTGGAAACGGTGAACGCCAAAACCCGTCTCGGCATTCCGCTGGTGATCGGCGACGACTGCATTCACGGCTATTCCTTCTGGCCGGGGGCCACCATTTTCCCGGAACAGCTAGGCATGGCAACCACGTGGGATTCTGAAAAGGTACAGGCCGCGGGCCGTGCTACCGCCGAGGAAGTGTCAACCACCGGCGTGCATTGGACGTTCTCCCCGGTGCTGTGCATCGCGCGAGACACCCGTTGGGGGCGCGTGGGTGAAACTTTTGGCGAAGATCCGTACCTGATTGGCGAAATGGCATCGTCCATCGTCAAGGGCTATCAAGGTGGAGCCAAGGCGGGCGAGCCGCTCGCCAAAGACGCGATCCTTGCATGCGCCAAGCATTTCGCAGGCTATTCCGAAACCCAGGGAGGTCGTGACGCTTCCGAAGCCGACCTGAGCCACCGCAAGCTGGAATCTTGGTTCCTGCCGCCATTCGAACGCGTAGCCAAGGAAGGCTGCGGCACCTTCATGCTCGGCTACGAATCCATCGAAGGTGTGCCGGTCACCTTCAACAAGTGGCTGCTTTCCGACAAGCTGCGTGGCGCTTGGAACTATCAGGGTACGCTCATCACCGACTGGGACAACGTCGGCCGTTCCGTGTGGGAGCAGAAGGTCAAGTCTGACTATGTGCAGGCTGCTGCCGATGCGGTCAAGTCCGGCAACGACTTGGTGATGACCACGCCAAAGTTCTACGAGGGTGCGATCGAAGCCGTGAAGACCGGTCTGCTGGACGAATCGTTGATCGATGCCGCCGTGGCTCGTATTCTCGCGCTGAAGTTCCGTCTTGGACTGTTCGAAGATCCACGCTTGCCCGACCAGAAGCGTATCGATGCAGTGATCGGTTCCGAAGAGCATCAGCAGCTCAACCTTGAAGTGGCTCGCGAAGCCGTGGCATTGCTGAAGAACAACGGTTCGCTGCCGTTCAATGCGGCTGGCGCGAAGCGTATCGCGGTCGTTGGTCCGCTTGCCGACGATGCGCAAACTCAGCTGGGCGACTGGGCGGGCAGCTCCGGTCAGATCAACTGGATGCCTGACGGCCACCCGCGCGAGATGATCACCACCGTGCTTGATGGCTTCAAGCAGCTCTCTCCGGAAGGCTGCGAGGTCGTGTACTCCCGCGGTGCCAATATCGTGGATTTGGTGCCTGATCCGGAAGGCGAGTTCTACCCGGATGGCCAGCCTCGCCCGAAGATCGGCGTTTCCGCCAAGCTCGACCGCGCACTGCTCGATGAAGCCGTGGAAAACGCTCGCCAAAGCGACCTGATCGTGGCCGTGGTGGGTGATGTGATTCAAGCCATTGGTGAAGGCTGCTCCACCGCTACGCTTGAACTGCTCGGCGGCCAGAATGCACTGATCGACGCGCTGTCGAACGTGGCTCGCGAAACCGGCAAGCCGTTCGTGGTGGTGCTCGTCAGCTCCAAGCCGCAGGTGCTGCCGGCATCCGTGATCGGTACCAACGGTGTGATTGTTGACGAAACACCGGCCGAAGGCACTTCGGCTCTGCTGTGGGCTCCAAGCCCGGGCATGAAGGGCGGCCAGGCCATCGCCGAAATCATCCTCGGCGAAACCGAGCCGAGCGGACGACTGCCGATCACCTTCCCACGCCATGCAGGTCAGCTGCCGGTCTACTACAACCAGATTCGCGGCCAGCACGGCAACCGCTACGCCGACCTCACACAGGATCCGGCATTCGCATTCGGCGAAGGCCTGAGCTACACCACGTTCGAATACGGCGAACCGACGGTCACCAACGTTCCGGAATCCGGCGCATTCGGCGAAACCGACACCGTGCATGCCGAAATCACCCTCACCAATACGGGCGATCGCAAGGGCACGGAAGTAGTGCAGCTCTACATCGGCGACATCGTGACCTCTTACAGCTGGACGGATCGTGAACTCAAAGCATTCCAGCGTGTGGAACTCGAACCGGGCGAAAGCGAGACCGTTGCCTTCGATATTCCGGTTTCCGATTGCACCATCGTCGATTCTGAAGCTAACCGAATCGTTGAGCCGGGCGAATTCGAAGTGCTTATCGGTCACTCCAGCCGTCGCGAAGACCTGAAGCGCACCACCTTCACCGTCGCATAAGCAACCAAAATAAACCGTGTCGCAGAACTCGATAATCGACACGCCAGACTGATATGAGCCGCCTACGAAATGCTGATCGTAGGCGGCTCATGCAATTTCACGTAACATTTCTGCCTTACATAATGTTCTGCCTTACGTAATGTGTGGTGTGTGCCGGCGCAAACTGTAGCCGCGCCGGCATGCGAATATCGTCGACAATTTCGAAGCAAAAACTATTACACAACCTTTCTATCGAAGGAGCAGAGTGTCTACGGATAAGAGGAACGCACCATCAGACATACCCATCGAACATGCCGAAAACGGCACGGTTTCCGCCACCAATGGCGTACAAAGCGGCGCAATCAACGACAAGTGTATGAGCGAAGGCAAACTCACCATCGTGGTGGTGACGCTCGCCATTCTCACCTTCCTCGGCATTCTGTCGGAAACTTCGCTGAACATCGCATATTCGGCGTTGATGGAAGAGTTTGCGATTTCCGCCGACGTGGTGCAATGGCTGACCACCGGGTATCTGCTGTTGCTTTCCGTGGCCATTCCGACGTCACCGTTCATGGTGCGCAAATTCCCGACCAAAGCGTTGTTTGTTATGGCCATCGCGCTGTTTTCCGTGGGAACGCTCGTCGGCGCGCTCGCATTGAACTTTCCGATGCTGCTTGCCGCACGACTGATCATGGCGCTCGGCACGGGTGTTTCCCTGCCGCTGCTGACCAACATCATTCTCGACAAGGCTCCATTCCACAAGCGCGGCATGATGCTTGGGTTGGTGAGTTTGGTGACGTGCGCGGCTCCGGCCATCGGGCCGGTGTTCGGCGGATTGGTGATGGAATTCCTGAACTGGCATTGGATTTTCTATGCCATGATTCCGTTCCTGGTGATTTCGTTCGTGCTTGGCGCGGCTACCGTGCCTGACATCCGTCACGGTGAGAAGGGCTATCTGTCGGTGCCATCACTGCTGTTGGTGGCTGTTGGCTTGGCCGGCATTATTGTTGCGGCCAGTTTCTTCGCGCAATGGAATGGCGATTGGCGATTCTGGAGTGTGCTTATCGGTGCCATTGTGGTGTTGGCGGTGTTCGCCGTATTGCAGTTGCGTATGGCTCATCCGTTGGTGGAAGTGCGTACGTTTGCATATTCGGGATTCACGCTCGGCATGGTGATTCTGCTCATGTCTTCCGGCGGTGTACTTGGTGTGAACTTCTTGCTGCCGATTCTGCTGCAGCGAGGATTGGGGCATACGTCGATGACGGCCGCTTTGATTTTGCTGCCGGGCGCTGTGATTGGCGCGGTGTCGGCTCCACTGATCGGCGGCGCGTTGAAAGAGCATTTCCCGCCGAAGTTCATCGCCTGCGGTTTTGTTGGCGTGGCGGTGATGGATGTGGCGATGATGCTTGGCGGCTCGCACGAAGGAGCCATTGCCGTGGCATACGCGCTGTTCATGGCCGCTTCCGGATTCGTGCTGGTGCCCGATCAGACGCATGCGTTGAACCAGTTGCCGTCTTCCATGAACGCCGACGGTTCCGCGGTGATGAATACCATGCAGCAGCTCGCAGGCGCCATCGGCACGGCTGTGGCATCCACGTTGATTTCCGAATTCTCGGCCGCCAACGTGAATGCCGGCATGCAGCAGGCTGACGCTTATGTGGCTGGCTTCTCCACCAGCATGTGGGTGTTCTTCGGCATGGCCGTATGCAGTGAGATTCTGGCGTTGCTCATGTTCCGCTTCTCGGTGAAGCGTGCTCAGGAGTAGCCTGCAAGCCGAACCATTTGGGGCATGACTGCCCCAAATCTCAGTCATGGTGACATGCGGCCAATCCTCAGCGTCGAGCGATTCAGCCAACGCCATGCCATCCTCAAAGCATTGCGCCAACGATTCACGCTCGATTACGCGACTTTCCGCAGGACCTCCGGGAGGATTGATAACAACGGTTCCAGTGGGAAAGTGGTAATCGTAGGTTACTCGCGAACGATCGCCGGAATGGAAAATATCAAGCATGCGCTGCGTTGGCGCGAACTGTTGAAAAGCGAACGCCTTGCATTCCACCAAATCCAACAGTATGCCTCTGCGCAGCAAATGCGGTGCCTGCGCATCGCGAATCAAGGTACGCAACGACGTCATTATGCGTAAATATCGTTTTATATCGCAAACATTACCGTAGAGGCAAGGTTGTGCAACCAGCCAAGTCGGCAGCAAATCGGCACGCACCAACCCATCTTCGGGGGAGAAGGCCTTGCGTACCAATTCCCCGGAATAATCGGTGATTGACGTCTGCAATCGTCGTAATTGCTGAATGCGCTCATCCACCTGCGACTGCGCTGCGGCAAGTAACGCTCGCCAATCAAGCGAACCGTCTTCGAAACGGAATTTCTCCAACGAATCCAATGGCACGCCGGCGGCGATGCAGATACGCATCACATCGACGTCAAGCATTTGATCGGGGTGTAGTATCGGTAGCCGGTAGCCGGTAGCCGGATCTACTGCGGCTGGTTTCAAGATGTTATGCGCATCGTAATAGCGCAACGCCTTGGCGGTGATGCCGTCCAATTTGGCCACTTCGCCAATCGTCAGCAGCTCGTCATCATCGCCGGCCACGTATTGTTTCCTTGTCGTGGGCTTCACTGTTCGTGTTGACCTTGCCCTCGGGGCAAAGTCTATCATTCCGTGAGGTTGCTCCGTGAGGATGCGGAGCCTGAATGATATGCCGCTTCGACGATGAATGGCGGTAGGAGGTAATGCCATGGGCAATGAGGAACAGCGCGACTGGCTTGGTTCGGCCACACCGGTATTCGGTGACTTGCAAGACAAGTCCCGTGCCGCAGTCTGATGGTTTGAAATTTTCAAACGCTGCAGAATAGTAGTAAGGGTGGGTTTCGCCAGGTAAGGAGACCCACCTTGCCGTTGTGTTGCGTCGAGTTGGGCTGTGCTAACAGTGTTCCGCATGCGATTATGCGCGTGTGGATTCGCGTCGGATTAGAGTCGGCTCGATAAGCGTGGTGCTGTGCACGTGTGCGGCGGGATTGTCGATGTAGTCGAGCATCTGCGCCATGGCCTTGCGCCCCATGTCGATAGCGGGCGCGTTCACTACGGTCAGCGACATGGGGCATTTGGTCTCCAACCGTGCCCCCTCCATGCCGATGACGCAAACATCTTCTGGAACCCGTGGGCCGTTATGGTCATGGAATGCCGACAGCACGCCGGCGGCAAGCGCGTCCGAGACGGTGATGATGCCGTCTGGAATGGCGTCCAGGCCGCTACGCTTCATTGTGTCGATGATGTCCAGGCCGAGCTGGTAACCGTCTTCAAACATCAGACCTTTGGAATTGATGAGTTCCAATTGCGTGCTTCCATGCGTGCGCGCAATGGTTTTTTCGACGCCCATCTGCCGATCTTGTACGGATTCATAGTCGAATGAGTGTGCGGCGAACGCGATGCGGCTGCATCCGATGCGAATGAGTTCATCGGCTGCGATCTGCCCGGCCGCCATATTGTTTTCAAGCACGCAGCACACCTGATCGGCGTGACGGGGATTGGTATGGTCGAGCAGGATGATGGGAATGTTGGCCGCTCGTGCCGCGGCCACGTCTTCGGGGGAGTCGGATATGGTGCTGAGCAGAATTCCGGCCACGTTCATGTCGATGAGTGTTTTCACCAGTTCGTTTTGCCGTTGCGCGTCGGATGATGCGTTCAAGGCGATAAGCTGCAGGTCGTTTTCTTCGCAGACCTCCTGCGCTCCTTCATGGATGAAGGTGAACAGGGAATGTTCGATATCGGTCATGATATAGCCGATGAGGCGCGGTACGGCGTTCTCTCGCTGGGGGAGAAGCGTGTTTCTGCGGGGGGTGTAGCCCAGTTCTTTGATGCTTGCGCCGATTTTCTCTTTTAAGGTGTCCGATACGCGTTCGGGGTAGTTGAGATAGTTGGATACGGTGCCGATGGAGACGCCGGCATGTTTGGCGATGTCGGAAACGCCCACACGTTTTGCTGCTGGCATGAGATTGCTCCTGTTCGTACATAAACCGGTTATTCCTTGATGTATCAATAGTCTACGCGCTCTCTTTTGAAATTGTATATTGAAAAACGCGCGACGATTTTGAAATTTTCAAAAACGAATGTAGTATTTCAACTACAACATCACTGGAGGTGCTGCTGAGGACGGCAGGATGTTCTGGTGTATAAAACAATGGAATCGCAGTGTTTTCTGAATGCTGGACAGATCAAAGGAGATGCCTCGGCAATTTGAAAATGCAGTGAAAACCATTTGAAAAAAGAAGGACATACTTGTGTGAAAAAACGCATGCAAGTATGAAAAAGTAAGGAAAGAGCAATGAATACTTCAACCAAGAAGGGCAAAGGATTGGGCGAATACATGCCGCTCGCCTTCGCCGCAGGCATCGGATCGATGCTGGGATCCGGCATCATCGTCGGTCTGTCGGCAACCATTGTGGTCTGGCAGGAAGGCCTTGGACTCGATACCACGCAGGTCGGCCTGCTTTCCGGTATTCTGACCTTCGCCATCGCCTTCGGCTCGCTGTTCGGAGGCCGCTTGGCCGACAAGATCGGCCGCGTGCTGTTTTTCAACTGGATCAACCTGTTCTACGCCATCGGTGCCGCCATCTGCGTGTTCGCCCCGAACTTCACTGTACTACTGATCGGCCTGATCATTGCAGGTTTGGCTTCCGGCGCGGATCTGCCGGTTTCCATGACCATCGTCTCCCATGATGCTCCAGACGAGGCCACCGCCGCACAGCTCGTCTCCACCACCCAGGTGTTCTGGCAGGTGGGTGTGTTCATCTCCTTCATTTGTGCGTTCCTGGTTTCCGCCATGCAGGGTGCCACCGGTGGTCGTGTGGTGTTCGCCATCCTCGCAGTATTCGCTGTGATCGCATGGCTGTGGCGACTGCTTTCTCCGACCTTCCGCCGCTTCCATGAAGCTGCCGACGTTCGTGACGCCGCACGTCCGGCTGTTGTAGGCAACGGCAAGGTTTCCGTGACCAAGGTGCTGTTCGGCGCCGACAAGAAGGTGCTGCTCACCTACTTCCTTGCCATCGTGATCTTCTACGTCGGCTGGAACCTGCTGGCCAACACGTGGGGCCAGTTCCAGACCTACATGTTCTCCAAGGCCGGAGCCGCCCAGTCCCTGGCCACCGGCTTGGGCATCATCCTCAACTTCGTGACGCTCGTGCTCAACATCGTGTTCGCGTCCATCGCAGGCGGCAAATATCGTAACAAGGCGTTCTTCGCAGGCATCGTGATCTCGCTGATCGCCATGGCCGCCATGGCCATGGGCGGTGCGAACCTATGGGTCATCGTCGGCGCGACAGCTTTCATGAACCTCGGATCCCCGCTGGCAGGCGAAGCACTGTACAAGGTGTGGACCCAGGAATCCTTCCCGATCGAGATTCGCGCCTCCATCCAGGGCTTCATCAACGGCTTCTCCCGCCTGTGCTGTGGCCTGTTCGCGCTCATCACCCCGGCTCTGGTGCTTCCTGAAACCATTCAGACCACTATGTGGTGCTTCTTCGGCATCGTAATCATCGAAGGCATCGCCGGTACCATCATGATCCGTGCTCAGAAGAAGTACGGCACCGACGAAGAACGTCAGGCACGCAAGATCGCAGCCTGATTAGCAACAGCAATCACATAACAACTCAATATCTCCAATCGCAAGTCAGTTATGCAATACCTTGCGATTGCCAGCCAAAGTCCCAGCCATCGTCGCCGTTCGTTTCTCTCTCCTTGCGGCATGGCTCGGACTTTGGCTTCCCTCCATCGCAAACAAGTGATCTATTATTTTTGTAGACAAAGGGGTCATCATGGCCATTACTGATCCGCAGATTGTGCCCAGTACGCTGGCTTCGGATCTTGACATCATCAGCTTCACCGTGGAACACTACCCGGGAGATGCGCTCGGCATCGCCACCGCAGCCCCACGCATGACATGGGTGTGCTCCGGCATGCTGCCAATCGACGCGCAGATCCTGCTCAAAGTGACACGACGTGTTCCCGGCGGGCAACCTGTGGAAGAACGCACCTACCTGCCCACTGACACTTCCGTGCTTATTCCATGGCAGTTCGCGCCGCTCGCCTCACGCGAAGAAGTGTTCGCCACCATGCAGGCCGTTTCGGCAAGTCACCAGCCATTGGGCAAACCGAGCGCAACCCTGCATTTCGAAGTCGGACTATTGGAAGAACATGAGCATGTCGCCGATTTCGTCGGACCATCGTGGAGCGAATCCGAAACTGACCATCGTCACCTGCCATTAGTGCGCACCGAAGTCGAACTGAAGGAACAACCTAAACGCGCACGCCTATATCTAAGCGCACTCGGTCTTGTGGAAGCCGAAATCAACGGCGTCAAAGTCGGCAATGACGCGCTCGTACCAGGCTGGAGCAACTACAACCAGCGCGTGGAATGCTTCACCTACGATGTGACCGACGAACTGCAGTCCGGTGCCAACGCATTGGGATTCTGGCTCGGTGACGGATGGTACCGCGGACGCCTCGGCTTCGATGGCGGTTACTCCAACTTCTATGGCGATCGTATTGCCGTATTCGCGCAACTTGAGGTCGAATATGCCGACGGCAGTATGCAGAACATATATTCCAACGCATGGGACCGCCAATGGAAGGCGACGCTCGGACCGATCGTCTGCTCGGATCTGTGCGAAGGCGAACGATATGACGCTCGACTGGAACAGCCGGGATGGTCGAAACCAGGATTCGACGACAGCTCCTGGCAGCCGGTCGCGGAAGTCATGTATGACCCGGCACGTATTGAAAATCCTGAAACATCGCCGGTGCGCGCGCATGAATCGCATGAGCCGGTCAGCATCGAACGCATCGGCAACACGGAAGATGGTCGTGGCATATGGCTGGTTGACTTCGGACAGAACTGTTCGCAGCGCATCCGCCTGCACATGCGCGATCTTGAAGCAGAACAAAGCGTGACGTTACGTCATGTGGAAGTGTTGGAACCGGACGGATCCATCGCCACGCGAACCTTGCGCAGAGGCCAGCAGTGCGATGTGTACACTTCCAACGGTTCCGACGCTTGGTGGGAGCCACGATTCGCGATGCACGGCTTCCGCTATGCACAGATCGAAGGTTTCGCAGGAGAACTGACCGCAGCCGACATGGATTGCCGCGTCTACCATTCCGTGATGGAACGCACCGGCGAACTGACCACATCGAATCCGCTGCTCAACCGTTTGCACGAGAACGCCGTATGGTCGATGCGTTCCAACTTCGTGTCCATTCCAACCGACTGCCCGCAACGCGACGAACGCATGGGTTGGACGGGAGACATCTGCCTGTTCGTGCCTACCGCGGCTTATTTGTATGACGTATACGGGTTCCTGAAAAGCTGGCTGAAAGACGTGCGTGCCGACCAGGTCAAGTGGGGCACTGTGCCGTTCTACGTGCCGTTCGTGCCGTTGGGCGTATGGGCGCATCCACAAGCCATCTCCACGTGGGGCGATTCGGCGGTGGAAGTGCCGTGGACGCTGTACATGGAAAGCGGGGACGTGCAGGTGCTCGCCGATTCCTACGATCTGATCCGTGATTGGATCGATGAAGTGGCAGGGTACCTTTCGCCCGATGGCGTATGGGATCGCAAGCCGGACTATCCGCTCGGGCAGCTTGGCGATTGGCTTGATCCGACCGCGCCTCCGGAAGATCCTACGCAGGCCATGACCGAAAAGGAACTGGTCGCCACCGCGTTCTACGCACGCAGCTGCATGCAAGGCACGCACATCGCGCATATTCTCGGCAAAACCGATGATGAAACTCGATTCGCCGCCCTGCGTGACCGTGTGATTGATGGATTCCTGCAGCGTTTCACCAACCTTGACGGCACCATGACATCCGACACCCAGTGCGCCTACGCGCTCGCCATCGCCTTCGGACTGCTTGACGGCGAACCGGTGCGCCGCGTGAAGGCCGGCAATCGACTCGCCTGCCTGGTGCGCGAATCCGGCGGCAAGGTAAGCACCGGATTCGCCGGCACGCCATTCGTGCTTCCGGCGTTGACCATGACCGGCCATAACGACGAGGCCTACGCGCTGCTTACCTCCACCGAATGCCCAAGCTGGCTTTACCAAGTGGTTATGGGGGCCACCACCACGTGGGAACGTTGGGATTCCATGCGGGCCGATGGTTCGCTGAACCCCGGCGGCATGACCTCGTTCAACCATTACGCGCTCGGATCGGTGGCGGAATGGATGCATGCGCATATCGGCGGCCTTGAAGCCGTTGAACCCGGCTGGAAGCGGTTCCGTATCGCTCCGGTGATCGGGGGAGATCTCACCCATGCCGAAACCTCTCACATCACCCCATATGGCAAGGCGGAAGTGCAATGGGAAGTCAACGCCAATGTGCTTGATCTGACGGTTGCGGTACCTGCCGGAACCACGGCATTCGTGGATATCGTCGACCATGAGCGCGTCGATCTTGTTGCGGGAACGCATCATCTGCAGATGGCGCTGTAATCGTACGGAATCGTGTGAAATCGTATGAACGAAAGTCCTGCCGAAGCTGAAGTCAAATAAAAGTCGGCGTCGGCAGGACTGCGATCATAACAAAAATGAAAAAAAAGCTTTCTTCATCGTATATTTCAAATCATTTCAATATTTCAAAAAAGAACATGCTTCCAAAGGGGGAATCATGACAGCAAACGCATCACGCGAGCCAAGCACCGCAGTATTGAGTGATATCGCACCTGACAGCGGCCGCAAACTGACATCCACCGAAAAATGGCGATTCGGCGTCGGCTTCGTGCTCTTCTCGCTGATTTGGATGGTCGCAGGCACTTCCGGATCGGCCGTGCTGCTGCCGCAACGATTCACCGAACTGAACATAGGCATGCCCGAAGTGATTCTCGGCACCATGAATTCCGTAGGCTGCGTATTCGCACTGTTCTCCAACGTGATTTTTGGTGCGTTAAGCGACATCACGCGCTCGCGTTTCGGCAAGCGCACGCCATGGATTGTGGCAGGTGGTCTGATTACGGCAGCCGGCTATGTGCTCGCCTTCTCCAGTGCGCAGTTGGTGGGTATTGTGGCCGGATGGTGCATTGTGCAGGTCGGCGTCAACATGATGATCGCTCCGGCTGTGGCAGTGCTGTCCGACCGCATTCCGGAAAACGTGCGTGGTACGTTCTCCGCATTCTATGGTGGTGCGCAGATCGTCGGATCATCCGCCGGAACGTTCCTCGGATCGAAATTCATTGAAAACATGGGCACCGGATTTGCGATCGGTGCGGCACTGTTCGCAGTCACCGGTATCGTGACCGTGCTGATCTGGCCGCGCGAACGCTCCTCGGCTGCTTCTGTGGCTTCCGTCGAGTCTTCGGATGCCACCGCAAAGCTCGACGTCAAGCAGTTGCTGCGTTCGTTCATTCCTCCTACCAAGAATTGCCGAGATTTTTACTTGGCATTGATGGGCAGATTGCTGCTTATCTTGGGTTGGAATATGATTTCCGGCTATCAGCTGTATATTCTGCAGAAATACTGCGGGTTGAGCGTAAAGGATTCCGCGGCGACGATTTCCACCATGTCGGTGATTTCCATGGTTGTGCTGATCGTCACGTCCATGGTGTCGGGTCCGCTGTCGGACCGTCTGCAGCGCCGCAAGGTCATCGTGGCGATCGGTTCGGTGATTATCGCGATTGGTGTGGCCATTCCGTGTTTCATGCCGAATGCTTTGGGCATGATGCTGTTTGCAGGCATCGGCGGTGCCGGTTATGGCATTTACATTGCCGTCGATCAGGCGTTGAACGTCGATGTGTTGCCAAGTCAGGAAGAAGCTGGTAAGGATCTGGGCATTCTGAATCTTGCCAACACCGTTGGTCAGGTGCTTGCGCCTGTGGTTGTCGGTGCGATTGTGCTTGCCACTGGCAGTTATGCGGCGCTGTTCCCGATCGCTGTGGTCGCGGTGCTGCTGGGTGCGGTGTTCATCATACTGATTCGCAGGGTGAAGTAGCTGCGGTGATGCGCAATGTGCTGGCGATTGCGGCACAGGTGATTTCGACATTGCGTTCCGTGTTGGCGATCAACGTTGTAAGATCTGCTGGCCCGGGCGCAATGCCGAATGTTGCGATAATGCCGGCTTTGTTCAGCGCTTCGACGGTGTGTGGATCGCGGGTTACCGTTCCGCCAATGGCAATAGTCGGTTTTCCTTGCGATTGCGCCAGTTTCGCAATGCCGCTTGGCACTTTGCCGTATGGCGTTTGACTGTCGATGGAACCTTCGCCGGTGATGATGACGTCGGCCCAAGCGCACGCTTCACGGCCATGTGCAAGATTAAGCACGAGTTCGATTCCCGGCTTCACTGTTGCGTTGAACAGGCCAAGCATGCCACCTCCGGTACCTCCCGCAGCGCCCGCTCCCGGAGTGTGCTCGATATCGCGGCCGTTATATTGCATGATTGCGCGCGCGAGATTCGCAAGCCCCTGATCGAGAAGCTCGACCTGTGTTGCGGTCGCGCCTTTTTGCGGAGCGAACACATGCGCAGCGCCTTCCGGTCCGGTCAAAGGATTGGTGACATCGCAGGCGAGAACAATCGGAACATTTTTTACAAAATAGGGAACTTCCGAATCATCAATCCTCGACAAATCAACAAGAGAACCGCCACCAAGCGGAATATCATGACCTGCCGTATCAAGAAAATGAAATCCAAGCGCGCGAGCCAATCCCGTGCCACCATCCGTAGTGGCACTACCACCCAAACCAAGCACAATACAATCCGCGCCAGCGTCAATCGCAGCACGAATCAGTAAGCCGGTACCGAACGTGGAAGCAACCAACGCATTGCGGTCGGCAGGGGAGACCCGTTCAAGTCCGCTTGCCGAAGCCAACTCGACCACGGCGGTACGGGAAGTGTGCTTATTGCCAAGAAACCCGAACTGCGCAATGATCGGGCGGCCGATCGCGTCAACTGTCTCAGCACTGTGCAACGTGCCGGCGGTGGCATGAACCAAGGCCTGTGTCAATCCTTCGCCGCCATCGGAAAGAGGCATAAGCCAGCATTCCGCCTGCGGATTGCCACGCTTAATGCCGCGAGCCATCGCCTGTGCGATTGCTTCAGCCGAAGCGGCCTCCTTGAACGAGTCCGGTGCCAGCAAAATCCGCATACATGCCTCCTTCTACGTCTGCATCCATACAGTAATGCAGTGCTGGGGCAGAGGCTTAGCGGTAGCCCTCCCACATGGGCAGGGGGAACAGGGTGTCTTCGCATTCCGCCCACATGGCGTTCAGGTCCTGACCGGGCGTGCGCAGCCAACGCAGCTGCACGCCATCCATCATGGCGAATCCCGCATTAAGCAGCCGACGCGTATCAACGCCTTCGGGCGTGCACCAACGGATATTGAGCGCGGTATCGGCATTATGCAGCTCACGATTGGCGAAGTACTCGTGTGCAGGGTGGTTCGGGTCGATCGCTTCGGCACTCAACGTGGAAAACATGTGCACCTGAAGCGGTCTACGTGCGTTCACCGCCACGATTCTGCGCCACATGTCGGCGATCAACGGTCGTGGCTCACGTACCATGTCGGTAAGAATGTCTTCCGTTTCGGAATCGTAGACTTCGTCCAGCGCGGCTGTGAGCAGTCCTTCCTTACTGCCGACATAATGCAGTACGCCAGCCTTGGTGAGTCCTACGCGATCGGCGATTTTCTGCAGGGAAGTGCCGTAATAGCCGAGCGTTCCAAACAGTTCGACGGCCGCGTTGAGAATCTCCGCCCTTCGGTCGACTTCTTCGTTGGCCATGATGATTCCCTCTCTTGCCCTTCATTGATGGCGATTCATGTGCGCTGCAATGCTTATGAATCGTCATTTCTCTCAAGTTGTAAATACTGCAGTTACTTTACGGTCGGTTAATTGATTTTTCAAAGAAGATTGGCGTGTTGCGGTGTTGGTTTTGATAAAGTACCTACCAACCGGTTAGTAGAGATTTCGGGGTTGAGGTCTCATGCAGATCGGTTAACCGATACGAACTCAAGAAAACGATGCGAAAGAGGAACGTATGAGCGAAAAAACCTATCCTTCCATCAATGATCTGACGCTTGAAGAGAAGGCATCCCTGACTTCCGGCGGCGACGCTTGGCATCTGCAGGGTGTTGAAGCCAAGGGCATTCCCGGCTATATGATCACCGATGGCCCCCACGGCCTGCGCAAGTCCAACTCGGCCACCACCGGCGAAGTCGACCTGAACAACTGCGTGCCTGCCACCTGCTTCCCGCCGGCGGCTGGTCTGTCCAGCTCCTGGAATCCGGAACTCATCCACCAGGTTGGCGAAGCCATGGCCGAAGAGTGCATTCAGGAGAAGGTCGCCGTAATCCTCGGCCCGGGCGTGAACATCAAGCGCAACCCGCTTGGCGGCCGTTGCTTCGAATACTGGTCCGAAGACCCGTATCTGGCAGGCCATGAGGCGATCGGCATTGTCGCAGGCGTGCAGTCCAAGGGCGTGGGCACTTCGCTCAAGCATTTCGCCGCCAACAACCAGGAGACCGACCGGCTGCGCATCAGCGCCAACATCTCCCAGCGTGCGCTGCGTGAAATCTACTTCCCGGCATTCGAACACATCGTCAAGGAAGCCCAGCCGTGGACCATCATGTGCGCATACAACTGCATCAACGGCGTGCATGCCGCCCAGGATCACTGGCTGCTCACCAACGTGCTGCGCGACGAATGGGGCTTCCAAGGTATCGTCATGAGCGACTGGGGTGCCGACCACGACCGCGTGGCCTCCCTCAATGCGGGCCTCAACCTCGAAATGCCGCCAAGCTACACCGACGACCAGATCGTCTACGCCGCACGCGACGGCCGCATCCAGCCGGCATGGCTCGACCGTATGGCACAAGGCATGATCGACTTGGTCAACAAGACCCGCGCAGCCATGAGCGTCGAAAACTATCGTTTCGACATCGAAGCCCACGATGAGGTCGCACATCAGGCCGCCGTCGAATCCATGGTGCTCCTCAAGAACGATGGTGCCATTCTGCCAGTCGCTGACGATGCCAAGGTCACCGTCATCGGCGAATTCGCACGTACCCCGCGCTACCAGGGCGGCGGCTCCTCGCACATCACCCCAACCAAGATGACCAGCTTCCTTGACGCCCTCGCCGAACGCGGCGTGGATGCCAAGTTCGCCCCAGGATTCACCCTCGACCTCGAACCGGCCGATCCAACACTCGAAACCGAAGCCGTCGAAGCTGCCAAGGGCGCCGACGTGGTGCTCATGTTCCTAGGGCTCCCTGAAGCGGCCGAATCCGAAGGCTTCGACCGTGAGACCCTCGACATGCCGGTCAAGCAGATCGCACTGCTCGAAGCCGTCGCAGCCGAAAACAAGAACGTTGTGGTCGTGCTCTCCAACGGCTCCGTCGTCACCGTGGCACCATGGGCCAAGAACGCCAAGGGCATCCTCGAATCCTGGCTGCTCGGCCAGTCCGGCGGTCCGGCGCTCGCCGACGTGCTGTTCGGCAAGGTGAGCCCGTCCGGCAAGCTTGCGCAGACCATTCCCTTCGACATCAACGACGATCCGAGCACCATCAACTGGCCGGGTGAAGAGGGACATGTCGATTATGGCGAAGGCGTGTTTGTGGGCTACCGCTATTACGACACCTACAACAAGGCCGTCGACTACCCGTTCGGCTTTGGCTTGAGCTACGCCACGTTCGAAGTGAGCGACGTGAAGGCCGTCAAGACCGGTGCCTGCACCGCAACCGTCAGCGCAGTGGTCAAGAACACCTCGAACGTTGACGCCGCCGAAACTGTGCAGGTGTACGTGGCTCCTGGCAAGGCCAATGTGGCCCGCCCGAAGCACGAGCTCAAAGGCTTTAAGAAGGTGTTCCTTAAGGCTGGCGAATCCGCCGAAGTCTCTTTCGAGCTCGATGATCGCGCCTTCGCCTACTGGTCTGAGAAGTTCAACGACTGGCATGTGGAGGACGGCGAATACGCCATCGAGGTTGGCACGTCCAGCCGTGACATCGCCGGTTCCGCGGTAGTGGAGCTCGATGGCGACGGCAAGACCCAGCCGCTCACCGAGTGGTCCAACTTCATGGAATGGCGTAAGGATCCGCTCGGATCCCAGGTGCTCGAGAAGCTGCGTGCTGAAGGTGAAGCCGGCCGCATGCCGATCGTGCCCGACAATGACATGACCCGTTTGTTCCTTGACTCCATGCCGATCAACAGCATGTCAGTGCTGATGGGTGCCGATGGCAAGCAGATCTTCGAATACATGCTTGCCGAATACGCTGAACTCACCAAGTAGTTTCGCGGGATTCAAGGCTTAAGCCGGGGAATCTGGTCCGTTGCTCTGAACCGGTGTGGACCTGATTTCCCGGCCTTTGCATTGTTGGAAGGTTGCTCTGGGGTTGTTGCTTTATGACGATTTTCAGGGCAAGCGGATACGTACGACATGCCAATTGTTGCATGTGCAACAGTTGTATATACAACGGTTTACTATGTATGCTGTGACGGAAGTGACGAACGAACAATACAAGGAACCGACTGACTCGCGACTCTTCGAAGTCTGGGAAAGCGGCTTGACAAAGCCTCCCAGCGTGGCCATTCACTCGCTGCACAACGTGATCAACCGGTATTTGCGCGTCACCCGCCCTGAAGCGGCGGAAGACGTCAGCAACGGCAACGTTGACATCATCGTGTATCTAGCATGGCATGACAACGAGGAAATCTTTCCTCAAGACATCGAGCAACGTTTCGGCGTGACCAGATCCACATCATGCCGGGTGCTGGGGCTGATGGAGCAGAAGGGCCTGATCGCGCGCGAACCGGTGAAACGCGACGCACGACTGAAAAAAATCGTGTTGACGGACAAATCGAGGCATATCGCCGAAGTCTTGCGCGACAATGCGAAAAACATGGAACGAATCCTGCTGGAAGGCCTTGAGGACGATCAGATCCGCCAATTCATGCACGTGCTCGACGTCATGCAGACGAATCTGGTGAAAACAGGTTTGATCGGAGATGAAAGTCGATATCCAAGTTTGGAAATACAGGAACAGGACGCAAGCAAATCGCAAGTTCCGCAAGAATCGCAGGTTCCGCAAAAAACATGCGATGACTATGCCTCGAATAATCGCGATGCTCGTGATGAGTACGTCTCGCACGTACTGCGGATATCGCAGGAAATGGCGATCGCGCGCAATCGCAAGTAACACACGTCATAGGTAAAAATAAAAGGAAAGGACAAGTAGTGACAACGGCAAACGCAACGACGTCCGCGGCGCCGAAACCAAAGCAGCACGTCATTCGCACACTGGGCAAATCCCTGCGCGAATACAAAAAAGCCAGTCTGCTCTCCCCGGCATTCGTAGCCGTGGAAAGCGTGCTGGAAATCCTTATTCCGACTGTCATGGCATCGCTGATTGATGAGGGCATCAGCGGTGGCAGCATGCCGGCGATTTTGAAATTCGGCTTGATTCTGCTGATTTGCTCGGTAGTTTCGCTGACATCCGGCTTTTTGGCTGGAAAGTTCTCGGCTATCGCAGGTGCCGGATTCGCGAAGAATCTGCGTCACGATCAGTTTGAGAAGGTGCAAGGCTACAGCTTCACCAATATCGACCGTTTCTCCACCGGCTCGATCATCACACGACTGACCACCGATGTGACCAACCTGCAGAACGCGTATTCGATGATTATTCGCATGGGTGTGCGCGCTCCGATCATGGTGATTGTGGCGTGGATCTTCTCCTTCCGCATCAGCCCATCCATCTCTTTGGTGTTCCTCGCCTGCATTCCGGTGCTCGCCATCGGCTTGTGTGGCCTGGCGGTGCTGGTGCACCCGGTGTTCGAGCGTGTGTTCCACACATACGACAAGCTCAACAACGTGGTCGACGAGAACCTGCAGGGCATCCGCGTGGTCAAGTCCTACAATCGCGAAAGCCACGAAACCGAAAAGTTCAACCGCATTTCGCAGCGCATCTTCAAGGACTTCACCAAGGCCGAACGCATTATGAGCTTCAACAATCCGCTTATGATGCTGTGCGTGTACGTGTCCATGCTGCTCATCGCATGGATGGGCGCCCGGCAGATCGTGGCGTCCGGCAACAATGCAGCCCTAGGCTTGACCACCGGCGATCTGACTGCATTGGTCACCTACGCCATGCAGATCCTCATGGCTATGATGATGCTTTCCATGATTTTCGTGATGTGCATTATTTCGCAGGCTTCCGCCGAACGTATCTGCCAGGTGCTGAACGAGGAAAGCACGGTTACGAATCCGGCTAATCCCGTCAAGGAAGTGAAGAATGGCGAGATCGATTTCGACCATGTCACCTTCCGTTATTCCGCCACTTCCGAAAAGCCGGTGCTTGACGATATTGATTTGAAGATTCGTTCCGGTATGACCGTCGGCATCGTCGGCGGCACCGGTTCCGCAAAGTCCAGTCTGGTGCAGCTTGTGCCACGTTTGTATGACGTGACCGAAGGTTCGCTGAAGGTCGGCGGCGTGGATGTGCGTGATTACGATTTGGAAGTATTGCGTGATCAGGTTGCCATGGTGTTGCAGAAGAACGTGCTCTTCTCCGGAACCATTGCCGAAAACCTGCGTTGGGGCAATCCGAACGCCACTGATGAAGAGATTCGCCACGCGTGCCAGCTTGCGCAGGCTGACGGCTTCATTCAGGAATTCCCCGACAAGTACGATACGTACATCGAACAGGGCGGTACCAACGTTTCCGGCGGCCAGCGCCAGCGTCTGTGCATTGCGCGTGCGTTGCTGAAAAAACCGAAAATCCTGATCCTCGACGATTCCACATCCGCGGTCGACACCAAAACCGATCAGCTGATTCGTACCGCATTCCATCATGAGATTCCCGACACCACGAAGATCATCATCGCTCAGCGTGTGGCCTCTGTGCAGGAATCCGACATGATTCTCGTCATGGACCACGGCCGCATCATGGCAGCCGGCACGCATGAACAACTGCTCGAAAACTGCGACGAATACCGTTCCATCTACGAATCGCAAACCAAGAATCAGGCTCAACCTGAGGAACTGCAGTGAAAGGAGGCAACAGATGACTGAACAAACTTCCGCATTGAAATCCAAGGAAAACAACAACGTGGCCAGCAAACAGCCGAAGCCACCAATGCAGAAAGCCGCACCGGGCACCACCAAGCGTATTTTCGGCTACATCTTCCAATACAAGTGGCGCGTGGCGCTCGTAGTAGTGTGCATTCTTGTCGGAGCCGCAGCGCAGGCCGGATCGTCACTGTTCCTACAGTCGCTGATCGACACCTACATTCTGCCCATGGTTGGTACTGCCAACCCTGACTGGATGCCGCTGTTGCGCGCGTTGACACTCATGGCATGCCTGTATGCGGCCGGCATTTTCTGCAGTTGGCTATGGCAGTGGATCATCGTCACCGTGGAACAAGGCACCTTGAAGAAGATCCGCGATGACATGTTCGCTCACCAGCAGACCCTGCCGATCCGCTACTTCGACACCACCGAACACGGCGACATTATGAGCCGTTACACCAACGACACCGACACATTGCGTCAGGCCATTAGCCAGTCGTTCCCGCAAATGTTCTCGTCTGCGGTGTCTGCGCTCGCGGCGCTCGTCTCCATGCTGTGGCTGTCGGTGCCCGTCACCATTTTCGTGCTCGCCTTCACCGTGATCCTGTTTGTGGTGGTACGCAAGGTTGTTTCCCGCTCCGGACGTTACTTCGTCAAGCAGCAGATCGCCATCGGTGATGTGAACGCATTCGTGGAAGAAGCGGTCAACGGCCAGAAGGTCATCAAGGTCTTCAACCACGAAGACGCCACCCAAACCACTTTCGACAAGAAGAACGAAGAACTTTTCGAAGCTTCCGCCGAAGCGAACACGTGGGGCAATGTGACCATGCCGATCGTAGGCAACATGGGCTACCTGCTGTACATTCTGCTGGCGATTTTCGGCGGATTTGCTGCGATTAGCGGACTTGGAAACTTCGGATTGTCCGGTACTGGCCCGCTCACCTTGGGTACGCTGATTTCGCTATTGACGTTGTCTCGTTCCTTTGTGAACCCGCTTGGCCAAGTGTCCATGCAATTCAACATGGTGATGATGGCGCTCGCCGGTGCTTCCCGCATTTTCGCGCTCATGGACGAACAGCCGGAAGATGACGGCGGTTCCGTGACCTTGGTGAATGTGGAACTCGGCGAAGACGGTCGCACAATGACCGAAGTCGACCACGAAACCGGCCACTGGGCGTGGAAGCGTGAGGAAGGCGATGACGGCACCCGTTCGCTCAGGGCCGCGCAATCCTTGAGCCCACGTGCCGCCGAAGTGGCCATGAAGGCCCGTGAAACCGCTATCACTTCGCCGGATGGACGCCTCACCCTGCTGCAGGGCGATGTGCGCTTCACCGACGTGACCTTCGGCTACAACCCCAACAAGCCGGTGCTGCATGACATCACTTGGTTCGCCAAGCCCGGACAGAAGATCGCATTGGTTGGTGCCACGGGTGCCGGCAAGACCACGGTGACTAACCTGATCAACCGTTTCTATGACATTCAGGACGGCATGATCCTGTACGACGGCATTTCCGTCAAGGGCATCCGCAAGCCGGATCTGCGTCGTTCTCTGGGTGTGGTGCTGCAGGACGTGAACCTGTTCACCGGCACGGTGATGGACAACATCCGTTACGGTCGACTCGACGCCACCGACGAGGAATGCATCGAAGCGGCGAAGCTCACGAACGCCGACGGCTTCATCCGCATGCTGCCCAACGGCTACCAGACTGTGCTCGAAGGTGATGGTTCCGGTCTGTCTCAGGGCCAGCGTCAGCTGATTTCCATCGCTCGTGCAGCCGTGGCCGATCCGCCGGCCATGATCCTCGACGAGGCTACCTCGTCCATCGACACCCGTACCGAAGAGGTGGTGCAGGCTGGCATGGACAACCTCATGAAGGGTCGCACCGTGTTCGTGATCGCTCACCGCCTGTCCACCGTGCGCAACTCCGACGTGATCATGGTGCTCGACCATGGCCGCATCATCGAACGCGGCTCGCATGACGAGCTCATCGCGCAGAAGGGCGAGTACTATCAGCTCTACACAGGTGCCGTAGAACTCGAATAATCGAATAATCTCCTGAATCGGAGCGATGCGAGCGCACGCTAGTTATACTAGCCGCGCTTCGATCCCTGTCGGCTGATACCGCCCTTATGGCCGGTGGCCTTGAACGGCATGGATCCTCTGGAAAATCCCTTGCTTTGGAATTGCGGTTTCGAAGCAAGGGATTTCTTATTGTCTTTGCCGTGCATGGTATTCGGCTGCGGCCAGCCTGCCTTCCGTGAAGACTGTTCCGTCATACGTTCATGAGACTGCTGCATGAGCAACGATTATAATTGGCTTGCGTAATCGTTGCACAAATCTCGCTTGGTTTGTCGTTATATCAATAATAGGTTATCCTTTCATGAGGTAAACGATTTACTAAATTGGAGAGCGAGACATGGCGACGATTAAAGAAATTGCGCAGCGTACCGGGTTTTCTCAGGCTACGGTGTCTCGACTTCTGAATGGGGATCCCACTCTTTCCGTGCGTGAGGAGACGCGTCGTAAGATCATTCAGGCGAGTGAAGATCTCGGCTACAGCATGCAGACCAAACGCATCGTCATTCCTCATGAGGTCGCGCTGCTTGATAATGAGAAGTCCGAAGAAGCGTTGCGTGACTCCTATTTCACTGATTTGCGTTCGGCGCTCGAGCGCAATGCTGAGCAGCAGCGCATGGAAATGACGGTGTTCCACAACCTCAATGACATGATTGCGTCCGGTTCCAAGTTCGACGGTTTCATGGTAATCGGCGCCGACCAGATTGGCGAGAAGGAATTGGAACGGCTGCACAGGGTCATGCCGTATGGCGTGTTCATTGATGTGAATCCGGCGCCGAATCTGTTCGATTCCGTGCAACCTGATTTGCAGCAGACCATACATGATGCGGTTGCGGCGTGTGCGGCCAAGGGCATGAAACGTGTTGGATTTATTGGTGGCAAGGGCTCCCTTATGAACTTTTATGAGGCCGACGAGGAGAACCGTGCCACGTATTTCCGCCGTGAAACGAAGCGTTTCGGCATTCAGTCCGACGGGCTCGTGTATTCCGACGGCCTGTTCACGGTGAGCAACGGACGTGCTTTGGGGGAGCGGTTCGTGCGCGATCATAATGGTGTGCTACCGGATGCCGTGATTGTCGCCGCCGATGTGATCGCGGTGGGCATGCTACAGGCATTCAATACGGTTGGCGTGCTGGTGCCACGTGACATCAGCGTGATCAGCATCAATAATCAGACGATTTCGCAGTTGACTTCGCCGCCATTGAGCACCTTCTCCATTGATCTGAACGAGCTTGCGCGCGTTGCGACCTTGACATTGGGCGACGCCATTTCTGGCAAGCGTACGATTCGTCAGCATGTGTATCTGTCGACGTCATTGGTGGCGCGTGACAGTTTTGTGCCTGCGAAATAGTGATGCTTAAGACGTTACGCGTCTGGTGTTTCTTTTTACTTTTTCATTCTTGTGAATCCTACTAAAGAATCGTCCATAATCATGAAAAACAAGCGAAATAGTTCGCGCCGCATGCTATAGTGACAACCGAAATGCGAGCGATGATCCGTTATCAGCGGGGAGCTTCCGGAAGAACGGTCGTGTCAGCGGCTTATTAGACCCGGCGGGAAGGCCCGAACAGCCGAACATACGAGCGGTCGTGCGCGTCACAAAAGCATGGCAAACGAGGTGGTACCGCGGTGGCGGCGTCCAGCAGGCGCTATAGTCATCGTCCTCGTAGGAGAAAAATAGTAAGAACCTACGAGGAGATACGGTGAGCGAAAACAACGTGTATCCGAAGGCAGCTGCGGGTGAGCAGAGCGCCAATGTAGCGCCGAACCCCAGTTTCCCAAAGCTGGAAGAATCCGTCCTTGATTATTGGGAGAAGGACGACACTTTCCAGAAGTCCATTGAACGCCGTCCTTCCGGCGATCACAGCCAGAACGAATTCGTGTTCTTCGACGGCCCTCCGTTCGCCAACGGTCTGCCGCATTACGGCCACCTGCTGACCGGTTACGCCAAGGATGTGATTCCGCGTTACCAGACCATGAAGGGCCACAAGGTCAATCGTGTGTTCGGTTGGGATACGCACGGTCTGCCGGCCGAACTTGAAGCCCAGAAGGAACTGGGCATCGATTCGGTCGATCAGGTCAAGGAGATGGGCATCGACAAATTCAATGATGCCTGCCGCGCCTCCGTGCTCAAGTACACCAACGAGTGGAAGAACTATGTGCACCGTCAGGCACGTTGGGTCGATTTCGAGCATGGCTACAAGACACTGAACATTCCATACATGGAATCCGTGATGTGGGCGTTCAAGCAGCTGTACGACAAGGGCCTCGCGTATCAGGGCTACCGCGTGCTGCCGTACTGCCCGAAGGATCAGACGCCGCTTTCCGCGCATGAGCTGCGCATGGATGCCGACGTGTATCAGGATCGTCAAGACACCACCGTGTCCGTGGCCGTGAAGCTGCGCGACGAGGAAGACGCCTACGCGGTGTTCTGGACCACTACGCCGTGGACCGTTCCCACCAACTTCGCCATTGTGGTCGGTGCAGACATCGACTATGTGGAAGTGCGTCCGACCGAAGGCAAGTTCGCTGGCAAGAAGTTCTATCTGGGCAAGCCGCTGCTCGGCTCCTACGCCAAGGAACTCGGCGAAAACTATGAGATCGTGCGCGAGCTCAAGGGTGCCGAGATGGAAGGCTGGCGCTACTACCCGGTGTTCCCGTACTTTGCAGGCGACGAGAACGCCGTCGAAGGCAAGGTTCCGGGTCCGGAAGGCTATCAGATCTTCACCGCCGACTATGTCGATACCGTTGAAGGTACCGGCCTCGTGCATCAGGCTCCGTACGGTGAAGACGATATGAATACGCTCAACGCCAAGGGCATCAAGAGCGTTGATGTGCTCGACGCGGGCTGCAAGTTCACTTCGCTGTGCCCGGATTACGAGGGCATGTATGTGTTCGATGCGAACAAGCCGATCCTGCGTAACCTGCGTGCCGGCGACGGCCCGTTGGAGCGCATTCCGGAAGATCAGCGCGCGATCCTTTTCCAGGAGAAGAGCTACGTGCACTCCTACCCGCACTGCTGGCGTTGCGCCACTCCGCTGATCTACAAGCCGGTGAGCTCCTGGTTCGTGTCTGTCACCAAGATCAAGGACCGTCTGCTCGAACTGAATCAGCAGATCAACTGGATTCCGGGCAATGTGAAGGACGGCCAGTTCGGTAAATGGCTCGCCAACGCACGTGACTGGTCCATTTCCCGTAACCGTTTCTGGGGTTCCCCGATTCCGGTGTGGGTGTCCGATGATCCTAAGTATCCACGCGTGGACGTGTACGGTTCGTTGGAGGAGCTGAAGGCCGACTTCGGTGACTATCCGCGCGACCATGAGGGCAATGTCAACATGCACCGCCCGTACATTGATGAGCTGACGCGCGTCAACCCGGACGATCCGACCGGCAAGAGCCATATGCACCGCATCAGCGACGTGATGGACTGCTGGTTCGAATCCGGTTCCATGAGCTTCGCCCAGTACCATTACCCGTTCGAAAACAAGGAAACCTTCGAACAGCATTTCCCGTGTGATTACATTGTGGAATACATCGGCCAGACCCGTGGCTGGTTCTACGTGCAGCACATCATGGCGACCGCCCTGTTCGACAAGCCGGCGTTCAAGAACGTGATCTGCCATGGCATCGTGCTTGGCTCCGACGGCCAGAAGATGTCGAAGCATCTGCGCAACTACCCGGATGTGAACGGCGTGTTCAACGATTTCGGTTCCGACGCCATGCGCTGGTTCCTCATGAGCTCGCCGATTCTGCGCGGCGGCAACCTGATTGTGACCGCCGATGGCATTCGCGACACCGTTCGCCAGGTCATGCTGCCGGTGTGGAGCTCGTACTACTTCTTCACCCTGTATGCGAACGCTGCTAATAATGGTGCCGGGTTCGATGCTCGTGCACTGCATGCCGATGAGGTTGCCGCGCTGCCGGAAATGGACCGTTATCTGCTGGCACGTACCCGCCGACTGATCGAGAAGACGCAGCATTCGCTGGATGACTTCCTGATTTCCGACGCATGCGAAGCAGTGTCTGATTTCATTGACATGCTCACCAACTGGTACATCCGCAACAATCGTGACCGTTTCTGGAACGAGGATGCGAACGCGTTCAACACGCTGTACACCGTGCTTGAAGCATTCATGCGCGTGATTGCACCGCTCGCTCCGATGGAAGCGGAAGCCGTGTGGCGTGGTCTGACCGGTGGCGAATCCGTGCATCTGGCCGACTGGCCGTTCCTTGCCGACGAGCAGACTGGCGAAGCGAGCGAACTGGGCCGTGTGCTTGTTGACGATCCGGCTCTGGTTGATGCGATGGAGAAGGTGCGCGAGGTCGTGTCCGGCACCCTGTCTATGCGTAAGACGAAGCAGATCCGTGTGCGCCAGCCGTTGTCCAAGCTGACTGTTGTGGTGGAGAACACTGCCGCCGTGGCCGCATACGACGAGATTCTGAAATCCGAACTGAACGTGAAGGACGTTGAACTGTGCACGCTTGAAGATGCCGAAGCCCAAGGCCTGAAGATCATCAACGAGCTGCGTGTGAACGCTCGCGTGGCAGGCAAGCGTCTGCGCAAGGACGTGCAGTTCGCCATCAAGGCTTCCAAGTCCGGCGCATGGCATGTGAACGCCGAAGGCGCTCCGGTATGTGAGACTCCGAACGGTGAGATCGTGCTTGAGGAAGGCGAATATGAGCTGATCAACAGCGTGGAGGAGAAGAACGCCGAAGAGGCCGCCAACTCCGTTTCCGCAGCGCTGCCGACCGGTGGCTTCGTGATCCTCGACACCGAACTGAACGATGATCTGATCGCCGAAGGCTATGCGCGCGACGTGATTCGCGCTGTGCAGGATGCCCGTAAGGCCGCCGATCTGCAAATCTCCGACCGCATCGCACTGAAGCTCGTTGTGCCTGCCGAAGACGTGGCCAAGGTCGAACAGTTCAAGAAACTCGTCTCTTCCGAAACGCTCGCCACCTCTTTCGAAGTGACGGCCGGCGATGAGCTGAACGTTGAGGTTGCCAAGGCCTGATCTGGCTAATTGGTGAAAACTGACGGCTGAAAGCTGACTAATGCCGGTTAGCCGGTGAACGGTCGCCAACATAACAGGTCCCGAATCCGATGGATTATTCCAGAAGGTTCGGGACCTTTTTAATAGTCTTTTGGTGTTTTTCTACCGGTATCTTTGGCTGTATTCTGGTGGAACTGAACAATCGACCATGAAATGTTCAAACATGAAGCTACAGTGAATCCGTGGCTTTGAGCCTTGCAGACTTGATCTGTATCCGTAAGGATGTGATTTATACCGTCGCGCACTTTACATATGTGATCGCATTGTGCGTGCGGCTCGCATGTGGAAACAGATCGTTACGCGAATGGTTCTCAGTACCATCCATGTGAGTCAAGCACACATTTGAGAAGCAGTCGCACACTGGGAATCGCGCTCGCGCGGTTCCCGTTTTTCGTTCTGCTTATATGTATTATTTGCATTTGTCTGCGGAGCTAAATGAGTTTTAGGGGAGTTCTCGTGCATATCAGGGGAACTGGATTCGACCTGTGAATAGTGCGTTGGGCTATGGTAATATAAGGGTCTTGCTCGGGTGTATCTGTGAAGGGGCGGATCATGGACTTGTTGGCGCACAGAGATGCGGACGGTAATGTGCAAACGCTGCATGGTCATCTCCATGGTGCGGGTGATTTGGCGGAAAGCTATGAATCTGAATTCTCTCAAATTTCACGAATGGCAGCGCTTCTGCATGATGTTGGAAAGATTGCACAACAGTTTCAAACGTATCTAGTGTCGGGTAACGGGCGTCGTGGTGAGATTCCTCATGCGAGGCAGGGTGCGTTTGTGGTCAATGATCTGCCGATCTCGAATGAGGCGGAGGAAGTCGCGAAAGAAATTCTCGAACTTGTCATTGCAAAGCATCATGGGGAGCTTCCCGATTGCATTAATGAAATCGGTGATGAGACCTTTCTCACAGGTTTCACGGAATCAGACAAGCTGAATCCTAAATATGCGTATAGGGAAATCAAACAAGGATTGCATGAGCTAGACCTTGACTTGCAAGGTGTCTTCCAGCAGGCTGTGAAAGATGTTCGTGATTTTGCGGAACAAATTAATTCGATGAGATTGTCGCGAGACAGTCTTCATTTTTACTCGGGATTGCTGGTTAAATACGTTTATTCTCGTTTGATTGATGCCGATAGAACAGATACGGCTTATTTTGAGACAAAAGAGCAATATCATCCGATCAAGGCGGATTGGACGGAACTGATTCGCCGTCTTGACGAAAGCATGAAATCATTCGATTCGACATCCGAAATCAATAAAATCCGTCAACAGATTACGGAACAGTGCCGTCAAGCTGGGAGCAGGGAGACAGGGATTTACCGATTGTCGGTTCCGACCGGAGGCGGTAAAACGTTGGCTTCGTTGAATTTCGCCTTGCATCATGCTTTGGAAACAGGGAAAAGACGAATCATTTATGTGATTCCGTACTTGTCTATTACGTCACAGACCGTGGCAACATTCCGGAATATGCTTGGTCTGGATGCTGACAGCAATATTGTGCTGGAGCATTACTCCACCGCGGGCCTTCAGAATTCCGATAACACGGGATCTATCGGCACAAGTGAGGAAGAGGATGCGAAGGAACGTCAACGTAAACTGGCGTCTGAACGTTGGGATAATCCGATCATCGTGACTACGATGGTCGAATTCTTGGAAACGGTTATGTCGGCGCGTGGTACGAAACTTCGTAAATTCCACAACATGGCCAATAGCGTCATCATTTTTGATGAGATTCAGTCGCTTCCGTTGAATATCATCAATCCGTTTAATGAAGTTGTGAGTTTTCTTTCGACGATATTGGACTCGACTATTCTGCTGTGCTCAGCTACGCAGCCTTTATTGGAACGAACGGCGCGAAAGAATCTGCGTCTGTCAGACGAGCCTGATCTTATCGACAATACTGATGGTTACGAAGAGAAGCTCAAGCGTACCCGGATTATTGCTTCACAGGAAAGCAAGAGTTGCGAGGAACTTGCGAACATCATATATGAGCAGGCACTTCGGAACGGCAATTGCCTGTCTATCGTCAACACGAAGAGTGAAGCGCGCAAAATGTATCAGTGTTTGCAAGAGCTCAATGCTGACGGGCAGTTTGAGTTGATTCATTTGAGTACTGCCATGTGTGGCAAACATAGGGCAGACCAGTTAGCGAGAATAAAGGTGTTAACTGATCCTCATGATTCCAAGCCGGTGATTTGCGTAAGCACTCAGCTTATCGAAGCGGGAGTGGACCTTTCGTTCGCATGCGTAGTCAGGGCGATGGCTGGTCTGGATAGCATTATGCAAGCGGCTGGCAGGTGCAACAGGAATGGTGAATCGAAAGAAATCAAGGATGTGTATGTCTATCCGTTGCAAGGTGAGGAAAGGTTCAAGGACTATCTTCCAGAGATTCACAGAGGCAAAAAGCTCACTTTGCAGATTATGGGTGAGCATCCTGATGCTGATCTGCTTTCTACTGGTATGCTCAATGAGTTTTATGGCATGCTGCTTCAAAGTGAGGATCGATATGGCGGCAATAGTTTGCTGGATGGTCCGCTTTGGAAAAAGGAAAACGCTGGAAAAACGATTTATGAGTTGCTGGCATACAACGAAAGCCAACGTAAGCAATTCGAGAACAATACGATGGGGGAGAGATACAATCCGTTTTTTGCCCAGGCGTTCAAAACGGTTGGCAATGAATATCGTGTGATTCCGAAAATCACGCACAATGTTGTGGTTCCCTATGGCAATGCGATGGAATTACTGGATATGTTGGGCCACGGTGAGTTGAGGGAGAAGATTGCGATTCTGCGGCGGCTACAGGAATACACGGTTTCCCTTTTCGATTACGAATACAAGATTTTGAACGAAAAACATGCGATTTCCATCGCTAACGAGGATTTCGATATTTGCGTTCTGAATGGAGATTATTACAAAGGCGAATATGGCGTGGCGACAGAGACTGACATGTCTCTGTTGATGATATGAAAGGGCAGTGGTTCTCCTGCAGATCGATGGGAATCTGCAGGAGAGTTTCGTTTGGTAAATACGCATGTTGTACATATTTTCAATCCACGCCATGAATGTGGCGACAGTAGGAAAACCCACTTATACAAGAATAACTGGTTGATTGTTGATTGAGAAACACTCAAAGAGTTCTATGTACAATAAGCGTAAAATGTGCTATTTTGACAGTGACTGGTTGAGGGAACGATTAACGAAGGAGTTATATGCAACGACATCGCAACTCAATTGAATATGAGGTATCAGGCAGATATGCGTTGTTCTCGGAAGCGGCAACACGTGTTGGGGGTGAGAAATTTTCGTATCAGGTGCCAACGTACCAAGCTTTGAAAGGCATTACGGAAAGCATCTATTGGAAGCCAACTTTTATGTGGGTTATTGACGCTGTTCGTGTGATGAACAGAGTTCAGACTGAAGGAAAGGGAATTCGACCCATCAAAATGAGCGGTGGCAATGATCTTTCGTACTACACATATCTCAAAGACGTGCGTTATCAGGTTTTGGCTCATTTCGAATGGAATGATCAGCGTGAAGATCTTGTCACTGACCGCGATGAAAACAAACATCATAATATCGCCTTGAGATCCGTTCAGAAAGGCGGTCGCCGAGACATATTCTTGGGGACGCGCGAGTGCCAGGGATATGTGGAACCATGTGAGTTCGGATCTGGCGAAGGGTTTTATGACGGTTATGGCGAGTGGAATATGGGATACATGTTCCATGGATTCACGTATCCGGATGAAAACGAGGACCACGATTTTATCGCCCGATTCTGGTCGCCTGTTATGTCCGACGGCATCATCGAATTTGAGCGTCCGGAATCCACGAAATTGGATGGACGAATTATCAGGAAAAACCAGAGTGTTAAGGAATTCGCTTTGGGGAGCAATCTGCAGCCGGTGGGAGAGGAGTGAGTGATGAGCCTGTCGAACAATCTGTTGCTTATCAACGAATCTGTGCACAACGCCGCCGGAAAAATTCCGAGAAGTGGCGACGGTTCTACGCTTGACATTAGGAAAGCCTTGATTCCTCCGGGGCATACGACACTTCCGACACTATTGACGCTAGGGGTAAACGGGAATGGTGAGATACTACGGCTTCTGAGGGAAAAACAAACGATTGTCATCCCGTGCACAGAAAGTTCCATGGGACGCACCATCAAGCCGGTACCGCATCCTCTGTTTGATCAGCTCCAATATCTCGACTTGCATTTCGACAAGGAGAAAACCTCCATGTATTTGGAGCAGCTTGCCGCCTGGAAAGGCGACAACGTCAAACTCAATGCCATCTATCGATGCGTCTCGGAACACAGCATCAGCGAAGAAGCCGCTCGATTCAATGTGGAAATAACCGAAAAAGACCGGAAAGCAGGTGTTTGCTTCGAAGTTGAAATTGGGCTGCAAAACTCAGATGTCTCGAACGATCCCAATATACAGGCGCAATGGATTTCTTATTTGTACCATGATCGACAGAAAAAAGGGAAGGATATGTTCGGAGAGGACCTATATGCTCCGATATTGAACTTCCCTAAGAAAATTGTCAGCGTAAATGGCAACGCCAAACTGTTATCGGCAAACGATTCAACGAATTTCACCTATCGAGGGCGCTTCGCATCCAAAGAGGAGGCTTTGCAAGTCGATGGTGAAACATCGCAGAAGATACATTCGACGATGCAATGGTTGGTCAATAATCATGGAACGATTACCGATACCCAGGCCATAGTCATCTGCTCGGTGAAAAACCCCAACGAAAAGCCGAAGCTTGACCCTCAGGAAGGTTCTTATGATTTTGGCTCTTTGTTCTCATCGGATGTGGAAGAGCCGGAAGCTCCCCGCAACGATATTGCAGATGCGCTGACCGCAACAAACTTTCAATACGCACAAGTCTTTTCGAAGGTACTGCGCGGATATGGCAATGCTAACAAACTCAAAAAGCATGCCGACCCAATGATGATTGTCATTCTGGATGCGGCGACATCAGGGCGTTTGAGCGTTACATATTATCGTGAACTTTCAAAAGACGAATATGTCGAAAGTATCCTGCGGTGGCATGTTGATGCGGCATGGCCGTTGAAAATGTACGACAAAGAAAAAAAGAAGTTTGTCGCATATGAAGGTGCGCCACCATTTGCCGACATCATCAGCTGCACATATGACGTGTCAGACAGAAGCAGCAAAGCCTATAAACGTTTTGCGAAAAACACGAAAAAGCAGCTTATAGAATGCATGTTCGGAGGAGAATCGCTTCCCCGCTCCATATTGGACGCCACATACCACAGAGTCACTAAACCTATGGGATATGACGCTCCAGGAGCATGGCTAAGAGATTTTGAAATCGCATGCAGCCTATGGAAAAAACATTACATTGACGACGCGAGGAAGCAAAACAAACAGGAGGACACGATATCCATGTACCTTGAACCAACACGAAATGACCGCGACTACTTATACGGAAGATTGCTGGCACTCGCGGACCGCTTTGAAAACGGTGTCCTGTACAAGCAAGGAATCAGTGACACCCGTCCGACCAATGCCGTTAAGCTCATGAGCAATTTCGTCGCAAAGCCGTTTACAACATGGGGAACGCTGTGGAAGCAACTGATGCCGTATCTGAAATCGGCGAATGGTGCGCCTTGGTTCCAGAACAGCGTGGATGAGGTCATGGCGCTTTTCAAGGAAGGAGACTTCGAAGATAACCGTGCACTTTCACCGCTCTTTCTGCTTGGTTATTCATGCCAGCGAAGGGAGTCTATGCGTAAAGCGCAAGAAGCATCCCAGAAGAGCAAAGAAAACTAGTGTTTAGTTTTTGAAGTTATCGACGTTGATTATCAAAGAAAAAGTTAAGGAGTCATATCATGGCAGCTTTGGAAAACAAGATTGATTTCGCAGTCGTTTTTGCGTCTAATAATGCCAATCCTAACGGTGATCCGTTGAATGGCAATCGTCCACGAACCACATCGGAGGGGCTGGGCGAGGTTTCTGACGTTGCACTGAAAAGGAAGATTCGCAATCGCCTGCAAGATGCTGGTGAAACGATTTTCGTGCAGTCCGATGACCGTTCCGATGACGGCGCAAAATCATTGTCGGACCGTTTCAACACATATTTGAAAACCTTGCCGAAAGAAGAGCAGAAGCAGAAGAACCTGGTGTTCCAGAAAGTGTGCGAACAGTGGCTTGACGTACGTGCGTTCGGACAAGTATTCGCATTCAAAAAAGCTAAGGATGTTGACGAAGTTTCCTTGGGCGTGCGCGGTCCGGTTTCCATTCAGGCTGCATTCTCGGTTGAACCCATCGCCATTGACGACGTACAGATCACTAAGTCAGTGAACAGTGAAACCACGGACACCGGTAAGAAATCCTCCGATACCATGGGAATGAAATACCGTGTTTCCGGCCGTGCGGTGTATGCGACGTATGGCAGCATCAGCCCACAGCTTGCCGAAAAAACCGGGTTTACTGCAGAAGACGCCGAAAAAATCAAGGAAGCTCTCGTCACGTTGTTTGAGAATGATGAAAGTTCGGCTCGTCCCGCGGGGTCCATGGAAGTGTTGGACGTTGTGTGGTTCACGCACAACAGCAAGTCAGGGCAATACTCTTCCGCCAAAGTTCATCGTTCCGTTTCCGTTAATGTGGACGGAACGGTGGCAGTGAATGGATCTTCTATTCCAGACTTGCGGTACGAAGTGATTGAAGGACGCTGAAGCGTTTGGAATTGAGAGAGTAAGGGGTGTTGCATGAAAGGGCCAGAAGGATATCCGGAAGAAGATTGGCTGGCCCTTTCGGGCATCCAGCATTTCTCATTCTGCAAACGACAGTGGGCTCTTATCCATATCGAACAGCTGTGGTCAGAGAATTATTTGACCACAGCTGGGCATCTGGAACATGAACGCGCCCACGATTATGCGGCTTCTGAATCTCGCGGCGATACGCTGATCATGCGGGATTTGAGAGTCTATTCGCGAGCGCTCGGCATAACTGGAGCCTGTGATGTTGTGGAATTCCATAAGTCTAATGATGGTGTTCCGCTTCACGGAAGAGATGGATTGTGGTTGCCATATCCGATTGAATACAAACACGGCAAATCCAAAACGATTGATGCTGATCGTTTACAGCTATGCGCGGAAGCGATGTGCTTGGAAGAAATGCTCGCGTGTGATATTCCTGAAGGTGCTTTGTTCTATCGGCAGACAAAACGTCGTGAGCGGGTAAAATTGGACGAAGATCTTCGCAACATGGTCGAAGCTGACTTCTTGCAAATGCATGATCTTTTCTCCCGCGAATGGACTCCTAAAGTGAAACAGACCAGATCGTGTTCGTCATGTTCTCTACGGGATTTGTGCCTGCCTGAATTACGGAAGGTGAAATCGGCAAAAGCATATATCGAAGAACGGCTCAAGGAAAGCGGGGAGTGATGAAGCAGCTGTTAAACACGCTGTTTGTGATGACGGAAGATGCCTATCTTGCTTTGGAGAACGACAATGTTGTGATTCATCAGAATGACAAAACCTTGGCGAAAGTGCCGTTACGGTCAATTGAGGGAATCATGTGTTTCTCGTATAAGGGTGCTTCGCCTGCTCTTATGGGGCGCTGTGGCAAACTGGGTGTTTCTATGGCATTCTATTCACCGAGAGGCCATTATTACTGTTCCGTGTTAGGGGAGGAGAATCGTAATGTGCTACTTCGTCGTGAACAATTTCGAGCCGCGGATGACGAACAAAAATCTTTGTGTTACGCGAAATCTTTCATTGTTGGAAAACTTTACAATGCGAAATGGGTACTCGAACGCACGAAACGTGATCATGCTTTGCGGGTGAATATCGATCGACTTGCCGAGCAGAGCGGCAAATTGTCTGTGGCATTGTTAGAAGCTCGGAAAAGCTTGACGGTTGATGAGTTGAGGGGTGTCGAAGGGCTTGCTGCCAAAGAATATTTCTACGCTTTTGACGATTTGGTTCTGAAGAATAAAGATGATTTCTTTTTCACCAGTAGGTCGAGGAGGCCTCCGCTGGACAGACTAAATGCGTTGTTGTCTTTTTGCTACTCCATATTGACGAATGATTGCATTGCGGCTTTGCAAGGCGTGGGGTTGGATCCGTATGTTGGTTTTATGCATACGGATCGGCCTGGGAGAGCCTCTCTGGCATTGGATCTGGTTGAAGAGTTTCGCCCGGTGTTGGCTGACCGCTTTGTGCTGACATTGATTAATACAGGCGCTGTTAAGCCGGGGGATTTTGAAATACGGGAGAATGGTGGTGTGCTGCTGTCTGATTCCGGGCGGAAGAAAGTGCTTACGGCGTGGCAGAAAAAGAAGAGCGATCAGATTCTTCATCCGTTCCTGCAAGAAAAAATTTCATGGGGGTTGGTTCCGTATGTGCAAGCGCTGCTGCTAGCTCGATCGTTGCGGGGTGATCTTGATGATTACCCGCCATTTATGTGGAAGTAAAAGGTGCGTAGCTGTGTGTGGCGGTATGCGATGATTCGTGGTGATACGTTATTGGAGGTGAAAAACCATGATGGTTGTAGTTGCGTACGATGTGAGTACGGAAACCCCTGAGGGGAAGCGTCGTCTTCGTTTGGTGGCGAAGACATGCATGAAATACGGACAGCGTGTGCAGAACAGTGTTTTCGAATGCTCGGTGAGTCCTTCCGATTATCTGGTGTTGGTGCATGATTTGCTGAAGATTGCCAATGCCGATGAGGACAGCCTGTGCTTTTATAAACTTGGCGCTCGATATGCGGATAGGATTGAGCATTATGGACGTGAACGGAGTTTGCCGGTTAATGATGTGATGATGATATAGCACAGGTAAAATGGCATGGTGCCATAATGATATGGTGTGGGGTGTGCTGGGTTGAGTGTTTGAGCGTGTCGTCCGGTATTCAGAGTGTGTTTTCTAGCCAGCAGTATTGTGTTTTCGGCAAGGTGGCCGGTCTTGGAATGGTGTTTGTGCGAAGTGGAAGCGCTCATGATAAGGGACGTCTTTCGCACCTGAAAAACTATCGAAATCCGAATTGTGATTTTCGTGGGGCGTTTGAAAACTAAATAATGGACATTAAAATGAGACAGAAAGCCAGTTGCTCGTTTTAGACATGTTGTTCGTCGTCTCGGCGGTGTTGTTTGATATGCTTAAAGCTAGGCAGCTGGCTTGCGTCTCAAAAAGCGGACAAAAATGTCCAGCTGCACAGTCGCTCTCCTCACGGAGAGCGTGGATTGAAATAATGTGAGCAAACACTGATGGCAGTAGGTGTTAGTGTCGCTCTCCTCACGGAGAGCGTGGATTGAAATATACGTCTGCTGAACATCCAGAGGGCTATCCGATGGTCGCTCTCCTCACGGAGAGCGTGGATTGAAATGCCGACTCGGCGACCTGCCTGACGGAATCCAAGTCGGTCGCTCTCCTCACGGAGAGCGTGGATTGAAATGGGTTGGAGTCCGGCAACCTGACTGCAGACCAGTCGCTCTCCTCACGGAGAGCGTGGATTGAAATGCTCATGCCCGAGGCTTCGGCCTGTCGGATGATCGTCGCTCTCCTCACGGAGAGCGTGGATTGAAATCTTGACCTGCTTGACGGCACGCCGACCATCGTGGGTCGCTCTCCTCACGGAGAGCGTGGATTGAAATTGGTTCAGTTGGTCGACAGCCTGGTCTGCAGTCAGGTCGCTCTCCTCACGGAGAGCGTGGATTGAAATATCGAACCCCCGACCGTGGAATGGCCGTCATGGGGTCGCTCTCCTCACGGAGAGCGTGGATTGAAATTCGGTTCTGGCTCAAGGTGTCTGTAATCGGGTAGTCGCTCTCCTCACGGAGAGCGTGGATTGAAATTAGGTCTTGACCTCTCAAGCGCTCACCAACCGGTCGCTCTCCTCACGGAGAGCGTGGATTGAAATTTGGCATGCGTGGTGCATTCCGGATAGGTTTTTTCGAGTCGCTCTCCTCACGGAGAGCGTGGATTGAAATAATTTCCGGCGCATCCGGATCATCGATGGTCAGGTCGCTCTCCTCACGGAGAGCGTGGATTGAAATTTGTTTTTATCGGTCTGGCCATACGCCTGCATCGTCGCTCTCCTCACGGAGAGCGTGGATTGAAATAGGATGATGTCGCCCTCGGTCTCGTAGACTCCGGTCGCTCTCCTCACGGAGAGCGTGGATTGAAATTTGGATGCATCATCGTAGGCCTTTGATTCCTCTTGTCGCTCTCCTCACGGAGAGCGTGGATTGAAATCGGTGTGGTCTGGTTTGCGGCCATGACGGCTTCAAGTCGCTCTCCTCACGGAGAGCGTGGATTGAAATTCCGATGAGGCACGTTCCGTCGCTTGCGGCCACGTCGCTCTCCTCACGGAGAGCGTGGATTGAAATGGATTGCGTGTTTGATTGCGCGTGGGGGTCTGGTGAGTCGCTCTCCTCACGGAGAGCGTGGATTGAAATATGCAGCAGGATGACGCTCTGTTCGAAGCATGGGTCGCTCTCCTCACGGAGAGCGTGGATTGAAATCTGCACATACCCCAATACGGTGAGCGTGTCCCGAGTCGCTCTCCTCACGGAGAGCGTGGATTGAAATGCATTGCACTGAATCCCAACTGCCATTACCGATATGTCGCTCTCCTCACGGAGAGCGTGGATTGAAATATCCGGAAGGATGCTGATTTTGGCGAGGCTGAGTTGTCGCTCTCCTCACGGAGAGCGTGGATTGAAATCGCTGGCGTGAAGTCCGCGAGGGTGATGTCTTGGTCGCTCTCCTCACGGAGAGCGTGGATTGAAATATAGTCTAAATCTACGAATTTGCATAGATTAAAAGTCGCTCTCCTCACGGAGAGCGTGGATTGAAATTTTTAATAAAGGCCTCTAGCCGATTTTTGCATCGAGTCGCTCTCCTCACGGAGAGCGTGGATTGAAATAAGATCTTCCAACGTCTTATTAATACGCTCGAACTGTCGCTCTCCTCACGGAGAGCGTGGATTGAAATGACAGCCTGCTGCGCGACCTGTGCCCGACGCAAGTCGCTCTCCTCACGGAGAGCGTGGATTGAAATATGACATGAAGGCCACTCAGAAGGCATTGCAGGAGGTCGCTCTCCTCACGGAGAGCGTGGATTGAAATTCGACGGAGCCAAATCGGTCGGCAAGTCCAGTGGAAGTCGCTCTCCTCACGGAGAGCGTGGATTGAAATTGAGTCTCATCGGCGGTCACCCGCCTTGAGGTCGTCGCTCTCCTCACGGAGAGCGTGGATTGAAATATCCAGCGAAGCAAAGGAAATTTTTTAGCCGTTTGTCGCTCTCCTCACGGAGAGCGTGGATTGAAATATCGATATACGGAGGGAGGTTAATCCATTTGAACGTCGCTCTCCTCACGGAGAGCGTGGATTGAAATGTAGGCTCACCCCGTTGGAATGCGAGCGGCTCCAGTCGCTCTCCTCACGGAGAGCGTGGATTGAAATTCGACATCGGTGCGGAACAGGCGGACCGGTGAAGTCGCTCTCCTCACGGAGAGCGTGGATTGAAATCACAATGCCGTTGGCAAGATTTTCCACCGTCAACGTCGCTCTCCTCACGGAGAGCGTGGATTGAAATGCCTTTCCAATCGCGCACGATGCGCGTGAAGGCGGTCGCTCTCCTCACGGAGAGCGTGGATTGAAATTTCCTGTTCGCTCCGAACCTCACGATTTTCAGGTGTCGCTCTCCTCACGGAGAGCGTGGATTGAAATGGCCTGCCGGATGATCGCGTCACGAGCATCCTGTCGCTCTCCTCACGGAGAGCGTGGATTGAAATTTCGCAGCCGCCTGCTCGGCGGCGTAACCGCTTTGTCGCTCTCCTCACGGAGAGCGTGGATTGAAATATCGCCATGCAATCATCCGACTACCTCGCTGTCGGGTCGCTCTCCTCACGGAGAGCGTGGATTGAAATGATGAGACTGATTCCGCCGACCGTGCAGACGAACAGTCGCTCTCCTCATGGAGAGCGTGGATTGAAATGTCATGCGTATGCCGGTTTGGATGTGGATGTTGATAGTCACTCCCCGCCAGGGGAGTGTGGATTGAAATAGCATCGAACCGGTGGAAGAAGAAACCAAGTAAGTCACTCCCCGCAAGGGGAGTGTGGATTGAAATCACGAATGCGACGAAGTACGATCATCCACAAACTCGTCACTCCCGCAAGGGGAGTGTGGATTGAAATGACCTGCACGGTGCCGACCTGTATCATGCCGACGTCACTCCCCGCAAGGGGAGTGTGGATTGAAATTATACGAAATACGCGGATGTGGATGCCGAACTGGTCACTCCCCGCAAGGGGAGTGTGGATTGAAATTTTTGGACCGTTTGGTCAAGCGAAGCGTGACCGGGTCGCTCTCCTCACGGAGAGCGTGGATTGAAACGACGTTGACCATTGGGTTATATTCCATGCTATGCCGGCCACGGCTAAGTTTTTGCGTGAAGTTACCGAGTAGGAGGTGTGTTGTGATTAGTGATGCCGAGTTTGATCGTTGGGGCGAAGCCGCCGAACGTGGCGATTACGGTGGAAGTAAGGGACCCGTGATACATGGTCCTATTTTCCCAGTGGACGCCGATTATCCCGATAGTGTCTCGTTGGGTGTTTCCGCGGACATGTTGGCGTTGGTTGACGCGAAAGCTAGGCGGTTGGGCGTTGGGCGTGATGACGTGATACGCCATGCGATAGCGCGCGATCTCGTTGACGCTTGAGCATTGTCCCGGTTGCTTTTGGCTGCCGGGATTTTGTTTACTTGAACATGTTTGTCGGGGTTCCCGCCTGATGAAAATACCCCAAGAGTGTTCCGCACTCTTGGGGTATTGCTTAAAGCAAACTGATTTATAAGCTTTCTCGTTCTAACGTGGGGCGTTCACCGTCATGCTGCCGTTGGTTGAAGGAAACACTGAATATGTGGCGAAGTTTACAGCAATCCATCCGCATGCAACGCACCATACATGCGGTCCAAACAATCCACAAGCAGCGGATAGGGCATTGCCACGTTCACACGCACGCATCCGACACCGGTCTCGCCGCATGAGCGTCCATCTGTTAGCGCCACTTGCGCTTTCTCAAGGAAGTATGTGGCTGGGTCTTCGATGCCAAGCGGACCAAAATCAAGCCATGCGATATACGTGCCTTGAGGTTTGATATAGCCGATTCCGGCGAACCGCTCACGCATCTGCTCATCGAACAGGGCAATATTCCTACGCACGTAGGCGAACGCGTCCTGGAACCACGGGTCACCTTCGTTATATGCGGCGGTGGTAGCGATCGCGCCGATGGTGGCGGTCTGATGTTCGCTCCACTCCGCCTTGACTGCCCACATGTCACGGTCGGCCGGATTGGTGAGCAGCACCTGCGCGCATTTCGTGCCCGGAATGTTGAACGACTTCGACGCGCTGGTAGCGGTCATTGACTGCAATGCAGCCTGCTCGCTGATGGTGGGGAATGGAATATGCTTGCCTTCGAACACAAACGGAGCATGGATCTCATCATTGAAAATGCGCACATCGTACTGCGCTGCCAAATCGCTTAGGCGCAGCTCTTCCTCCAGAGTAAGCACTTTGCCGATCGGATTATGAGGATTGCAAAGCACGAACGCATGGCATCCGGCCGCAAACGCGCGTTCAATGGCGTCGAAATCGAACAGCCATTGCGCTTCGCCGGTTTTGGCATCGCCGCTTTGCAGCATTTCGATTTCGATCACGTTGACGTCATATAGTTTCGGCACACTCAGAAACGGCATGTAAGCCGGCGTTGGCACGATTACGCTATTACCAGCGCCTACCAGTTCGCGCAGGAAAATCTCGTACGCTTCAAGCACGTCGGGAACCACGCGAATGATACTGGGGTCCACATTCCACCCGTAATGCGAGCGCTGCCAGTCTGCACAGGCTTCTGCCACGCGCTGTTTCCATGGTCCGGGAATGTAGCCGAGCTTGCAATGATCGCAGGCATTGTCGATGGCTTTCTGAATGCATGGGGCTAGGCCGTAGTCCATTTCGGCGATGAATGCGCCGATGCAGCCGGGGTAGCGTGTCCACTTGTCGGAGCCAACTTCGGCGAGGTCGGCTGCGGTGGTGTGGTCGATGGCGTCGGCGTCAAAGCCGGAACCGGTACGATGCTTCATTTCCGTGATTTCTTCCATGGTTCCAGCATGCCGTACCGTTGGTTGCGGGAATAGTGTGTTCTTGTGTTGAATACGAAGACTGTTATGAAGTTTTCTTATATCAGATGCTTTTGCTATTCAATTATTAATCTGATCATGTCGATGCTGAAAAATACAAGAAACATTCGCTCGCATCAGCATTCCGCTATCAGGGAATCAGAAGCGAATCAGATGCTTTCCAAATACTGATGTGACGCCTTTTCGATTTCGTCTTTGACGCGGGCCACTGACGGTCGGTCGTCAGCTTTTCTTGTGACGAAACAGACGGTACGGAATGCGTTGTTGTCGGCAATCGGCAGTGCGGCCAGGTTGGACTGCATTCCAGCGGTTGTGGCTAAACGGGATACGATCGAGACGCCCATGCCGACTTCCACAAGATTCTGCGTTGCCCAAAAATCATCGGTCGAATGCGTGATTTCCGGTGTGAAACCGGCGGCATGCGCCAACGACACCAGATTCGCCTGACAGGTCTCACAGCCGGCGATCCACTGTTCGGTGCGTGCCGAAACCAGCTGGACCGGCAGATGCGAGCTTTCATATTGGCGTGCGATCGTGTTGTTCGCGCCGATCAGCAGCATCAGCGGATCGATACCGAAGGGGGAGACTTCCAGATCGTCCGGACCGGTCAACGCGGGCAGTGAATTGTATTGGAAGATGATCGCGCAATCAGCGAGACCCTGTTCCAACGCCTCCATGGCTTCGGGGGGTTCCATCTGCATGAGGCTTACGCGAATGTCGGATGTTTTGCTGATATGCACGAGCACGCGCGCCACGAACGACGAGCATACCGATGGGGGAGCGACCAGGCGAATATGCGTCGATCCGTTGCGCTGGTATTCCTCCACATCTTTGACTGCTTGGGTGACGCGATTGTAGATGAGCTGCCCATGACGTGCCAAAATACGGCCGATCGGCGTCAGCTCCACGCCATGCGACGTGCGCTGCACGAGTTTTGCGTCAAGTTCGCGTTCGACCTTGCGGATCTGCTGGCTGATGGTCGGTTGTGACCAGCCGGTTTCGCGCGCGACCGCGGAGAACGAGCCCAAACGTTCTACGTTCCACAAGGTCACCAGAATCTGCGGATTCAAGGTTTTCGCACTGAATCCTGCGGCGTTCGCGGTGATGCCGACGTCGGGATTCGTATTGGCGTTTTCGTGCGTGTTGCTATCGGCTGGCGTGTTCATGAGGTTGACGCTCAGCTTTTCAGGAATGAGGGAATGGCCTCGGCCGCCGCATAGCCCGCGCGGTACATGCGTTCCAAACCTTCGAACGACTTGCTCAACGTGTTCAGGCCGTACAGGCTTTCCGGCGCGAGGATGAGCACGCGGCCGTCCTGCTCGTATTCCTTGGCCAGCGCCACTTCGTCGTTGTACTTCTGATAACGGTTGAGCAGTTTTTCCGCGGCTTCGGGGTGGCTGCGCTTCAAAATCCTGGCCGGGCCGATGTCCCTCTTCTGTTCGCGTACGGTGTCTTTCGGGCGGGTGAGTATCACCACGATACGGTCGTAGCCGTCATCGATGGCCTTCTGCACCGGAATCGGATCGGCGATGCCGCCGTCGTAATAGGGGATGCCATCGATCGCATACGGTTCGCATGCGACGGGAACCGCGGACGAAGCCTTCATGATATCGAAATTATCGAAACTCACGTCGGACTTGCTGAAATACTTCGTGGAGCCGTCTTCGGCGTTGCACGCAACCACGGTGAAATCGGTCGGGTTGGCTTCGAAAGCCGCGTAATCAACCGGATTTTCACCATCATGATTGCTGAGCGTGCTATACACGTAGTCGAGGTTGGCGAAATTATGGTTCTTGACGTAGCTATCGAAGCTCGCGTATTCCTTACGGAACGCGTACTGCGTGTAGAACGTGTGGTTGCGTCCGTGCTGCTTCGCAATGAACGAAACCATGTTGGCGCTGCCGGCGGAAACACCATAACAATGGTCGACGCTTATACCGTCCTCAAGCATGCGATCCATTACGCCCGCACCGTAAATCGCACGAAAACCGCCGCCGACGTCGATCATTGCCGTTCTGTGAGCCATATACGCCCCGTCCTTTCGTCGTCCGTCCTTTTGGGTTTCAATTGACTTTACGCGGTCTAATTGACGTATTTTTGCGTATTCGGTCATTTCTTATCGAAGGACGACGTAAGATATCTGCGAATAATCAATAAAAATGGAGTGGAGAAGGTATCAATGAACGAAGCTGCACTGCCTCAGTCGACGGTCCACATCGCCCAAGCTGATCCGGACGGGATTCTGCTGGTGATTCACGCGGGTGCCGGCAATCGTGGCAAAAAGGATACGCCGGAACGTCGTGCCCAGGTGGAGCAGGATTTGAACAGGGCTCTTGAAGCTGGCTATGCGCTGCTGGAGCAGGGTGCGCCGGCGGAGGATGCCGTGTGCGCGGCTATCCGTGTTATGGAGGATGCTCCGGAGTTCAACGCTGGTCGTGGTGCTGCATTGACGAGCGAAGGCATCGTATCCATGGATTCCTGCCTGATGACCGGTGTCGATGGCGAGGTCGGTTCCGCGTGTGGTCTGACCACGTCTAAGAATCCGATCAACGTAGCGCGTGCCATCAAGGAAAAGACCAAGCATGTCATGTTTGCCAAGCCCGGTAATGATTTGCTTAAGGAGTGGGGAATCGAACTGTGCGACAGTGAATATTTCATCACTCCGGCACGCCAGGAATCCTTGCGCGAGGCGCAATCCAACGGCGATGAGTGGGAGAAGCATGGCACCATCGGCGCTGTCGCCCGCGACTCGTTCGGCAACATCGCTGCCGGCACCTCCACCGGTGGCATCACCAACCAGATGCCGGGACGCGTCGGCGATTCGCCCCTGCCGGGCTGTGGTACCTATGCCAACAACGATTCCGTCGCGATCTCCTGCACCGGCATCGGTGAGGCGTTCGTCAAGGAAGTCGCTGCGCATCAGGTTTCTGATCGCGTTCTGTACGCCAAGGAGGAGCCGGTCGAGGCTGCGAAGGCGGCGCTGGATGGTGTCGCCCGTCATCATGGCGATGGCGGTATGATCGTCGTTCCGGCGCATGGTGAAGGCGCGATGGTATTCAATAGCGAGATGATGAACTGCGGTTGGAAGTCTCCGAAGGGCAGCTACGTGCAGAGTTGATACTGTAGCGGCAAACCGTCAAAAACAAGTCACAAAAGCACAGCGGGGTTCGAATCCATGAAGGATTCGAACCCCGCTGTGCTTTAGCTCCCTTTCTGGACGGCGAATCATTCGTTCGCCGTCCAGAAACATCACTTAGTGATGGTGTTGTAGGTAGGTAGATTGGTGTAATCGAACGACACGTTCTTCACGTTCGTCGCGGACACGGCGGCGACGTTGTCGTTCCACAGCGGAATCACCGGAAGATCCTTGGCCAGCACTTCCTGAGCCTTGGTGAAGTCCTCGGTTCGCTTCTTTACGTCGGTCTGGGCAAGTGCGGCGTTCAGGAGCTCGTCGAATTCCGCGCTCTTGTAATCACCATCGTTCGAACCATGACCGTCAGCGGAGCTGGAGGCATATAGCGGATTGAGATAATCTTCAGCGGACGGGTAATCCAGCATCCAGCCGGCACGGAACGCGGTTTTGATGGTGCGGTTGGTCACCTGGTTACGCACGTCGCTGAACGTGGCGTACGGCTCGCCAGCGGCGTCGATGTCGAGTGTGTTCTTGATCTGGTTGCACACGGCATCGACCCATTCCTTATGGCCGCCATCGGCGTTATAGGCGATTCGGAAGTTGCCGGACCATGGCTTGATGGCATTGGCTTTCTTCCAGAGTTCCTTGGCCTTGGAAGCGTTGTATTTCAGGTTGCTGCCGTTCTGTTCCAGTTTCTTCACATATTCGGGGACGAGCGGTGAAGTGAAATCGGTGGTCGGGGTCTTCGTGTTGTTGTAAACCTTCTTGACGATCTGGTCGCGGTCGATGGCCATGGAAATGGCCTGACGACGCAACTGGCCTTCTTCGTCGTTGCCGAAATGCTCAAGACGTTCCGGAATGATGAAGGACTGGAACGAGGATCCTGCCTGGCTGTAGGCGATCACGCTGGAATCCTGACGGAAGGTCTTCACCGCGGACTGTGGAATCTGATCCATCACGTCGAGGTTGCCAGACAGCACGTCGGAGTAAGCGGAATCCTCATTCGTGTAGACGCGGTATTCGATGCCTTTGTTGGACACCTTGCGGCTGCCCTTATAATCCTTGTTTGGTACGACGATGATGTTCTTGTCGTGGGACCAGGACTTGAACTTGTACGGACCATTGCCAATCGGAGCCTGACCGAACTTCTTGATGTCCTTAAATGCCACGCTTGGCAGCGGGAACATGGATTGGTGCGCGAGCTTGGTCGGGAATACGGAATCAGGCTTGTTCAGCTCGACGACCAGCGTGTAGTCGTCCGGGGTGGAAAGACCGGAAAGTGTGGCCTTCGGATCGACGTTCGGATCCTGCAGCTCGTCATAGCCCTTGATGGTGGAGAATCGGCTTGCGGTCTTCTGCGCGTTCTTCACATTGGCGGCGAAACTCCAGGTGTCGGCGAAGGAATGGGCGGTTACTGCCTCGCCGTTGGTGAACTTCCAGCCTTTCTTCAACTTGATTGTGTACGTGGTGGCATCCTCGTTCGGGGTGATACTCTCGGCGACTTCGAGATGTTGCTTGCCCTTTGCGTCAAAGCTCACCAGACCTTCGAACAGGTATCGAATAACTTTGCCGCCGCCCATTTCGTTGGTGTCGCTTGGAATTAGGCCGTTCTGCGGTTCGCTGTTGTTCACTGAAATCAGCGAGGTGCTATCGGAGGCGTTGGAGGCTGTGTCATCGCTGGACGACGAGCCGCATGCGGCGATCGACGTCAGCATGGCGCCCGCTGCGGCCATGGCCAGCAGTCGACGGAACGCGTTGTTCTTCATTTCATTCTCCTTTAATGTCGGCATTTCCGCCGATTATGTCGGCGAAAAACAATAGGACACAATATAGGAGTTTTATAAAATTTTCGTGTTACGTCTCAATTTGGAAACGAACAGCTCGCAGGCGATGAATACGGCGTGTCCGCATCCAATGCGTGTGCGGACGCCATCCTCAGCTTTCCAGGAATGAGGGAATGGCCTCGGCCGCCGCATAGCCCGCGCGGTACATGCGTTCCAAACCTTCGAACGACTTGCTCAACGTGCTTAAACCATACAGGCTTTCCGGTGCGAGAATAAGCACGCGGCCGTCTTTCTCGTATTCCTTGGCCAACACCACTTCATCGTTCTCTGAAGCTGCTGTCTTCTTGACTCTACGCGCGTATTGAGGACATTTGCGCTCATTCGCCGATCAGCGATCGAGCAGCGACTGCGCTAACCGTGCAATTCGTTCGCAAGTGTCTGAATTCGCAAGTTCAATACCGCCGTCGGCATGGTCCGGCGCAAGTTTGCCCAACGATTCGAGCACCACGCCAAGATGGCGCACGGTACCGGCGTTACCGTCGATGATCGCAGCTGAACTCGGCAGCAATTCGCGGAAATAGTCACGATAGAACACGAAATGCGTGCAGCCAAGCACTACCGAATCAATCGTCGACAAATCATACTGGTCGAAATACTCATGCAACGTGCGCATCACCGTGTCATGATCGTCAAGCAGGCCATGTTCGACGATCTCCACCAAACCGGGGCATGGTTCCGGAAAAATCGTATGATCGGCTTTGAACCGGTCCATCAACACGGCGAATTTCTTCTCGCGCAACGTAAGGGGAGTGGCGGCCACGATCACGCGCTGACGATGGCCCTCACCACGGTCGCATGCCACTTTCAATGCCGGTTCCATGCCGATGATCGGAATGTCGTAGCGGTCGCGCAGTTCGTTGGCTGCTGCGGAAGTTGCGGTATTGCAGGCGATCACCACCGCTTTCACACCTTGTTTCACGAAACGTTCCACGATGGTGTTCGACAGGTCGCGCACCTGTTCCGGAGATTTCGTGCCATATGGGGCGTTTGCGGAGTCGCCGAAATAGAGCACACGCTCATTCGGCATGTTATGGCGGATCTCACGGACCACGGAAATACCTCCCAAACCGGAGTCGAATACGCCGATTGGTGCCGTTGAAGTCATGATTCCTCCTGCGATTGCCAGACTTAGCCTGCCTCCAATAGCCTACCGCGTGTAGAGTGAATTGGTATGAGCATTCCGAACATTGTTTACAAAGCGCACGCCACAGGCAACGATTTCGTGGTGTATGTTGACCCCGAAGGAGCGTATGAGCCGACCGCCGACGAAGTGCGAATGCTGTGCGAGCGTCATTTCGGCATTGGCGGCGACGGACTGATTCGTCTCGCCCACCCGAAAGACGTTTCCGACCTGAATGATGCCCAAGTGGACGAATGCGCTGCCGGGGACGCGCAATGGTTCATGGACTACCGTAACGCCGACGGATCATTGGCCGAAATGTGCGGCAACGGCACACGAGCCATCACCCTGTTCGCGCAACGCCAGGGTATCGCCGACCAGCCGGGTGGCAAACCATTCCGCCTTGGCACGCGCGCCGGCGTGAAAGTGCTGACGTCGCTCGGCAATGTGCCCGGCCTCGGCAACGACGTGTTCCAGGTGGAAATGGGCGCGTGGAAGCGTGGTGACCTCGACTTCTACGAGGTAACGATTCCGGGAACCAAGGGTTCCGCGCGAGGCACGTTCGTGGACATGGGCAATCCGCATGTGGTCGCCGTCATCGAAGACGCGTTCTCCAGCCTGCCGACCGTGGAACAGCTTGATCTGGTGACCAAGCCGGTCGTTTCGCCCCAGATCGAAAGCGACCAGAACGTTGAATTCGTGCGTATCGACGAACAAAGCGAAGGCGACAACGAGGGCAGCGCCACCATGCGCGTCAACGAGCGCGGCTGCGGCGAAACGCTGTCGTGCGGTACGGGCCTGTGCGCCACCGCCATCACCCTGTGCACCAAAACAGGTATCGACCATTGGACGATCACCGTACGTGGCGGCACCTTGCGCGTCGACGTGACCGACGATGATGTGAAACTCACCGGATCGGCCACCATCGTCGGCAAAATCGAACTGCTGTAAGACGGTTTTCGCGCGAATCTCATATGAGAAACCGAAATCCGCAAATAAATACAAGAGAAGCCGGCTGTTTCCAGTCGGCTTCTCTTGTATTCAGGCAAATATTTGATATTGCATAGATTGTTGGCTGACGTCAGCTGAACAGCATCGGACCATCCTTGACGAGAATGATCACAATCAATGCCACAATCCATAAGGCATCGACCATCAGATCGTAATTAAGACGGTAGTAGGTGCGCACGCCCTCGCCTTTGGCCGGAATCTCCTGAACCACCGCCGTGGCATGAGACAACGCCATGAACTGTACGGTGGTGGAGAACATCAGGCACAGACACCACGGACATAGCGCGTTGATCACAAACAACGACTGCGAGGTCAGCCAATACGAATAAGCCAGCGCGGCCAGTCCGCCCAGCCATGTGCACAACGCAAACCAGCGAGGCACGGCAACCTTCATCAATCCAATCACCGCAATCGTTACAAACACTGATTCCGCGGCGATACCGAAGAACGCATTCGGGAAACTCAAACCGGCGAACTTCACAATCTCAGCCTGCCACGATTCCGCAACCGTGGAACACGACATCACGGCATTCACGTCACAGCTGAGCTTTTGACCGGGATTGCGAGCCAATTTCAGTGTCTCAGCGGAAAGCACGAACGATACGACCAGCGCGACTGCCGAAGCGACCAGCATAATCAGATACGTCCAAGTGGCGCCGTGACGCCAGCCGCGCGGTTTCGTATAATCATCGTCGAGAGTGGCTTCGGCAACCAGTCCGCCGGGGAAATCGCTCATCATGCATCCTTGAATCAAAATACAAACGTTGTCATCGCCTAGTTTACGCGGTATTGTGCCGCGTTGCGACGAAAAACAGCTTACGATGGATACATGATTCGCGTAGGCACTGCGGCACCGCCCGCTGAAGGTTGGGACATTCACTGTCATACCGTTTTTTCCGACGGTACGGAAACGCCGCGTGTGTTGCTGAAAGAGGCACGATCATTGCGATTGCATGGTGTTGCGATTGCCGATCATGACACGACCTCCGGTTGGCAGGATGCGTTGGCCGCTTCGCAGGAGATTGGATTGCCGTTGTTGCGCGGCACGGAAATCACCGCCGTCGACGGCAATGTGTCCGTGCATATGCTTGCGTTCCAATATGATCCGTTGAACGCCAATATCAGCGAGATGTTCGCGTCCACCCGCGAGGCGCGACTGCGTAGAACCAAGCGCATGGTCGAACTGATAGCGCAGGATTTTCCGATTACGTGGGATGATGTGCTCGCGCAGGTGCGTGAAGGCAAACGCACCACGATCGGTCGGCCGCATATCGCCGACGCATTGGTGGCTGCCGGCGTGTATGAAACGCGATCCGACGCGTTCGCCGACGCGGTGAGCGCAACGTCGAAATATTACATTCCCACGCCATCGCCGACCACACATGACGTGGTGGCCGCGGTCAAGGGTGCGGGCGGGGTGACGGTTATCGCCCACGCCGGAGACCCCCGGCGTAACCGGACCCTGCTGACTGACCGGCAAATCGAATCTCTCATCACCGAAGGGTTGGACGGTTTGGAAGTGTGGCATCGCGGCAATCCACCCGAGCAGCGTGAGCGGCTGCTTGCCATTGCCGGCAAGCATGATCTGCTGGTAACCGGTGGATCCGACTGGCACGGCAAAGGCAAGCCGAACGTGCTGGGGGAGAACCTCACCGATGATGAAACGGTTCAGGAAATCATCAATCGAGGCGTTCACTTGAGCAAATAATCGTCGAAGGCGAAAATAAAAGACCGAAACGCAATCATCGATGCGTAATCGCGATATGAAACCAGGAACGAGTTGATCGCCCAAAATGGAAAAGCCAGACGTGAGCGTCTGGCTTTTCTTGTTACGTCGAAAACGTGTGTTTCAGCTCGAAGCTGAAATCTGGTGATGCGAACGGATCAGAGGTTGCCGAAACCGACGGCGTGCTTGGTTTCGGAACCGATGATGGCGTAGCCGAGCGAGCCTGCCGGCACCACAATGCGACGGCCCTTGGCGTCCGTCAGATTGATGGTCTTGCCGTTCTCCACGGCGTCGGCGATGGCCGTGTTGACCTCATCGGCGCTCTGTTCGGTGCTGAAGGTGACGGTGCGGGCCACATTCTGAATGCCGAGTTCAATATCCATGGATGCTCCTTCGTGATAATGCGCAATGCATGCGCACATGTATGTACGGGTTATGTGCGCCTATTCTACGCGTGGCTTCTCCTCGGTGGCGTCTTCCGCCTCCCACTGATTGATCTGCGCCTGTGCTTTCTGCATGGTCGCCTCGTCTCGTTCCAACAGTGGAATGAGTACTGTTGCGGCCTCGCTATGCGATGCGGGAATCGATTCTTCGTTCGTATCGTCGTTGTCGTCGGCCGTTCCCAGCCTGCTGATTACCATGGTGGAACTTGACGGCATGGATTCGTGCCGTTCTTTCGCGGAACGTTCCGGAATGAAGGTACTGACCGGGGTCGCCTCACGCTCATTCGTATTGTCGGACGGTGCTTGTGATTGCTGGGTTCCGGCCGGTGCGAACGCTTCCGTCGCGTCGTTGACGATTTCCTTCGTCTTGCGGACCGGCTGGGAGCCGGTCACGTCGAAATCTCCAGTGGAATCATCCATGTCTACGGCGTCGATATGACGTTCGCCGGTCGTGTCGGAACTATTCTGCTGTGCGGCCGCGTTACGGCGACGCTCCGATTCGTTCAGTAACGTGCCTACGGTGATCGTGCTCGGCGGGCGCTGGGGACGATCCTTGGATTCCTGCCTCGGTTCGGTTTGTGCGCGATTCTTTGCCGTGACAACACCCAACTGGTGCGCCAAACGTTCCACCTGTGCCTTGAATTGCATGATCTTGGCGTTGTCCGCCTTGTTCAAAGCGGAAATGAAATCGCCGACCTGTTCCATCTGCAGCCACAGATTCGCGCGCAGCATAATCAGATCATCCAAACGGTTACCCAACATGCGACCATATGCGGAAAGCATGGCGTTACGGTGATTCTCATCAAGTTTGGCGAAAATCCAAGACAAATCGCGAGCAGGATCGTTTACCTGCATGTCCTGCCAATTCGTGACCGCGGTGATGGACGAACCGGAAAACAGCAGATCGCCGTCGCGCAACCCGCCATGCACCGGGCAAGTGGAGAACGACCATAGCCCGTCGGTCTCAAGAATATTCGCCCAGCTAGTGGTGATCTCCTGCGGAACATGCCCGGCTTGGCGCAACCGTTTGATCCAAGCGGTCAGCTGAGCGCGAATCTGGTCAGTGACAAACACCGGATAACCCGCTTCCTGAAGAAAATCAGGACGAAGTCGATGGATCGCACCCAGAGCGGTGCCCACACTGGAACAATCATCCAACGTCAGCAGTTCCAGCGGTCGTGCCTGGCCCACATGGTGGGTGGACACGAGCACGGACGTGTCTCCAGTGGCGGAATGCTTTAAATCTCCGTTGGAAAAAGCCACTACGTGATCGATAGCGAAACCCAATCCACCCAATTCGCGGGCTTGCGCCAACGTTTGAGCCGCACGCACACGGCCGGCAAGACGCTTGCGGCCTTCAGGCGTATTGGATGCGAACACGTCATACAGTTTGCCTGCCGTATCCTGAACCACGGCGTGGTCGACGCCATACCCCTTGTCGGTCGAGTTGGTCTGTTCGCTGGCTCGCGTGCCGGCAATGGCGGCATTGGGCATTGTCGCGCTGGTCAGGGCAGCCATCATAAATTTGCTTCGTTCGGTCACAATTCCAACCTTAATACACAGTAGGGGCGAAGATGCGCCGACTTGCCCGTAAAACTGCCGGCAAACCGCCCGTAAATCGACGTTGCATCATATTGCGCAGTCATGACGGGCATATTGGGTGCAGTCAGGCAAGACATGCAATGACATCTCGTGAAAACGCATGCGCCGATGACGGCAATCTGCCACAATGGAACGCATGAGTGCAACAGTGGAAGAGATTCTCGACGGATTAGATGACGCGCAACGGGCTGCCGCCACGGCAGTGGACGGTCCGGTGCGCATTATCGCTGGCGCTGGCGCTGGCAAAACGCGAACCGTAACCCGTAGAATCGCCTATGCGTGCGCCACCAAAGCATGGAATCCGCGAAGCACGATGGCGGTCACGTTCTCCGTCAAAGCAGCGGCGGAAATGCGTAGCCGACTGTCGAAGCTTGATGTCGCAGCCGACGTCAAAGCCGCGACCTTCCACTCCGCGGCCCTCCACCAGCTTCGTCAGGTTTGGCCGGACGTGTGCGAAGGGCCGATGCCATTCATCTGTCGAAATCCACGGGAACTGGTGGAGCGTTCGCTACGCCGCGTCACCACCTTCCAGGTGGATGACGACACCATACGCAACTTGCAGACGGAAATCAACTGGTGCAAAATCTCACTAATCGCGCCGGAAGATTACGTGCGCGTTTGCGCGGCAACGCATCGTCAGCCGCCTTCAGGTCTTGAACCAAGCCAATTCGTAGATGTATACAAAGCGTATGAAGCGGAAAAAACAAATCGCAACGAAATCGATTTCGACGATATTTTGCTGATCGTATGCCATTTGATGGAAAGCGATGATGACGTGGCCTCGGCCATCCGTTCCAATATCGCATGGCTCACCGTCGACGAATATCAGGACGTTTCGCCATTGCAACACCGCTTGCTCACCCGATGGCTTGGCTCAAACCGCAACATCTGCGTGGTAGGAGATCCCGCGCAGACCATTTACTCGTTCGCGGGCGCAAGCAGTTATAGTCTGCTCAATTTCGCTTCGGAATTCGGTCCGCTCACCGCAGATATCAACCTCAACAATGACTACCGTTCCACGCCGCAGATCGTCAACTATGCCAATCGTATACTTGCCGCATCGCCGCAACGGGCCGATTATCTGAAGCTTAGCTCTGAAAGGAGCAAAGGGCGGAGGGTTGTGGAAACCATATACGGCAATGATTGGGAAGAAGCGCAAGGCGTAGCAGCACGTATTCGCAAACTGGTGGATGCGGGGGAGTCGACGGCCGATTGCGCGATCCTCACCAGAGTCAACGCACAGCAGAAAATCCTGTGCAAGGCATTGGGCGAACAGCATCTGAGATATCGCGTGCGCAGGGATAGCGGGTGGCAGAATTCTGCGCTTTCCGACGATGTACAAACCAGATTGGCCATGTTGGAGGCATTGGGCGTCGGTGCGGATCTTAGCGGCGTGACCATTTCCACCATCCATGCATCCAAGGGTCTGGAATTCAAACACGTATTCCTCATCGGCTGCTCGGAAGGGCTCATACCGTATGGGGCGCCGCAGGAGGGCGACGTGCTTGAAGAGGAGCGCAGACTCATGTATGTGGCCGTGACGCGCGCCGAGGACACGTTGGACGTCTCATATGCGCGCACCCGTGAAGGCAATGAGGGCGAAAGGGCACGACGGGTGTCGCGCTTCTTCCGCTGATACTGCTAACGGAATAGCGCGATTACTCGGCGTCGGTTTCGTTGTTGCTGCCGGATTCTGCGGAATCGTCAGAGCCGTCGCCATTGGTATCGGATTCGCCGCCCTTGTGCTCTTCCTCGTCAAGCAGCTTGCTGAGTTCGGCATCCCAATCGATGGTCATGCCATCGGCGTCGCCAAGGGACTGCGATGCCGTGTCGGTTACGTTGGAATCAGCGGGCGTCGTATTTTCCGTGCTTGCCGTCGATCCGATGTTCTGCGATTGCGAGGCGTTGCCATCGTCATCATTCGGCAGTTGCGGCAGCAGATCGGGATGCGACCATTTCGCGTCTCGTGCCTGCGCGCCTTCCGTGGCGCAGATGTTATCCCACAATGCGGCCGCTTCACGCATGCGCTTCGGACGCAATTGCAAGCCGATCAGGCTTTCGAAGGTTCGTTCCGCAGGACCTCCGATGGCGCGCTCGCGGCGGAGCATCTCACGAAGCTGTTCGATATGCGGAATATGGGCCATGCCGGCGCGCCACACTACGGTGTCTACCCAACCTTCGACCAAGGCGAGCAGATTCTCCAGCGATTTCATGGCCTGCTGTTGTTCAGGCGTGTCGGGGAACGCCACCTTGGTGATGTTCACCGCGTCGGCCATGGAATCCGGGTCGACGGACTGCGCATCGCGGATCTGCTCCTCCATGGCGTCCAAATCGATGCTGGTGCCACGGGCATATTTGCCCAACAGCGCCTCGAAGCGTGGCATCAGCCACGGCACGGAAGCGTACAGGCGTGAATGGGCGAGCTCCTGCAACGCAAGATAGCCCATCACCTCGGTCACATCGATTTCCAAGGATTTGGCGTATTCAACGACGTTCTGTACAATCAGGCCTCCAGCCGGATTCTTCAGCAGCGAAATGCCCTGGTCGAAACTGCCGCGCACCTCATGTGACAGATCGCCGGCGGCGCGTCCCAGCTGCATGGCGAACGACGTGTTGCCGACGAAACGCATCAGCTTTGCCGGATCCTTCATGTCATCAGGAATCGGAATCTGCACCGGACCGGCGAAAATGCCGGAAACTTCCGTATGAAACTCCGAATCTCCAAAACGCTGAGACAAAATCGAAGCCAGCGCGTCGCTCATCGACTCGGCTATGGGAGACGCGAACTGCGCCCAGGAATCAATGCAGCCTTCCACCCATCCAGCGCGGGTGAGCACCTGCGTCTCGCCCTGTGCTGGATTGAACTCGCAGGCGGTATCGAGCCACAGATTCGCCTCGCTGATGGCACGGCGGGCCATCTCTCCGTATTCCGCGCTCACGCTGGTTTCAGATCCCTCGCCATTGGCCTGCTGCAGTGCCAATGATTTTGCCAATTTGACGTTGATAGGACCTTCTTCGGTGATGTGCTGGATGTCTCCGAAAGTGTTGAGCCCGCCCGCGGTGAACGCCTGCATCATCGACCTGACCTCAGCCGGCTTGGGAAGTTTGCTTACATCCTGACTCATCAGCTGGTCGCGCAACTCCTCCGGCATGTTGGAAAACTGGTTCCATGCCATCTCGCCTTGAATTGGTCCGAAACAATCGATAAACCATTGGCGGATCGCGTTCTCGTCCATGCCGGCCCTGCCTTTTCCTAAGCGTTTGTTCAAGTTTGGTTGGTTCCATACTATGCTATGGGAGGTATGCCCAAGATGAAGGAAACACGACGAATTCACGGCAAAGACACACGTAACGGTGCTCCGGGACGTGTCAAACGATGGCTGATAGGCGCGGAAGGTTGGCTGTCCGCGCGTTCATGGCGTTATCTTGCAGGACCGTTGGTGGCGGTACTGTGCGTATTGGTGTTGATTATGCCCAGCGCGTATGTGGTGCAGATGCCCGGTCCGACGCAGAATGTGCTCGGGGAGGTTTCCGGCAAGCAGGTCATCGCCGTTTCCGGTGTGAAAACGTATAAGGATTCGGGCCAACTGCTGTTAGTCACGGTCAATGCTTCAGGTGTACCAGGGTACCCGGTGTCGAACGCTCAGGCATTGGTGGCGTGGGCCGATTCGAAATCCACGGTGATGCCTCAGGAGGCGGTGGTTCCTGTTGGACAAACCGTAGAGGAATACAAGCAGTCCAGCGACAAGGAGATGGCGTCATCGCAGGATTCCGCCACCGCGGCGGCGAAAAAGTTTCTGAAAGAGCATGGCTATGACGTGTCCGGCATGAAGGTGTCCATGCATGTGGACGACATCGGAGGGCCCTCGGCGGGCATGATGTACACGCTTGGTCTGATCGACAAGGTAACCGGTGAAAAACTTTCCGGGGGTAAGATCATCGCGGGAACGGGCACGATGAACGACAAAGGTGAAGTCGGCGAAATCGGAGGCATCCGTTTGAAGATGCTCGGAGCGAAACGCGACGGCGCAACCTGGTTTCTCGCCCCGGAATCCAATTGTTCCAGCGTTGTAGGCCATATTCCGGAAGGCTTGAACGTGGTGAAAGTGTCTACTTTGCAGGAGGCATACGATGCGCTGATCGCCATCCGAGACGGCAAGGGTGCATCACTGCCGCAATGCTCTGCAGAAGAGTGACGCATTCTTGACGCATTCCGAGATATAAGAAAAAACAATCTCGCAAAGTGAGCAATTCCACGGTTCGTAACGTATATGTTCGAGCAGTGTTGGTATATTGACGAACGTGAATCAAACGGCATCTGATAACGCTGAAGAATTCGGTTTCCACGCCGGCGACCTGGTACAGGAATGGCTGTGGGACGATGATGTGGACGACTCGATCCGCGCCAAGATCGAGGAGCTGACCGGTGAAGAGCTGGTCGACGAGGACTATGATTCCGCCGTTGATGGCGTGATTATTTGGTGGCGCGACGGCGATGACGAAGACGAACTGTCTGACACCATCGTCGATGCGTATGCGGTCCTTGGAGACGATGGTCCATTGTGGGTGCTCACCCCGAAGCCGGGGCGCCCGGGCGCGGCAAGTTCAAGCACCGTGCAGTCCGCCGCGAAGACCGCCGGCATGAATGCAGCCACGCCGCTGACCGTCAGCGGTGACTGGAATGGCATCCGTCTGCGTGCATTCGGTAAAGGCCGCTGATCGTATTCGTTTTGCCCGCCTCGGCACGCATGGCCAAGGTCGGACGCTCATATAAAGGCTTGGAATCACACGATTCCAAGCCTTTTTTGCTTACGGAAGCGGTCGAAGAAGATGTTTCCATGAAATTCCATATTTGAGCGAATGTAATAACCGTGTATATCGCGTTGGATTCTGCCGTTACATATTGCTGCTTTTTGGTTATGCTGCGGTTACCGCGCCTCGCATCGACGCCGAAGGCAACATCATCGAAGGATGAATCGGTAAGCATTGACGGAGACTTTGACAAAGCGTTGACAAAAGTCATGACTTTGCTGACATGCACGTGAGATAGTTGGAAATATCAGAAGAGCCGGAATGGCTTATTTTCTGCGGAAACAAAAGGTGGGCGATGAGGGACTCGAACCCCCGACATCCACCGTGTAAAGGTGGCGCTCTAACCAACTGAGCTAATCGCCCGCAAAGCTCTACTGTACAGTATTCGTTGCCGGCGACAGTCTCAACGTGTGTCGCGTTGCCGGATAGGGGATTTCTTCTATGGCAAATGCGTGAAAAACGGTGCGATTTTGAGTGTCAATTCGCTGAATTTTCCACATGAAAGCGGCACGCGTCGAATCAATCACGTAAAGTGGTTGCGTTGAGTAGTGCAGTAGGAGGTCGATAGCCAATGGCGCAGGAACCTGAATCCGAAAGGAACGCATCGGGGATCGCTCGTACTTCGAAGCGCAAGTGGGGGTACGATTCCGAACAGGTGGACGCTTTTCTTGAGCGTGCGCACATGCTATACGAAGGTGAGGGAGCGCAACTCACCCAGCATGATATTCAGAATGTTTCTTTCGATTTGGTCAAGGGCGGCTATGTGATCGCCCAAGTGGATGCGGCCCTTGCCCGGTTGGAGCGTGCCGTGGTAGACAAGCAGACCACATGGGAGATTTCGCAGCATGGCCGCGTGGCGTGGAAGGCGCAGACCGAAACCCTGTTCCGTCAGCTTGACGCCCACTCCAAACGTGAGCACGGCGAACGTTTCAAGCCGGGAGAAGGTAAGAACCCGAGCTATGACCGCAAGCAGGTGGATCGCATCGTCGATCAGTGCCTGACGAAGGCCGCTGGCGAACTCGGCGTGGAGGAAGTGTCGGACGACGATGCCAAGAAGCTCGTCGATCTGAACTCCCAGACCGTGGCGAATGTGATCTTCACCCAGCGCAAGGGCAAGCGTGGCTATGACGAGCGTCAGGTGGATTATTACCTGAACGAATGCGTGCAGCTGCTGACCAGACTCGAATCCTATGCGCGTGTGGCCGACTTCGTGGGCGAGCCCTCCGAAAGCGCGATAGCCGCAGCCAATCCGTCCTCAACCAGTCTGGAATCTCAAGAGACGCAGGTGGTTTCACCGCTATTCACCGTTCCAGCCGTTTCCGCAGAACCTATTGCGCAGTCCGCTCAGGTTCAAAACGGCGCCGACTCCTTCGATGCTTTGAATAAGGCGGAACGTGAGATTTTCACCACGTCTGCAGCGTCCCCGGTGAGCATTCCGGCCGCTCAAACCGCTGCGCCGGCGTATGCTCCCGTGGTTCCGCCTGTGTTCCAGCCGACCGTCAGCACTCCGCCGGCTCCGGTAACTCCGGCAGCTTCTGCAACGTCAGAACCTCAGGTTGCTCCGATTGCTCCAGCGGCTCCGGAACAGTCGTTGGCACACCTGTTCCAAGCGTCCAATGCGGTTGCCGATGAGCCATCTTCCGCAGGAACGGAAACCGAAGCGTTCAATCCGCTTTCCGATGATGACGCGCCGAGCTATGATGCTCCGTCTGCGCCTTCGGCTCCTGTGATTCCAGACACTCCGGTCGCGCATCAGCCGGAAGAGTCTCACGGCATCAACATCGCTCCCGATTCTTCGTTGGCTGCCTTGGCGCAGATGGCCCAGAACATCGACGCTCCCGATCCGGTTGAAGACACGTTCACCCCGCGCATGCCAAGCCTATCGACGCCGAACCTTCCGCAGATCAACACCGACTCGATCAATCTCGGAACCTTGCCGACCGTTCCACCTTCCTTCACACCGGAACCGGCAACCTCTGCAGATCACTCGACAACGGCAACTCCCGTTGAACCGGCGAAGCCGACAGTGGAAGAGAAGAAGAACGAAATCCAGCCGGCAACCAATCCGATGTTCGGAGCGACCAACAGCAATCTGGATGTCGACATTCCCGACCTGTCGTTCCCCTCTTTTGAATAAGCAATCGCATTGAACAGGCTGGCGTGACCGTCAGCCTGTTTTCACGTTCACACGAGCAAACAAAAACAATACGGAGCACACGCATAACCCATGCAAACCTCAACCGTAGTCATTCTCGGATCCACCGGATCCATCGGTACCCAAGGTCTTGACGTCATCTCCCGACATCTCGACCGCTTCAACGTGGTCGGACTTGCCGCAGGCGGCTCCCACGTGGAACTTCTGGCCCAACAGGCGGCACAATTCCATGTCTCAGAAGTCGCTGTTTTCAAAGAAAGCGCGGCAAAAGCACTACGTGAGGCATTAGAGCAAGCCGGTGCAGGCAATGTGAGAATCACAGCCGGACCGGAGGCCGTGGTCGCCATGGCCGGATCCGGAGCCGACGTGGTATTGAACGGCATCACCGGATCCATCGGACTTGAGCCTTCCATCGCGGCACTGCAGGCAGGATCGCAGCTGGCACTCGCCAACAAGGAATCCGTAGTGGCAGGCGGGCATTTGCTGTTCGACGCGCAAGTGCGCGCCCAGCAGATCAATCCGGTCGATTCCGAACATTCCGCCATCTGGCAATCGTTGCGTTCAGGCACACATGGTGAAGTGTCGAAACTGGTCATCACCGCTTCGGGCGGGCCGTTCCGCGGTTGGAAACGCGAACAGATGACCGATATCACACCGGAACAGGCGTTGAACCACCCCACTTGGAATATGGGTCCGGTGGTGACCATCAACTCGTCCACACTGATGAACAAGGGACTTGAAGTCATTGAGGCGAGTCGTCTGTTCGACATGCCTCCGAGCCGCATTGACGTGACCGTGCATCCGCAATCTATCGTGCACTCCATGGTGGAATTCCGCGATGGTGCCACCATTGCGCAGGCTTCGCCGCCTGACATGCGCCTGCCGATCGCGCTTGGACTGTCCGCTCCGGAACGACTTGGCAATATTGCGGCGGCATGCGATTGGACAAAAGCCGCGACCTGGACGTTCGAACCGCTCGACGATGAGGCTTTCCCCGCGGTGAGCTTGGCTCGACACTGCCTGGAAGCTTCCGAAAAGCATACGGCCGTGTTGAACGCTGCCAACGAACAGGCCGTCCACGCTTTCCTTGAACATCGTCTGCCATATCTCGGCATTGTCGATACCGTCAGGGAAGTGTTGGACGAAATGGACGCGGAGCTGCGTGGCAATCCGCTGTTCGCTTCCGTGGAGGAAATGAGCCGACTCGAGCTTGAAGCCCGCCATCGTGCCGACAACCTGATAAACAAGTAACGGAAAACGAAACAAGACAAACAAACGAAACGTGAGTGACGCAAGGCTCCCCGTGTTGGGAGCCTTGTTATTGCAAGGATTTGACGTATGCCAGAAATCGAAAAGCCGTTCCGTAAAACCGGTGAGGCAGCCATTAGCGAAAGCCCATTGCATCCGCGCCGCAAGTCCCGCCGAATCATGGTCGGATCGGTGCCGGTAGGTGGGGGAGCGCCAATTTCGGTGCAATCCATGACCAACACGCTGACCGCTAATGTGCCCGCAACATTACAGCAGATTGCCCAACTGACCGCAGCCGGATGCGACATCGTGCGCGTGGCCGTGCCAAACCAGGATGATGCCAACGCACTGCCGGAAATCGTGAAGAAATCGCCGATCCCGGTAATCGCCGATATTCATTTTCAAAGCAAATACGTGTTTCAGGCTATCGATGCGGGCTGTGCCGCGGTACGCGTGAATCCGGGCAACATCCGTAAATTCGATGAGGTTGGTCCCTCCATCTGCAAGGCCGCCACCGATGCGGGCATCTCGTTGCGCATCGGCGTGAACGCGGGCTCGCTCGATAAGGAACTGTATGCAAAATATGGCGGTCCGACGCCGGAAGCGTTGGTTGCGTCCGCCATGAAGGAAGCGCGCATGTTTGAAGACGTCGGCTTCCATGATTTCAAGATTTCCGTCAAACATCATGATGTGATCACCATGGTGGAGACGTACCGTCTGCTCGCGTCCAAAGGCGATTGGCCGCTGCATCTCGGTGTTACCGAGGCGGGTCCAGCATGGCAGGGTACGATCAAAAGCTGTCTTGCATTCGGTGCGCTGCTGGCTGAAGGTATTGGAGATACGATTCGTGTTTCACTGTCCGCACCGCCCGTCGAAGAAGTGAAAGTCGGCTGCAAACTGTTGGAATACATGGGATTGCGCCCGCGTAAGTTTGATATTATCTCCTGCCCGAGCTGTGGCCGTTCCCAGGTTGACGTGATTCAGCTGGCCAATGCCGTGACCGAAGGATTGAAGGACGTGACCGCGCCGATTCGTGTGGCTGTGATGGGTTGTATCGTGAACGGTCCGGGTGAGGCACGCGAAGCCGATCTGGGCGTGGCATCCGGCAACGGCAAGGGGCAGATTTTCATCAAGGGCAAGGTTATTCAGACCGTTCCCGAAGATCAGATTGTGGAAACGTTGCTGGCCAAAGCGCAGGAAATTGCCGCACAGATGGAAGCGGACGGACAGATGCCAGTCAATGCCACCGGCCCTGTAGTGGTGCCGGTGACACAGGGTAATTGCTGATTCGTTGAGTGCTCTGATTCATTGATTACAGGAGGTCGATCACAGATTGTGATCGACCTCCTGCTGATTTCGCTGGCTGTTGATTGTCATTTCAGCTGGGGTCGGTACAATGAACGGCGTGTCAGATCAGGAACGTCAGTCAGTCATGTCCAACGGGGAAATCCAATCCAGTCAGTGGACGAGGAGCAAACGACTGATGGTCAGTCTGCCCATTTTCATCATATTGTTGGGCATTTTGGTATCGGTCTCCAATCTGACGGCATCATCATGGAATTACGAGCCGACCGGGCAAACCATCGAAACGTTGACGTCCGACACGTCCGTGACCTTCGACAATCCTTCGGGCAAAACCCTTGCCAAACAAGGCGATTACGAAGTGACGCAACGCTATGCCACCATCGACGCCAAGCAACCGTCAACCGGTGAGATCCAACGTATCAAAGTGCTGATCCGTGAGCCGAAAGGTGCAGGGAATAATCGGCCTGGCGTGGTGTTCATGCATGGAGCAGGTTATGGCACATGCGACAGCTCCTTCGGAGACATGGCATTTGCGCTCTCATCCGCGGGTTTCGTGACGGCTGTGCTTGACAAGCCGGTGTGGTCCACCAACGATGCGACCCGTGACTATCCAGGATCCGCAGCCATCTACGATCAGGTCATCAACATGTTGCGTGATCTCGACAACGTTGACGCTTCGAATGTTGGCATTTACGCGACTTCCGAAAGCACATGGATTTCCTCATATCTGCTTGGGCAAGACCCTAACGTGGCGTTCCAAGTGCTGTTGAGCCCAATGGTGTATTCGCCACGATATTCGTTGGGATTCCTTGCGGCGCAGGATTTCGCGCTGGTCGGAGCGCATGATGGATACCAGTCCATCGTGCGCCGCGCATTCAACATCGATGCGAAATTGTTCGGCCTGACTAATCTCGACCTCGACACGTTGAATCCCCAAGCCTATTCCATTCCCACGCTTGTGGCGTACGGCACCAAAGACGTGATGACCGCGCAGGTGGAAGGCACGGAGGAAATCATCGACATGGCGCATAAGTCGGGCAATTGGGACGTGACCGTGCGCACATATCCGATCGCCAACCATGTGCTCCGACTCGGCGACGAAGCCAACAGCGGCACTCCATTCGCGGACGCCTACGTGGATGATGTGATCAGTTGGGCCGTCGGTACCACGCAAGGACTGGAGCAGACCAGCGAACGTGTGGCCGGCACCAACCTGTACCAGTCGATCGCGGTTCCGTTGGAATTGCGATCGAATAGTGGGCTGACCATCTATCTGGTGGTGTTGCATGTCAGCATGGTGCTTTTGCTGCTGGTGATCGGCGTGCTGTGGTTGATTGTGCTTGTACGTAAAATTTGGGCGCGTGCGCATCGACGCCGATACGTGTTGGGGCTGAGTCCTGTGTTCAAAAACGCGTTGATTACGCTTGCCGTGACCACCATGGCCACTTTTGTGCTGTTTGGTGCAGGACTGGGCGAAGTGGTTATGGGCGTGGTCAAGCTAGCGTGGGGCGGCGCTCCCGCCGAGAATCCGGGCATGATGTATTGGAGTTGGCCGGTTATCCAAATGGTTTGCGTTGCCGTGGTGTGGGCGTGGTCCCGCGTATTCATGCGTCTTATCGAGGAGGCGACGAATCGTGGTCTTGCACAATGGCCACCGCGTAAGGGGGCTATAGGCGCGATTGTGAGCGGCCGTCAGCCGGTGCTCGCGTCGACGCGATTCGGACGTGTGATGTTTTGGATCACGGCGGTCACCATGCTGTATATGCTGTTGGTATTCGCGTTCTGGGGATTGTTCATTTACTGATATCGCGGGAAAGTGCGGCTGGCGCGAGAATGTGCGGAAAATATATAGTTCAGTTGGGAAAACGAGGCGAGGCAAAGGAGGCGTGTGAATGCCGCTGTATCAGGACGAGGGCGTGGTCTTGCGCACCGTCAAACTTGGCGAAGCTGATCGTATCGTCACTTTGCTGACACGCGACCATGGCAAAATCCGTGCCGTCGCCAAAGGCGTGCGCCGAACCAAATCGCGTTTCGGAGGTCGTTTGGAGCCTTTCATGCGCGTCTCGTTGCTTATTGCGGAAGGACGTTCGCTTGATGTGATTTCCCAAGCCGAGTCGGTGTCGGCGTATGCGAGAGGCATCTGCACCGATTTCAAGGCATATACCGCGGCGAATGTGATTTGCGAAACGGCTGACAAGCTTGTGGTGACGGAGCATGAGCGTTCCGTGGCACAGTATCGGCTGGTGTTGGGAGCATTGAATGCCCTTTCCAAGCATGCACATGAGCCTGCTGCGATTGGTGATTCCTACGTGATGCGTGCTCTTGCAATTGCTGGTTGGACGCCACGTTTGCGTGCCTGCGTGGTGTGCAGGGATCCGATTTCTACTGATCGTCCATGGTTCTTCTCGATTTCCGCGGGTGGTCTGATGTGTTCGACCGATCATATTCGTGAATCGTTTGACGTTTCGTGGAATGCGATCTGCCAGTTGCAGGCGCTTGTCGACGGCGATTGGGGAGAGCTGGACGGTACGGCATTGCTTCCGAAAACCCGCCAAATGGTGGAAAAATGGGGTGAATACTATTTGGAACGTCCGATTCGTTCCATGTGCTTGCTAGATTAGCGGGTATGGCTTTTGAGAACGTGGATTACAAGTCCCTTGACATTCCGGCGGCACCATTTTCTGACCCGTCGATTATTCCCGATTTTCCGAAGAACAAGGTTCCGCGCCATATCGGCGTGATTATGGACGGCAATGGTCGTTGGGCGCAGCAGCGTGGGCTGATTCGCACTGACGGACATCAGGCTGCCGAACCGGTGGTGTTCGACACCATCGCAGGTGCCATCGAAGCTGGTGTGCGTTACCTGTCGCTATATACGTTCTCCACGGAGAACTGGAAGCGTTCTCCGCAGGAAGTGCGCTTCCTGATGGGCTTCTCGCGTGACATCATCCATCGTCGTGTGGAACAGATGAACGAGTGGGGCGTGCGCGTGCGCTGGGCCGGCCGCCGTCCGAAACTATGGAAATCCGTTATCGACGAATTGGAAAAAGCACAGGAACGTACCAAAAACAACACGACCATCGACGTGGTGTTCTGCCTGAATTACGGCGGACGTGCCGAAATCGCGGATGCTTGCGCGGCAATCGCAAAGGAAGTGCGTGACGGCAAGATCTCCGGCGATCGCGTAACGGAAAAAATGATTGCCGAACACCTGTACAATCCTGATATTCCTGATTGCGATTTGGTGATTCGCACTTCCGGCGAACAGCGCACGTCGAACTTCCTGCCGTGGGAAGCGGCGTATGCCGAACTCGATTTCGTGCCGGAACTGTTCCCTGATTGCGGTCGAGACGTGCTATGGCGTTCGATCGATCACTACATTCACCGCGACCGTCGTTTCGGTGGCGTCAAAAAGTAGTGTTGCCTAATTGATCGCGTTCACTGCGGGGAGAGCATAAGGCTCTCCCCGTTTTGTATTGCTGCAGAGACTTTATGCGGGTGGTGAAGTCGGAGACGAAACGATGGGAATCGACTTGAAGGGCCACGTGGATGCGAGGGGCGTTGGAGCCGATCAGGCCGGCGGGGTCTCCGATGGTTCGGCCGCGCGTGCCATGGAAATCGCCGGTTTCGAGTTCAACTTTCATTGGCAGATCAATGCAGTTCACCAGTGACGGATCTACGGCGACAGCTGCGGCCAGTGGATCATGCAAAGGCATGCCTTGAGAAAACAGGCGTGCATCGGCTTTGTAATTCGCGGCAATGGAAAAATCAGCCATGCCAGCGAGGAATACGCGCACATCGGAAGCAGATGGGCCTGAGTCCGAACTTGAGGTTCGAGCTGAAGCTGCATTTGAACTACCGGCTGGATCACCAAGTGTGTCGGCATTTGCTGCTTCACGCCAAGCACGGGTTGTATCAGAACCCATCAGACATTGATGTGTCACGTCCAGACCGACCATAGTGATGTCTGCACCGGAATGGAACACACGATCCGCGGCTTCCGGATCCTGAATGATATTCGTTTCCGCAGTCAGATCCCAACAGTTGCCTTCCTGCGTCAACGTGCCGCCCATCATCACCAGTTTGAGTTTGCCCGCAATATCCGGAGCGGCCGCAATCGCAGCATCAATATCGGTCAACGGACCAGTCGCAACCACAGTGACGTCGAAACCATAAGCACGAACCTGATCAATAATGAACTGTACGCCCTCGGAAACCGAGTCGGCGGAAGAATCATCAGCATGAATAGAAGAAGCCGAATCCGTAGTAAGCGACAATTCAAACGAATCAACCGCAGGATTCGCATGAATATCATCCAACGCATATCCGCCAACGGAAATCAGACTGCGATAATCACGAGAAAAAACAGTATCAGAACCGGAATTACCCGCAAAATTATCTGAAAAAGCATTATCTGAAGACGAACTATCGCAAGCCGGGCCGAATCCTCCCAATCCGTCCGTGCCATGGAATTGCGCACAACCTGCATCCGGAATGAAACACCGAGCCCACGAAGGATGCGACGATCCGCGCATCACCGGTATGTGCCGAAACCCCAACCGTTCCAGCACATACGAAGTATTGCGAACCGCAGTGTCGACGGAAACGTTGCCGTACGTGCCGATCACGCCAAGCACGTCAACCGTATCGAACGTCGCAAGATACGCCAACGCCAGCGCATCGTCGATACCGGTGTCCACATCAAGAATCAGTCGTGTCATATTTTTATTTAATCAAACTCGTGCAATGAAGCCAAGCGCAACGCATAAAGGTGCGGCATCCTACAAACCATGTTTAACCCGTACTGAGCAAGCAGTGCTGGGCATGAAATAAAAATGCAGGATGCCGTATTCCAATATTTCGATTATTCGCACATAAACGGGTTACAAACCTATTCGTTCAAACCCGATTATTTCAGGAACTCGTCGGTGGCGAGATCCTTGGCCTGCGGAGCGTCATGAATCACCTTGTCATGCGAATCGGTGTAGGCGTTTTCCTGCGCGAGGAAGTCGAAATACTGCTGTGCGCCTTCAACATCGTTCGTGCCGAACGTGAACGAACCGTCCTTGATCTTGGCAGGATCGCCCCAATACTGGCCATCCACAATGGTTTTCATGCTGTTCTTGACGAAATCGAGCTTAAGATTCGCATCGGGAGCCTCGTCCACAAGAATCTTCGCCGCATCGTCAGGATTCGAATATGCGTACTCGTAGCCCTTCTTGGTGGCCTGCACGAACTTCTTCACCAGCTCAGGATTCTTGGAAATCGTCTTGTCGTTGGTGATCACGCCAATGGTGTCGGCATTGCCGGGAACGCCGTAATCCGGTTCGGCAAAGCAGTTGAGCTTCGGGCCGTACATGTCAGCCTGCACACCCTCCCAAGTGGCGTAGAAGCCGCCGAAATCGGCCTTTTTGCTGGAAAGCGCTTGGAACGTGGATGTGCCGACGGTCACCTTGTCGAATTCGCCCTTGCCGCCGTCAAACTGGATCATGCGGCGGATCACCGCATCGGATTCGTTGGAGCCGAAGGTGGCGAAGGTTTTGCCGTCGAAATCCTTTGGAGATTTGATTTCAGTGTTGGAAGCGAGCGAACACCAGATGGCGCTTGGCTTCTGCTGCACCTGCAGCACCTGCTTGATGGTTGCGCCCTTGATGGCATACGTGCCTACGTTGGTGAGATTCGACAATGCGAAGTCGGCCACGCCGTTGTTCACAGCTTGTTCGGCACCGGCCTGTGCCACGGCCACGATATTGACGTCAAGACCTGCCTTTTTGAAATAGCCCTTGTTTTTTGCCACATATACGCCGATATGATTGGTGTCGGGCGCCCAGGACAGCATGAAGGTCACTTTGGTCAGACCGCTGCCGTCTGTTGCGCTTGTTGCGGAATCGTTGCTTTGCCCGCATGCGGTGACGCTGAACAGCATGGCGATTGCGCTGAAGAGTGCGATGATTTTACCTGCGATGTGAGTATGTGCGGTGGCGTCATGCCTGCTGAAGATGCTCATAAAGCGATTTCCCTTGAATCTATCTTCTCTACCGTTTTCTAGGGATGTGCTGCGAGCGGAGTTCGGGCAGAAAACGATACGAAGGGCCTAAGGCCCCCGCTCGTCCAATGCCCCCGACGTTCCTTATGGTGCCTGTTGAAAGGCTGTGGAACATTGCCGGTTTGCCACACATTGGCTTAACAGCGGATTTTATTATATGCAGTCAGTGTGACCGTCTGCATGATGCGGAGTGGCGGATTGCCGCGTGCTTTTGGAAAGGCGGGTGATTGCCGTAATGAGGTACGCGCGCGATTTACTGGTCCGCGTCGGGATCGGCGTCAGCGTCGGCAGGGCCAAGCAATATGCGTTCGCTCAGGTTCACCACAATCATCAATATGCCGGTGATGGCGATGATGACAAGCGTTGCCGCAAAGATCAGCGGCGTGCGGAACGAGTTGTAGGCGGCCTGCAGCCAAATGCCAAGACCCTTGCGTGCACCCAAATATTCTGCGGTGGCGGCAGTGGCGAAAATGTATGCGGCGGAAACGCGGATGCCGCCATAAATCTGACGAGCGGCAACACGCAACTTCACATGCCACAGTGTCCACGCTTTCGTGGCACCACAAGTCAGCGCAACATCCGAATAAAACTGGGGGACTGCTTCAAGACCTCGAATCGTCTGCACTGCAATCGGGAATAAGCCGAATACTGTTACGATCACGATTTTTCCGGAAATTTCAAAACCGAACCAAATCAAAAACAGAGGAGCGATGGAAATCAACGGCATGGTCTGCGCGGCCGAAAGCAACGGGAACAATGCTGCGTTCGCAATGCGCGAGCAGTACAACAATATGCCGATAAGAATGCCGAACAGTACGGCGAACAGAAAACCGATGCTGCCTTCAATCAGGGTAACTTGGGTGGCGGGCCATAATGTCGACCAGGTTTCGACGGTGGCCTGCGCGATTTCGCTTGGCGCGGCGATCATAATGCTGGGCACATTGCCGATACGAACCCACGCCTCCCAAATCACTAACAGCAACACTACTGCGATGACTGTGGGAATGCGGCGCTTGCAGATACTCAAAACAGTGGAGAAAGATCGTGAGGCCGCTGACTGAGCATGCTCAGAGTGTGTGCGTTGAACGTGCGAAACCGCCATCGTTCACCTTGCTTTCTGCGCCATAGTGGGCGCGCACGTGACCGGTGGCGAGAAATCAGTAAGGTGAGGAGCCTGCCCGCGTTCCAGTCAGAAAAGTTCATTACCGGGGTGCCAGTATAAAGCACTCCCTAAACCACGTTCTGAAACGAAAATCGCACTTCAAGCCAAAACGTAAGTCGCAACTTGCGGCATAACGCAAGGTGGGTTCCGTATCTTGCCTGACACGGAACCCACCTTACTATTTACCTCTTGCTGCTGCCCTGGATCAGTTTCACTCCAGTCCGATGGACTTCATGGTGTGGAGCTTTAAGGACTTGACCTCAAGCGTGCCGGATTCGGCAACAAGCTTGATGGCGCGCGGGCCTTCGGAAGCGTAGCTGAAGGAGCTCATTGCCTGTCGGCCGTCGTTCACATACACTTCCACGCAGCCGCGATCCACAAACACGCGCAGCTTGAGTTCGCCGGAAGCCAGTTCCTCGGCGAAAAGCGGAGCGGCACGGTATCCACGATCACCCTGGGCTGCGGCCTGACGGTCGATTACCACACAACCGATCTGATCGTCGAACGCAACGTACGTGTAAGCGCCATCTTCAGTCGCGTGAATCTTCAGACCAGCACGTTCCGCAGTGGAGGCGTTGAGATCGATGGTCATTTCGATTTCCACGGCTTCAGCATCATCAGCAATGGTCTGCTCGCCATTGACACCCAGTGAGATTGCGCCGAAATCGGTGGTGTTTTCACGCAAGCCCTTCATTTCGGCAACTGGAGCGGTGTGCAGGTCGCCGTCGGCACCCAGCGTGATCTCACGTGGAAGGGTCATGTTGCCGCACCAGCCGTCATCCTGCATCGGAATCGGCTCAACGAACGGGCTCATCCAGCCGTATACGATTTGGCGTTCGCCGTCGTTGAACGACTGTGGAGCGTAATAGTTGTGGCCGCAATCCCACAAGCGGAACTCGGTTTCCGGCTGGAACGCCTCACCCGGAGTCCATGTGCCGATCATGTAGCCGGCATTGGAAACGTTGCGGTTCATGAAGCCGGAAGCCTTGGTGCCCATGGCGGAGAAGCCGATAACCCACTTCTCGTTGCCTTCGGTGTCCTTGATCGGGAAGAAGTCCGGGCATTCAAGCATGAAGACGTTCGGATCCGGGTGCTCGAACAGTACGCGTTCGTAGGTCCAACGAACCATGTCGTCGGAGGAGAACAGCCACATCTGGCCGCGCTTTTCAGCGGAGGAAACACCGAAGGTCATGTACCACTTGTCGCCGGTCTTCCACACCTTCGGATCACGATAGTGGTGATCGACCTTGTCGAGCGGGCAGTCAATGATCATGCCCCGTTTGGTGGCGCTGGTCAGCTCGTCGTTATCCGGCTCGGCGATCATCTGCACCTGCCAGTCGCCACCAGTGTTGTCGACGCCGTTGGCCCAACGGTGGCCGGTGTAGTAGAACTTGAGTTCGCCGTCGTCCCCGATCACTGCAGAACCGGAGAATACGCCGTCCTTCTCCTCTTCGAGGGTCGGGGCGAACATGATCGGCTCACGCTTCCAGTTGAGCATGTCGGTGGATGAGACGTGGCCCCAGTGCATCGGACCCCACTGGGTGCCGTACGGGTGCAGCTGGTAGAACACGTGCCAGCGTCCCTTATAGAAGCACAGGCCGTTCGGATCGTTGATCCAACCGCCGTTGGATGCGATGTGGAACTTCGGGTACCAGCGGTTGTTGCGTTCGGCGGCCATGGCTGCAACGCCTGCTTCCGCCTGTGCCAGGGCTTCGCTGTGGTTCTTGATTTCGTGAAGGACGGGTGCGTCCGGGGTGAAGCCAGTCATCGTTGAATAGCCTTTCTTGTGATTGTTGAATTGCTGCTTATTGAGTTTTGAGTAAAAGTTGTAAGAATGCTGCCCGAAGCGGAAAAAGGGGAAACGCTTCGAGCAGCACGATTCAGTTATGTTCTTGGACGGACTTGCGATTGCGTTCAGGCGTTCGCTTCTGCAGCGGCCTGGGCCTTGAGCTGCTTGTCGGTGTAGAACGGATCACCGCCGACTTCCTGGTCGTCCTTCTTGATCACGAAGAAGCCGTAGATCAGGGCTGCCAGCACGATGCCGGAGATGGTGAAGAAGGTCGGGCGATCGCCCATGGCGTCATGCAGGGCGCCCATCGGGGTGGAGAAGATCACCTGGCCGATCTGGGAAGCGATCTGGAAGCCCACCATGTACAGGGTAGCCGACAGCTTGGTGTCGAAGTGCAGGGTGAAGTAGCGGAATGCCGGCAGGCAGAACAGCGGAACCTCGATGGAGTGGAACAACTTGACGATGGAGACGCTGACCGGATCGTGGAACACGCCGCACAGGCCGATGCGCAGGAACATCACGGTTGCACCGAGCAGCAGGGAGTTGCGCACGCCGATCTTCTTCATGATGATCGGAACAACACCCATCATGGCGGACTCGAGGAACACCTGGAAGGAGTTCAGGGTGCCGTAGGTGGCGTTGCCGATTTCAGTGGTGGAGAAGAGGGAAGCGTAGTAGTTCGGGAACATCTGCTGATCGAACACGGTGTAGAAGGTGTTGGTGAACAGCATGAAAACGATGAGCACCCACAGGGTCGGCATCTTCAGAACGGAAATCATTTCCTTGAAGGACGGGTTGGTCGGAGCCGCGTTCGGATCAGCTTCCTTCTTGAGCTCTTCCTTCTGCTCGGCCGGAACCCAGAAAGCGTAGATGCACAGCATGCCGAGGCCGCAGATGGAGCCGACCCAGAAGTTCAGCAGCGGGTTGATATTGAACAGGAAGCCTGCACACAGCGCCACGATGGCGTAGCCGAATGAGCCCCAAGCTCGGGACTGGCCGTATTCGAAGCCAAACTTACGGGAGTAGCGTTCGGTGAGTGCCTCGAACAGGGAGCAGCCGGCCATGAAACCTGCGGACAGCACGATGGAGCCGATGAGCACGCCGATGAAACGGGTGGTGCCGCCGGCTGTCAGCATCGGGGCATACACGAACTGCACGAACGGACCGACGAGCGCTGCGATGGCGGAGACGAAGATCACGAGCTTACGCTTGATGCCCAGCTGATCCTGGATGGCGCCGTAAGCGAACATGATGACCAGGGTTGCCAGGGAGTTGATGGAGTAAATCTGGCCCTGCTCGGCGGAGGTCATGCCCAGACCGTGGGTCGGGTCGGTAAGCCAGCGGGAGAAGAAGGACCACCAGATGCCCCACGAGCAGAAGAACATGAAGATGCCGAAGGAGCTCTGCAGGTAGGAAGGATTCTTCCACGCAGATCGAGTGTTGTTTGTCATGTTGTTGTTGTTTCTCTATTTCTCTTTGTTTATGCCGCTGCCGTGCAGCATCTCGGTTGTGTGCCGATACTGTGTTGTGCCGTCATCCGCCCGGCTGCCATGCCAAGTGGATGAACATGGTTAAATAATAATACATCAAACGATTGACGTCAATCGATTGACGTCAATAATTCCAACGTTTTTCAGAAGCCTTGAAATTAAGTCGAAACTGGGTGTAAAAAAGAAGGCCTTTCGGCGTGTCGTAACAGACATGTCGAAAGACCTTCTTGCATGATCTCAAATCAAGGAAATCAGCTTCGGACTGAACCCTTTTCTATCAGCGCGCAATGAATTTTCGCGGGGATCGGCGAATCCAACGGTGGTAGGGTAGCGGTGGTGCTCGGCCAGAATGAGCAGTCGACGGGCTTGCGTTCGATCAGCGAAATCAGCTTGCAGGCGGCCCAATAACCCATCTCATAGTGGGGCAGCTCCACTGTAGTCAACTGCGGTTCCAGCGTTTCGGCAAACACGCGGTGGTTGTCGACGCCAACGATGGAAATATCCTTGCCGACAGTCAGTCCACGGCGTGCCGCGCATTCGTACACATACCACGCGCGCGCATCGTTGAAGCAGAAGAAACCGTCGGGATTGCGTTCGTCGAACAGCTTGTCGACGGCACGCAACGCCGGGCCATTATTGAGTACATTGCATACCAACGAAGGATCGTAGGTAAAACCGGAATCCTGCAACGCTGCCTGATATCCGGCAAAACGACCATCCTGCGCAATCATGTTTTCCGAACATCCGATATAGGCGATCCTCTCGCAATCGGCTTGAATCAGCCGTTTTGTGGCATCGTAGGCGATTTGGAATTCGTCTGGCTCGATGCTGGGGATCTGGTTGTCGGCATCGGTGGCATCCACCATCACCACCGGATAATCGTCGAGGGATGCGGGCACGGTTGCAATGCGGTTCGACATCTTCGAATAGAAGAAACCATCCACGCCATACCGTTTCAATGTGGCGATTTCATTCTCTTCGCTTGCCTTGCCATCGGTGCTGACCGTGATGATCATATACCCGTAGGTGCTTGCCGCATCCTGCGCACCCAGAATGATGCCGCCTGCATACGGGGTGGTGGCGACTTCCTCGCTGATGAAGCCGAGAATTCGTGTGCGGCAAGTGCGTAGGCTGCGCGCCAGAGGATTGACCGTGTAGCCGAGTTCGTCAGCCTTCTCACGTATGAGTGCGGCCAACGGGGCTTTCACACGTCCCTCATCTCTGCCGTTAAGTACCAAGGAAACGGTGGAAATGGACACCCCTGCCGCTTCGGCAATTTCCTTCATCGTAGTCATGATCGCTACACTATACCTGAATCAATAAGAAAAGCGCGCCATTTCTTATAGATGACGCGCTTTTCGATTTTTTTTTTACGACGATATAACAGTCTATTGCCGGATTTATTCCGACAGGATTTCATCCACAAGCGCCTGCTTGGCGTGAATCTGACCTTCGAAACCCGGACGAATATCGAGACGGATCACCACGTCGGTGCGATAGCCTTGGCCAGCCAGCTTCAGGGTGGCGTCACGAATCACCTTGAGCACGTCGTCGATATCGCCTTCGATGTTGGTGAACATGGCGTTGGTTTCGCTCGGCAATCCGGATTGGCGGATCACGTCGACCGCCTGCGCCACGTACGTGGACTTTTCAGGGCTTGCTCCAGCGGGGGAAATGGCGACTGCGGCAAGCGTGTTGATATACGGCTTGCCTGTTTCCGGATTGATCGGCACTTCCTGCTTTTCCGCATTGCGATCAAGGGTCATGTTCGTTCCTTTCGTTGCGTTCCTATCGACTTGATATGGCTTGGATTGGATGGTGCGAATTTGGCTGTCAGCGCCATTTCCAAGCGTGATCCATCGGTCCGGATCCGTGACCGAGGTCAAGCTGTGCCTCCAGGGCTCCCGTCAGATACAGTTTTGCCCTGTCGACGGCTTCCGGCAATGTTTCGCCAAGCGCCAGATGCGACGCGATCGCCGAAGACAGCGTGCATCCGGTGCCATGCGTGTTCGGATTGTTGATACGACGCGCGCGGAACCAAGTGACTTTACCGTTCGGCTCAACGAGCACATCACTGGCATCCTGCGTACCATGACCGCCCTTGACGAGCACCGCGCAGCCGAAATGGCCGGCGAGCATATGGCCTGCAGTCACCATGTCGTTCTCGCTGGAGATGCTCTCGCCATTCTCGTAGTCGATCGCGTCGGCACCCTGTTCGACGGCCAGCTCGCACAGCGCCTGGGTTTCCGGCATATTCGGCGTGATGACGGTGGCCAGCGGGAACAGCTTGGAAGTCAGTGCCGCAATCGCGTCATCTTCGATAAGCTTCGCGCCGGACGTTGCCACCATTACCGGATCAAGCACAATATTCGTGGCACCATGCGCAATCAGACGGTCGGCGATCACGTTGATGAGCTCCACGCTCGACACCATGCCAATCTTCACGGCGACCGGCGGAATATCTTCAAATACTGCGTCGATTTGCGCGGCGAGCATTTCCGGAGGAGTGTTCGTGACCATAGTCACGCCTGTGGTGTTCTGCGCGGTCAGTGCAGCGATGGCGGTCATGCCGAACACGCCATTGGCGATCATGGTTTTCAAATCCGCCTGAATGCCGGCACCACCGGAGGAATCCGATCCCGCGATGCTCAATACCGGTGGCAATGTGCTGGTCATGAATGACTCCTTACTTGCTCTTGCTTACTTGTGATCTGAAGTTTTGAAATACTCCGCATACGCAATTGCCGAACCCTGCATAACATGCCGCATAGTGTGCAGGGTTCGGCAAAGTCTAGTCGACGATGATTTCGGAGGCGGCGACTTCCTCGGCTGTGACGTTCCAAAGCGCGTCAAGCAGCGCTACTTGGAAGGACCCCGGGCCTGAAGATTTCGCTTCGGCGATTTCGGAAGCCCTGTTGTACAGCAGTGAAGCGGAAATCGCAGCTACCAACGGTTCCGCTACGGCCAAGTATGTTGCGGTAACGCCGCCAAGTGAGCAGCCGGCGCCGGTGATCTTCGTCATCATCGCGCTGCCGCCTGGCAGACGGAACACATGCTCGCCGTTGGTCACCAGATCGACCGCTCCGGAAACGGCCACCGCACCAGCACCGGTGGGGGAGTGTTTGGCAAGATGACGAGCCACTCGTTTGGCTGCGTCAACAGCTGCATCGACCTCGTCCACAGCCTCCGCGCCTGCCGGACGCGTGCCGGGAACGGTGGAATCGTTTTGTGCAAGACCCCACATCGCATCGAGTGCGATGATCTCGCTCGCATTGCCGCGCACGATGGTCGGCGGATAGGTGCGGAACGATTCGAGAACGGCGGTACGGGTTTTTCCGATGCCCGCGGCGACCGGGTCAAGCACCCACGTCTTGCCGTTCTTGTGTAGTTTGTAGGCGATTTCCGGCAGCGCATCTTTGAAGAACGGCAGCAACGTGCCCACATTGATGTAGTTCGATCCTGCGATTTCCGCGGTGTCGATTACATCGTCCGGTAGAAAGCTCATGGCGGCAGTGCCTCCGGCGGCAAGCTGCGCGTTGGCCACAAGATTCATCGTGACGAAATTGGTGAACGACTGCGCCAAAGGCGTGGTCGTTCGTACGTTGTTGACTGCCTGTGCAATCTGTTCACGCAACGTTGCCGAAAACGAGTTATCGCTCATTGTCTGCTCCCTACGTTGGTCCTAACCAACAGGTTCAAAGGGTCAGGCATTCGCCTATCTCAGCTCCCACTTTCGTCGGAAGCCCCCCTGCATGTACATAACGTATCCAACCTATACAAAGGCCCTGACACTGTACTACTGACGTGGATGCCTTGCTCGAGGTGATTCACATCTGTGGTTATGATCCAGCTTAAACAGCAGATAATTACATAGTTATTGTTGTTTAGATTCTGCTAAACCATGGATATGTAAATATGTGTATGGGGTTTGTACGGAGGCTTCTCGCTTATATATGGCAGTCCTCTCCGAAGAAAAGCCATATCGGGGGTGTGAAAATGGCCGGTTTGACTATTTGACCTACCATATATAAGCGAGAAACCTCATGTCGAGATGTGGAATCTGCCATACGCAGGCGAGATACGACCCAATTGGGTGGCGTTCTGTCACCGCGTGAAGGTAGGCTTTGCGCTTGTAAAGACCCCAAACCGTTCAAACCAGAAGGTGCATTGTGGCTGTATCCAAACTCGATGAAGTCGTATCCCTCGCCAAGCGTCGTGGCTTTGTTTTCCCCGCCGGTGAAATCTACGGTGGAACCCGTTCCGCGTGGGATTACGGTCCGCTCGGCGTTGCGCTGAAAGACAATATCAAGCGCGAATGGTGGCGTTCCATGGTCGTCACCCGTGGCGACGTGGTGGGCGTTGACACGTCCATTATTCTTCCGCCGGCTGTGTGGGTGGCTTCCGGCCACGTGTCCGTGTTCAACGATCCGCTGATCGAATGCCTCAACTGCCACAAGCGCCACCGTGCGGATAAGCTTGAGGAATCCTATGCCGAAAAGCATGGCGACAAGCTGCCGGAAAACGGTCTCAAGGATATTGTGTGCCCGGATTGTGGCACCCGTGGCAACTGGACTGAACCGCGCGACTTCAACATGATGCTGCGCACCCACCTCGGACCGGTCGAAGACGAGAATTCGCTGCACTACCTGCGTCCGGAAACCGCGCAGGGCATTTTCGTGGACTTCAAGAACGTGATGACCTCTTCTCGTTCCAAGCCGCCGTTCGGCATCGCCAACATGGGCAAGTCCTTCCGTAATGAAATCACCCCGGGCAACTTCATCTTCCGTACCCGCGAGTTCGAACAGATGGAAATGGAATTCTTCGTGGCTCCGGGTACCGATGAGGAATGGCACCAGTACTGGATCGACGCACGCACCCAGTGGTACATCGATCTTGGCGTGAAACCGGAGAACCTGCGCCACTATGAGCATCCGAAGGAGAAGCTGGCCCACTATTCGAAGCGTACCGTCGACATTGAATACAAGTTCGGCTTCCAAGGATCCGATTGGGGTGAACTCGAAGGTGTGGCCAACCGTACTGACTTCGACCTTTCTGCACATGCCAAGCATTCCGGCGAGGACCTGAGCTACTTCAACCAGGCCACCGGCGAAAAGTACGTGCCGTACGTCATCGAGCCGGCCGCAGGCCTGACCCGCTCTCTCATGGCCTTCCTTGTTGATGCTTACGACGTTGACGAGGCGCCGAACACCAAGGGCGGCGTCGACAAGCGTACCGTGCTTCGTCTTGATCCGCGCCTGGCTCCGGTCAAGGCCGCAGTGCTGCCGTTGAGCAAGAAGCCGGAGCTGCAGACCGTGGCACATGATCTGGCAGCCGACCTGCGTCAGCACGATTGGATGATCGACTACGACGAGGCCGGTGCGATCGGTCGTCGCTACCGTCGCGAAGACGAAATCGGCACCCCGCTGTGCATCACCGTCGACTTCGATACGCTCGACGATCAGGCCGTCACCATTCGTGAACGTGACACCATGCAGCAGGAGCGCGTCGCACTCGACAAGGTGGCCGATTACGTGTCTGCACGCATTGGCGAGAAGCATGTGCGCTACCCGCAGGTACCGGTCGAGATGGGCGGCGAGGCTTGGCCTGAGTCCGTCAAGATCGCCGAAGCCGGTGGCTTGTACTAAAACTGGTTACTGGTTACCATAGCGTTCTTATGCCAGATAGCATTGTGACTGCTTACGAGGAATCCGACGTGCTCGACCCGCGTACCGACGCGGTGAGGCCGTCGGTTCCTCCGGTTATTAAGCCTGTTGATTTAGGGTCGGTGCATGTTGAGACGCCGGTGGTGCTTTCGCCTATGGCGGGAGTGACCAACTGGCCGTTCCGCGTGATTTGCGAAAGCTACGGGCCTGACGGTCTGTACGTAGCTGAAATGATCACCGCGCGCGCGTTGGTTGCCCGCAATCCCAAAGCATTGCGGTTGTGTCATTTCGCTCCAAGCGAGAAGATTCGCTCGCTGCAACTGTATGGCGTGAATCCAGCAATCGTGGAACAGGCTGCGAAAATCGTCATCGACGAAAACATGGCCGACCACGTCGATCTGAATTTCGGATGCCCCGTACCCAAAGTGACCAGGCGTGGCGGCGGTTCGGCGTTGCCGTGGAAGACGGATCTGTTCCGTGAGATTATCCAACGCGTGGTCAAGGTCTGTGATGCGGCCAATGTGCCTGTTACGGCGAAGATTCGTGTCGGCATCGACCACGAGCATGAGACGTTCCTTGAAGCCGGGCATATCGCGCAGGAGGAAGGTTGCAGGGCCGTTACCCTGCATGCGCGTACCACCGCCGAATATTACGGTGGGCATTCCGACTGGAGCAGAATCGGTGAACTGGTCGAAGCGCTAGATATTCCAGTGTTCGGCAACGGTGACATTTGGGGTGCGAACGATGCGCTTGCCATGGTTGCCGAAACCGGTTGCGCTGGTGTTGCGATCGGCCGTGGCTGTCAAGGCAGGCCGTGGCTGTTTGCCGATATCAAGAACGCGTTCGCCGGCAGCGACAAGCGTGTCGACCCTACATTGGGAGACGTGTGCCGTGTGGTTGAACGCCATGCGGAACTGTTGACCGAATTTTATGATGGCGACGAGCAGATGGCCGTGCATGATCTGCGTAAGCATATCGCGTGGTATCTCAAGGGATTCCCCGTTGGAGGCTCCACCCGTCGCGCTTTCATGGAATGTGAAAATCTTGAGGATGTCAGAACCGAAATAGGCAAGCTGGATCCCGACACCCGTTTCCCCGAACGAGTGGTCGACAAGCCAAGGGGGCGCGTGCGCTTCGCAAAGAAAGTGCATTTGCCTTACGGATGGTTGGAATCACGGGAAACGACGCATGATGAACGTCAGGCGCTGTTCGGCGATGATCCTATGGATGCCAGTTATTGAACATGACATGCTGATGTGGTTAAATCGTGTGGGGCGCCGAAAGAGGGTACATCTGAGGCGAAATGAACACGTTAGCAATAAAAAGTGAAAAAACGTCGTTACACACGGCGAAAAGCGCGCGTATTACGGCGTGTCTGCGATAAAGTTGTGCGTAAACGCGAGTGACAGGAGACTATGGTGAGCGAGATTGCCCAGACTGACAATTTCAACGACAAGACGAATATCAAGGTTGTCGGTGTTGGTGGAGCTGGCGGTAATGCCGTCAATCGCATGATTGCCGAGGGTCTTCAAAGTGTTGAATTTATTGCGATCAATACCGACGCGAAGGATCTGATGCGTTCCGACGCTGATGTCAAGATCTCCTTGAACGATGCCACCAGCCGTGGTCTTGGCGCCGGTGCCGACCCGGAGAAGGGCGCTAAAGCCGCTCAGGATCATCAGTCTGATATCGAGGAATCGCTCAAGGGCGCCGATATGGTGTTCGTGACCTGCGGTGAGGGTGGTGGCACCGGTACCGGCGCAAGCCCGATCGTAGCTCGTGCCGCACACCAGCAGGGTGCGTTGACCATTGCGGTGGTTACCCGTCCGTTCGGCTTTGAAGGTCCCCAGCGTGCGGCTTCCGCAGCACTTGGCATTGAGAATCTGCGCAAGGAAGTCGATGCACTGATTGTGATTCCGAACGATCGACTGCTTGAGCTTTCCGATCGCACCATTGGTATCGTCGACGCATTCAAGACCGCCGACACTGCATTGCTGGCAGGTGTGCAGGGCATCACGGACCTGATTTCCTCCAATTCTTACATTCACGTCGACTTCAACGACGTCAACGCCATTCTGCGTGGCGCAGGCACCGCACTGTTTGGCATCGGTTCCGCCCGGGGCGAGGATCGCGCCACCCAGGCCGCCGAAATCGCCATCAGCTCTCCGCTGCTGGAAGAAAGCATCGAGGGTGCTCATGGTGCTTTGATCAACATCGCGGGTCCGTCCGACCTGAAGCTGCAGGAAGCGGCTGCCGCCACTCAGCTGGTGGGCAAGGCCATCCATCCGGAAGCGCAGATCATTTGGGGTCTTTCCCTCGACGACGCCTATGGCGACGAAGTGCGTGTCACTGTCATCGCCGCAGGCTTCGATGCCAACTCCAAGAAGGCCCCTCAGGCCGAGGCCCAGAAGCAGGCCGAGCCTGCGGAAGATACGATTCCGCTGTCGGCGCTGTCCGCGGCTCCGAGAGCTGCTGCTCCGAGGGCGGCGGCTCCGCAGCAGCCTCAGCTCATTCAGACTCCGGAAGCCCCGAAGGTGCAGCCGCTGTCCACTTATGTTCCGTCCACTCCGGAACCCGTCGTTCCGTCATTCGATCAGACCACCGAGCATGAAGTGGTGTCTTCGAACGACGCCGGCGATTTGGATATTCCGGATTTCCTGCGCTAAAAGCAACGCGAAGACGCGAAAGGATCGTTCATGGCAGGTTTTATGAAAAGCGCGATGTCCTATTTGGGCATGACCGACGTTGCCGAGGGTGACGAGGATTTTAACGAGGAGGCTGAGAGCGGCGAAACCTCGTTCGATTCCGATCATTCCGTGACCCCGATGGCTTCGACGCCTGCCGCGACGTCCGCACCGCGCGAGCAGACCAAAGCCAACCCGTTCCAAGGTGGAAGGGTGAGCCGTATCACCACGATTCACCCGAAGTCCTATGAGGATGCGCAGCTGGTCGGACGTGCCATTCGCGACGGCGTTCCGGTGGTGCTGAACCTAACTGGCGTTGCCGAGGCCGTGGCGTATCGTATTGTGGACTTTTCCGCGGGTGTGGTTTTCGGCGTGCGTGGCTCCATCGAACGTGTCACTCCGCGTGTGTTCCTGCTTAGCCCAGCTCAAGTGAATATCAAGGTTGAGGAACCGCAGGTGAATAGCTCGTCGCACGATTTGTTCGCCGACTGACGCAGACGAAAGCCATTGCGAAATCAGACTGCGTAAAGCCTCCATCACTCGTGATGGGGGCTTTGTTATGTTCTGTTGCTATGGTGGTGCTCCATGATTTTGACTTTGATCGGTAGCGTCGTTCACTTTCTGGTGAATGCCTACATTCTGGTGCTGTTCATTCGCATGATTCTCGATTGGGTAGCTGTGTTGGCGTCGGCATGGCGTCCACGGGGGTTGGCGTCGTCGCTGATTGACGCGGTTTACCAGTTGACAGAGCCTCCACTGCGCTGGCTACGCCAATATATCCGCCCTATTCCAATGGGTCCTATTTATTTCGATGTGGCATTCATCGTTCTTTATTTCATTCTCATTGTTATTGATTTCCTCATTTAATGCATGTCAAATGCCGATTTTTCGCAAAAAATCGGTGGTTCCGTGCTAGAGTCAACAAATGAAAGCAACAACAGCAAGGCATCAAGCCCAAAGCGAGGTGTAAGATTTATGGCTCTGTTGACGCCGAAAGATATCAGAGAGCATACTTTCCAGACCGTAAGGTTCAAAGAGGGGTATGACGTCGACGAAGTCGACGATTTTCTCGATCAGGTAACCGAGACGGTGGAGGCTCTAGGCAAGCAGGCAGTCGCCAGCGGCCAGTCCACTCAGGCCCTCGGCCCGGATGTTGCGGGGCTCAACTCCAAGATTTCCGAGCTCAGCGCTCAGGTTCAGTCCCTGCAGCAGGAGAACGCGACATTGAAGTCCGCCTCTGAGCAGGCAGCCGGCGCTGGTGATCAGGCAGCTCAGGCAGCTCAGGTCGCAGCAGCCAAGCTTACCGAGGCTGAGGAAAGCAACCGTGCTCTGTCGGCTCAGAACGAACAGCTCAAGGATCAGGTGGATCGTCTGTCCGCACAGGTTGACCAGCTCACCGCACAGGCGGCTGAAGCTGCCGGCCAGGCGGATTTGGGCGAACAGCTGACATCCATGCAGCATGAGCGCGACGCATTCCGTGCGCAGACCGAAGACCTGTCCCGTCAGCTGGCTTCCGCCCAGCAGCAGGTTGTGGTGGCCCAGCAGCAGGCGGCTGAGATCCAGCAGCTCAATGCAAGGCTTGAAGAGGCTCAGGAGCAGGTCGCCCAAGCTCAGCAGCTCACGCAGCAGCATGCGGCACAGTCCCAGCAGCAGGATGAGCGTGCCCAGCAGCAGGCCGCGCAGATTCAGCAGCTTGCACAGCAGCTGCAGGAATCGCAGCAGCGTGAAGCCCAGCTGCGCGAGCAGGTCGCCAAGGTCGAGCCGAGCACCGAAACCGGAAGCCTGCAGAAGATCGCAGGAGCCGCAGCCACCGCTAATACGGAGCCGGAGCGCGCCACCGCCATGCTGACCTTGGCCATGCAGCTGCACGACCAGTATGTCGACAAGGGCAAGGCCAAGGCCAAGGAAATTACCGACGAGTCCCAGCGTAAGTACGATGAGCTCATCGGCAATGCCAACGACTACTCCAACCGTACTCGTTTCGAGGCTGACAACTATTCCGAAAGCACCCGTTCCGATGCTGATCAGTATTCGGCCGACACCCGTGCCAAGGCTGATGGTTACCTGAACCAGAAGACTCAGGAAGGCGACGCGTACTTGGCCAAGCGTGCCCAAGAAGGCGATGACTACCTGGCACAGCGCACTCAGGAGGGTAACGCCTACTTGGATCAGAAGACTCAGGAAGGCGATGCTTATCTTGCGCAGAAGACCCAGGATGGTGATGCTTATCTGGATCAGAAGACTCAGGATGGTGATGCCTACTTGGATCAGAAGACTCAGGAGGGCGATGCCTACTTGGATCAGAAGACTCAGGAGGGCGATGCCTACTTGGATCAGAAGACTCAGGAGGGCGATGCTTATCTTGCGCAGAAGACCCAGGATGGTGATGCTTATCTGGATCAGAAGACTCAGGAGGGCGATGCCTACCTTGTACAGAAGACCCAGGATGGCGATACCTACTTCTCCACGAAGCACAACGAAGCCGACGAGTACGAGTCCGAAGTGCAGAAGCGTGCCTTCGACTACGATTCGAAGACCCGTACCGCAGCCGACGATTATGCTCAGCAGGTCCGCGACAATCTCGAAGCGCAGACCAAGGTCATCGAAGGTAACATTCAGGGCCTCAAGCAGTTCGAAACCGAATACCGCGCGCGTCTTACCGAATTCCTCGGACAGCTCGTGTCGCAGGTGTCCGACACGAACAACTATGATCAGGATTCCCAGAACGACTGAGATTAGGCTGTGTCTGACATCATGACAAATGATCAAAGACGGCTGCGCACTCGCGTGGCCGTCTTTGCGTGTATCGCCGTTGCGGCGCTGGTACTTGATCAGATCACCAAGGCATGGGCGCAGTCGGCGCTTGCCGACGGGCATACGGTACGTGTGGTTCCGGGAATGCTTTCATTCACGTTGGTGCATAATCCGGGCGCGTCCTTGGGTATGGGATCCAACATGACGTGGTTGATTTCCCTGCTTGCCATTGTGGCTTGCGTGGCGCTGGTGGTACTGGAGATCCGTACCATTTCCATGAAATGGACGGTGGTGTTCGCTCTTGCATTCGCCGGAGCGTTAGGCAATCTCATCGACCGCGTTGCATATGCCGAAGGTTTCCTCAACGGCAAAGTCGTCGACTTCCTCAACTACGGATGGTCGGTCGGCAATGTTGCTGACATTTTCCTGATGGTGGCGGGCGTTGCCGCAGTTGCATTGCTGCTCGTAGGAGAACCGTTCAGTCAGAAGGAACTTGACGAACGGAACAAGGAACAGATGGAACGGACGGCTGGAGAGAAGAGCACATGAGCCGTCTTGTTCCCGCACCCGACGCGCTTGTCGGCAAACGTTTCGATGTCGCCGTTGCCAAAATGCTGGGCATTTCCCGTGCCAAGGCAGCGGAACTCATCGAAAGCGGGCAGGCGCGTGTACTTGGCCGTGACATTTCCAAATCGTCGACTCTGCAATCAGGCGAAACCGTGGAATTCGATATCGTCGAGGAACGAACCGATCCTGAACCGATCGCGCATGATATGGCCGTGGTCTATGAAGACGACGATGTGGTGGTGGTTGACAAACCGGTGGGTGTGGCGGCTCATGCTTCCGTCGGCTGGACCGGTCCGACGGTGCTCGGCAGTCTGCTCGACAGGGGAGTGCACATCACTTCTTATGGCGCTGCAGGGCGTCAAGGCATCGTATCCCGCCTCGACGTGGGCACATCCGGATTGATGCTCGTATGCAAGTCCGATCTCGCCTATGTGGAAATGCGCAGACAATTCGCCGAACATGAAGTCGTAAAAACCTATCATGCGCTCGTGCAAGGCAATCTCAAGGAAAACAAAGCAACCATCGAAGCACCGATCGGTCGCGCCAAAGTCTCCGATTTTCGTTTTTGCGTGACTCCTGCCGGCAAAGAGGCCATTACCCATTGGGATGTGATGGAACGTTTCGGTGAGGCGACACTAGTTTCCGTGAACCTTGAAACCGGGCGTACGCATCAGATTCGCGTGCATTTCTCATCCATCGGGCATCCGCTTGCCGGAGACGCCATGTATGGCGCCAATCCGCAACTGAGCGAAACGTTAGGACTGGAACGGCAGTGGCTGCACGCGATGCAACTCGAATTCCGCCATCCGCGAACCCGTGTCTGGACTACGGTGAAATCACATTACCCAGCTGATCTGGAGCATGCGCTTGATGTGATGCGCGACAGACACGACACACAAGACAAGCCCGAAGCGTGAGTGCACGTCACCAATCACCGGTAGATTGGAACGCATGGCTACTTCCGGAAATTTCGTACAACTGCATAATCACACGCATTATTCGCTGCTTGACGGCGCATCGAAAATTCCGGATCTGGTCAAGCGTGCCAAAGAACTCAATATGCCCGCCGTCGGCATCACCGACCATGGCAACATGCATGGTGCATACGAAATGTGGAGCACCGCGGTCAAAGAGGGCGTCAAACCGATCATCGGCATCGAAGCGTATGTGACGCCGGAAACCGCGCGACAGGACCAAACCCGCGTCAGCTGGGACACCAACTGGAATCCCGATATCGATCCGCAGCATCGCCGGCGCAACCCTAACGACGTATCCGGCGGCGGCCTGATCACCCACCTTACGATGTGGGCCGAAACCGACGAAGGCCTCGTCAATCTTATGAAAGCGTCCACCGACGCGAATCTTGAGGGACGTGTCATGCGATACCCCCGAATGGATAAGGAAATCCTTGCCAAATATTCCAAAGGCATCATCGCATCTTCCGGATGCCCGTCAGGAATCATCCAAACGCGACTGCTGCTCGGCCAATTCGACGAGGCATTGCGTGCCGCAGGGGAATTACAGGATATTTTCGGACGCGACAATTTTTATATCGAATTCATGGACCACGGTCTGAAAATCGAAAGGCAAGTGACCGACGGTCTGCTGGACATTGCGAAAAAACTGAACGCGCCGCTGCTTGCCACCAACGATTCGCATTACGTGCGTGCCGAAGACGCGGGCTCGCAGGACGCCATGCTGTGCATCAACTCGGGTTCCACGTTGGACGAGCCGGGACGATTCAAATTCGATGGAACCGGCTACTACCTGAAATCCGCCGAAGAAATGCGCGAACTGTTCAAAGACATTCCCGAAGCGTGTGACAACACGTTGGAAATCGCCGAACGCTGCAATGTCATGTTCGACGATCATGAGGACGGCGCGTTCATGCCGCAATTCGACTGCCCGGAAGGCTGGGACGAGACCTCGCTGTTCCTGCGAAAAGTCGAGGAAGGCTTGGAACAGCGCTATGACGGGCATCCGCCGATCGAAGTGCTTAAGCAGGCCGATTACGAATGCGGTGTGATCTGCCAGATGCAGTTCTGCGGATACTTCCTCGTGGTGGCCGACTACATCAATTGGGCCAAATCGCATGGCGTGATGGTGGGGCCGGGCCGTGGATCCGCGGCAGGAGCCATGGTGGCGTACGCCATGGGCATCACCGAACTCGACCCGATTAAACATGGTCTGATCTTCGAACGATTCCTTAACCCGGAACGTGTGTCACTACCTGATATCGACGTCGATTTCGATCCGGATGGCCGCGGCCGAGTGCTTGATTACGTCGGCGACAAGTACGGTCGAGACAAGGTCGCGCAATGTGTGATCTACGGCACCATCAAAACCAAGCAGGCGCTGAAGGATTCCGCGCGAATCATGGGCTACGAATTCTCCATGGGCGAGCGTATCACCAAGGCGTTGCCGCCGGCGCAGACGGGTGGCAAGGATATTCCGTTGCGCGATATTTTCGAGCCGACGTCGAAACGTTATGCGGAGGCTCGTGAATTCCGTGAATTGTATGATTCCGATCCGGATGCGAAGCGTGTTACGGATGAGGCGATGGGTATTGAGGGGCTGATTCGTCAGACCGGCGTGCATGCGTGCGCCACGATCATGGGTAGCGAGCCGATTTCGAATACGTCGCCGCTGCTGGAACGTACCGATGGTACGGTTACGACCACGTTGGAATATCATACGTGTGAAACGCTTGGTTTGGTCAAGATGGATTTTCTTGGTCTTTCCAACTTAACGGTTATTCGCGATACGTTGAATAATATCGAGGCGAATGGCAAGGAGCGTATCGACCATACGAAGATTCCATTGGATGACCGTGCCACGTACGATCTGTTGTCGCGAGGTGACACGCTTGGTGTGTTCCAGTTGGATTCCGATGGTATGCGTTCGTTGCTGAAAACGTTGAAGCCGAATAACTTCAACGATATTTCCGCATTGATCGCGTTGTATCGTCCTGGTCCGATGGATATGGATTCGCATACGAATTATGCGAAGCGTAAGAATGGTTTGCAGAAGATCACGCCGATTCATCCTGAGGTGGCTGAGCCGCTGAAGGAGGTGCTTGATGAGACGTATGGTCTGATTGTGTACCAGGAGCAGGTACAGTCGGCTGCGCGTATTTTGGCTGGTTATTCGTTGGGCAAGGCAGATGTGCTTCGTCGAGCGATGGGTAAGAAGAAGCCTGAGGTACTGGCCAAGGAGAAGGTGCCGTTCTTCGCGGGCATGAAGGAGCATGGGTATTCTCAGGAGGCGGCTCAGGCCGTGTGGGATATTTTGGTGCCGTTCTCAGGCTACGCGTTCAATAAGGCGCATTCGGCCGCATACGGTTTGATTTCGTATTGGACCGCGTATTTGAAGACGCACTATCCGGTGGAGTTCATGGCGGCTTTGCTGCAGGGTGCGAGCACGAACAAAGATAAGACCGCGTTGTATTTGGGCGAGGCTCGCCGCATGGGCATTCAGGTGTTGTCGCCTGATGTGAACGAGTCGGTGTATGAGTATTCCGCTGTTGGCGATGTGGTGCGTTTTGGTCTTGGCGCCATTCGTAACGTTGGCAAGGCTGCGGTTGATGCGATCGTCAAGGAACGTGACGGCAGTCATGGCAAGTATGTGAATTTCCCTGATTTCATCAAGCGTGTGCCGATGGAGGCATTGAATCGTCGATTGGTTGAATCGTTGATCAAGGCCGGTGCGTTTGATTCGATTGATCCGAACCGTCGTGCGTTGTTTACGATTCATGAGGCTGCGATCAATTCGGTGGTCGGTTTGAAGCGTAAGCAGGCTGAGGGCCAGTTTGATTTGTTCGCCGATTTGGAGGATTCCGGCGAAGATGATGCCGGCATGGGTGATGCCATGGTGAACGTGCCTGACGTGGAGGAGTGGGATAAGAAAACCAAGTTGAATTTCGAGCGTGAAATGCTTGGTTTGTATGTGTCCGACCATCCATTGAGCGGCATGCAGTCGATTCTGGCGTCGTTGCGTGAAATGTCGATCGCGCATCTGATTGATCGTGCCGCAAATATGCCTGACGGTCAGCAGGTGACGGTGGCGGGCTTGATCACGAATGTGGATCGTCGCGTGTCGAAGAAGGGTAATCCTTGGGCGATTGTGACGATTGAGGATTTGGAAAGCTCCATCCAGTGCATGTTCTTCGGCAAGGTATACGAGGCCGCCGCTCCCGAACTGGCAGTCGATACGGTGGTGCAGATCCGTGGACAGGTCGAAAAACGCGATGAGACGGTGAGCATGCGTGCCACGGAATTCAACGTGCCGACGTTGGAGGCGCAAGATGAGAAGCCGGTGACGATTATGCTGCCGCCGATCGCGCTTGACCAATCGCATGTGCAGCAGTTAGGGCAGATTCTCTCGAATCATCCTGGACCCTGCGAAGTGAAGCTCGCATTGATGGACGATAAGGGCAACGCCAAGGTACTGACGTTCGGCGACCGTTTCCGCGTGCGCCGCGACACGAGTCTGTTCGCTGAAATCAAAATCCTTTTCGGTCCCAGTTCTCTGCCTTTGGGCTGACCGGTCGTGGGGATGATGCCGAAAGTTCAGCCGAATATCTCACTATGCGGCTGAACTTGAGACGTGCAGGCGTTCTCGTGACATTACGTTGTTACCATGGGGCGTTATGAGCGAAGAAAACTATATGCGAATCATTGACCTGCGCGGCAAGAAGTTGACCCGAGCTGAAATGCTGGAGGCTATGCCCCGCGCCGAGATGGGCACCAACGAGGCGACCGATCTCGTGCAGCCCATTCTTGACGATGTGAAGGCCCGCGGTGCTGCGGCCCTGCGTGACTTCGCGGAGAAATTCGACCATATCCGTCCGGAGAATCTGCGCGTGCCGGTGGAAGCCATGAAGGCCGCCGTCGACGAGTTGGATCCGGAAGTGCGTGCCGCCATCGAAGAGTCCGTGCGTCGTTCCCGCGCCGTGTCCGCTTCCCAGGTGCCGGCACCGTTCCACACCGATCTGGCTGAGGGTGCCCGCGTTTCCGAACGTTGGATTCCGGTGCAGCGTGTCGGTCTGTATGTGCCTGGCGGCAAGGCTGTCTACCCGAGCTCCGTTATCATGAACGTGGTTCCGGCACAGGCCGCCGGTGTGGAATCTCTCGCCATCGCAACCCCGCCGAGCCGTAACAATGCCGATGGTCTGCCTGACAAGACCATTCTCGCCACCTGCGCCATTCTTGGCGTTGATGAAGTGTATGCGGTCGGCGGCGCTCAGGCCGTGGCCATGTTCGCCTACGGTGCCAAGGGTTCTGAACCGCAGGACGGTGAGATCCTGTGCGATCCGGTCGACAAGATCACCGGTCCTGGCAACATTTTCGTCGCTACCGCCAAGCGTATGGTGTCGGGCATTGTCGGCATCGACGCCGTGGCAGGACCGACCGAAATCGCCATCATCGCAGACAAGGGCGCCAATCCGAGCTGGCTGGCCGCCGATCTGATCGGCCAAGCCGAGCATGACGAACTCGCCGGTTCCGTGCTCATCACCGACAGCGAAGAGATCGCCGAACAGGTGCAGGAGGATCTCAAGTACCGCGTGCCTCGCACCGAGCATTCCGAGCGTGTGAACACGTCGCTGCGTGGTCGTCAGTCCGGCATCATCCTCACCGATGGCATCGAACAGTCCATCGACGCGGCCAACGCGTATGCCGCCGAACACCTTGAGGTCCAGACCGCCGACCCGGATGCCGTGATCGCCAAGATCCGCAACGCCGGTGCCATCTTCCGTGGCCCGTACTCTCCGGTGCCGCTGGGCGACTACATGTCCGGCTCCAACCACGTGCTGCCGACCTCCGGCACTGCACGTTTCGCCTCCGGCCTGGGCGTGCACACCTTCATGAAGCCGGTCGAAGTCATCGAATACGACGAGCAGGGCCTGAAGACCCTCGCTGCTCGCGTGAACGCCTTCGCCGTTTCGGAAGATCTGCCGGCACACGGCGAAAGCGTGCTGAGCCGCTTCATCGACGATCCGTACAACAAGGAAACCATCAAGGAACAGGAAGAGCAGGCAGGCCTTCGATGAGTGAGACTTCCAGCAACGCCATTCCGGCATATCTCCCGCTGCGCAACGATCTGATCGGCGAAGAGCCGTACGGTGCGCCGCAATTGGACGTGCCTGTATGCCTCAACGTCAACGAGAACCCGTATGCGCCGGAACCGGCAGTGGTCGAAACCATCGCGCAGCGAGTCAAGGAGATCGCCCCGTCGCTCAACCGTTACCCGGATCGTGAGCATATCGCGTTGCGTCAGGCGTTCTGCGACTATCTCGAACGCGAGTCCGGCGTCAAGATGGAAGTCGACCAGCTGTGGGGCGCCAACGGGTCCAACGAGATCATGCTGCAGCTGTTCCAGGCTTTCGGCGGTCCAGGGCGCATTGCGCTCGGTTGCGATCCGACGTATTCGATGTATCCGGAATATGCCCGCGACACGTTCACCACGTGGAAGCTTGCGCACCGCAACGAGGATTTCTCACTGAACGTCGACGCCACCATCAAAGCGATCGAAGACGTCAAGCCGGCCATGATCGTGCTCACCAGCCCGAACAATCCGACCGGCACTCCGCTGAAGATGGACGATCTCAAGCGTGTGCTCGACGCCGCCAAAACCGCTGAAGTCGAAGGTGCCGCCGAGGGTGTGCATCCGGTGGTCGTGGTGGACGAAGCCTACATCGAATTCCGTGATCCGGGCACGCCCACCGCGCTCGAACTCATCGACGAGTATGAGAATCTCGCCGTGAGCCGAACCATGAGCAAGGCGTTCGCCTTCGCAGGCGCACGAGTCGGCTATCTGGCCGCCAACAAGGGCATCATCGACTGCGTGCGCATCGTGCGCATGCCGTACCACCTGTCGGCCGTCACCCAGGCAGCCGCGCTTGCCGCATTCGAACATACCGACGAGCAGCTCAGCCGTGTGGCACACCTGCGTGACATTCGCAATCAGACCGCAGCGTGGCTCAAGGAACAAACCTACAAGGGACAGCCGCTCGAAGTGGCCGAAACACAGTCCAACTTCATCCTGTTTGGCGGTCATTTCGACGATCGCAGCCGCATCTTCGACGAACTGCTCAAGCGTGGCGTGCTCATCCGTACCGTCGGCCCTGACGGCTGGATGCGCGTATGCATGGGCACCGACGAGGAAATGGCGCGTTTCCGCGAAGCATTGGTCGAAGTGCTGCGTATTGTGGAACAGGACTGAAATACATACGTAAAAACTGCACCAAAGCAGGATCGAGCATTTTCAAAAGGAGTCGCAACATGGCGCGTACCGCAACCATCGTTCGTGAAACCAGCGAATCCAAGGTCGAACTGAGCCTGAATCTCGACGGCACAGGCAAAACCGACATCGACACTTCGGTGCCGTTCTACAACCATATGATGACGGCACTCGGCAAGCATTCGCTGATCGACCTGACTATCAAAGCCACCGGTGACACCGACATCGACGCGCACCACACCGTCGAAGACATCGCCATCGTATTCGGCGAGGCGTTGAAGCAGGCGTTGGGTGACAAGCGTGGCATCCGTCGTTTTGCCGACGCCACCGTGCCGTTGGATGAGGCGCTCGCCAAGGCTGTGGTCGATATTTCCGGACGCCCGTACTGTGTGTGCACCGGAGAGCCGGAAGGCTTCGAATACTGCATGATCGGCGGCCATTTCACTGGCTCCCTCGTGCGTCACGTTATGGAATCCATCGCCATGCATGCCGGAATCTGCCTGCATCTGCAGGTGATCTCTGGCCGTGATCCGCACCATATCGCCGAAGCCGAGTTCAAGGCCTTGGCGCGTGCGCTGCGTTTCGCCATCGAGCCGGATCCGCGTGTCGATGGTATTCCGAGCACGAAGGGCGCTCTGTGATGAGCGACGATCGAAATAACGATTTCGACGATTTCCAAGGATTCGACGGATCCAACGATTTCGGCGATCCCAACGCTGACGGCATGCATTTCAGCGAAGAGGAATTGGAAGCGGCTATGGCCGGCTTCGAGCAGGAATTCAAAGATGCCGAGGCAAGCAAGAATGAGCGGACGGACAATCCGCCATCTAAAGCTCTCGATTCCTCCGAAGCTTCCGATGATGCGGAATCCTCCGAATCCTCGGGAATCGACGACATGCTCAACGCGGCTGAGGATTCGTTGAAATTCGAAGACGAGCTGCAGGGACTGCTTGGCAATCGTGCGAAAGTGGCTGTGATCATCACCAGACTGACCTCGCCACGATTGCTGGCGGCATTCTGCGAATTGTCCGATATTTCCGCACAGTGCATCGGATCGGCGCAAGGTGCTGTCGCGGTGCTGCGCAATCTCGACGGAGACGGTCCGGAAGCGGCGGTCAAAGACATGACGATCGTCGTTGCCGGCATGCCCGCGATTCTTGCCGTCAACCGTGCGGACAAGCTCGAAGCGACGATGTACGTGGAAGGCAAGGCGGGCAAAACCTTCGCTCCGCCGGTGCTATTCACCTCCACTGCGCCGTTCGTTGAAGATCTCATGCTTGGCATCACCGATATGAACGCGCTGGAACAGGCGGATATGACCATTTTCGATTCCGCCGACCTCGATCGGGATGCAGCGATGAGCATTATCGCCGAGCATACGCGGTTCGGACGCGGTGCATCAAGCATCAGTTAACGACGGCAAGCGTGAGTCATCCTGCCGAACATGCGTTACGCGACACAAGACGACTCACGCCATAGAACAACGAATGACACAAGAAGGAGAACGCCCATGACATCCGTGGTGGTTTTCGATTATGGTTTCGGCAACGTGCGTTCCATGGTTCGTGCGCTGGCCAATCTCAACCTTGACGTGACCCTCACTTCCGACCATCGGCAGGCCTTGGAAGCCGACGGTCTGGTAGTGCCCGGCGTGGGCGCTTTCGGCGCATGCATGGAAGGTCTCAAGTCGGTGGGCGGAGACACCGTGATCAAAGATCGTCTGCGTGCCGGGCGACCGGTGCTCGGTGTGTGCGTGGGCGAACAGATCATGTTCGAACGTGGTATGGAACACGGCGCCGACACTCCGGGCCTTGGTCTGATCAAGGGAGACGTGGAACTGCTTGACGCCGATGTGGTGCCGCACATGGGATGGGACACCGTCGAGGCACCGGAAGGTTCCGTGCTCATGAAGGGTGTGGAAGGTGAACGTTTCTACTTCGTGCATTCCTTCGCCGCGATGGGCGCCGCTTCCGCCGACACGTCCGGCGACCAGCTTGATTTCGGTGACGCCGAGGAGCGCGTGACCTGGTGCACGTACGGACGTAGCCGTTTTGTGGCGGCCTACGAGCGCGGTCCTCTGTTCGCCACGCAGTTCCACCCTGAAAAGTCCGCCGAAGCTGGTTCGCAGCTGCTGCGCAATTGGATTGCGACATTCTGATGATATGAGACCGTCATCGCCTGTTTTGACGATGACTTCATATATACGATTGATACACGCCTATTTGATGCACATACTTGCGATTGTCATGTAATGGCGATCGGTTGATCACAGAGAGGTACAGACATGTCTTTGACATTGCTTCCCGCCGTCGATGTTCGTGATGGCAAGGCCGTTCGCCTGCGTCAGGGTGAATCCGGTTCGGAAACCGACTACGGTTCGCCGTTGGAGGCCGCTCGCACGTGGGCTGAGTCCGGTGCGGAATGGATTCACCTGGTCGATCTTGACGCCGCGTTCGGCACGGGCAACAACCGTGACCAGCTGCGTGCCATCGTCAAGGAACTGGGCGACAAGGTCAATATTGAAATGTCCGGCGGTGTGCGCGACGATGCATCGCTCGATGCGGCCTTGGAAGCAGGAGCAGCCCGTGTGAACATTGGCACGGCCGCTCTTGAGAATCCGGATTGGACCGCTTCCGTCATCAAGAAGTACGGTGATCGCGTGGCAGTCGGCCTTGATGTGCGTGGCCACACCCTCGCGGCACGCGGATGGGTGAAGGAAGGCGGCGACCTGTTCGAAACCATGGCGTTCCTGGATTCCGTCGGCTGCTCCCGTTACGTGGTCACCGACGTGGCCCGCGACGGCATGATGAGCGGCCCGAACATCGACCTGCTGCGTGAAGTCGCGGAACGTACCGATGCGAAGGTCACCGCGTCCGGCGGTATTTCCAAGCTCGATGACCTGCGTGCCATCAAGGAGCTCGCCGATTTGGGCGTGGACTCCGCCATTCTCGGCAAGTCGCTGTACGCACGCGCTTTCACCTTGGAAGAGGCTCTTGAAGTCGCACGCTGAACATTGTTCGACAAGCCAATGATGATAGGATCGTTCGCAACGTGGACGGTCCTATCGTATTGCGGCGCGTGTTAACGACTTTCGTAACATGCGCATGGAACGATGGGGCACTATGGATAAACAGCAAGAGTTTGCTTTGCGCACAGTCGAAGAACGCGACGTGCGCTTCATTCGTTTGTGGTTCACGGATGTGTTGGGAACATTGAAGTCCGTGGCTATCGCACCGGCTGAATTGGAAGCTGCGTTCGAGGAAGGGCTCGGATTCGATGGTTCCGCGGTGGAAGGTCTCACCCGTGTGTCCGAAGACGATATGATCGTCAAACCCGATCCGTCGACCTTCCAGATTCTTCCATGGCGCGGCGGTCCGCAGGGCACTGCACGCATGTTCTGCGACGTGCTTACCCCTGATGGCGAGCCGTCGTTGGGTGATCCGCGTCATGTGCTGAAGCAGGCTCTGTCGAAAGCCAAGGAGAAGGGCTTCACCTTCTATGTGCATCCGGAAATTGAATTCTATCTGTTCGAAAGGCAGGATGATTGGTCCCAGACGCCAACCCCAATCGATGAGGGCGGCTATTTCGACCATGTGCCGCGCAGCCCTGGCATGGACTTCCGCCGTGCCACCGTCAACATGCTCGAACAGATGGGCATTTCGGTGGAATACTCGCACCATGAGGCGGGTCCAGGCCAGAATGAGATTGATCTGCGTTATGCGGACGCGCTCACCACGGCCGACAACATCATGACCTTCCGTACCGTCGTCAAGGAGATTTCGCTGGAGCGCGGCATTCATGCCAGCTTCATGCCGAAGCCGCTTTCTGACGCTCCGGGTTCAGGCATGCACACGCATTTGAGCCTGTTCGAAGGTGACTCCAACGCGTTCTATGAGGCGGGTCAGGAATTCAACATGTCCGTCACCGCACGCCAGTTCGCCGCCGGCATCCTGTACCATGCGGCTGAAATCTGCGCGGTCACCGACCAGTACGTCAACTCCTACAAGCGCCTGTGGGGCGGCAATGAGGCTCCGAGCTACATCTGCTGGGGACACAACAACCGTTCCGCGTTGCTGCGCATTCCGCAGTACAAGCCGGGCAAGGGCAATTCCGCCCGCATGGAATTCCGTGCGCTCGATCCGGTCGCCAACCCGTACCTCGCATACTCCGTGCTTTTGGCCGCGGGACTCGATGGTATCGACAAGCAGATGCAGTTGGGTGAGCCGACCAGCGATGACGTCTGGGAGCTTACCGATGCGGAACGTCAGGCCATGGGCATCCAGCCGCTGCCGGAGTCTCTTGACGAGGCGTTGAAGGTTATGGAGAAGTCCGACTTCGTGGCCAGCGTGCTCGGCGAGCACGCGTTCGAATACTTCCTGCGCAACAAGCGTCAGGAATGGGAGGAGTATCGCAAGCAGGTCACTCCGTTCGAATTGAAGAAGTACTTGCCGAGGCTGTAACGGTTTCCCATAATCGAAAATCGCATATCAAAAACCCGCTGTAGTGATCGAAAATGATCACACAGCGGGTTTTCGTATGCCTGAAAATTTGTATTTACGTATCTACAATTGCTGATTAGCTTCGAGGAGAGTCGAACATCGAATCGTAGATGATTGCGAAGTTGCGGTTGCCGTAGGTCGAACAGGCGTCTCCTTCGCCGACTCCCGCATCCAATGCGGCTGTATTCGGCTGATAAGGCGTGTAAATGTACAGCAGTGCGGTCGCCTTGTTTTCGATGTACACGTTGCTGCCACCGCAGCTGGCGTCCGGATTGTATTGAATATAGTTGAGCGTGCCCGCATGGTATCCGTAGCGATCCTCATGATGCACGTAATACTGGTAGCGTTTCGCCGCGCCATACACCTGTTTGAAAAAACCTGCATATTCCGGATCGCAGTTCGCGTCGTCCGGGCAGCTTAATCCCATGGCCGACTTGAATTGGAAGTCGCTTGGATCGGTGGCGGTAAGCAGATGCTGTTCCTTTTGCAGCACGGTAAGCAACACTTTTTGACTGATATCGCACGCCTTTCCCGACTTGTAGATGATCGCCGCGGCGCTTTCGTTCGACCCTCCCTCATATGCTTCGCAGTATTCGTTGGCAGGCTGCGATTCGGTACTAAACGTCATGGATTTCAAGCATTTCTCGCCGTTGCATGCGGCGCCCTGCTCTTCGATGATGGCGTTCACCTGCTGCTCGCTCAGCGCGTTCCCGTTAAAGAACAGACCATCTGAAATGATGTTGCCCGGATTGAAATCGTATTTCGTCTGCAATTGTTCCTGCGAGGCGACCGCTTCGTCCACTTGCACACGCCAACCGATGAATCGCACCAATCCAACGATCAACGCGAGCGTGGCGATAATGGCTACGGTTGTTTCGCCGACTATGAGGATGCGCTTTTTGGTGTTTGCTTTTTTCCAGACGTTATGGAGTTTGGTGAAGCTTGGCTGGTTGTTTTTCTTGGGTTTGCGGTTGTTTTTGGCTGTGGTGGTTGTTTTGCGTGTCATCGCGCGTCATTGTATCGCGTTTGGCTTATCGTTTGTTTGACGATTGATTCGTCAAACGATTGACGTGAGAAGATTCAAGGAAAATGTGAGTCTGGCAAGGCGTGGGGAGCGTGAGGGGTCATGGAGGAGAAGAGCATGGCGAGGAGTGATGTGGCGAAGGAACGGTTTTTCAATCTGCCTGTGATTGTGCTGATCTCGCTGAGTTTCATGTTGGGCATGAGCGAGTTCATTGTCGTTGGCATTCTACCGGATATCGCGGCCGGTTTGAAGGTGTCGGAGGTGACGGTCGGCAATCTTGTGTCGCTGTTCGCGTTCGTGTATGCGCCGGTCACGCCGCTCGGATCGGCGTTGTCGGCTCGTTTTCCGCGTTTTGCCACGCATCTGACGCTGGTTGGGGTGTTCCTTATTGGCAACGTGTTGTGCGCGTTCGCGCCGAATTATGGCGTGCTCGTGGTGGCGCGAATTCTCATCGCATTGGTATCTGGCACGCTGGTGGCTATCGCCATGACGTACGCGCCCGATGTAACAACTGAACAGTACCGCACGAAGTTCATCGCATGGGTGTTTTCCGGCTTCTCCATCGCATCCGTGGTGGGTGTGCCGGTTGGCACGTGGGTTGCGAACACGTTCGGCTGGCGTTGGGCGTTCCATTTGGTGAACGTGCTTACGGTGGCACTTATTGTGCTCATGGTGATGGTGCTGCCGCGCAACAGCCGTATTGTGAAGATTGGTTTTCTGCCGCAATTCCGCCTGTTTTTCGACCGTCGTATTCAGTTGGGCGTGCTTGCCGTGGTGTTTGGCGCGGCGGCAACTTACGTGTTCTATACGTATCTGACGCCGATCATGCGAGACGAAGTGCATGTTCCCGAACAGTATTTAAGCGTTGGCCTGGTGATTTTCGGCGCGGCCTGCCTGTGGAGCAACCTGTATGGCGGCAAGCTTGCCGACCGTGGCAGGGGAGTGGAACCGCTGACGCATATTCGTCCGATCTACTGCGCGCACGCCGTGCTTATGGCATCGCTGATCGTAACGCATTGGGTGCCGGTGTATGGTGCGTTGCTGCTGGTGGTGCTTGGCATGTTCATGTATTTGCAGAATTCCGCCTCGCAGGTGCTATATATGGATGTTGCCTCTCAGTCGCATCCGGGATCGTTGAATCTGGCTGCGTCGCTCAATTCCATGTCGTTCAACATCGGCATTGCGGTCGGCTCCGCGGTCGGCGGACTGGTCAACACCCATTTGGGATTGATGTGGCTTGGCCCTGTGGGCGCGATCTTCCTGCTGTGTGCGGTTGGCACCACAACACTGCTGCGCCCGTTCGTAGCTCGAGAACGCGATTTCTACGCCAAACAGCAAGCCTGATGGCATTTGGTCGGGTTTGAACGAGCGGTTTCTGAAAGCGGCAAAGTTATAGAAGTTTTATCTGTAATTCGTTGAGATTGCGGAAAACGATTAGTGGACTGCGATGTTGGCGGGCTGGGCAGTGGGCTCGTCAGTTTGCGGAGCGTAGTCGGCTAGGTCGATTACACGAGCGCAGGCGTCCCGCGTGTCCGGATCATGGGTTGCCACTAGCACGATCATGCCTTGACCGGCCAGATTGCCGAGCACATGGCTTACGGAATGCGATGTACGCGTATCCAACTGGGCGGTCGGCTCATCAACTAGCAACATGCTCGGCCTGGAGCATACCGCACGCGCGAGCAATCATACTGATAGCGCCAGAGTGTGGGGCTGATGGCAGATGCCGCATCGATTTCGGATTATTCCTCTAATTAGCGTAGTTGGCTTGACGTTGTCATTGATGTCTTGCGCGTCTATCGTAGATGGACAAAAAGGTGAGGAAGTTGAAGCTTCGTCTTCTGCTGCGCAGTCGGGAGCTGCACAGCAGGGGTCAACCAGCGGACAGAAGTTGGCGGCGTCGTTGAGTGAATGGATTGAACAGCGGGAATCGCAAGGTAATATCGCTGAATCGCAGAAAACGATATTGGACAAAGTCAAGAGTACGGGTGAGATTTCAACGTCGGATTATGAGAAAGCCTGGTCCGATTACCGGCAATGCATGATCGACAAAGGATATAAGGAAATCAAACTCATCAAATATCCGAGCGGACTCTATGCCGAAGCTGGACACAAACAGGGAACGACCATTCAGGAATCCCGATATTCCGATGATTCCACGGAATGCGGCGATGAGTATGTTGCAGATGTGCAAGATGTGTACGGCATTATCGTAGGCAATCCGAATCTGTATGCCGATCAAGCGCAAGCCGTGGTCGATTGTTTGCATAGAGACTCGTTCGTGCCGAAGGACTATACCGTAAGCCGGTTCAACAAGGAGTTTTCCGGAACGGATGGCAACACTTCGTTTGACATGCAGAACCTGCAAGTGCGCAGTTGCCTTGTGTCGAACGGCTACAACGTGGGATATGCGACCGACGATACGGAACAGTTGTGGTGAGAAGGTAAGTGATTCCAGGGGAATCATGGTGATGTGTTCGCTGATGGTGCTTGTTGGCTGTGAGTGAATGGGTATATGTGAGTATGACGCGACGATTCGGAATGAAACAAAGGACGGGCGGTAAGCGTTCGAAGTGCACTGCTGTGACTTGGACTCTGCTGGCGGCTGTCACGGCAGCTTGTATTGCGGTCGGATCCTGCGCATTGTGGCTGCCTGACCGCACTCCGACATTGCTCAGTTCGGCGGGGGAAAAGGCTGTGGCTCCCGCCAGCGTACAGGAATACGCGGGCACGCAGCAGGTTACTGTGGTGCCCACCATCTCCAGTGACCGTGACCTTTCCGGCAATGCGAGTGGCATGGTCACCGCGGACTGGTCCGGCAACGGCCTGACCTCAGGCAAAGGTGCCTACCAGGTGAACGATCGCACGGTAGTGGCGTTGAACACCGCAACCCCCTTGTATCGCGATTTGAAGACCGGAGACACCGGCGGCGATGTGCTCGCCCTGAATAATGAACTCAGCTTACTTGGCTACAACAGCGTTCCCGGATCGGATGCCTATCGGTGGGCCACATCGGACGGGTGGAAGCAGTTGATGGCCGACAACGGCAATACGTCGGACGGATCATTGTCATTGGCTGACACATTGTGGATTCCTGCACACGAAGTCGCCGTTGACGAGTGGAGCGCAACCGCCGGATCCATGGTGACGGGCGGCACCGCAATCGGCAAAATCCCCGGATCATTGACGAAACTCACCATCAAAAACGGCACTGCATTCGCGCAGGACCGTTCGTTGACGATATTCGGCATTACGGGAACATTGCCAGCTCATGCCACTGAAATCACGGATGCCGGGTTCCTGCAACAAGTCGAAGCGAACGACAGCTACCAATCCGTGGATGTGGAATCCAAAAAAGCAGGATTGGACGCCACTCTGGCCTTGAGCGAACGGATGCGAGTGCTGCGAGTTCCCGCCGGCGCGGTATTCGGCATCAACGGTTCAACCGGCTGCATCGTGCCCAAATCCAACAACCATGGCAACACTCCCGTGAAAGTGTCGATCGTGGGAGGCGAACTTGGCGTGAGCCTCGTGCAAGCCAACAGCGAAGACATCGCTTCGATCTCCAATGTGGAAATCGGCAGCGGACTCAACAATTTCACCTGCGAGTAGACGATTATGCGATTACGATCGGTACTTTCCGAAGCGTTACGCAATATTGGCGCGGGAGTGAGTCATGCGATGCTCATGTTCGCAGCGGTATTGTTTGCGTCTACATTGCTCGGCGGATATGAGGCTGTCAATGTGGTGGGGCTCGAAACCGAGGCGGTACAACGTATCAACGCCTATGCCGACGTTAACGCCATCGTCGGGGGAACGGTGGACGGAGCCGCATGCGACAGGCTCGCCAACGCTGGCGGCGGTGTGATGAGCACCTTGGCCGGTGCGATGCGTGCTGGTCAACAGATTGTACCGCTTGCCACGCCTGGCAAGGATATATCGTCGTATGAAGTGACGCCCGGCATGATCAGGATGATCGCCGGGAGCACGAAGTCCGATGTGTCCGGCGTGTGGGTATCTACCGACGTGGCCGAGGATTTTGGTCTCACCAAAGGCAGCGTAATGCAGACCGAACAGGGAACGATGAGCGTCGCAGGCGTGTTTGATTGGCCGAACGATAGTCGTGACACGCGATTCGCCTACGCGTTCCTTGTGCCTGTATCCGCGTCGAATGGCACATTCGACGAATGTTGGGTCAGACAGTGGCCGCAAAGCGGGCAGACGGGGGATTTGTTATATTCCACGCTGGTCGCGTCGGGGTCGTCATCCAATGCCGGCGTGACGCAGGTGAATAAGAGTTTCGATTCGCATTACGATGCGCAGGTTTCGTACGGGCAGCGTATGACCCGTTGGATGCCGTGGCTGGGATTGGCTGTGGGGCTGATGTTCGGCGCGTTCAGCGTACGTCATCGTAGATTGGAATATGCTGGTGCGTTGCATTCAGGGCAGTCCAAAGGTGCGCAATTGCTGGAAATCACTATGGAAACGTTGATTTGGAGCGGTTTGGCGTGTGTCTCTTCGGCCGCGCTGCTGGGCGCGTATTGCGTTCGCATGAGCAGTGCCGATGTGATGACCGTATGGTTGGGGGCGATGCGCACGTCATGTGCGATATTCGCTGGAGTGATGGTATCAAGCGTGCTCGTCGGTATAACGATACGTGAAACGCAGTTGTTCCGTTTCTTCAAGCAACGCTAGACAGTGCTAACCATGGTTCGGTTGAGGATGATTTCATTAGGTCCCATCACCGTCGACACTGGAAAAATGTAAGTATCGACGGCAATGGAATGCGAAAGATGATGATGCGTTAGCTCAACGCTTTCTTGATGCGCTGCAGGCTGATCGGCTTCGGCGTGCCGAGTTCCTGCGCCCACAGTGATACGTAGAATTCCTCAAGCATCCAACGTGCGGTGACCGCCTGCTTCATCAACGCCTCATGACGCGGACCTGCAGGCTCACGCTCGGCCTTCGCCATGGCCTTGTCAGCCAACTGCTTGGCCTCATCAGCTTCCCAAGCCCAACGCACATCACGATTCTTGTCGTTCTTCGCCTTACCCAAACGAAGCACGTCGGCATGCAGATACCGTTCAATCGACGCCAACGCATCCGGAGGGGTCTTGCCAATGAATCCCGGATACACCAGCGTGGCGATATGCTCACGAATCGACTGCAAAACGCTCAACATCGGCAGATCAGCCTTGCCTGACACGGCCTTATCAACCTCCGCATACCGCTTCAAAATAGCAATCACATCATGCGCAACCGCATACACGGTATCTTCGAACACTTCACGCACATCAAGCACCGCATTCGCCAACGCCTCATCATCCGGCAATTCATCAACATTCGGCAGCAAACGCTTCACCGCAGCCAACTGCAGATCCTCAGTAAGATCCTTCGTGGACTGATATGGTGCGGACGCCAACATCAACGCCTCCGCACCCAACCAACGCGACGAAATACGTTCGCTGGGCATACGCAAAACATCAAGCGCACCGCGCCACAGCATGGTGGAACGGGCTTCAGTAGTGGCACCAGCCTTGTGCAGCAGATTGGCCTGCTCCACAAGCTTACCCTGATTCCCGGCATTCTCCGCCTGCTTCTTCACCATCTGCCGTGCGGAAGCCTCAGCCTGCTCCGCAAACTTGCGCTGCAACTCCACCAACGATTTTCCCGTGCCAAGCACTTTGACGGGGCCCCGCGCATGACGCCTGCCATGCTGACTCTTACGACTCGGAGGCAACTGTTGCTCCACTGAGAACGTCACGCGCAAATACGGTGTGAGCTTGCTCCACAATTCACCAGTCAACACTTCAGGGTGAATCTGCGCGCCGACAATGCTGATGGCCGCCTGCGTAAACACATGCGGCAAATCCGGCCACGTGCTCACACCCTCCGCATTGGCAGGAGCAAGATTCGGTTTCTGCTGGCTACCAGAACCAGGCAGATCCGGATATCTCTCATCAATCCACGCACGAATCTTACGAGCCGTATCAGGAGCGGGAACAAACTGCACACGTAGCGTCTTCGGCAACGACTTGATCATGCCGACAATCAACTCATCCAACAATCCGGGAACATTCCACGTGAACTGCTCCGGTGTCAAACGAGACAACACCTTCAACGGCACATGCACAGTCACGCCATCATGCGGATCATGCGGGTCATACACATAACTCAACCGCAAATCGATAGGGGAGCCGTCCGTGCCCAACGTATGCCAATGATCTGGATAGTCAGCCAACGACACCGACTCGGCATCAGCAAGACGCTCCACCTTTTCCGGATCAAAATCCAACAAATCCGGCTGCTCGTCATGCTTCGACTTCCACCATTTCGCAAGATCGGCAACCGACGTGACAGTATTGGGAATCACCGAATTATAGAAATCGAACAGGTCCTCGTCGCTGACTGTCTGCGCCATTTGACGTGTACGACTCGCATCGTCTGCGGCATCCTCCAGCACGTCACGATTCTTCGCAATGAAATCGTCATACGAGAACCGCTGCTGAATATCTCCTTCGACCAAACCCTGACGAATCAGAAAATCACGGGCCTCCAGCGGGTTGATACGACCCCACTGCACCGTACGATTCTGCACGATCGGCAGACCATACAACAGCACTTTCGCGCTCGCCACCGCGGAACCACGCGAACCAGACCAATGCGGATCCGCATACGTGGTTCGCGTCAACGAACCCGCCAACGGTTCAGCCCAAGCCGGATCGATCTCGGCGGAATATCGCGCCCACAAGCGGCTCGTCTCCACCAACTCCGTGCTCATCACCCATTGCGGCGTCGACTTGGCAACCGCGGAAGCCGGGAACAACGCGAAATGCGTGCCACGCGCACCCTGATAATCATTCTTCGCCATCTTCTGCGCACGTTTCATGGCACGTGCACGGGCGGCACCCTTCAAACCAGCGAAATCAGACGCCTTCGGCTCGCGCACGATCTGCATGCCCATCATCGACAACAAGCCCGAAAGCATCGACGTATGAATACCCTGCGCATCCCACGAACAACACAGCGAATGCGCAGCCTGCTGGTTCAACGGAAGCTGACGAATCTCAAGCGGTGGACGTGAAACCGGAATCGGATCACCAACCTTGAACTTGAATTCCTTGCACATCTCACGCAACTGCGTGACCAGATCCTTCCACTGACGAATGCGCAGCCAACTCAAATATTCAGTCTTGCAAATCTTACGAAGCGCGGAATTACTGGGCTCACCGTCAGCCTGAAACACACGATCCCACAAGTTCAACGCGGTCAGAAAATCACTGGACGAATCGGCATACCGGTTATGAATACGGTCGGCCTCCTCACGATTCTCATCCGGGCGCTCGCGAGGATCCTGCAAACTCAGAAACGCGACCACCACCAGCACCGCGGCCAACGTGTTCGGCGTAGTCGACTTTGCAGCCTCGATAACCATACGGCCCAAACGCACGTCGATCGGAATGCGCGCGAGCATACGGCCCGTGTGCGTCAGCACAACCTCGCCATGCTTACGCGCCACAGCCTTCAATTCGGTCAACTCATTGAAACCATCAGACACCGCCTTCATATCAGGCGGATCGATAAAGCCGAAATCCGTAACATCCTGCGCGGTACGAGCCACACCCACCGATAGCATATGCAACACAACCGCACCCAACGACGTGCGCAGAATCTCAGGCTCCGTGAACTCCGGACGCGTCTCAAAATCCTCACGAGAATACAAGCGAATCGCAATACCATCGGCAATACGGCCGCAACGGCCCGAACGCTGATTCGCACTCGCCTGACTGATCGGCTCAACCGGAAGCCTCTGTACCTTCGCACTCTTCGAATAACGCGAAATACGGGCGGTACCAGGATCAACCACATAACGAATGCCCGGTACCGTCAACGACGTTTCAGCCACATTCGTAGCGATCACAATACGCTGATGATCATGCGGCTCAAACACACGATGCTGCTCCTTGGCAGACAATCGTGCGAACAAGGGCACAATCTCAATCGCATCAGGACGACGCATATCAACAGCACGCGGGCCATAATGATGACGCAACGCATTCTCAAAATCATGAATGTCGCGCTCGCCGGAAGCGAACACGAGAATATCGCGCGGTCCACGGTCATGACTCGAATGAATCACCAATTCGGCACAGGCGCGTGCCACAGCCGTCGGCATATCAACATTCGGCTCGCGAGAATCCTTCGCATCGGGGGCGGCAGACAATGCTTCATAGTCAGCATCGCCCGGCATCGCGCCAGTTTCAAAACCAGGCACGGAACGCATCAACGCGGGAGCGGTACCCAACGGCTCATACACGACCTGCACGGGGTAGGTGCGCCCAGAAACCTCGATAACCGGTACTTTCGTATGCAAAGCATGTTCGAAATGCTCTTGGAACTTCACCGAATCAATCGTCGCCGACGTGATCACCAATTTCAGATCACGACGTTTCGGCAACAGTGCAGTCAAATATCCAAGAAGAAAATCAATATTGAGACTACGTTCATGCGCTTCGTCAATAACGATCGTATCGTATTGCATCAGCTTCGGATCACGTTGAATCTGCGCCAGCAGAATACCGTCCGTCACCACACGAAGACGAGTCTTCGGCGAACTTTCATCGGTGAAACGCACCTGATAGCCGACCTCGTCACCCAGACGCACGCCCATCTCCGCGGCGATACGTTCGGCTACGGTACGCGCGGCCAGCCTACGCGGCTGCGTGTGCACGATCTGCCTGCCATGCGATCCGCGACCCAATTCCAACAGAATCTTCGGCAGCTGCGTGGTCTTACCGGAACCAGTCTGACCGGAAACAATCACCACCTGGCTCGACTTCACCGCCTCGGCAATATCGCCGCGCGCAGCAGAAACCGGCAGTTGGGAAGGATATTCGAATTTCATGCCTTCATAACCTCGATAACGCGGAAGCCCTTCGAACTCGCGTATTTACTCACCTCATAACCATCGCCAAGCTGCGTGGCAAGCCACGGAATCAACGAATCCGACCCCAGATTCTTCTGCACCACCAAATAGGCGGCACCACCCGCATTCAGACGTGGCAGCCATGTCATCAACAGCTCATGCAGCACATCCTTGCCGACACGAATCGGCGGATTCGACCAAATCAAGTCAAACGTCACATCCGAAGGAATCTCATCGGCAGTGACCGCACGAATGTTCCCCACACCATTGAGCTCGGCATTGCGACGCGTCAGATCCAACGCGCGTTCATTCACGTCCAACGCCCAAATATCAGCCTTCGGCGAAGCAAAACCAAACGTCAACGCAATCGGACCCCAGCCACAACCCAAATCAAGGAACGTCCCTTCCTCAGGAGGCTCCGGAGCCTGACGAAGGAGCACGGACGTTCCCAAATCCACACGATTGCCGGAAAACACGCCATTGGAAACCTCAACATCGGCCTCATTGCCACGCAACACAACATGCAGTCTCTTACGCACGTCCTTTGACTGCGGATCAGCCGCGAAATACTGTTCGGCCTGTGCCATACCCACTCCTTGCAAACGCTTGCCTCCGGCACCACGCAAGCCACGCTTGTCCACGTGGCGAATGCCCGATACCCATGTCTCTAGAGAATGATGATAATAAAGACACCATAGTTTAACCGTGAGAGGTGCCATTGAGCCAAGAAAACGACATCGAGCATAGCATGAGCGCCAACGACGTGTCAGGCGTGCTTGCAGACCAGTCCGAAGTGCTGCTTGATACCAACGGCGAAAACCATTTCAACGAATCCCATGACGAACAATGGCAGGAGCGAGAATCCCGCAATGCGTTGAAGCATGTGTCCGGACTCGGTGAAATGCAAGACGTTACCGAAGTTGAATACCGAAAAGTCCGCCTCGAACGCGTCGTGCTCGTCGGCGTATGGTCAAGCCGTGAAACCACACAGGCGCAAGCCGAAGAATCATTGCGAGAACTTGCCGCGCTCGCGGAAACCGCAGGCGCCGTAGTGTGCGACGGTCTGCTGCAGCATCGTATCAAGCCGGACGCAGCCACATACGTTGGCTCCGGCAAAGCCCGCGAACTCGCCGGAATCGTGGCGCAAGAGGAAGCCGACACCATCGTTGTGGACGATGACCTGCCGCCAAGCCAACGTCGTGCCTTGGAAGACGCCACCAAAGTAAAAGTCGTCGACCGCACCGCCGTGATCCTTGACATTTTCGCCCAACACGCAACCTCACGTGAAGGCAAAGCCCAAGTGGAACTGGCGCAACTCCAGTACATGCTGCCACGACTGCGAGGCTGGGGCGGATCACTGTCGCGACAGGCAGGCGGCCGAGCCGCAGGCGACGCAGGCATCGGCTCGCGAGGACCAGGCGAAACGAAAATCGAAATGGACCGCCGCGTGATTCGCAGTCGAATCGCCAAACTCCGCAAACAGATCGAACAGATGGCTCCTGCACGTGACGTCAAACGTGGCGCTCGCCGTCGTTTCGGATTGCCGACCGTTGCCGTGGTGGGATATACGAATGCGGGCAAATCGTCGTTGACGAATCGGCTGACTGGTTCCGCGGAACTGGTGGAGAATGCGTTGTTCGCCACACTGGACACCGCAGTGCGCAGGGCGCGCGCCAAAGATGGACGTCAATATGCGTACGTCGATACTGTCGGGTTCGTGCGTCGCTTGCCTACGCAGCTGATTGAAGCGTTCAAGTCCACGTTGGAGGAGGTCGCCGAAGCCGATCTGATCGTGCATGTGGTGGACGGGTCGCATCCGGATCCGTTCTCGCAAATCGATGCGGTCGACGATGTGCTTGCCGACATCGATGGCGTTGAAACCATTCCCACGATCATCGTGTTCAACAAGGCCGACCGTATGGATGAGGCTGCACGCGAGCGTATCGAGGCGTTGATGCCGGAAGCGCACATCGTGTCGGCGTTTTCCGGCGAAGGTGTCGATGAGCTGCGTATACAGGTGGAGTCCATGCTGCCGACGCCGAATGTGCATGTCGAGGCGTTGCTGCCATACACTGCCGGTTCATTGGTGTCGCGCGTACGTGAATACGGCAAAGTGATCAACGTCGAATACCGTGACGACGGCATGATGCTCGCAGCGGAAGTGGACGATCATTTGGCTGCGCAAATCGTGGAACAGTCAATCGACTGAAAACCTTGCAAAACAGTGCAACGCAACGGACACAGCGTTTGTGAGCGTTCACATACTTTGTGAGGCAAATCACTTTTTCAGTACTTGCAAGTCGTGTTACGGCATGTCAAAACGTCATGCTGTATGGATAGAGTAAAGATGAAGTTCTAAGAGAAAACCTGCTACTAGCGGGACATTCTTTTCTTATAAGAGAGGTAAGCACATGGTGGATTCACCAATCAAGCCCACAAAGCTCGCTATCATCGGTGCCGGCGCAGTCGGCTCCACTCTCGCTTTCGCTGCCGCTCAGCGTGGCGTCGCACGTGAGATCGTGCTCGAAGACATTGCCAAGGAGCGCGTCGAAGCCGAAGTGCTCGACATGCAGCACGGCTCCAGCTTCTTCCCGACCGTGTCCATCGCAGGCGCCGACGATCCGGAAATCTGCCGCGATGCCGATATGATCGTCATCACCGCAGGTCCGCGTCAGAAGCCGGGCCAGTCCCGCCTTGAACTGGTCGGTGCCACCATCAACATCCTCAAGGCCATCATTCCAGGCCTCGTGAAGGTTGCTCCGAACGCCATCTACATGCTCATCACCAACCCGGTCGACATCGCGACCCATGTTGCCCAGAAGATCTCCGGCCTGCCGGCAAACCAGGTCTTCGGCTCCGGCACCAACCTGGACTCCGCACGCTTGCGCTTCCTGATCGCCCAGCAGACCGGCGTCAACGTCAAGAACGTGCATGCCTACATCGCCGGCGAACACGGCGACTCCGAAGTGCCGCTGTGGGCCTCCGCCACCATCGGTGGCGTTCCGATGTGCGACTGGACTCCGCTGCCGGGCCACGCCCCGCTCGACGCCGAAGTCCGTGAGCAGATCCACCAGGACGTCAAGAACGCCGCCTACAAGATCATCAACGGCAAGGGCGCAACCAACTACGCCATCGGCATGTCCGGCGTCGACATCATCGAAGCCGTCATGCGCGATTCCAACCGTATCCTGCCGGTGAGCTCCATGCTCCACGACTTCCACGGCATCTCCGATGTCTGCATGTCCGTGCCGACCCTCCTCAACCGCTCCGGCGTCAACACCGCCATCAACACCCCGGTGTCTGACCGCGAGCTCGCAGCCCTTAAGCGCTCTGCAGAGACGCTGAAGGAAACTGCCGCCCAATTCGGCTTCTGATAGAAAACGCGGTAACGGAGTGCCAGCTGCGTTACATGGATTTTGACGTACTTTTGTATGTCTTCGTCATATGCGCCTTGCCGTCGCACACGTTGCCGCGTTTTTTTGTTTGACTTGGGTATTGACAGACGGATGATGAGTCGCTAGACTGCAAGCAGAAATAACGGAAACCCCAGCCTTTGGCTGGGGTTTCTTGCGTTTTACAAGCAATGAAAATGGTATTGAGAAACAATTTCAATAAGTTCCTCAATCAATTAGGTTGAAGGATTCCATACATGGCACACGACCACTCGCACGGAACAACAGCGAACGCAGGAGCGGAACATCAAAAACGACTCATGATGTCACTGGGGCTCACCTCGACGGTATTCATAGCGGAAGTCGCCAGCGCAATCATCACCGGATCATTGGCACTGCTCGTGGATGCAGGCCATATGCTCACCGACATGTCCGTACTCATCGCATCAACCGTCACCGCAATGCTGATGCGACGCAAACCCAGCAACAAACGCACTTGGGGATGGGCACGGCTCGAAGTGCTCACCGCGGCAGTCGGAGCCCTCATACTCCTCATCGTCGGCATCTACGCGCTCGTGGAAGCAGGCATGAGACTCTTCGGAGGGTCTGCTGACGAAATAAACGACGTGCGACTGTTGCTCTTCATGGGCATACTCGGCCTCGCTGCCAACATCGGATCAATCTTCATCCTCGCATCGCAAAGCGAAGATAACATGAACATGAAAGCGGCGTTCCTCGAAGTCATGAACGATGCCTTGGGATCCGTAGCCGTAATCGTATCGGCAATCGTACTCATCTGCACCGGCTGGTCCGGCTTTGACGCGGTTGCAGGCGGCATCATCGCGCTCATGATGATTCCACGCGCCATCAAACTCCTGCGCACCGCGGTTCGCGTGCTCTTGGAAGAAACACCCAACGGACTTGACCTTGACGAAGTAAGGACGCATTTGGAACAAGTGCCACATGTTATCGCCGTGCACGACCTTCACGCCAGCACCGTATCCACCGGCATGCCGATCCTCATGGCACATGTCGTGGTCGAACGAGACCTCACCATGAAGGAGGCCGCGGAAATACTCGCCCAACTACAGGATTGCCTACGTGAACATTTCCCCGTGTCGGTGCCACACACTACCTTCCAGCTTGAACCGGAGGGATACAGTTCGGCGAGCAAATCCGAAATGCATTCTTGACCAACGGGAAGCCTGCTGTGTCATGAAAAACCGCGCTCTTGGACATGAAAATCAAACGTTTGACTCACATCCAAGAGCGCGGTTGCGTAAAGGACAAGGTGATCCTTATGCCTCAGATTTTGCGGAGCACGGTGACCACCTTGCCCATGATCTCAGCATGCGTGCCATCAATGGGGGAGTAAGCGGGATTGTGCGGAATGAGCCAGACATGACCATGATCCTTGCGGAACGTCTTCACCGTGGCCTCGTCGTCGAGCAGTGCTGCCACAATATCCCCGTTCTCCGCGGTGTTTTGCTCGCGTACCACCACAAAATCGCCGTCGCAAATGGCCGCGTCGATCATGGAATCGCCGTGCACCTCAAGCATGAACAGATTTCCGGTACCGGTGAGTCGTTCGGGCAATCGCATCACATCATCCACATGCTGTTCGGCGGTGATGGGCACTCCCGCGGCGATGCGCCCCACCAAAGGAACATCTCGTGAGGCCATGATGGAACCGCTGGAATTTGATTGGCTTGGAAATGGAATGACCTGTGCCACCTTGCCTGACGAGGATTCATCGTCAAAGCTTACGACTTCAATCGCCCTGCCCTTGTTCGCATTCATGCGAATAAAACCCTTTTCGTCAAGTACCTGCAGCTGGTGTTTGACGGATGACGGACTTTTCAGCCCTGCAGCTTCGCCTATTTCGCGGAACGAAGGGGCGAAACCTTGTTCGGCCAGATGCTTTTTGATGGCGCCAAGCACCTTGCGCTGACGATCGGTCAGCGTGCTTTCGTCCGGACGCGCAGCATCCTTTTTGGGTGTGAATGGGACGGTGCTCACGGTGGGCTCCTTTCAGATCTCAGATAAGCATAACGTGAAACGCTGAGAAAATCAAACATCTGTTCGAGGTGTGTTTGCAATTATCGAACATATGTGCTATACTCAGAACGTGCGTTCGATAGAACAGCTGTTTGAGAAGGGGCGGCGTGATGATTCGTGTGCGGTGAACGAGCTGGTGCGCTTGAATAATCTGGATTCTGTTTCGTTAAGGGTGGGCAAAGGCTTATCGTTCCTGACGAGGTGTAACTCACGTGGGATTGTCCTAGTTCAATGGCTCAGGCTATTCTTGACATCATGCATTGCCCTTTTTGTCAGAATCCAGATACCAAGGTGGTCGATACCCGCATCAGCGATGACGGCCACTCCATTCGCCGTAGGCGAGAGTGCCCGAAATGTTCCAAGCGTTTCACTACGCTGGAGACCACCATGCTGTTGGTGGTGAAGCGTTCCGGCAACGTCGAACAGTTCGATAGGAACAAGGTGATTTCCGGCGTTCGAAAAGCATGCCAGGGTCGCCCGATCAAGGAAGACGATTTGAAGGCGCTCGGGCAGCAGGTTGAAGAGGACCTTCGTGCTCGAGGTCTTGCCCAGGTCAAGTCTGATGAGGTCGGCAAAGCCATTTTGAAACCGTTGCGTGATCTTGACGAGGTTGCTTACATGCGTTTCGCCAGTGTGTATCAGAACTTTGAGAATCTTGGGGATTTTCAGAACGCTATCAATGAGCTGAAAGCTGACGCGCTGAAGTAGTTTGACAGTCGCTATCGAAACGTGTGGCAATGCGTTGTCTCGTTAAGGATGGACTAAGTGACGCAGAAGTTGGGCGATTACGGCATGACATGACGATTTATGCATTGTGGGGGTTCCAGCCGCTTAGGCTGGAACCCCCACAATGCATTTATGCCGTATTGACGTATGTCGTATTGCAGACCGTCAGCTGATTACACGCATACGAATCGTGCCTTCAATGGCTGCAAGCTCGTCCAAAGCCTTCTGGCTCGGGCGCTGCGCCACATCAGTGACCACATAGCCGATTTCACCTTCGGTGCCAAGCGCCTGGGCTGCGATATTGATGTTCTCTTCGCCAAGCACGTGGTTCACCTTGGCGAGGACGCCAGGCAGATTCGCATGAAGATGCGCGATACGGAAGTTCGAACGGATATCGGACAAGGTGATCTGCGGAAGATCAACCGACAACATCGTGGAACCTTTGAACCAATAATCCTCAAGACGCTGTGAAACGAACTGGCCGATGGATTTCTGCGCTTCAAGCGTGGAGCCGCCAATATGCGGGGTCAGAATCATATTGTCTTCATCCGAAAGGCTCGTCAGGAATTCATCGCCGCTTTTCTTCGGCTCGACAGGGAACACATCCACCGCAGCGCCTGAAATATGACCGGAATCCAAGTGCTTCTTCAACGCGTCCAAATCCGCCACGAAACCGCGGGACAGATTGATGAAAATCGAATCCTGCTTCATATGGGAGAACTGGTCCTCACCGAAGAAACCGGTATTGGACTTGCGGCCATCGACATGCAAGGTGACCACATCGGACTGCTCAAGCAACTCGTTCAGTGTGGAGCAACGGTGAGCATTGCCCATGGCAAGCTTCTCTTCGATGTCGTAGAACACCACACGCATGCCAAGCGCCTCGGCGATAACGGAAAGCTGGGAACCGATATTGCCGTAGCCGATGATGCCGAGCGTCTTGCCTCGCACTTCATGGGAGCCGGAAGCGGACTTATCCCACATGCCATGCTTCATGTGATGGGTGTGCGCGGGAATGCGGCGCATCAGGCAGATGATATCGCCGATGACCAGTTCCACCACGGAACGGGTGTTCGAATATGGGGCATTGAACACGGCGATGCCATGCTTGCCCGCATAGTCAAGATCGACCTGATTGGTGCCTATGCAGAAGCATCCGACCGCGGTGAGCGTCGGACGGGCATCGATGACCTTGCGGGTCACGCTGGTTTTGGATCGGATACCCAGGAGGTCAACGCCCTCCAGAGCGTCGATGAGTTCGTCTTCGTTGAGAGCGCCCTTGAGGCACTCGACTTCGAAGCCGTGGTCACGCAGCGACTGCGCCGCGTCGGGATGAATGTTTTCAAGTAACAATGCTTTAGGCATGATTCCTACCTTATAGCTTGAGCAGTTTTTCGTCAGCATTTGTCCGGACTATAAGCAGGCGTTGCGTCGGTCTGGTCATGGCGACATACAGATCGGCGGCTGCCACAATGCGCGAAGGAGCGTTCTCCTCGATGATTCCCGGCTGTACCACCATCACCGCGTCATACTCCAGTCCCTTTACCATTTGGGTGGAGCAGACGGTCACCTGCTCATCCCAGGAGCTTTGCGCATCAAGACGGTCGAATTCCTTTGTCGGCAATGTTTCACGCAACTGTTCGTACACGCGCCTACGCAGTGACTTGACCATATCATCAGGCGCAATGATGGCCACACGTCCAGTGCCGTCGGCGGATATGTACGAACGAACCAGATCGACGGTCTGCTGCGCCACGGCGTCGAAAATCAGACTTTCATCGGCCAAGGTGAGACGCTTGACCGAATCAGGCACGCCGCGAACCGCATTGACGGTGGAGATGTACAAACCTTCGGCGGCCGCGAAATCGCAGGCGAGTTGCGACACTTCCTTTGGATTACGGTAGTTGATCGTCAATTCGTTGAGCTGCCAATTGCGGGGACCGAATAGAGGATCCATCATGCGTCGCCACGAACGAGTGCCGCCCAACGCGGACGTTTGCGCTACGTCGCCCACAATGGTGAACGAACGCGATGGGCAACGGCGGATGAGCATACGCCAATCCATGGCGGTGAGCTCCTGAGCCTCATCGACGACGATATGGCCATACGTCCATTCGCGGTCCGAGGCGGCGCGCTGCGCGGTGAGTTCGGCGTCCATACCATTGATATTGTCCACCAGCATTTGCGAGGTAACGATGCCGGACCCGATGCCAGCCTGTGCCAACGTGTCTTGTGCGAATTGCTCTTCTTCGGCGCGTTTGGCGTCCAACGCCTTTTGACGGGCGACCGCCTTCGGGTCGGGGCCAAGCAGCTCCATGGCCTCATCCAACAAGGGAACGTCGCTGACTGTGAACGGCGATCCCTTCGGGCGCGTCAGCGCTTCGATGTCTCGTTCCTCAAGCCAAGGTGCGAAACGGCGAAGCTGCTGCGGCTTGCAGAACAATTGGTCGACCAGCCATTCGCCGGTCATCGGCAGCCAGGCGAGATTCAACGTCTTACGCAGTGCGTCGTTCATGCGCAGCTGCTGCATCACATCCGTCAACTCGGCTTGTTCCGGTTCGTAATCAAGTTTGTCCACATAACGGTTGCGCATGGCGATCAGCATGCTGTGCACGAAGGTTTCGCGTGCTTTGTTGTGCTGCTGTCGCGTGCGTTTGGCATCGGTGATGGCCTGTTCAATATCCGTGCGCACGATGGGCACAGTGAATCCGTTGATACGAATCGACGGCAATTGCGAAGGAACGCGTTCCCTTGCTGCGACGGCGTTGGCGATGGCCTTGGCCATGCGTCGGTCGCCCTTGAGTTTTGCCACGAACGGATCGTCATGCGCTGTCGCGATTACGCCGGGAATGAGATCGGCGATGGTGCGGCTGACTACTCCGGTCTCACCAAGGGAGGGAAGCACCTGGTCGATGTAATGCAGGAACGTGGAGCTCGGACCAACCACCAGCACGCCGGAACGTTCGAGCATTCTTCGATGCGTGTAGAGCAGATATGCGGCGCGATGCAGGGCAACGGCGGTTTTGCCGGTACCCGGACCGCCCTGCACCACCACGGCCTGATTGAGGTCTGCACGGATGATACGGTCCTGTTCGGCTTGGATGGTGGCCACGATGTCGGTCATCTTGCCGGTGCGTTTGGCGTTCAATGATGCAAGCAGCGCGCCTTCACCGGTTAGCGTGCCGTCCGAGGACGCTTGACCTACTTGGTCGGAATGCACATCGAGCACCTCATCTTCGACACCGACCACTTCACGGAAACTCAGCGTGATATGGCGACGCATTACGATATCGCCATGGTGCGAAGGCGTCGCCTCATAGAACGGGCGTGCCGCGTCGGCTCGCCAATCGGTGAGGATCGGCTCATGGTGCTCGTCGGACAATCCGATACGACCGATATACCGGTGCGTGCCGTGAACATCATCGAGCCTGCCGAACACCAGACGGTCCTCGACCGCACGCAACTGGGTGAGACGGTCCTCGTACATGGTGGCGAAGGAGTCGCGTTCGGTGCGTTGCGTGGGCGAACCGTGCGAGCCCGCTGCCCGCACGGTGTCGAGACGGGCGCGAGCTTGAGCCCGTAGGTCGTCCAAGCGGCCATACGCGCGGCTGACGGCCTGTTGTTCTTCACGCAACTGGGCGGAATAACTCGACATCTACAATCCCTTCCTCACAAAACTTAGGCACTCCAATGTACCCCGAGGCTTCTACGAAAACATTATTGTCAAACGAAAAGCGATGTTTCTAGGGCAGGATGATGAGTGAATTTCGACGGAGCTTGTTCATTGTGGGGAGAAACGGACTTTTATTTGCTGATTTTTTCCATTTACGTGGGGATTTATGGTGACCTGTGGGGTAAAGTGGGAAAGAGTCTCGGGCCTGAGGTGTTCATGTGTGTCGGATAAGGAGGTGTGGTGATGGTTCAAAGTGTTGAAACCACACCATTCTCCGAGGACGATGCAATGCAGGCAGGCAACATGATGGTGGGATTGCCGCCATTGTTGCTGGGAACATACACTCCAAAAATCGACGCCAAAGGACGCATGGCACTGCCTGCGAAATTTCGCAGTCAATTGGGACCGGGCATGGTGATGGCCCGAGGTCAGGAGCGTTGTGTTTACCTGCTGCCCCAATCGGAATTTCGCCGGATCGCGTTGCAGATTCAGCGCACATCCATGGGCAATAAGGCCGCGCGCGACTATTTGCGCGTATTCCTTTCCGGTGCTGTTGACCAGGAGCCGGACAAGCAAGGACGTGTGCTCGTGCCGCAGATGTTGCGCGATTACGCGAAGTTGGGAAGCGACATTGTGGTGATTGGTGTGGGAACCCGAGCGGAGATTTGGAATAAGCAGGCATGGGAGGAATATCTCGCCGAAAAGGAGCAGGGGTATTCCGATATTGCCGATGACGTATTACCGGCGGTGGAATTCTGATGACAGATGTGACAACGATTCATCAGCCAGTGTTGCTGCGTGACTGCGTGGATCTGGTGGCGCCTGCATTGGCGAAGCCAGGGTCGATCGCCGTGGATTGCACGCTTGGCTTGGCCGGGCATTCCACGGCATTCCTTAAAGCGAGCCCGCATGCTTGCCTGATCGGCATCGACCGAGACACCGAGGCGCTTGCGCTTGCCACACAGCGAATGCAGATGGAAGGCCTTGCCGATCGCTTCATACCTGTGCATGCCGCGTTCGACGATTTTGCGCAAGTGCTTGATGATCAGGGAATCGATCAAGTGAACGCCGTGTTCATGGATTTGGGATTGTCAAGTCTGCAGATTGATGAGACGGAGCGGGGATTCTCGTATTCCCACGATGCGCCTTTGGATATGCGTATGGACGTGACCCAGCCATTGACCGCCGAGCAGGTGCTTGCCGAATATTCGTTTGCCGATCTGGCACGCATTTTCCGTACGTATGGTGAGGAACGCTTCTCCAAGCAGATCGCCCGTGCGATCGTGCGTAGGCGTGAGGTCGAGCCGTTGACCACATCAGGGCAGCTTAACCGTCTTGTGGATGAGGTTGTGCCGCAGGCGCACCGTCCTGCAGGAAATCCTGCCAAACGAGTGTTCCAAGCGTTGCGCATCGAAGTCAACGGTGAGCTCGACAAATTGGCGGGAACATTGCCCCAGATCGCCAACCGTCTCGCGGTGGGAGGGCGTTTGGTGGTGGAGTCGTACCATTCGCTGGAAGACAAAACCGTCAAAACATTCATGAACCAAGGTCTGAAAGCCGACGTACCTGCGGACATGCCGGTGGTTCCGCCGGATATGATGCCATTCTTCAAGGAACTCACGCGAGGCGCCATTAAAGCCGACGAGGAGGAAATCGCCATGAATCCGAGGTCGGCTTCCGTACGATTGCGTGCAGTGGAACTGACCAGGCCAATTCCCGAACGCTGGCGAAAACGATTCGACCAGGGCAATGACTACGCAAGCATGAAACGGCAAGGAAGGAGGGGCTGAACGTGGCTGCACCAAGAACGATCGCATCAAACGCGGCTCCCGCAGGACGCCGGGACCAAACCGAAACTGTAGGCACCACTCGCCCTGAATTGCATGTCGTCAAAGGAACGCGTGCCGAAGGCAATGGTGTCAAGCGAGGATTCAAACAGCTCATCACATGGACTCGCACCAGAAGCACCCCGTTGCTGCATTTGGTCATTGCTGTCATTTTCCTTGGAATCTGCCTTGTGGGATCCTTGATGCTACGCACCCAAATGGTGCAGGATTCCTTCGACGCGAACAGGATCGAGTCGAACATCATCCGTTTGACGCAAGACGTGGGAGATGACCAGACCAAGCTCGACGAGCTTGAGGCCTCGCTACCAAGCAAAGCCGAGGAAATGGGTATGGTGCCTCAAAAAGGTGCCTTGACGATTGATCTGAACGGCTATCAGCCAAGCGGAGACGACGCTCAGTGAATCCTTTTCGCAGTACGTACACGCGTTTCCATAAGAAGCTGCTCACAAAAACCATGGCCATCGGCGTCCTTCTGGCGCTGATGGGCACGGCATGCCTTATCCAATTGGCCAACGTTCAGCTGATCAACGGCAAAAGCATGGCGCAAGCCGCGGCGCAAAGCAGAACCATCACAGTGACATTAAAGGCGAGCCGCGGAAAAATCATGGACACGAACGGTTCTATCCTCGCACAGAGCGTGGAACGATACACCATCATCGGCAATCCCGAGGGGGCGCAGGCCTTCACGCCGATAACGTGCACCAAACAGACCGGAGACATCTGCCACCAGATCAACGGCAAACCGGTAGGTGCCACAGGAGCCGCGGCCGTGGCCAGGCTGCTCGCCCCGGTACTGGACATGGATGCTACCGAATTGGGTGCCATGCTCTCGGGAACAGGTCAATACGCGGTACTGAAGAAAGACGTGACGCCGGCGGTTAAACGCAAAATCTCCAAGCTCAATTTGGACGGTATCGTCTATGCGGAACTCAGCAACGAACGTATCTATTCCAACGGAACCTTGATGGGAGCGTTGCTGGGAGGCGTCGATGGCGAAGGCAAAGGCGTCGCCGGTATCGAACAAATGGAAAATAAGACGCTGACTGGCGAAGACGGATACCAGGTTTACCAACAAGGCAACAACGGCGTCGAAATCCCAGGAACCATGACCGAATCGAAAGATGCGGTCAATGGATCCGATGTCACGCTGACCATCAACCACGACGTGCAGTGGTATGTCGAAAAAATACTGAGAGAAAGCTGCGAAAAATACAGTTCGCCATGGGGAATCGCCGTGGTGCAGGACACTCAAACAGGGGATATTCTCGCGCTCGCAGACAGTGACGAGATCGAAGCCGGCAGCGATCAGGCGAAGATGACGGTTTCCAGGGCCGTCAGCGAAACGTTTGAGCCAGGTTCCATTGGCAAGGTCTTCACAATGTCGGGAATGATCCAGCTTGGATTGCATCAGGCGTCAGACAAATTCACTGTACCGGACCATATCACGATGAACGGGCAGACCTACAGCGACGCGACCACCCACGGTGACGAACACTGGACCCTTGCGGGCATTCTCGAGCAATCGTCGAACGTCGGCATGATCATCGCAGGGGAGAAGATGTCTAACGAGCAGCGATACGATTTCATCAGCAAATTCGGCATCGGCCAGGACAATGGGCTCGGGCTTCCTGGCGAATCGGATGGTTTGCTATATTCGGCCGGTCAATGGGATCTGCGAACCCAGAACACTGTGTTGTTCGGCCAGGCTTACACGACCAATGCACTCCAGCTGACGAATGCGGTTGCCGTGATCGCCAATAAGGGCGTTAAGAAGCCGCAGCGCATCATCAAGGCGATCAGCGATGCCGAAGGACATTCCGAAGAGCAAAAGCCCGAGGGCGAGGCAACGCGCGTGATTGACGAGCAGGTGGCCTCTCAGGTGCTGAACGCCATGGAATCCGTGTCCGACCATTACTCCCAGTTCGTCAAGGTGGATGGTTATCGTGTCGCAGCAAAGTCCGGTACGGCGGAAGTCGCTGGTGCCGATGGCAGACTGTCGTCGATTATCAGCGATTATTCGGCGATTATTCCTGCGGACAATCCTCGCTTTGTCGTCACGGTGGTGTTGAAGGACCCGCAAGGCGGTTTTGGTGGTCTGACGGCAGGTCCGGTCACCGCGGAGATTGGTGAATTCCTTATGCAGAAGTATGAAGTGCCTGCGTCCAGCCCGCGAACTGATGCTATTCCAGTAACTTGGTGAGTATGCAAGCATGAAGAACGGAGGGGTGGAAAGATGAGCGCGATCAGTGAGTCCATGAACAGACGAATGACATTGGGTCTGCTTGCCAGCAGATATGGCTTTGACTTGGATCCTACGTTTGCCACTGAAGTGACGATCACGTCCATTGCGGACGATATCGATTCGGTACGGCCGGGATCGTTGTTCATGCCGTCCGCACCGGTGGATGAGCAACAGCTGCGTCAGGCTCAGGCACTTGGCGCATATGGTGCGGTGGTACCTCATGCGTTGCGTGGAAAGACAGAAGATATACAGATTCCTGTGATCTATGCCGAGCCGACCGCACAGCAGTTGGGTAGGCTTGCCAGCGAAATGGCGGGTAGTCCGTCCGATTCGTTAGCGGTGTTCGCCGTGGCGGGAAGCGATACGCAGGCGGTGGACCAAGGGGTGAGGGATCTCGCTGATTTCCTGCATATGCTTGGTAATCCGGTTGGTGTGATCAGCTCGGGCAACTCGCAATCGTTGGAACGATATCTTGATCTGAACTATCCGTTGTCGATTCTTGACGTGCAGCGTACGATGGCCGTGTGCGCTGAAGACGGTGCTGCGGCTGCGATTCTCGCTCTGAGCGAGGAGACGTTGAAAGACGACGCATTACAGTCGGTAAGTGTCGATGTGCTTGGTTGCGATGACAATGGTCTAAGCGAAGCCGATATCGTCAAATCGGTTGCGCGATTCGGATGCACCGTCGGGAAGCGGACCCGTATCGCCGTCCGTACGCCGGAATCCGATATGCTCGCATCGCAAGCGGCAGCGGCGTACGGGCAGACGAACAGCAGCGCATTGTCGCTGTCCATATCGATGGTGCTTGCGGCGGGTGTGCGCAAGGCCAACATCAAAAGTGCGTTGCGCGTATCCCGAGATCTGAACTAGTTTCAATCGGAACGGATGCGTAAAACGCACACGATAATCGCAAAACAACGTGAACAGTAAACGGAACAGCAACACAGAGGAGAAAACACAGTGAGCAGCCCGACCATGATGCCAATGAGCTTGGAGGAGATCGCCCAGGCGGTTCAGGGACGGCTGATTGCCGGAACTGCGGCAGTGAATGTGCCGGCGGCCACCAGCGCATTCACCGATTCAAGACAGATCGTTGAAGGTTCGGTTTTCGTAGCGATTGCCGGAGAACGTGTGGACGGTCACGATTACGTGCCGCGTGTGGGCGCTCAAGGTGCCGTTGCCGCAATAGTCGACCATGAGATCGCCGACGCCGGTGTGCCTCAGATTGTGGTGGAGGATACGGTGCTGGCCTTGGGGGCGTTGGCCAAGCATAATATCGAGCGCCGTCGCGCGCTGGGAACTCCGTTTACGGTGGTCGGCATCACCGGTTCCGTCGGCAAGACCACCACTAAGGATCTTATGAAGGCGCTGCTGTCTCGCATGGGATCGACGGTTGCGCCGGTCGGATCGTTCAATAACGAAATTGGCCTGCCTCTGACCTCGCTCAAAGTAAATGCCGAAACTCGTTTTCTGGTAGCGGAAATGGGCGCCAACCATGTTGGGGAAATCGCCAATCTGACGTCGCTGGTGCCGCCGGACATCGCGGTTGTGCTGAAAGTCGGCGTTGCGCATTTGGGTGAATTCGGCTCCGCGGAACGCATCGCGCAGGCCAAGTCGGAAATCATTCATGGTCTCGTTCCCGGCGGTCTTTCCGTGCTGAATGCGAACGACGAGCATGTGGCTGCGATGAGCGCCTTCGCGCCGGGCGATGTGATGTGGTTCGGACTTCCGAATGGTGAAGGTGGCAATCCTGCGATCACCGCTCAGCATGTGCGTTGCGACGAGTTGGATCATCCGTCCTTCACTTTAGAAAACGGTGATGGCGAGCATGCCGAAGTCACCTTGGGCATCTGCGGTCAGCATAATGTCATGAATGCGCTTGCCGCCGCTTCAGTGGCGATGCGTTTGGGCATGTCGATTGGCGATGTCGCATCCGCATTGTCGGATGTGACGGCCATCAGTCCCCATCGCATGGCTGTTTCCATCGTGAACAAGCAGGAAACGTCATTCACGCTGATCGATGATTCATTCAACGCCAATCCTGATTCCATGAAAGCCGGTCTTGACGGATTGCTGCGTTGGAAGGCTGGTTCCGAAAGCCAGCCATTCCGTGTTGCGGTGTTGGGCGCCATGCTTGAGCTCGGTCCGGATGAAAAGGATTTGCATGTTGGCATCGGCCGGTATGCGTTGGAAGGCGGGGTTGATGCGCTGCTGACGGTTGGCAGTGCATCCGATGCTTCCCTGGACGCTCTGGCAGGTGCCATGGCGGACGGCGCATCCTCGGCGGGAGACGCTTCTCATGTCGATTGGGTTCACGATATCGATGAGGCCGATCGTCTTGTGACGCGACTCGCCGTCGAACATCCAGGTGCCGTGGTGCTGCTTAAAGGTTCCCACGCTTCCGGCTTGAGCGCTCTGGCCGAACGTTGGCAGGCCCTGGCTGCACAATAGAACAAAAGCATTTGGCAAGATTTGAATAATCGACGTTATCTGAAGAATGTCTGACTGAAACGGAGAACATCAGGTGATTTCGCTCATCATCGGAATTGTGGTGTCGCTGGTCGTAACGATTGTGGGAACACCGCTGCTGATTCGTTTGGTACACAAGCTTAATTACGGGCAGTACATACGCCAAGATGGTCCGAAGTCCCATCTGGTCAAGCGTGGCACGCCTACGTTGGGTGGCGTGGTCATCAATCTGGCGGTTGTGTTGGGTTGGGGCTCGTCGGCACTGTATCGCTTCATCACCAGGGGAGAGGTGCCGTCATGGTCGGCGCTGCTGGTGCTGTTCGCCATGCTATCGATGGGTATGCTGGGATTCATCGATGATTTCGCGAAGGTTCGCAAAAAGCAGAGCGAAGGCCTGACGGTCAAAGGCAAATTCATCGGCCAGTTCATTCTCGCCACCATCTATGCGGTGCTGGCGTTGATTCTGCCGACGAATTCCGGCTTCCCCAGCGCGCAGGCCGGCATGAGCTTCATTGAAGAGCCGTTTTTCAGTTTCGAGTTCGCAGGCAAAGCCGTGGCCATCGTGTTGTTCGTGATCTGGGTGAACTTCCTGATGACCGCATGGACCAATGCCATCAACCTGACCGATGGTCTTGACGGATTGGCTGCTGGTTCTTCGATGATCGCATTCATGGGATATGCGGTGATCACTTTTTGGGAGTTCTACCACCTCAAGGGTTTGGGACATGAAGGCTTCGCCTACGCGGTGTCCGATCCTCTTGATCTGACCATCATCGCGGCCTGCGCGGCGATGGCGTGCTTCGGATTCCTGTGGTACAACTCCAATCCAGCATCCATTTTCATGGGAGATACCGGTTCTCTGGCGCTTGGCGGCTTGTTTGCGGCCATGTCAATCGCCACACATACGGAATTCTTGGCGATTATCCTTGGCGGCCTGTTTGTGATTGAAACCATGAGCGACGTTATTCAGGTCGGCTATTTCAAGATGACTCGCAAGCGTGTGTTCAAGATGGCTCCGATCCATCATCACTTCGAATTGAAGGGGTGGCCGGAAGTCAAGGTTGTAATTCGCTTCTGGATGATTGAATTGCTGTTCGTGTTAATTGCGTTGGTGATTTTCTACGGCGATTGGGTCTCCCGTTCCGGTCTGTGACGGCTGTTGCGTTCCATTGATATGTGAACGGCTGCAACATGACTGTGATCTGTAAGGAATATCAAGGCATATGAGGTGCCGACAATCGAAGGATGATGGATATGGATATGAGCGGTAAGACCGTGATTGTGGCGGGTCTTGGAGTTTCTGGCCAAAGCATGATGGAAGTGTTGGGGTCCCGCGCCGAAAAAGTGCTTGGCGTGGATGAAAAGAAGCCCGATGCTGATTTGCACTCCTTTGATCGCATCGACTGGGATCATGTTGATTTGGTTATGACTTCGCCGGTGTTCAATCCGAGGACTCCGTTTATTCTTGAGGCGCAGCGTCGTGGCATTCCTGTGATGAGCGAGGTTGAGCTTGCTTGGCAGCTGCGAGTGAATTGCGATTCCACCGGCGAACCAGCACGATGGATCGGCATCACCGGCACCAACGGCAAAACCTCCACTACGGAAATGACTTCGGAAATGCTGACGGCTTGCGGCCTGACGGCACCGGCTGTCGGCAACATCGGCAAGGCGGTATCCCATGCCGTGGTCGATCCGGCAAATGATGTGCTATGCGTTGAGCTGAGTTCCTTCCAGTTGCATTTCACCGATTCGCTGGCTTTGGATTGCGCTGCGATCACCAATATCGCGGATGATCATCTTGACTGGCATGGCGGCATTGAAAATTATGCGGCGGATAAGGCGAAAGTCTTCCACCGCGTCAAGAAGGCTTTGGTATATAACGCCGATGACGAGCGTGTGACCAGGCTGGCGTTCGCAGCCGAGACGGCGGAAGGCTGCCGCAAGGTCGGATTCACTCTGTCTGAGCCGCAAGATGGTCAGATCGGCGTGAAGGACGGTTGGATCGTCGATATGTCTGGCATCGCAGGTGGCGAGCCTGGAATGCCAGAGCAGGTCGCCAAGGTGTCTGAGTTTACGCATCTGACTGAGCCTGATGGCACGGTGTACCCGCATTTGCTTGCTGATGCGTTGACCGCATTGGCGCTGGTGCTGGGGCTTGGCGCAGACAAAGAGAAAGCCATCGCATCTCTGGAACAATTCACGCCAGGCGGGCATCGCATTCAGACTGTCGCCACCGCCACCACGCCAGATGGGGGCAGCATTCGTTTCGTAGATGATTCCAAGGCGACCAATGCACATGCAGCCAAGGCATCGCTCAATAGTTTTGCAGACAAATCCGTGGTATGGATCGCTGGCGGATTGGCCAAAGGCAGCCGTTTCGAACAGTTGGTGGCAGAACAGTCGCACACCATCAAAGCCGCGGTCGTCATCGGCAAAGATCAGCAGCCCATCTTGGACGCGTTCGCAGCGAGTGCTCCCGACATTCCGCTGACCATCATCGATCCGGCGAATAATGACGTCATTATGGAACGAGCCGTCGATGCTGCGGGTGAATATGCCCAATCCGGCGATGTGGTGCTGATGGCGCCTGCCTGTGCGTCCATGGATCAGTTCAAGTCGTATGCCGATCGTGGAAACCAGTTCGCGCAGCAGGCTCAGCGTTGGGTGAATGAGCATGGAGAAGCCTAAAACCAAGCAGAGCGACGGTACCCGTCAGAAGAGGCAGGCTGCTGCTGAAGAACGGGTCGACGATTTTCGTGGTTATGTCGGTCTGCGAAGCATGCTTAATCCGATTTGGTGTTTTCACGGGTTTAGGGTCTCTGTGGTTATCCTCACCATTTTCGGTGTGATCATGGTGTTTTCCAGCTCTTCGGTGTATATGATTGCCAATGACCAATCTCCATGGTCGCAAGCGATTAAGCAGGGCGCATTCTGCGTTCTCGGACTTATTGTGGGCGTGGCCTGCATGATGGTTCCGGCGGAGCTTATCAGAAGGGCCAGTTTCGCTTTTCTGCTCGTCGCCTTGTTCTTGCAATCGTTGACATTTACGCCGTTAGGTATTGATGCTCAGGGTAATAAAGGTTGGATTGGTCTTTTTGGATTTACCTTCCAGCCGGCTGAGGTCGTCAAGCTTGCGCTATGCGTATGGCTGCCTCGGGAGCTGATTAGCGCGCAGAAGCGGGTAAATAAGGTGGGGCCGGTCAATGCATATCGCAGGTTGATTACGTGGCTTGGTCTTGCATTGCTGTTGGTTATGGGCGGCAAGGATCTTGGTACGGCCATGATTCTCTTTGCGATTGCGGGAACCGCGTTGTTGCTGGGAAATTTTCCTGGCAAATGGCTGGCTATTGTGGCATGTGGCGGTCTGGCTTTGGTCGGCGGTCTTGTTATCAGCAGTCCGAATCGACTTAACCGCGTCATGGCTACATATCAGACTTGTTCCGCAGCTGATATGGAGGGTGTCTGCTATCAGGTGGTGCATGGCAAATACGCCATGGCTTCCGGAGGGTTGCTGGGCGTTGGGATCGGCAATTCCGGAGAAAAATGGGGATATCTTCCGGAAGCGCACAACGATTTCATTTTCGCCATCATTGGTGAGGAAACGGGTTTCGTCGGCGCTTCGTTGGTGATTCTGCTGTTCCTTGTGCTTGGATGGTGCATGCTGGTGGTGGCTATCCAAGCACATGACAGATATATCACTTTGGTGCTGGCCAATATTACCGTGTGGATCGTCGGCCAGGCGTTTGTGAACATTGGTGTCGTGGTGGGGCTGTTCCCTGTTATGGGTGTGCCTTTGCCTTTCGTGTCGGCCGGTGGTTCGTCGTTGATTCTGTGTTTGGGCGCTGCGGGCGTGACCATCAGCATGATGAAACAGCAGCCGCAGATCCAAGCGGAGATTCAGAGAGTCTGAAAAGCCACTGTTGCCTGCGGGGTGCTGTCGCATGCGGCGGCAACCAAACGTAGATGAAATGTGAGTATCCTTGTGAGCATCGGTATGGCGCATGGTGTGCCGGGATACCGTGGGGCTAAGCTCGTACATTATGAGCAATCAGAAGCATATCGTTCTAGCCGGCGGTGGCACGGCAGGTCATGTCAATCCTCTGCTCGCCGTGGCACATGTGATTCGCGAGCTTGAGCCGGATGCCGATATTGCGGTGGTGGGCACTGCAGTCGGTCTGGAACACGAGTTGGTTCCGCAAGCGGGCTTCGAGCTGGAAACCATTGAAAAGGTGCCCTTCCCCCGTAGACCCAATATGGCGGCATTGAAGTTCCCTGCGCAGTGGAAGGCTGAAACGGCCAAGGTACGTGATATTCTCACCCGCCACGAGACGCAGGTGGTCGTCGGATTCGGTGGATACACGTCGGCTCCCGTGTATGCGGCCGCGCACAAGATGGGCATTCCGATTGCGATGCATGAGCAGAACGCCCGTGCCGGCATGGCCAACAAGCTGGGTGCACGCTGGGCGTCCATGATCGGCACCGCGTACGCGCAAACCGGTTTGAAACCACGCAAGGGTGTTGAAGCCGAACGTGTGGGATTGCCGTTGCGTGCTGAAATTGCGGCAATAGCCGAAGGTATGGAACATGACCGTGCGGCCACAAGGCAAACGGCTGCAGCGCAGCTGGGAGTCGATCCGAACCGTCCTCTGGTGGTGGTGACCGGAGGATCGTTGGGTGCTGTGAACGTGAATCGTGCGGTGGCGGCTTCCGCCAAGGAATTGCTGGAACATGCGCAGGTGATTCACCTGACGGGAAAAGGCAAAGACGATGAGGTGCGTTCGTTGGTGTCGGTGAGTGCCGGAGAGCAGGTGCTTGGTGAGCTTGGACCAGAGCATGCCAACGACGGTGATTATCGAGTCGCGCCTTACTTGGAACGTATCGATCTTGCGTTCGCTTGTGCCGATCTGATTATCTGCCGTTCCGGAGCGGGCACCGTTTCGGAATTGACTGCTTTGGGACTTCCTGCGATTTATGTTCCATTACCGATCGGCAACGGCGAGCAGCGTTTCAACGCTCAGCCGGTCGTCGATGCGGAAGGTGGCCTGATGGTGGCGGACGCTGACTTCACTGCCGAATGGGTCAAACGTCATGTGCCGAATCTGCTAGCCGATTCGGATGCGCTTGCCAGGTATGGCGATAACGCTTGGAAATATGGTATTCGAGATGCCGCCGAAGTCATGGCCAAGCGTGTACTTTCCATGATTGACGAAAGGTAAGCCGTAGCGGCGGCAGGTGTGTCCGTCGCATTTGAAGTCGCGTTCCGAATCTCACCCATGATCGGCCAAGTGCGAGACCATGGGTGAGACCATAATGGAACAAGCTAAACATAATATGCAAGAGGAGCAGTCGTGACTGACAACCAGCGTGAGGCCGGTACCATTATTCTTGATCCAACCCATGTGTCATTCAGCCAGCAGGAAGGCGTGAACGATTTGGGGGCCACCCATTTCATCGGCATCGGAGGAGCGGGCATGAGTGTACTTGCCGAGATGCTGCATGAGCAGGGTGTGGAGGTGGATGGCTCGGATCGCGAGCCCAGCGCCAAAACCGATCGTTTGCAGGGGCTTGGCATTGCCGTCGAATTCGGGCAGCGCGAGGAAAACGTCGAAGGCAAACAAACTATTGTTTTTTCCAGTGCCATCAAGCCTGACAATCCGGAAATCGTCGCAGCGCATGCGGCGGGCGAACGCATCGTGCACCGCAGCGACATTCTTTCGTTGCTGATGAATACGAAACGTGCGGTAACGGTTGCGGGAGCCCATGGCAAAACCACGACCAGTTCCATGCTCGCCCATATTCTCACCCATGCCGGTGAGGGAAATCTGGCTGATCCAAGTTATGCCATTGGCGGATCCATCCAAGGCAAGGATGGCGTGATACTTGACGGAGGCCATGCAGGCCAAGGCGATGTGCTTGTGGCGGAAGCCGACGAATCCGATGGAAGCTTTGCCAAATATCATCCGGAAATCGCGATTGTCACCAATTCCGAAGCTGACCATCTTGACCATTATGGAACGCAGGAAAACTATCGGGCGGCTTTCGTGAACCATGTTCAGCACGCCATCAAATCGGTGGTGATGTGTGGTGACGACGAAGGGAATCTGGCTGTGTTGCGCGCTCTTGACGCGTCTGCGGCAGCACATACGGTCGTGTATGCGACGCAGGATGCGGCTTCGTTGGGTGATCTGAACGGTGCGGCATTCGTACATATCGAATCGGAAAGTGAAAGCGCGCAAAGCGGCGCCGAACATTTCACCTTGCATGTGCCTGCGGGACTGCTGGGCGAACAGGAACGTATGGTTCCCGTGACGCTCGCCGTTCCAGGCATTCACAATGCGCGCAATGCTTCTGCGGCGATTATCGCGGCAGCATTGCTGGGAGTCGACATTGAGAAGGCCGCTGAAGCGGCCACGTCGTTCCTCGGCGCAGCCCGTCGCTTCCAAGTGCGCGGCACCGTCAGCCAGGTGACCGTCGTTGACGATTACGCGCATCATCCCACTGAGATTTCGGCTTTGTTGGATGCTGCCCGCCGTAAATATCCGCAATCGGCGATTCGTGTGATTTTCCAGCCGCACTTGTTCTCCCGCACCAAGTTCTTCGCGGAAGCATTCGCGGAGGCGCTGGCCAAGGCGGATGATGTGATCGTCACTGGCATTTTCCCCGCACGTGAAAAGCAGGAGGATTATCCGACGGTCGGCCCGGCCACCATTGTGGATGAGGCTCTTAAGCTCGACCATACGCCTGCCGAGGATTGGATCCGTGGTGTGGAAGACATGCATACCGCGGCGCAGATGATGGTGATGCGCGCCCATCATGGTGATGTCATCTTCACCGTTGGTGCGGGTGATATCACGCAGATGGACGAGGTGATATTGCACGCGCTGCAGGCTCATCGCTGGGATTGTGAGGGCTGATGGCGCGAAGGGTCGTCAGCTCCGGTACGGGGTCGGATGGTTCTGAAACGACGTCTGAAAAGCATGCGTTGCGCGGCAGGAGCATTCAAAGCCGGAAACATTCCGACTCCCCGGCTCAGTCTCAGCCGAATGGTCGTTCCATTGCCGGAGGAGCGGGACGTTCGTCTTCTTCAGTGAGTCATGCGCAGGCGGAAGCCAAAATGGCGCACGGAGGCAAGAACAAGGCAAGTCGCTCCCGGTCAGGTGACTTCGTGGATGCGCGCAATCTTGCGGGTGAGGATTTCGTTGCGAAGACGCTGGAGGAAACCACTGGCACTTTGGGGGTGGTCACCCGTCCGAAAGTGGTTGATTTCAAAGCGCGGTTGAAAGAACGACGTAAGGCGAATGCACGTGTTGTAGCGATGCGAGCTTTCGTGTCGGCCGCGGTTGCGGCCGTCGTGGTGGCGCTGATATGGTTGTTTTTCTTCTCATCGGTGTTTCGTCTTGAAGCTGGCAATATTTCCGTTGTCGGAGCCAACGAATGGGTGAGCGAGTCGCAAGTATTGGATATTGCCGGTCAGCAGGCCGGCAAATCGATTCTGCTGGTATCAAACAATGATGTGGAGAAGAAAATCAAGGAAATACCGGGAGTCACCACCGCGCAATCCAAGAAGCAACTTCCTAATTCCCTTGAAGTGACCATCAAAGCGCAGAAGCCGGCTGCGATGCTTAAGACAGGTGAAGACAGCATGACCGCGGTCGATAGCAAGGGCCGTATATTGAATTCCGTCAGCGGTGCCTCCGTGGATGGAATTCCCGTCATCGAAGTGAAGGATGTCGAGACGAGTCTGAGCCACCGCTCCATTAAAGAGGCACTGAAGATTTTGAGCTCGCTTCCTGAATCTATGCGTAACTCCATTACCAAGGTGACGGCTGAAACCCAGGATTCCATCACCACGGAAATCAATGGGGGAGACCGTGTGATCGTATGGGGTGACTCTTCCGATCTTAAGTTGAAGAAAGCCGTTGTCGACAAGATCATCAACGATCCAAATGTGATTGGAGACAAACACAACGTCGACGTGTCTGCGCCTCTACGCCCGATCATCAAATAGTGGTGAAGACATGGGAAATTAGGGGAATTGCATACGTTGAGTAGTCTGGTTTGGTATGCGAAGAACCCCGGTCGCTTTGCCGTGACCGGGGTTCTTCGCAAATAGGAGGAGAGAAAAGAAGAGAGAGAAAGAGGGGACTCTATTATTGCGTGCCGTCAGGCGTTCGGATTGGCCTTCAGCGCCGGAGCGACGGAAACCGCCGGATCGAGACGCGGAATCAGCGTGCACTGCGTGGCGTGGTATAGGTCGGACTTGCCTGGCCAGACGGTGCCGATGACCTCGTTGTCCTTGTTCAGCTGGTGGAACCAGGAACCATTCTCGTGGTCGATCAGGTATTCGTCGATGTACTTCCAGAAGGTCGCATACCAGTCCTTGTACATCTGCTTGCCGGTGACGGTGGCCAGCGTGGCGGAGGTGTTCACGGATTCGGCGAGGGTCCAATGCATACGGTCGGTGACGACGGGCTTGCCGTTCCAATCGGTGGTGTAGGCCAAGCCAATGGTGCCTTCGGCGTTCCATGCGTCGGAAAGTGCCTGAGCGAACAGGTTTTCGGCTGCCTCGATAAGCTGCTGCTTGCCTTTTTCGGAACGCTGCTTGGAGCTCAGCGCATACTGGGTGATGAGACGAGCCCATTCAATGCCATGGCCTGGGGTTGCTCCGTACGGCTTGAATTGGTCATCCGGCTTGTCGTGGTTGCATTCGAGGTCCGGCTGCCAGTCGGCGGTGAAATGCTCTGGAATGCGCCAGCTGTTGTTGGACGCCCAGCCGACCACATGGTCGATGATACGGCCCGCACGCTCGCGGTATTCCTCGTTGCCGGTCACATCGGCAACGGCAAGGAATGCTTCGGTGGTGTGCATATTGGCATTGATGCCGCGATAGGGGTCAAGCTCGGTGAATTCCGTGTTCCAAGTATCGACGGCCAGACCGATCTCGTCATCCCAGAAATGCTTGTCGTAGGTTGCCAGAGCCTCTTCGAGCAGCTCGTCCGCGTCCGGGCGGCCGATGAGCTTGGCGGAAGTGGCGGCAAGAATCACGAAAGCGTGGGCGTAGCAGACCTTGCCTGCTTCATGGGTGGAGCCGTCTGCGGAAATGGACGGATACCATCCGCCGTTTTCATCGTCATGCAGCGGACCGCGCAGGCCGGCGATGGCCTTGTCAACCAGTTCTGCGGCACCCGGCTCGCCGTGCAGGAATCCCAAGGAATACACGTGCGCCATGCGGCAGGTGATCCACGTGTGGATGTTTTGGGTCAGATCCGGATTGCCGGTATCGTCCAGCCAGTAGGAGCCACCCTGCGGGGCGGGGAAATTGTGTCCGAAATGCAGGAGCTCGTTGGTTTCCGCCTCGAGCAGGGCATGGTTTTCTTCGGAGTCGAACACGTAGGCTTCGGGAGAGTAAGTGCAGGTCATCGATCAAGTCCTTCCTTGACGTCGTCTGCTGTGACGTGATAACTAGGTTGATGTATTAACTATGTTAACCACTTAAGCGGTTAATGCAAGTCGACACGCGGAATTTGGTGGTGGGATTCTGATGATTTGTGATGGGGGAGAGCTGGATTCTTCGTATGTTGATTTGACGAGGTTGTCTTGTGAAGAGGAGTACCTAAAAACGTACCTTGCATGCTGTTTAGGGTGGTAGACAGATGGAATTTGGAAGAGATTAAGCAAGCCGGAGGAGGGATTTTTGCCCACATTTTTTAGAATATCCGGCACATCGGGGGTAATTTGGAGTAAACCCAGGAATCTTCGAAAACCGTTGGAAATAAAAGAAAAGCCGCCATTTCTGGCGGCTTTCAACTTGTGGAGATGCGGGGAATTGAACCCCGGTCCGATAACCGAACCCTCAGTCTTCTACGTGCGTAGTCTGCTGGCCGTGCGGCGGTTTTTCTGCTCCCATCGATATCGCAGACAACTGATGGCGGGCATATCTACAGTAAAAGTCCCTTGCCGGCCCTGTGGCTCAGTCGACAAAGCAAGTCTTCTAAACGACGCTCAGCATCCTCCCAAAGACGAGAAGGAGTGAACGGAGCGGCTGCTCACTGGTTAATCCTGGCGCGAAGCTCAGGCAGCGAGAGCGAACTCAGTGCGGTTAGATTTAGCACTTATTCTTTTGTAGGGGGCATCCACGAGCGGACCCTACGTTCTCGGCACGCTTCCCTGCGACGAACAGGTCACCGTCGAAACCGATCATCCCCAATCTTGAATTATCAAGCACCCGGTGCAAGACCGGACTTTTCAAGATATCATGGAATGTCAATAAGTGCAAATCATCTACCGCAATTCTTGCGCTGTGAGCGAAGCCAAAGCTTAAACTGATAGCCACTCACAGCTTGACGTGAATACCGAAATAATCCATGACCAATTCACAGAACATCATATTGGCCCAGCTGAACCACGGACGGGTATAGGAGTTCGGGTCGTTCGCGTCAAAGCTTTCGTGCATGAGATGCGTGCCGGCGTCGGCGGCGACAAGTTGATCAAGAATACGTTCTTTTTCGGCTTTGTCGTGGCTTGTCAATCCTTGCATGGCCATGGCGATCGGCCAAACATAACCTTCTGGCGTATGCGGAGAACCGATGGCATGTGCATAGTCACCCTCGAAATAGTAAGGATTCTCCTGACTCAGCAAAGTATTGCGCGTTTCGAGATACAGCGGATCGTCCGCTTCGCAGAATCCGAGATAAGGTGCCGACATAAGATTCGGCACATTGCTGTCATCCATAAGCAACGCGTTGCCGAGACCGTCCACTTCGTATGCGTAGATAGCGTTTCCGGCCGCATTGTGGATGGTTGCGTGATGGGCAAGACCATCATCGATGGAATGCTGCAGCGCCGCGGCACGACCGGCGATTTCACGATCGTCAAGTACGTCGATGAAAATCCTTTGCACATATCCCATGACCACGCTGGCGAACATGTTGGACGGCACGAGATATGGGTAGACGCAGGCGTCGTCGCTGGGGCGGAATCCGGACCATGTCATGCCGGTGACGGCAAAAGGTCCTCCGGCACCATGGTTGGGCACGCTGTCGCGCGGATCGTCATTCGGACGGAAGAAGCGGTAACGCGAATTCGAATGGTCAAGCTCGGTTTCGAACACGTCAAGGATTCGACGGATGCCGCTTACAAACGCATCATCGAAATGGCTGGTGGTTCCTGTATTGCGATACAACAGCCACGCCAGCTGAATGGGGTAGCACAGGGAGTCCACCTCGTATTTGCGTTCCCACAACCATGGTCCGAACGAATCGGTCTGATCGTTCGGATCCCAGGTAGCGCCGCTGGGTTTTTCGTTGAACGCGTTTGCGTATGGATCGATATTGATGAACCTGAATTGCTGCCGAACAAGCCCGGTAATAAGTGCGGTGAGCTCGGGATCATCTACGGCTACGGCGAGATATGGTCGGAATTGCGCTGAGGAGTCGCGCAGCCACATGGCAGGTATGTCTCCCGTCAGCAGAAACGTCGTGCCGTCATCATGCCGTCTCACGGTGGTGGTGAGTGTATTGGCGAATCCTGCGTTGAAGTTTTCGGCCCATCTTGCGTGTTCGCCGCCACACAAGTCGGTGATATGCTGCATGAAATCGGAAACTGACTGCGGAATATCGGATTGTGAAGCGGCGTTTGTGGTGTTGCTGGTGTCGTTCATGGCATCATTCTTCGTTGAGGTGCGTATATCGTGACAATCGTGATTGCACCAATTGCAGATTGAATATGGGTATGAAAAACGAGGCCATGATGGCAGACATGGCCTCGTTGATGATGATGAAAGGAAAATCTGGGCTTACTTGCCGGCTTCGGCGAGATAATCCGGAACGCCTTCCGCAGGGTAGGTTGGCCAGCCGCCTTCCTTGGTGCACACGTAGGCGGCGGTGTTCACAGCCGCACGATGCGCTTCCTTGAGCGGTGCGCCGTTCAGCAGCTTGCCGGTGAAGGATCCGGAGAAGGAATCGCCGGCACCGACGGTATCTGCAACCTCGACATGCGGGGTCAGCAGGGTGGAGACTTCGCCATTCTTGGCAGTGATGGTGCTGAACGTGGCACCGCCGGTCAGAATGATGTACTCGAGGTTGAAGCGGTCGATGAACCACTTACATGCCTCTTCGTCATTGCACTTAGGAATGGAGAACATGTCGCGCATCATGATCAGCTCTTCGTCGTTGATCTTGAAGATGTTTGCGTAGTCGAGCAGCTCTTCGATGAGCTCATTGGAGTAGAAGTTGGCGCGCAGGTTGATGTCGAAGAACTTCAGTGCGCTTTCCTTGGTGTGCTTGAGCAGTTCGACGATGGTGTCGTGGGATTCGGGGGAGCGCAGACCCAAGGTGCCGAAACAGACGGCGTCGGCCTTGGACACGGCTTCGACGAGCTCGTCGGTGAGCTTGATGTGGTCCCAAGCCACGTTTTCGACGATGGTGTATTCCGGAATGCCGTTGGTCAGGGCCACGTCAACCGTGCCGGTCGGGTATTCGTTGACCTGCACCAGCGTGTTGACGCCGGCCTTGTGGGCGTCTGCAAGCAGCTCATTGCCCAGCTCGTCGTTGCCGACCGCGCTGATGGCGAAGCTTTCCGCGCCATTCTGGGACGCATGATATGCGAAATTGACGGGCGCGCCGCCGGCGCGCTTGCCGGTGGGGAGCATATCCCATAGGATTTCGCCGAGAGAGATGACGATTGGCTTGGACATGGTGTTCCTTTCTTTGGTTGTGGCGTGCTATGCGACGTCAAAGAACATCGAAGGATGTTCTAGAAAACTGGTGATGGCCACGGCTGCGGCGCCGGTGACGGTGGCGTCCGTTGGAAGGCTGGACAGAGTGATTTCGGTATCGTTCCCGACTTCGGGAATGGTGCGCTCACGAACGACTTTCTTGACTTCGTCGAGCAGGGGTTGGCCTGCTTGGGAAATGATGTCTCCCAACACGATATGCGTCGGATTGAAGGCGTTGATGATGTTGACCGCGCCATAACCGATATATCGTGCGACTTCGGAAGTCAGTTCCGTGGCTGCCTTGTCTCCCGCGGAAACCTTGGCGAACAGTGCGGTGCATGCCCGTGCGTGGGTCATGGTTTCGCATCCTGGGACAATGCTTGGCTGCTCGTTGAGCCGCTCGTGGATCGCATTGGCCGAGCAGTAGCGTTCCAGGCACCCGACATTGCCGCAATCGCAGGGTTTGCCGTTGACGTCGACGGAGATGTGGCCGATTTCGGTGGCCGTGCCATGCGCCCCGTAATAGATTGAACCGTTATCGATGATGCCGAGGCCAATGCCTTCGCCAAGCAGATAGTAGGCGAGGGATCCTTCGGACAGCTCCGGGTTGAACAGGAACTGTGCCAGGGCGCCTGCGCGTGCGTCCTGCTCCACGAATACGGGCACATTGAAGGCTTCGCTGAATTCCTTGATGAAGTTGACTCGCCTCCAACCCTGCATGGATGAGACGAGCGCGGTGTGGCCTTCCTCCACTAAATATGGACCGGGAACGGCCATGCCGACCGCCACGATGCTTGGATCGTCGGCAATGAGCTGGCGCACGGTGGAGCGGATCTGTTCCACCGTTTCTGGAATGTTCTTTTCGTCGACGGTCGGCAGATCGGTAAGCGAGATGCGGTTACATTTCAGATCGAACACTGCGATCTGAACCAGGCTTCGTGCGAATTTCACTCCTACGACATGGTATTTCGCGCAATTGAGGTTCAGTCCGATGGAACGGCGGTTCTTATCGCCTTCCATATCTCCGGTTTCTTCGATAACGTTTCTGAATAGCAGTTTCGCGGTGATTTTCGTGATGGCCGCGGGCGTAAGTCCGATGGCTTTGGCGATCTGCGCACGTGAGCTGATGCCGTTGTGATAGAGGTATTGCAAAATCCTGGAACGATTGTTTTCTGAAATCGATGACTGCTGAGCGCTGTAACTACTCATGACACCTCCCTGCGACAGTGCATGGATCCCTCGTTGAACTAGTTGATATATTAACGACGTTAATTACTTGATGCAAGTTCCGTGTTTCGGCGTGTCATGAAGAACGTCGATTCCTGATATGGGCTTAACTATCTCATTATTCCAACCGTTTTCATTCTCGTCACCGTCGTGTTTTTTGTGATGCGAGCTACAGGCGATCCTATTTCTGCGGCATTGGGTGGTCGTCTTACCCCTGACGAGTTGCAAAAGCGTGTTCATGCGGCCGGCTACGACCGTCCTCTTATTGTGCAATATATCGATTACCTTGGGGGTTTGCTCCATGGGGATCTCGGCACTACATTGACTGATAATCAGCCGGTTATCAGCATTCTTGTTCATTACGGATCAGCGACTTTCGAGTTGGCGCTCCTATCGCTCATTGTTGCTTTGATCGTAGGTATCGGCTTAGGTCGTGTAGCTGCGTGCAGACGCGATCACGCTGCCGATGCGGGCATTCGAACCTTTGCCATTCTGTGCTACGCCACCCCCGTGTTCTTCTTGGGATTGGTCCTCAAACTCATTTTCGCCATTTGGCTGAACGTGTTGCCGGCATCCGGTCGATGCTCGTTGTCTTCGGAAATGCAGTTCAGCCGACTCGTCTCTCCGACCGGCTTCTACATTATCGATGCACTGCAGCTGGGTGATATGAGCGTGCTTACCGACGTGTTGAGTCACGCCGTACTTCCTGCACTGGCGTTGGGATTGCTCACCGCAGGCGTGTTTATTCGTTTGGTACGTACCAATGTGATTTCCACCTACAATTCCGGCTACGTCGAGGCTGCGCGTTCGCGTGGCGTCTCCGAAAAGCGTCTGATCAGCAAGCACGCATGGAGGCCGGCTCTTATTCCAATCATCACCGTTATGGGTATGCAGATCGCATTGATGCTCGCCGGCGCGGTGCTTACCGAAACCACCTTCGAATGGAAGGGACTCGGATTCATGTTGTCCCAATATCTGAAGGCGCGTGACTTCGTAGCTGTGCAGGGCATTGTGATTCTGATCGCCATCATCGTGGCCGTCGTCAACTTCATCGTTGACGTTATCGCTGCGTTGGTGGATCCGAGAGTGAGGTACTGATATGACTGCATCAGCAAATAACGTCACCGTCCCGGGTGACACTCGTCTGAACGATCTCAAAATCAGCAGGAAAGCTCCGTTCTGGACCAAGATTCCGATCATCAAGGAGCTTCACGTAGCGGTCGGCTGGCAGAAAGGCATGCTGATTACCGGCCTGTCGCTTACTGCGTTCTTCCTGCTCGTGGCCTTGTTTGCGCCCGTGATTGCGCCGTACGGCTATGCGCAGCTCAAAGATGCCAATGGAGTTTCATTCCCAGCTCAGTCAGCACCCTCATCCGAACATATTTGGGGTACCACCGCAGGTGGTTATGACGTGTTCAGCCGTGTGATTTGGGGCTCTCGTACTGCTGTCATTGCGATTGTGATCGCTGTGCTGCTTTCTATTTTCGCGGGTGTATTGCTCGGTTTGGTTTCCGGATATTTCGGTGGCTGGGTGGATCGTGTGCTTGTCATGATCGCCGACGCCATCTATTCTTTCCCCTCGCTGCTGCTTGCGATTTTGATGGCCATTATGATTTCCGGCGGTCAGTCTGGTCTGTGGAGTGGCATTTTCGCGTCGGGTATCTCCATCACCGTGGTTTATATTCCGCAGTATTTCCGTACCATTCGATCCGAAGTCATTCGCATCAAGGAATCCGCTTACGTTGATTCCGCTCGCGTGGTGGGCGCGTCGACATGGCGCATCATGACCAAGCACCTTCTTAAGAACTCCACCAGAACGTTACCGGTTATTCTGACGTTGAACTCGTCCGAAGCGATTCTGACTCTTGCAGGATTGGGCTTCCTCGGATTCGGCATCGAGCCTACCGCAGCCGCTGAATGGGGTTACGATCTGAATCGTTCCGTGTCGGACGTCACCGCAGGCATTTGGTGGACCGCAGTGTTCCCGGGTATCGCCATCGTATTGATTGTTCTGGGCATCACCTTGGTGGGCGAATCCCTCAATGACCTTGCCGACCCGCGTCTGCGTGCACGCAAATCCGCTGGTGAGGTGGTTGGATCCATCGAAGATACTTCGGTTGATCCCACCCAGAAGCCGGGCGTTCGCAACGAGGTCGTAGCCGAGCTCGAGGCCGCCAAGAATCCAATGGGAGCCAGCGATCAGCCAGTGACCGTTACGGATCGCGACCCGTCATTTACCGCCTCCGAATGGGGCTCCAAGGAAGAAGAGTGACGCAATGAGTGACGAACAAACCAATCTTGCGCAAGTCAAGGATCTGAGCGTCTCCTTCATGACCGACGCAGGATCCATCAAAGCCATCGACAAAATCAACTTCACCATCCCACGCAAAACCGTGGTAGGTGTGGTTGGCGAATCAGGTTCCGGAAAATCCGTGACCGCGCGTTCGATTATCAAGCTGTTGCCGGAGACGGCAACCACTTCCGGCGTGATTTATCTGTCGAACCGTGAAGGCAATGAGCAGCTTGACGTGCTGTCCCTTTCCGGAGAAGATCTGCGCCGTATGCGCGGATCGGAAGCGGCCATGGTGTTCCAGGAACCTAATTCGGTACTTAATCCGGTGTATACCATCGGATGGCAAATCGAAGAGGGACTTCGCGCTCACGGCATGAAAGACAAGAAGGAGCTTCGTGCCAAGTCCGTGGATATCCTCAAAAAAGTAGGTATTCCTGATGCCGAAACTCGAATTGACTACTATCCGCATCAGTTCTCAGGCGGCCAAAAACAGCGTATCGTCATCGCCATGGCGTTGGTGCTCAATCCAGGTCTGATTCTGGCTGATGAACCGACTACTGCACTCGACGTGACTGTGCAGGCCGAAATCCTTGACTTGTTGCGTCTTGCCCGCGACGAATTCGGCGCTTCCGTGCTGATTATTACTCATAATATGGGTGTGATCGCCGATATCGCCGATGAAGTGGTGGTCATGTATCGAGGTCATGTGGTCGAGCAGGGCAGCGTCGAACAGATCTTCTACTCGCCAAAAGACGATTACACCAAGCGGTTGCTCGCAGCTGTGCCGCGTATCGGGCAGAAACTGGTCGTTCGTGATGAGCAGGGCAAGGTGATTGAACGCAGCAAGGATTGGCATGACCAACCCATTGCCGTCGAGGCCAAGGGACTGACTATCACCTATCCGGGGCATTTGACGCAGCCTGATTTCAAGGCGGTCAATGGCATTGATTTCACTATTCGCCGTTCTGAAGTGCTGGGATTGGTCGGCGAATCCGGTTCAGGCAAATCCACTACTGGTCGTGCCATCGCGGGCTTGCAGAAGGTGTCCGGTGGCTCCCTGAATGTGTTGGGTGTAGAAATGAACGGTGTCAAGGAACGTCAGTTCAAACCCAAGCGTGCTGATATTGGCTTTGTGTTCCAAGACCCGGGTAGCTCATTCAATCCGCTGATGACAATCGCGGAGAATGTGGCAGAACCGCTGATTGTGCATAAAAAGTACTCGTCCGTGTCGGATGCGAGCGACTATGTGGGAGATCTGCTCGAAATGGTGCAGTTGCCGCGTGCGTATATGAACCGATTCCCGCACGAGCTTTCCGGCGGTCAGCGTCAGCGTGCCTCCTTGGCGCGAGCACTGGCGCTTAAGCCAAGCCTGCTTATCGCCGACGAGCCGACTTCTGCATTGGATGTGTCGGTACAGGCGAAGGTGTTGGAACTGTTCAAGAAACTGCAGGCGGAAATAGGTTTCGCATGCCTGTTCATCACCCATGATCTTGCTGTGGTCGATATGCTGGCCGATCGCATTATGGTGATGCATAAGGGTGAGATTGTGGAACATGGTGATGCCGATCAGGTTATGAATAACCCGCAGAATCCCTACACGCAGAAGTTGTTGGCATCGCTGCCGGTGCCTGATCCGCGTGAACAGCGAGAACATCGCGCCCAGCTGCACGAATTGCTCGCCAAAGGAATTTAATTCCGGAGTGAGTTTCGCGGCTTCCTGACATACACAAGAGCTGGTGTGACGGTTCATGATCGTCACACCAGCTCTTGGTTTATATATTCAATTGTGACTGTGTTCAGCGAATCGTGCCGTTGAAGGAGAACTGTGCGTGTGCGTCTCCGTTTGCCCTGTTCTTAAGGTACTCGCGCACGTAGCCCATGCGTTCCACTGTGGTGTCGGCTAAGGGCTGAGGCAGGTCGTCGGGGGAAAACCAGCCCACGTTGAGGCTTTCCTCGTCACCTACGAACGGTTCGGCATTGCCATTCGGATCTGGCTTGCACACGAACAGGTGATCCATGTACATGGTGTTGTCGCCGTTCGCATAGGTAAGCACCCTGCGTGAGGACTTCACCGACACCAAGTCGGTGACGATAACATCCACGCCCGTTTCTTCCTTGACCTCACGCGCCACCGTGTCGGCAGGTTCCTCGCCAGGCTCATTGATGCCATATACCATGGCCCATTCCCCGGTATCGGAACGTCTGCCGAGCAGCACGCGACCCTGCTCGTCTTCGACATAGCCGGAGACGCCCATCAGCCACAGGAGATCATGACCGACTTTCTTGCGTAACTCGAGAATGAATTCAGGCGTTGGCATATCAGGCCTTTGCGCCTTCGGCAGCCATGTTGGCCATCCACTCTTCGACCTCATCGATCTGCTTCGGAATGCCGGCGGAAATCCATTCCGGACCATCCTCAGTCATCAGCACATCATCTTCAATGCGAATGCCGATGCCGCGATACTCCGGTGGAATCAACAGATCATCCTCACGGAAATACAGACCCGGCTCAATCGTGAAAATCATGCCAGGACGAATCGCGGCACCCTGATACGACTCATAACGTGCCTGAGCGCAATCATGCACATCCAAACCAAGATGATGGGCCACACCACAGGCGAGCCAACGGCGATGCTGCTGTCCTTCCGGAGAAAGCGACTCCTCGACATCGACCGGGAGAATACCCCAATCATGCAGACGTTCGGCGATCACACGCATGCACGCATGATGAATGTCGGAATACGTGGCACCCGGCTTGGCGGCTTCGAAGCCTGCCTGCTGAGAATCCAAAACCGCCTGATACAGCTTCTTCTGGAAATCGGTGAACTTGCCGTTGGTCGGGAACGTGCGCGTGATATCGGCCGTATACAAGCTATTGACTTCCACGCCGGCATCAATCAGCAGCAGATCGCCGGACTCCACGGTACCGGTGTTACGCATCCAATGCAGAATCGGCGCATGAGCGCCGGAAGCGATAATCGTATCGTAGCCGACCTCATTGCCTTCCTCGCGGGAAATGGCATTGAACGCGCCTTCCAGCATACGTTCCGAACGAGGCTTGTCGAGCGATGACGGCAGCTTGCGCAGAATATTGTCGAAACCATGCTTGGTTGCGGCAACGGCCTTGCGCATCTCACGAATTTCATATTCGTCCTTGCACATGCGAGCCTCGGCGGCAAACTCATGAAGCTTGTCATCGGCATTGGTATTGCCATCCGGATCGGCGAAGCCGTTTGCCTCGCGAATATCCTCCACCATTTCGGTGATCTGCGGATCAGCCTCGCGAATCACACGCACGCGCACGGCACCAGCCTCAGAACCGACATCCTTGCTCAATGCATCAGCCAGCTGTGCAATGTCATTGGTCTCAATACCGGTCATTGCAGTCATCTCCCGCAATCCGGCACGAGGTCCAACCCAATATTCTCCATAATGGGCATCCATGAAAAAGTCCTGCGTGTAATGGTTCGCACGCGGAGCCACAAACAATTCCGGCACATGCGTCTTGCCGGCCGCAGCCTCCGGAGAATCAGGATCAACCGGATTCAACACCAGTACTGCACCGGCCTCGTAGTCTTCACCCAAACCGGTGTAATACGAAAACGTCGTATCCGGACGGAACGCATAATCGCAGTCGTTGTTGCGCACCTTCGGCTGACCGGCCGGAATTACAATGCGCTCTCCGGGAAAAGCCTTACCCAGCGTGTCAAGACGAGCCTGAATGTAATGGGAAGATTCCAACGGTTCAATAGTCGGCTCATTATCATCCCAACCGGTGGTCATGAACTCCTTGAACGCCTCGGAACGCGGGCGCAGCGAACGATTGTTCACACGGTCGCTCATCGCCTGATCGGGGCCGGGGGCGCTGGACTGCTCCATGGCTTCATACTCCTTGTCTTTATCGGTAATGACTTCGTTCATCACATCTCCTGAATATTGTTATCCATGCTTACGCAATTACCGCAAACCATCCTATAACTTTTTGTGCCGCGCAACGTTCATGCAAGCACATAGAATAAGGGAGATTGAGTGAGTAATTCCAAGGTAGGGGAGGAATTCGAAAGAATATGTCATTCGAACATCCGAATCGCAACAATGAAAGCATGATCGACGTCGAACGCGACATCATGAGCCGCCCATCAGAGCGCAATACCACCAATCTTGACCTGCAACGCATGAAGATGATCCTCGACATCATGGGACATCCCGAACAGTCGTTCCGTGTGATTCACATCACCGGAACCAACGGCAAAGGGTCTACCGCACGCATGGCCGAGGCGATCTGCCGTGCCTACGGCATGCGAACCGGCTTGTACACGTCACCGCATCTTGAACATGTCAACGAGCGCATCGCCATCGACGGGCAGCAGCTCTCCGACGACGATTTCGTTGATACCTGGGATCAGATCAAGGACCTTGTAGCCATGGTCGACATGAAGATGGAAGAACTCGACAAGCCGAAAATGAGCTTCTTCGAAGTGCTCACCGCCATGGCCATCTGGAAGTTCGCCGACGCTCCGGTCGATGTGGCCATCGTTGAAGTTGGCATGGGCGGCCGCTGGGACGCCACCAACGTGCTTGATGCCGATGCGGCCATTATTGGACCGGTCGATATGGACCATATGGCATGGCTTGGCAATACCGTGGAACAGATCGCTTCCGAAAAGGTCGGCATTATCAAGCCTGGCTGCACTGCGGTCATCGGGCGTCAACCGCATGAAGAGGCCGTCATGCCGATCATTGAAGAAGCGGCGAAGCAGAACCATGCCAATCTGGTGAGGGACGGCATCGAAGCGGAAGTCGTGACCCGCATTCCGGCAGTCGGCGGTCAGGTTGTGACCTTGCGTACGCCGAATGGCACATACGCGGAAGTGCCGGTCGCCAAATTCGGCGAACATCAGGCGCATAATGCGCTCGCGGCCCTGTGTGCGGCGGAAGTGGTGATTCCCGTCAACGGTGCGCTCGATGGCGATCTTGTGGCCGAGGCGTTGAGCACGGTGAAGATTCCAGGCCGCATCGAGCAGATCCGTACGTCTCCCACCATTATTTTGGACGGCGGTCATAATGTGAATGCTGCGGAATCGTTGCGCGCCGCTATCGAGGAAAATTACGATTTCCAGCAGCTCGTTGGCGTGATCGCCATGATGGGAGACAAGCAGGTCGAAGAGTATTTGGGCGTGCTTGAACCGCTATTGAGCCATGTGATCGTTACGGAGAATTCGTGGCGTGATCGTGTGATGCCTGCGGAAGATCTGAAAAAGATTGCCGAGCGCGTGTTTGGGGCGGAAAGGGTTACGTGTGTTCCTGAACTGCCGGACGCCATTCAGGAGGCTGTTAATATGGTTGACGCCGATGATGAGCTTGGCGTTGGCTATGGTCACGGTGTGCTGATTTGCGGTAGCTTCACTACGGCTGGCGATGCGCGTCTCATGCTGGAAGAGAAAGTCAATCCCGATTTGAAGAAGCCGAAGTCGGAACGTGTCTTCCAGGAGGCTGTTGAGCCGGAGCCGCGTAAGGATCAGGACGAGGCGGATCTCGATTTCGAATCCGACGCCAATCCTGATTTCGATATCAACGATTTCGGCAGTGTCGGTCCTGATCTTGCTGAAAATGAAGATACTGACGTTTCCGAAGATGCTGCCGATACTGAACGTGCGGATGATGCATCTTCCGATGGCGTGCGGTAATCGCATATACGCATGTGAATGGTGCATCGTCGCTTGAGATCCTTGCAATCGGCGATGCATTCGTAAACAGTCCATAAGCAATACAAAAAGGATGCAGCGAACTGGTTTCGCGGCATCCTTCTTGTTATGATATTTGCACTATCTATTGTGCAGTGCGATCACTACTTGCGCAGTTTGCGACGCAGCGACTGCAGCAATGTGAGCGAACGGTAGAACGCTTTCTTGACTGGGATATCGCGACCTGCGGAAATCTGTACGATGTTCTCTGAGAATTTCGTTTTGAACCCATTCAGGCTCTTGAGCGAAGGGGCGAAATCGTTGCCGATGCCCATCAAATCGAGAACAGTGCAGCCCTGCTCTCCAAGCGCGCAGCATATAACGTAAATCAGCTTGTCAGGAACATGCTGGCTCATGATTTCCGTGCGCATGCACGCATAGTAATAGACCGCGTGATCGCCATTGATGGTGACGATGGACCATGCCACGACCTTGCCGTCGATACGTGCCGCGAATACGCGAGCATGATCAGGACCAAGATTGCTGATCATATCGACGTAGTCGCTCATCGGGGCGGGGGAGAAGCCATCACGGCGGGCGGTATCAACCATGACCTCGTAGTATTCGGAGAAATCAGCCATCGCCTGCGCGGTCTCATCGGCGCAAGCGGCAGGACTCTCCCTCAACGCCTTACGTACGTCGCGGCGGCCACGCTTCTTCATGCGTGCAAGAACCGCCTCATCACCACCGGTGATGTCCACATACACGGTCTCGTTGTAAGGAACGGTGGAAAGCACCGGGAACGAGCCTTCGAAATCCCATAAATCGATACGCAGGAACACAACGTTTTTATCGCGCTTGCGTACATCCTCAACAAGCAGGTCACGAACCTGCTTTTCCAGCTGTGCGGAAGGCTTGTCAAGCCAAGCCGGACCATGAACGGACCTCAAATAGTGGTAGCCATGGGTTTCGTAATCTATGAATGAGATGAATGCGATTGGGGCGTCGTCCTGCTTCACCACATACGCACCCCACGGCGTACGTCCGTCAATGGTGTTCTGATATTTGGCCCACACTGCGGTCTGTTCGATGGGCAGGGTAAGACCCGCCTGCACAGCCTGCTGCTCCATGGTGGCCGCGTCGGTGAATTCAAGAGTGATCATGATTGTTGGATTGTTCCTTATGGTTGGTGATTACTCGATGTTGGTCGGCTGTTGCCGCAGGTCAGGCAAGTTCAAAAATACGTTCCACAATGTGGTCGTCGCCTTCGAAGGGAACATGCTTGCCGTGGTCTTTGAACCAGCGCTCGTTGCCTTTGCCGATGATGAGGATGATATGGAGGCGGTTGGGATTCTTGCGATCGATTGCTACGGTCGATTCCACTGCTTCCGTACGGTCGAGAATGATTCTCGCATCCAGATCAGGATTGGTGACACTGTCAAGCATGTCTTGGCAGACGCGTTCCACAGGCTCATCATCCGTGTCTTCGAAGGTGAGAATCAGATGGTCGATGCGATTCTGCGCGGCCCTGACGATTTCTGATCTGCGGTCATACGCTTTATTGCCTGCGGATCCAGTGACCAGCGTGACTTCAGGATCGTCCTTGCCGTAACGTTGGTCAACATAGTCGAGCAACGCCGTTACGGAAGCATAATTGTGCGCGTAATCGACAATGGCGATGGTATTCGATTTCGTATCGTGGAAATGCTCCATACGACCGGCGATACGTACCGGTTCCATATTGCGCAGCGCTTCCTTCGCGGCGGTTTCGTGGAAATCGAATCCAACGGCATGCGCAATGGCAATGGCCGCGGCGGCGTTCGCATAATTGAAATCGCCATCCAATTGCAGGCTGAGAGAGCCAATCTGTTCACCTTCCAGCGCAATGGCGAATCTACTATGGTCGGCGGATTTCGGCCACGCGGTCACATCTGCGGCCGATGCTTCGCCAAGAGCGAACGTGGCGACGGGAATATCGGCGATTGCAGCATCCTGACGAATAAGATCGGCGTGTGCGCATGCCGTGCCGAGAACCAGAGAACGGCAATTCTTTACGATCTGACGTTTGCAGTGGAAGTAATCCTCGAATGTCGGATGCTCAATGGGGCTGATATGGTCCGGGCTGATATTGAGGAATGCGGCGACGTCGAAGGTGAGTCCGAAAACACGGTCGACTTTGTACGCCTGCGACGAAACCTCCATGACCAGGTATTCCATGCCATTGTCAACAGCCTCGCGCATCATACGGAACGCATCCATGGATTCCGGAGTGGTCAGGTCGGATTCGACATAGGTATGTCCGTCAAGGCAATTGTCGACGGAGGAGAATAGTGCGCATTTTCCTCCGGAGCAGCCGTTGAGCATGGCCTGGGTGAGATAGGCGGTGGTGGTTTTCCCCTTGGTACCGGTAATGCCGACGACTTTCAGTTGATTCTGCGGATGGCCGTAGAACGCGGCGGACAGTAGGCTCATGGCCTTGCGTGCGTCGTTCACAATGAGTCCAGGGGCCGTCGTTGTTGCGGAGAAGTCGTTTTCCGCAACGTATGCGGCAAGACCACGATCATCGATGCCATTGAGATATTCCGCTTTGAAACGGCCTTTGCAGCACAGGAGCGTGCCAGATACGACCTGCCTGGTGTCGTAGGTGATTGAACCGAACGGCTTGTCGAATCCGTTGATGGTCTGCACGTCAAGCGTCCAGGCGTCTCCTTGGATGATTTCGCGCAGCAATCCGTACTCGCTGAGCAGACGCGCTGCAGATGCCAGAGTCAAAGCCATATTTCGTGTTCTCCCTGTTCTTCGGATACCGAACAGCCATTCTACCGTCAGCTATGTGCATGGCATGTGGAAGTCGATGTGATTACAATGAAGCTGTGACTGAAGTACGAACGGAAACCATGGCAAGCAAAAGGGCGCGTTTTGAAAAACTTGCCATGCCTGTGGTTGATGCGTTGTACCGGCAGGCGATGAAGCTGACCAACGATCCCGACGACGCCCAAGATTTGGTGCAGGATACTTTCGAACGAGGATTCAAGGCATTCGACTCCTTCCAAGAGGGAACGAACTTCGCCGCATGGATGACGACCATCGAGCGCAACGCCTACTTCAATCAATACGCCAAAGCCAAGCGCAGACCGCAGCGGGCCAACGATTCCACCGGCGAATACGACGATTGGGACATCTATTCGGCTTCTGGGCATTCACCGGAAGAGCTTAAATCAGCGGAACAGGAATATTTGGACGCTTACGCGCCTGAAGAAATCATGGCGGCGCTCGCCAAGCTTTCGCCGGAACGCCGTCAGGTGTTCATCGACGCTGCGATCGACGGCAAGTCATACCAGCAGGTAGCTGACGAGCAGGGTGTGAAAATCGGTACGGTGATGAGCCGTCTCAATCGCGCGCGCACGCAGTTGAAACGAGAACTTGCCAACTATGCGAAGGAACGTGGCTATGCCACGGCGGGGAAGGGCAGAGCATGAGTGAATCGATCGAACGGCATATCACCACTGTCACCACCAGCGAGGGCGGCACTGTTGTGACCCGGGTTACGCATACCAGCGTGCGCGTTAGCGCCTCCGGTGATTGTTTCGACCCCGAACGTTGCTGCGACGAGCATGAAAGGGCATTGATCGCGGCCATGCGCGCGTATCTGCGTCCGCAACACGCCCCGCAGAGTCTGATTGACCGTCTTGAAGCCACACTCGACCATTGCTGTGGCGAGTGAGCTCGTGCATGCCGTTTGACAGTGGCATTGGTATCGGCAGTGGCAGTTGGCACGACGGACTTGTGACAGACTGAAGGGAGATATGAGAAAACCCCGCGAATCAATGGTGATTCGGCGGGGTTTTCAATGTTCTGTAGCGTTATTCACGCTGGCAGGGATCAGGCGTTTGGACGCTTGCCGTGATTGGCGGCCTTCTTACGACGATCCTTGCGCTTACGTCCGCGCATGCCCATGATGGACTCCTTTACTTACGATTAACAAGCCTTCGGGATTATCGCACACAAGCAAGACGTTTGACAAATCCTGTGTTCGATACATGACCATTTCGGCTTATCCGTGGACCTTGATGTGAACGAAGTCGGTTGATTCAGACGATCAGATCACTCGGCCATACCGAGGAACAGCGACGTGCTGGTGGTTTCGCCCGGCTTGATCACAATCAGGTCGTTACCCGTGTTGAACGCGTTGGCATAAGCGGTCTGCGGTTCCACTGCAACGCCGGCGGGATGCTGGGATGCGGGGAACTTCGTGCCTGTGCACACCTGGAACGAAGTAATGGTTTCATCGCCGCCAACACGGACCTTCTTGCCGTCGGCACGGGTGAACACTGCCGTGATGGAACCGTCTTCGGCATGCTCCAGATCGGTCCATGCATCGTCGAACGGCTGCTCGGTAAGCAGAGTGTCTTCGCGCAGATCGTATTTGGTGCCGTCAACCGGCTCGGTGCCGGTCGGAATGAGGTTCTCGTCTACGGTGACGTGCGTTCGAGCCGGCAGCGTGAGGCTGCATTTGGCGTTGTGCTCGTCGATCTCGTCTCCATAGCCGTTAAGGCTGTTGGCAAGCCACGGGTGAATGGCCAAAGCCCACGGCGCGTTTGCGTTGCCATTGTTGTAGGCGCTGACGGTCAAGTGCATGCCGTCATCGGCGAGGCTGTAGGTGGCGGTGACATACAGGTCAAACGGGTAGCCGACCATGTTGGGGGAGCGCCAGGCGAGGGTGACTGCGTCTTCGGCAAGCGAGATCAGCTTCCAGAACGAGCGGTAGCCGTAGCCGTGGATGGCGGTGTTGCGGTCATGCTCGTCGATTGGCAGCGAATAGGTTTTACCTTCGAACGTGTACTCGCCGCCCTTGATACGGTTCGGGAACGGAATGAGGATCTGGCCGTGGCAGCAGGTTACCAGATCATCAGGGCCAAGGGCGACGGTCAGATCCTCGCCCTTATAGGTCAGTTTGCGCATAGTTGCGCCAAGTTCGGTGATGACGGCTTCATAGTCGCCATGGGAGATGGAGAATTGCTGTCCGGTGCGGGCAGGCAGGTTGATGCAGGTCATAGTCACTCCATAGTGCCGTTGGATAGGTTCCGGTAACGGTATTGTTACCACCAACACCACAGTCTAACTGTTTTACGTCGTATGGCGATGCAGTTTCTTCGGCGTGCCGTTCATGTCTTAGTATTGATGAGGTTTTCACGAAGTGACGAAAGGCGGCCATCATGACCAAACGCATCGTACTGGCGGATCCCCGTGGCTTTTGTGCGGGCGTAGACAGGGCGATTCTGACTGTGCAGACGATTCTCAAGGCTGCCAATCCATCTCGGAATGACGATCTGCCGCCGGTGTATGTTCGTCGTCAGATTGTGCACAACAAGCATGTCGTCGAAGAATTGTCGGCTCAAGGTGCAGTATTCGTGCAGGAATTGGCTGAGATTCCCGATTCCGCGGCTTCTGCAGGAATTCCGATTGTCTTCTCTGCGCACGGCGTGTCTCCTGCAGTGAAGGCTGAGGCCGCGGCTCGGGGCATGCATATTGTTGATGCCACATGCCCTTTGGTGAGCAAGGTGCATCGTGAGGTGTTGCGTTTCGTCAAAGAAGGCTACGAAATCATCTACATCGGGCATAAGGGTCATGATGAGGCTGTTGGCGTGGTCGGCGAATCTCCGGAACATGTGCATCTGATTGAGCATGAGTCGGATGTTGATTCGCTGAATTTTTCTTCGGACACGAAGTTGGTGCTGCTTTCGCAGACCACGTTGAGCGTGGATGAGACGGCAGGCACTATCACCGCGTTGAAAGAGCGTTTCCCATGGCTTGAGATGCCTCCGAATTCCGATATCTGCTATGCCACGTCGAATCGTCAGGCCGCGGTCAAACTCGTTGCCGAGCAGTCGGATTGCGTGGTGATCGTCGGTTCGGCGAATTCGTCGAATTCTGTACGCTTGATGGAGGTTGCGCAGGAGGGACTGAACACGCGTTTTGACGGTGTACTTGATGGTGCTTGCGGAAAGGCCTACCGCGTGGATGATGCGTCCGAGCTTGATCCCGCATGGTTCGAGGGGGTTGAATCCGTGGGAATCTCGTCGGGCGCATCTGTACCTGACGAATTGGTGTCAGGCGTGATCGAATCGTTGCAAAGTCAAGGTTTCAATGATGTGACCACCATTGAAACCATCAAGGAAAACATGCATTTCGTGCTTCCCAGTGAACTTCGCAAGAAACCGGTCTGCTGATTGGACCTTACGATTGTCGAGTACTTTACCAAGTGCCGATAGGCGCGGCTACGCCGTCAAGCACTTTGAGCAGATCGTTGGGATTGACACCGATTGAGAAGCCGCGTTTGCCTCCCGACAGCAGTATTTCGCTATATTGCAAAGCGCTTTCGTCGAGCACGGTTTTGTGATGTGTGCGTTGGCCGAGCGGTGAGATGCCTCCAACCACATATCCGGATTCGCGCATGGCGACCTTTGGGTCGGCCATGGCGGCTTTTTTGGCTCCGACCGCTGCGGCCAGCGCCTTCAGATCCATGTGTCCGCTTACTGGAACTACGCCTACTACGCGTTCGGAGCCGGTATCGGCCATAAGCGTTTTGAATACCTGATGCTCGTCAAAGCCTAGTTTGGTGGCGGCCTCGACCCCATAGCCGTCATCCATATGGTCGTTTGAATGTGCATATTCGTAAGTCTTGAATGGGATTCCCGCTTGTTCGAGTTGCACTGTTGCCGGTGTTGAACCGGCTCCCTTCTCATGCTTTTTCTTGCCCATGTTGCTCTACTCTAAAACGTATTTGTATCGGTACGTATTTGCGTCGGTTAACAAAAGGGCTTCCGCCGTGAAGCGAAAGCCCTTACACTAAGTTCTACTTAGAATCGTGCGGATTGTTCCGCTATTGATTCACTCGGAGATCTCGGCGAAGTACAGCAGGGTGCGCACCATGTTGCAGGTGAAGCCGTACTCGTTGTCGTACCAAGAAACGGTACGAGCCATAGTCACGCCGTCAACGGTGTTGACGTCGGTCTGGGTCGGATCGAACACGCCACCGTGGGTGTCGCCGATGATGTCGGAAGATACGATGCCATCCTCGTTGTAGCCGTAGAAGTCGGTGGAGGAGAAGGCGGCCTTGAATGCGGCGTTGATCTCGTCAGCGGTGACTTCCTTGTTCAGGACGGTGGTCAGCTCGGTGACGGAGCCATCCGGAACCTGGATACGCTGGGCGTGGCCCTGCAGCTTGCCGTTCACGGACGGAACGACCTTGCCGATGGCCTTGGCAGCACCGGTGGAGTGAGGAATGGTGTTGATTGCGGCGGCGCGGTTGTTGCGAGCCTTCGGGAAGCGCGGGCCGTCAAGGATCATCTGGGTGCCGGTGTAGGCGTGGATGGTGGTCATGAAGCCAGCCTTGATGCCCCAGTTCTCGTCCAGCAGCTTGACCATAGCGGCCATGGAGTTGGTGGTGCAGGAGCCGGCGGACACGATCACGTCAGAAGCCTTCAGGATGTCTTGGTTCACACCGAAGACGACGGTCGGGGTGGTCTCGTCCTTTGCCGGAGCGGAGATCAGGACCTTCTTGGCGCCAGCGTTGATGTGAGCCTGGGACTTCTCAGCGGAGGTGTAGAAGCCGGTGCACTCGAGCACGAACTCAACGCCATCGTTCTTGACCCACGGGATGTTGTTGGCATCCTTCTCGGCGTAAACCTTGTATTCCTTGCCATCAACCACGATGGAGTCTTCGGTGGAGGTGACCTCAACCGGGGTGCCATCGTCATGACGGAAGGTGCCGTGGGTGCTGTCGTACTTCAGCAGGTAGGCCAGCATGGACGGGGTGGTCAGATCGTTGATTGCAGCGACCTCAATGTCACCGGCCTGGCCGCCACGAGCCTGCAGCTCGAAGATGCGGCGGAAAGCCAGACGACCGATACGACCAAAGCCGTTGATACCAATCTTAACTGTCATGTAATTCTCCCTTTAGGGTAGGCCACACGTGTGCTGGGCACACAGAAGCCATTGTTTACCAACGTCACCCACTTTAGTGCGTCACCTGTACTTAAGGCAACGCATTCGCGCGTGTGTTTCAGAAAACGTCGTATTTTCTGTGAGCGCTCACGCTGCATGTGGTTTCAGGCCGCATTCGACAAGCGCAGACGAGATTTGGGTGTCCAATGGGCCGAGATCGCCCTTGAACGCATGATGCCAGGAGACCTGCGGCAGAGGAGCCTCGGCTGGGAATGTCACGATGAGCGTGCCCTGGGTAACCCCGACATGCGCGGGCAGGCCATGCCGGAACTCGTTACTGACTCCGTTGACCTTGGTGCTGGTCATGAGCACGTCGTTTATCTCGTATTTCAATCCTTTTTCGCAAACGCCGACGGAAGTGTCGGAATGCGAGAAGACGGAGATCATGCGACCCGGTTTGACATCGTTTGCTGCGAAGTCGAGATCTCCATCGCATATCGCCGTCACAATGGAATCATTGCCATGCAGAAAACCGATGGCGCCATGATTGGCGAGCAATGCCATCAATTGGATGTTGGATATCGTATGGTCGATTCGCCCTCCGAGCGCGCCGTAGATATGGAAAAGCCTCGCACCGTGAAACCATCCGATTTTGAGGGCGGATAACAGATCCGGATCGTCTTTTTCCGGCGGCAGTTCGACGGTGCGCTCGTCTGGTGTGGGGCGTTTGCCCGTGATCGAATCGAAATCACCTACCACCACGTCGGGCATTACGTCAAGGGCGCGGGCGTGATCGAGCCCGCCGTCCGCAGCGATGACGAACGAACCCGCCGGAACTATTGGTGTTTCTCCGTAATATTCACCTGCCGCGAAAATCACACAGGTATTGAAATTATTTGTCATGCAAGGTCAGTGTAGTAGGCTGGCCGGCGTTGTTGTAAGGTGCGCTTTAACTGGTTGCAAATACGACACGCGGTAGTCGTGGTGTGTGGTATTATCTACAAGGCTTGAGAAATCAAGAAAGCGGGATATCCCCACTTGGAAGCCTTTCAGGGCCTCGGGTTCGGGCATAATGCCTTGTCACTGTGGCGAACAGTGAAGTGGAGAGCATATCAGAACGTTCTTCAGTGTGCCTTTATAGGTGCGTTTGGCATGCCATGGACTTTTGAGACGTTGAAGAACTGCCAATCTGGGAACATTCCGTTGAATGGAACATGAGGATTGGAGTCATCATCAGCGACGAACCACGCATTAACGACGAGATTCGCGTCTCCCAGGTGCGTCTGATCGGACCGAACGGCGAACAGGTGGGAGTCATCGCGACTTCCGTCGCACTGAACCTGGCAAAGGAAGCGAACCTCGATCTCGTCGAGGTGGCGCCCAACGCGAAGCCTCCGGTTGCCAAGCTCATCGATTACGGCAAGTACAAGTACAACGAGAAGATCAAGGCTCGCGAGGCACGTCGTAACCAGAGCACTGCGGAAATCAAGGAAATTCGCTTCCGTCTGAAGATCGACGACCACGACTTCGAAGTCAAGAAGGGCCATGTTGTGCGCTTCCTGAATGGCGGAGACAAGGTCAAGGTCACCATCATGCTGCGCGGTCGCGAGCAGTCCCGTCCAATTGGTGGCGTCGAGCTGCTGCAGCGTCTTGCTAGCGAAGTGGAGGAATACGGCACTGTCGAATTCGCTCCGAAGCAGGAGGGCCGCAACATCATCATGACGCTCGCACCGAAGGGCAAGAAGGTCCACACCCAGTCCGAGCAGCGTCGTCGTGGTGATCAGTCCCGTGCCGAACGTCAGGCTCGTCAGGCCGCACGCTTGGCGGCCAAGCAGGAAGCCCAGGCTCAGGCAGCAGCCGAAGCCAAGGCCGCAGTGACGTCCGACAAACCGAAGACTTCCGAAACGAAGTAACAAACAAGGAGGGCAGCAATGCCGAAGATGAAAACTAATTCCGCCGCTTCCAAGCGCGTCCGCGTGACCGGTTCCGGCAAGCTGATGCACGCTGGCTCCGCAATGCGCCACAACCTCGAGCACAAGTCCGCTCGTAAGCGTCGCGCACTGAAGGCCGACGGCGTTCTGGCTACTTCCCAGAGCAAGAACATGAAGAAGCTGCTCGGTCGCTGAGCATAGCGAGAGCCAATAAGAAGACTTAATAGAAAGCTGAGGAATTAAATATGGCACGTGTCAAGCGCGCAGTAAACGCCCACAAGAAGCGTCGCGTCGTTCTCGAGAGGGCTTCCGGCTACCGCGGCCAGCGCTCCCGTCTGTACCGTAAGGCCAAGGAGCAGCTGCTTCACTCCTTTACCTACAACTTCCGCGACCGCAAGGCTCGCAAGGGTGACTTCCGCAAGCTGTGGATCCAGCGCATCAACGCTGCTGTCCGCGCAGAGGGCATCACTTACAACCGTTTCATCCAGGGCCTGCACCTCGCTGGCATCGAGCTGGATCGTCGCGCTCTCGCCGAGCTGGCCATCTCCGATCCGGAGACCTTCAAGGCCATCGTTGAGCAGGCCAAGGCTGCTCTTCCGGCTGATGTGAACGCTCCGAAGGAAGCCTGAGCTTCTTCGCTGATTCAGCGTGACTGATGGGAACCCTCGCTCCAGCAATGGGCGGGGGTTCTTGCATTGCGCATCGGAAACCATCCATCTCATAGCCATGGCAACGGCGGTATACGATGCAAACGGGCAACCTTCGGCGGAAGGAGGGTGATGAACGATTTCGAGCGGATGATCAGACAGTTTCTTGCACACATCGATGTTGAAAGAGGATTGTCAAAAGCAACGGTATCGGCATATGGCGCCGATCTGAAAAAATATCGGCAGTGGCTTGCCGATCATGGTATTAATGACATTACGTCCGTGACGACGCAGGATGTGGAGAACTACGTCGCTTTTCTTGACGAATCCGGGGAATCCGCCCGAAGCAAGGCCCGCCGGTTGGCCAGCATCCACGCGTTTCATCGTTTCGCAGTGAACGAACATAGCGTCGCCGACGATGTATCCGCGCAGGTGAAGGCTCCCAAAGGTGCAAACACCCTTCCTGATGTGCTGGCTATTGATGAGGTCGCCAGATTATTGGAAGCGATTCCCGTTTCCCAGAACAGAGCTCCTGGCGACGCTTCGTTGGAGGTCCCGGATGATCCTGTGATGCTTCGAGACAAGGCGCTGCTTGAATTCATGTATGCGACCGGCGCGCGAGTGTCGGAGGCATGCGGGGCGAATCTTGATGACGTCGATACGGAAGCCAGGATCGCCAAACTGATGGGCAAAGGTTCAAAACAACGTTTGGTTCCTGTCGGCAGCTACGCATGCGAGGCGATCAGCCGGTATGTGCGTTCGGGACGCCCAATACTGGAGTCGAAGTCGAAAGGTCCTCAAGAGCGTCGCGCCCTGTTTCTCAACAAGCGCGGAAGAAGATTGTCGAGACAGTCGGTTTGGGAGATCATAAGGATTGCGGGGGAACGCGCGCACATCGACAAGCCGTTGCATCCTCATACGTTGCGTCATTCTTTCGCCACGCATCTTATTCAAGGCGGCGCTGATGTACGTACCGTGCAGGAGCTGCTTGGACATGCAAGCGTCACCACCACACAGATATACACGCACGTCAGTCCCGAAAACCTGATTGAAACGTATCTGACGTCTCACCCCCGCGCCAGATGATGGTGTTGCTGCCGTTTTGAACGGCGGCAATGGACTAGCATGGATTACAGTGAAAGTTGACACAAGGATGTTGGTAAGGTAAACGGTATGCCTACGGATTTGCTTGGACGAGATTATGAGACGTTTCCCGCTCCGGAGCCGCTGCAGACGCACGGTCCGGCGAGGGTCATCGCCATGTGCAACCAGAAAGGTGGCGTTGGCAAGACCACCAGTTCCATTAATATCGCCGGTGCGTTGAGCCAGTACGGTCGTCGTGTGCTTATCGTCGATTTCGACCCGCAGGGTGCTTCCACGGTGGGACTGGGCATCAACGCCAATGCCGTGGAAGATACGGTGTACACGGCGCTGTTCAATCCGCGCATGGATGTACATACCGTGATTCAGCATACCGATTTCGAGAACCTCGACATCATGCCGGCCAATATCGATCTATCGGCCGCCGAGGTGCAGCTGGTCACCGAAGTTGGACGTGAACAGGTGCTGGCTGGCGTGCTGCGACAGGTCAAGGATGAATATGACGTGATCATCATTGACTGCCAGCCTTCGTTGGGCTTGCTTACGGTGAATGCGCTGACCGCGGCGGATGGCGTGATCATCCCTGTGGCTGCCGAGTTCTTTGCGTTGCGTGGCGTGGCTTTGCTGATGCAATCCATAGAAAAGGTGCAGTCCCGTATCAATCCGAGTCTGGAAGTGTATGGAGTGCTCGTCACCATGTTCACGCATACTCTGCATTGCGATGAGGTGTTGCAGCGCATTTATGAGGCGTTTCAAGGCAAGGTCTTCCACTCGGTGATCTCGCGATCCATCAAGTTGCCGGATTCAACGGTCGCTGCTGCGCCGATCACCATCTATGCGCCGAATCACAAGACGGCGAAGGAATACCGTGAGGTTGCCCGGGAGCTGATTTTCCAAGGCGTTATCGCATAGATGTTCAAGGCTCCCTTGCGGGGCCTTTTTCGTTGGCTGGATGTGTGCTGAATTGTGATGATTGATTGGTGGAACACCCAACTTATAGTCACATTGACTATAAGTGATACGTTGTGATTTCGAAACAATTCGTATTGACGGGAATTTGAAGGAGTGAAGTCGCAAGGATCATGGGAAATGCCTCGGAACGGCGTAAACAGGCAATGGCGACGGCTGCCGTGATGGCGGGTGCGTTCGTTCTGCAAAGCCAGTTGTTCGGGTATGCCAAGAGGTGTTGATGCCCGGTGGGCCGGCTGCGGGAAGTCGATGATTCCATGGTGACACCATTTATGGTCGACTTGACTATAAATGGTGTTATGCTATGTCTCATAGCAGGGAAATACCCTGCCGTGAAAGGAACGGCCATGGGTATCGGAAATGTCTCGGAAAGGCGTTTGGCGCAACCGAGCATCGGCATCTCCGTGGTGATTCTCGCGCTCGGCCCGCATGGCGACAGCGCGGCCAACGGAAGCAGCCGTCTATGGCTGCCGCTGGTCCGCCGCGTCAGACAACCCTTCATGGGTTCCTGGGCGTTACCGGGCGGTGACCTGCGTGTAGGACATTCCCTGGAGGAATCAGCGTTCAAGGCTCTGGAATCCACCACCGAACTGCATCCGAAATATCTCGAACAGCTGTACACGTTCGGCGACCCCTCACGGTCGAGCGGTGGGCTTCCCATGGTCTCCATCGTGTATTGGGCGCTCGTCGGCGAAGCCGAAACCAAGGATTTCGCCGAAAAGGACAACGTCAAATGGTTCCCGGTCGACGATCTGCCGGATCTCGCCTTCGACCATCGACGCATCATCGACTACGCCCTGTGGCGCTCGCGCAGCAAATTCGAATACCCCGACATCGCCACCAAACTCGTCGGCGAGGAATTTACCCTCAGCCAGCTGCACGACGTATACGAGGCTGTCACCGGCCAGCCGATCGACCTGGCGAACTTCCGCAGAAAAATGCTCGCATCCGGACATTTGGAAGATACTGGCAGGAAACTCCACGTGGGGCGCAGCCGCCCAGCGGCCATATACCGGTACCGGCATGACGGCGAGCCACGCGCCGAATTCACGTTTCCCACAACGGTGGAACACGGCAAACCGGAAACCCTTGCCGACGACGCGCTATCCGCGCTCATGCCGTCGTGACAGGGCACGGCGAGCCACATCGGAAATCTTTCGGCATCGGCACATCACAGCGCCATGTCGGCATCATCGTGAACACACCATATGAAAGGAACGCAGCATGACTGCAACACTCTCCTCGCCGTCCGTCGACGAAATCATCGCCAAGCTCGGCGCACAAAGCACCTGCGACGCCGGACTCACCCAGGATCCATGGCATTTCGACACCACCAAGCCGAGCTACGGACCCGGCGCATCCATGTTCGATCCGCTGCCGAGCAACGCCCCCAGACAGCAGGTGCTCCCGGAGGAATACCGTAACGCCTCCGACGAGGAACTGCAGGAACGCATCCGCGCAGCCAAATCCCGCCTTGGCAAGAAACTGCTGATCCTCGGCCACTTCTACCAGCGCGATGAAATCATCTGCCATGCCGACTTCGTGGGCGACTCCTTCCAACTCGCCAAGAACGCCACCGAACGTCCCGACGCCGACCATATCGTCTTCTGCGGCGTGCATTTCATGGCCGAAACCGCCGACATTCTCTCCACGCCCGAACAGACCGTGACCCTGCCGAATCTCTCCGCCGGCTGCTCCATGGCCGACATGGCCAACATCGACCAGGTCGAGGAATGCTGGCAGCAGCTCGGCGAAATCTGCGGCACCCAGCCCGGTTCAGATGGTCGCCAGCAGATCGTGCCCGTTACCTACATGAACTCGTCCGCCGCGCTGAAGGCGTTCTGCGGACGCAACGGCGGCATCGTATGCACCTCATCCAACGCGCACGCCGTACTCGAATGGGCATTCGCCCGCGGCAAGCGCGTCCTGTTCTTCCCCGATCAGCATTTGGGCCGCAACACCGCCCGCGCCATGGGCATCCCGCTGGAAGAAATGCCACTATGGGATCCGTTCAAGCCCGCCGGCGGCGCCGAAGACCCGTCCGTGTACGCCAATGCCAAGATGATCCTGTGGAAGGGGTTCTGCTCCGTGCATCAGCGTTTCACCGTCGAACAAATCGAACGGGCCCGCAAGGCATACCCCGGCGTGAAGGTCATCGTGCACCCCGAATGTGCGATGGACGTGGTCGATGCGGCGGACGGCACCGGTTCCACCGCCTACATCGTCAAGGAAATCGCCAACGCCCCGTCCGGATCCGCCGTGGCTGTCGGCACCGAAATCAACCTCGTGAACCGTCTCGCCGCGCAATACCCCGACAAGACCGTGTTCTGCCTCGACCCCGTGGTCTGCCCGTGCTCCACCATGTACCGCATCCACCCGGCATACCTCGTCTGGGCGTTGGAAAACATCGAACAAGGCAATATCGTCAACCGCATCACCGTGGACGACGCCACAGCCCGCGACGCCAAAATCGCCCTGCAGCGCATGCTGGAGGTGCACCCGTGATCGTCGTGATCGGCGCCGGCATCGCCGGACTGTCCGCGGCGCTCGCGGCCGCGGGGGACAAGCGCGTAGGCGCGGAAGGCCTCACCACATACGGGAACGCGAACATCGCCGGGAACGACTCCTCGGATGACGTGCTGCTCGTCTGCAAGGATGAATTCGTGGAGTCCAACACCTACCATGCCCAAGGTGGCGTGGCATGTGCCATCTTCAGCGACGACAACCCGCAGCTGCATGCCGGGGACACCATGGCCGCAGGGCATGGCCTATGCGACCGCACCGCAGTGGACGTGCTCACCGATGAGGGGGCGCGCCGCGTGCGCGAACTCATCGCCGCCGGATGGCATGTGGATCGCGGCGAGGACGGTTCGGTGCTGCGCGGGCTCGAAGCCGCGCACTGCCGTTCCCGCGTGGTGCACGCCGGAGGGGACGCCACCGGCAAGGTGCTCGAACTCGATGTGAGCGCCATGGTTCGTGAGAATCGGCGCATCCACGTGCTTGAGCACGCGTTTCTGAACGATCTGATTGTGCGCGACGGGCATGTCTCCGGCGTGCGGCTCATCGTGCGGGGCGTGGACGGCGAAGCCGAATCCCGCACAATCGACGCGACGCGCGTGATCCTCGCCACGGGCGGTGCGGGCCGACTCTACCCGTACACCACCAATCCCGCCGTGGCCACCGGCGATGGACTGGCCGCCGCACTGCGTGCCGGAGCGCAGGTCGCCGATCTTGAGTTCTATCAGTTCCACCCCACGGCCATGGCCATTGGCGAACACTTCCTCGTCTCCGAAGCCGTCCGAGGAGAAGGCGCGATACTGCTCGACGAGCATGGGCACCGGTTCATGACCGACGTGGACCACAAGGCCGAACTCGCACCGCGCGACGTGGTGGCACGTGCCAACTTCCGCACCATGCAGGCGCAGGGCGGCAAGCCGGTCATGCTTGACGTTTCACCCATGGCCAAAGAGAACCCTGATTTGGCGGCGTTCCTACGTCACCGGTTCCCGACCATCGACGCATACACGCGCTCCCTCGGCTTCGACTGGAGCAAGGAGCCGATTCCGGTCGCCCCAGCCGCGCATTACTGGATGGGCGGCATCCGCACCGACCTGTTCGGACGGTCCAGCATCCCCGGCCTGTATGCCGCGGGCGAATGTGCGCGAACCGGCGTGCAAGGTGCGAACCGTCTCGCCTCCAACTCACTGCTTGAAGGACTCGTTTACGGATACCGCGCGGGACTCGCCGCGGTGCGTGATACGGACGATGCCGTATGGCAGCCGCAAACTCTTAGCAACAGTGCGATTGCAAGCCTGCCGGTCGCCCAAGAGCCGATGGTGCTGGACATGCCCAGCCATGATGATGGCAACGCGAACACGGGCGTATGGGACCGCAAGCACATCGAGGACGAGATGTGGAAGCATGTCGGTGTGCTGCGCGACCATGACGGGCTTGCCGCTGCGGTGACGGATCTTGCCGACGCGCTCGCCGGAGCGAACGCCGCGGTACCCGGCATGTCAGGTGCTGGTTCGTATGCCGATTGCATCGCCGTGCTGGAGAACCGTAATCTGCTCACCGTCGGATACGTCGAGGCCGTCGCCGCGCTGAACCGTTGCGAATCGCGTGGCGCGCACACCCGCACCGACTATGCGACGGTCAATCCGACCATCGCGCATTCCATCGCCTACCGTCTGAAAGGAACGTCATGCTGACCCGTCAGGTCATCCGCAAGGCCGTGGAGGCCGCTCTTGAAGAGGATGCGCCCAACGGCGACATCACCTGCGCCACTACGATTCCGCTGCAGGCATGGGGAGAGGTGCATCTCGTCGCCCGCGAGCGTGGCGTGATGAGCGGCATCGACGTGTTTGCCGCGGCATTCAAGATGCAGAATCCCGAAATCGTGGTCACGCCGGCAATCGCCGATGGTGAGCGTTTCGAACCGGGGCGGATGCTCGCCACCGTGAGCGGCCCGGTGCGTGACCTGCTCACCGCGGAACGCGTGGCATTGAACTTCACCCAGCGCATGTGCGGCATCGCCACCATGACCGACACGTTCGTGGCCGCGGCCGATCAGGCGAGAACCCTGCCCGGGTATCGCGTCCCGCGCACCTACGACGCCACGCGCATCGTCGACACGCGCAAAACCACGCCCGGACTGCGTCCGTTCGAGAAATACGCGGTCGTCTGCGGCGGTGGGCACAACCACAGGTACGGGCTGTCCGACGCGGTGATGGTCAAGGACAACCACTTGGCCGCGCTTGCCGAACAAGGCATCGACATGGCCGGCGCGATCAGGCATATCCGCGAACAGGTGGGGCATACCACGCATATCGAGGTGGAAGTCGACCGGCTCGAACAGATTCCGGCGGCGCTCGACGGCGGCGCAGACACCATCATGCTCGACAATTTCACGCTGGAGGATACGCGCGCCGGCGTGGATATGATCGATGGCCGTGCGATTGTGGAAGCCAGCGGCACCATGACGGTGGAACGCGTACCCGAAGTGGCGTCCACGGGCGTGGACGTGATCTCCGTGGGCGCGTTGACGCACAGCGTGCGCAGCATCGACTTGGGATTGGATTGGGTGCGATGAGCGGGAACGGAGCAGGGGACGAACTGTATTTGGACGCGGCGTCCACCGAACCGGTGTCACGCGATGTAATTGAAGCGATGATGCCGTTCCTCACCGAGGCATACGCGAATCCGCTGAGCGTGCATCAGCCGGGCAAAACCGCGGCGCGTGCGCTCGACGCGGCCCGCGCCTCGCTGGCCGCCGATTTGGGGGCACGTCCGGATGATGTGATCTTCACTTCGGGTGGCACTGAATCCGACAATCTCGCCGTCAAAGGCATCGGCATGGCCCGGATGCGCATGTTGCGCGACAAGTACGGCGAATCGGTGAAACCGCGTATCATCGTCTCCGCGATTGAACATCCTGCCGTACTGCAGTCGGTAGCTTGGATGGAACGCTGGTTCGGCGTGGCAGTCGTACGCGTCCCCGTCGACGAACAGGCCCATATCGATATGGCGGCGTTGGAGCGTGAACTCGCGCAAGGCGATATGACCGGCATCGACAACGGCGAACACGAAATGGCCGGGCAGGGGAGTGGAAGTACGCTTGCCCTGACCAACCGTACGCTGCTGGTGTCCGTCATGCTCGCCAACAACGAGGTCGGCACCATCGAACCCGTCGATGAGATCGCGCACATCGCGCACGCCCACGGCGTACCCATACATGTCGACGCAGTGCAGGCGGCCGGACAGATCCCGATTCGTATGCGCGACTGGGATGTGGACGCGCTGAGCGTATCCGGGCATAAGTTCGGCACCCCGAAAGGGCTCGGCGCCTTGCTGCTGCGCGGTCGCACGCCGGCCGAACCGGTGCTGTCCGGCGGCGGGCAGGAGCGGGGATTGCGATCCGGCACGCAAAACGTGGCCGGTGCCGTGGCGCTCGCCATCGCGTTGCATGAATCGAACACGCGCATGGCCGGGCAATATCAGGCGTTGACCGAATCGCGCGACAGGCTGATGGATGCCGTGCTGCGCGTCGAACCGAGGGCGCAGGTGACCGGTGACCCGAAACGCAGGCTTCCCGGTCACGCGTCGTTCGTGTTCCCCGGCCTGTCGGGCGAGGCTCTGCTGGTCGATCTGGATGCGCGTGGCATCGCCTGCTCATCCGGTTCGGCGTGCGCGCTTGGCCGCCATGAGGCGCCCGCAACGCTGTTGGCCATGGGATTCACCGCGCCGGTTGCGAAATCGGCGTTGCGTATGACCTTCCGCACGCCGCTTACGTCCGAACAGATCAACCGCGTTGCTGCGGCCATTGAGGAATCCTGCCGTTTACTCACCCACACGGACGCTGTCGCATTACCTCGCTAGTATTGGCTCGGTTTATGTGTAAGTGCAGATAATCAATCACGTACCGAACATTACGCAACAAGAACAGTAATACTAAGAGAGGTTTCGATGGCGGTTCGCGGCGATATTCGAAATGTAGCGATTGTGGCACACGTCGATCATGGCAAGACCACGCTGGTAAATGCCATGCTGGCACAGTCCCACGTGTTCAACGAGCGTGAGGAAGTTCCGGATCGTGTGATGGATTCCAATGATCTGGAGCGTGAGAAGGGCATTACCATTCTCGCCAAGAACACCGCTGTGCAGTACACCGGTCCGCTGGCAGCCAAGTACGGGCATCCGGAAGGCATCACCCTGAACATCATCGACACCCCTGGCCACGCCGATTTCGGTGGTGAGGTCGAGCGCGGTATCTCCATGGTGGACGGCGTTGTGCTCCTTGTCGACGCTTCCGAAGGCCCGCTGCCGCAGACCCGCTTCGTGCTGCGCAAGGCTCTGGAAGCCAAACTGCCGGTTATCCTGTGCGTGAATAAGACCGATCGTCCGGACGCCCGTATTGAAGAAGTCGTGGGTGAATCCTCCGACCTGTTGCTCGGCTTGGCCCAGGATGTTATCGAGGAAGGCATCGACCTCGATGAAGACGCACTGTTCGACCTTCCGGTCATTTACTGTGCGGCAAAGGCTGGCTATGCTTCTGAAAACCAGCCGGAAAATGGCGGTCTGCCAGACAATGAAGATCTCGAACCGTTGTTCGAGGCCATCATCAAGAACATTCCGGCTCCGGAATATGAGGAAGGTGCGCCTCTTCAGGCACACGTCGCCAACATCGATTCCTCCGACTTCCTTGGACGACTCGGCTTGGTGCGCATCTACAATGGCACCCTTGAGAAGGGTAAGACCTACGGGCTGTCCCGTGTGGACGGTTCCATTGAAAACTTCCGTGTTTCCGAACTGTTGCGTACGCAGGGCCTTGAGCGTACTCCGGTCGATTCCGCAGGCCCTGGCGACATCGTCGCAGTCGCAGGTGTGAACGACATCATGATCGGCGAGACCATCGTCGACCCGTCTGATCCGCGTCCGCTGCCGCTAATTCACGTTGATGACCCGGCCATCTCCATGACCTTCGGTATCAACGATTCCCCGCTTGCAGGCACTGAAGGCAAAGACCACAAGCTTACCGCCCGCATGATCAAGGATCGCCTCGACCGCGAGCTCATCGGCAACGTGTCCATCAAGGTGCTGCCGACCGAGCGTCCGGATGCTTGGGAGGTTCAGGGCCGTGGTGAACTCGCGCTGGCCGTGCTTGCTGAGCAGATGCGTCGCGAAGGCTATGAGTTGACCGTCGGCCGTCCGCAGGTGGTCACCAAGACCATCGACGGCGTGATCAACGAGCCGATGGAAAACACCACCATCGACGTTCCGGAAGAGTACATGGGCACCGTCACTCAGCTGCTTGCCGACCGTAAGGGCCGTATGGAGAACATGACCAACCACGGCACCGGTTGGGTCCGTCTGCAGTTCACCGTGCCGTCCCGTGGCCTGATTGGCTTCCGTACCGCGCTGCTGTCCGCCACCCGCGGCACCGGCATCGCATCCTCCATCTCCGCCGGCTACGCTCCGTGGGCCGGTCAGATTGTGACGCGCCAGAACGGCTCCATGGTCTGCGATCGTAAGGGTATCGCAACCCCGTACGCTATGCAGCGTCTGCAGGCGCGCGGCAACTTCTTTGTTGAGCCGCAGTCTCCGGTGTACGAGGGTCAGGTCGTCGGCGTGAACAATAAGCCGGACGAGCTTGATGTGAACATCACATTGGCCAAGCATATGACCAATATGCGTTCCTCTACCGCGGATGTGCTTGAAACTCTGACTCCGCCGATCAAGATGAGCCTCGAGGAGTCTTTGGACTTCGCCAACGAGGACGAGTGCGTGGAAGTCACCCCGGAATCCATCCGCGTGCGCAAGATCATTCTCAGCCGTGAGGACTGGTATAAGTGGCGCGCAAAGCAGCGCCGACAGAACAACGCTCAAAATAACAAGTGATTTTCGCGTTGTTCTGTCGGCTTCGCAAGCACGGTAGTGTGCTTGCTCACTTCGCCTACGGTGAGCCCACTGGGCTCTCCGTTTGACGGCTCAGCAGGACAACGCTCAAAATAACAAGTGATTTTCGCGTTGCTTTTACGAAAAGAGATACGTGTTCTCACGTGTCTCTTTTTCTTTTCAGGTTAGCGAGAGATAGTGGAGATATGACGCAACAGATGAAGCAATCGCATGATACGGATGAATCCAATCAACGGATGGTGGCTGATGCGCGATTGATGCCATGGTCGTATCGCCTGCCGATGTGGGGACGATTCCTGATCGATCTTGCTTCTGGAATCGTAGTTGGCATGGTGGGAACCATGGCTCACCGTATGGGGGCGTCCGTGAACGTTCCCTACGGATTGCTGATCGCCTATCTCATGGTGATCATCTCAACATGGTCCGCTCGATCGCGTGACGGCGTTTCAGGCCTCGCGTTGCATCTGATTAGCTCTTCTCTGGTGGTCTGGACAGTGATGGCTGGGTATGGCCCTGGCGGAGATGCCATGATTCCCGTTGGATTCGGCGGAGACGATCCCATGCCGTTCTTCAGTGTACAAGCGGGATATTTTTGGCTATACGGAGTCGTGCTCATTCCGATCGTGATGCTGGTATTACCGAAATGTTGGTTCGTCACGCCTCCGCGCAAGAAGACGCATGATGATACGTTTGTTGCCGACACCCAAACGAGAGGGCCCGAAACGTCTGGCATCGCCCAACCAGTGAAATGATTGGCGGCTGATTCCATGTCAATGAGATAAGGTGCATGGAAACACCAAGACAAGAAATGGGGTTGAATGAGCGCACGAAAGCTGTTCTATCTGGGGCCGCAAGGCACCTTCACCCATCAGGCTGCGGTCAATGCATCGCAGGAGCTGGCCCATCTCGAACCTGAAGGGTTCGAATTGGTGGCTTTGGACGATGTGCCGCAGATTCTTGAAGCCGTGCAGCAGGGTGAGGGCTGGGGCGTCGTGGCATGGGAAAACAATGTCGAAGGCTTCGTGGTACCGAACTTGGACGCGCTGATCGACGCCAAAGACCTGGCCGGATTCGCGCGTGTGGGCGTCGATGTTACTTTTGACGCGTACGTGCGTTCGGGATCCGATCCGAAAAATGCCACCGTGGCCACCGCGCATTCGCACGGACTTGCGCAATGCAAACGTTTTATCGCGGAACACCGTTTGCAGCCGGTTCCAGCACCATCCAACGCCGCCGCATGTCGAGACATTAAAGCGAACGAAATAGCCTTTGGGCCAAGGGTCTGCGGTGAACTCTACAACGTCACACGCATCGACACTGCCGTGCAGGATTATCAAGGCGCGCAAACTGATTTCCTTGTGCTCGCCCCGCGCGGGGAAGCAGAGAAACTGTTGGAACAGCCACGTTCCCAAGCCGGTATGGAATACGAATCCGTGTTGACGCTTATCCCGCTCGTCACCGGCCCCGGCGTACTTGCGAACCTGCTGGACGTATTCCGCGACGCGGGACTCAACATGACAAGCTTCATCTCACGGCCAATCAAAGGACGCACAGGCACCTACAGTTTTATTGCGACGTTCGATGCGGCACCGTGGGAGCAACGTTTCCACGATGCTCTGGTCGAAATCGCAGAACATGGTGACTGGGCCAAAACTCTGGCCGTATATCCGCGTAGAGAACGCCCTAATCCTCCAGTCACCTCATGGATGCTGCCCCAGGGAGGCGTACGTCTTGACGAACAGCATCTGCCAAACGATTGGCAGGACAGTGAAACGGCCAAAAAGGAGCTGATGTGGTGAAGCAACGTATCGCAATCGTGGGTCTCGGACTTATTGGGGGGTCCCTGGCGCGCAGGCTCGTCAATGCGGGCTGCGAGGTCGTCGCATGGAACCATAACGATCGGCCATATGAAACCGCGGAGGCGGACGGCATACGATGCGTGCCCACGCTGGCTGTGCTTACTGATGCAAAACCTGACGTGCTTGTGCTATGCAATCCGCTTAAAGCCATGCCGGAAATTCTGGGTGCACTCAAACCGCTGATCGATCCAAGCGTCACCACGCTCACCGATGTAGGCAGCGTCAAGGGAATGGTCAGGGAGCAGGTCAGGGCCGCAGGTCTGGAACACTGCTATGTGGGGGCGCACCCCATGGCCGGCAATGAACTTTCCGGTTGGGAATCGTCGGATCCAACGCTTTACGACGGTGCCCTTTGGGCCATTACCGTGGATGGAAACACTGAATACCAGCGTTTCCGCGCCGTTGCGACAATGATCGTCGACCATTGCGCGAATCGTCTCATCGTACTCGACGATGTGACCCACGATCGTTGCGCGGCACTGATCTCTCACATGCCACACGTCATTTCCACGGCCATGATCAACGAGCTGGTGGCCAATCCCGATCGAAACATCGCGGCAGCGCTCGCCGCCGGCTCGTGGCGAGATATGACCCGTGTTGCGCTGACCGATCCGAACCGTACCCGTGCAATGGTGGAAGAGGACGCGGCCAACGTTGAAGCATTATTGCGTAACATGGCCAATCGCTTGACGCTTATGGCCAATGTGTTGCATGGCATGACCGCGCAGCAGGGCGCGCCTACTGCGGGCGATGATAAGGAAATGGCGCGTTTCTTCGTACAGGGACAGCCATTCCGTGAATACAAGGCTCTCGCCAAAGAACCTGATTTCGCAGAACGTTGCGAAACGGCCGAACTGTCAATCCCTGAGACCGGTTGGCAGAAGATGCTGCTGGATTCGGCACGCAGGGGAGAGCATATTGTGCGATTCAACGGCTACCGTCAAGCCATGGCACAGGTGCGTTCCTCAGTATGACGCGCTATGGGCGCGGCCTGGTCATGGAACGTTCCGGAACCGGTTTGATGGTGACGACGGTGTCGGCGGGAATGCTGACACGTTGCTCCGGACGCGAACCGTTGGCTGCCGCATCGCGCGTCATTTCCAGTGTCTGCCCGTCCCAAGAACGCACGTGACCGACATAATCGCGGAATTTCATGCGCTGGTCCTTTGGATCAACACCTTCGCATGTGCGCACCACAATGCGCGCGCCTGCTGGAATTTCGTTTGGAATCGGCATAATCTCCCCTTCGAATAGACGATTATCGACGGATTCGCTAAGCGAACGCTACTGGATAGCATAGTTGGTCTCCTTTCAAGTTGTGTCGGGATTGCGGTTTCTATCGGAGAATGGACACATAATGGAGAGAAATTCATGGATTCGGGCTTGCTGTTGAGCTCGGGAAAGGCTGATCGGCATGCTGTTCGATGAGAGTGTAGAGGCATTCGATACATATCTGAAAGCTAACCGTGGATTGAGTGAAAACACGCGGAAGGCATACCGAGGTGATGTCGAAGAATGTCTGCTTGCCTTGGAACGGCTTGGATGCAGGGATCTTAACGAGGTGACCATCGAAGATCTTCGCATGTGGATGGCAGAATCATCGAAAAACCATGCGAGAAGCAGCATGGCCCGAAAAACCGTGGCGGTACGTGGTTTTTTCGCGTGGACGCATGAGCATGGCGTGACGATGTCGGATCCGGCTTGTGTGCTCATGACCCCGAAGATACCCGATACGTTGCCGGAGGTGCTCAGCGAATCACAGGCCGAACAACTGATGGAACGCGTGGATGAGGAGGGTGAAACGTCTCATTCGAAGGAGCGGACCATGAAGCAGCAGGCCATTGAGCTGCGTGACGCAGCAATGCTGGAACTGCTGTATGCGACGGGCATGCGTGTGGCTGAACTGGTGGGACTCGATGTGCCGGATGTGGTCTTTTCCAATCGAACGGTCAAAGTGACCGGCAAAGGTAACAAACAACGAGTCATGCCATTTGGTGCTCCGGCGCAAAAAGCGATATGTCGTTGGCTGGATGATGGGCGTCCCCTGTTGGTGGGGGAGCAGTCCGCGGCAGCGCTGTTTCTTGGAATGCAAGGCAAACGCATTGATCAGCGGATGGTACGTCGTGTGGTGCACGCATGCGCGCGTGATGCCGGCGTTCCCGACATTAGCCCTCATGCTCTGCGGCACAGTGCCGCCACGCATATGCTTGACGGGGGAGCGGATTTGCGTGAGGTGCAGGAGCTCTTGGGACATTCCTCGCTGAAGACCACGCAACGGTACACGCATGTCTCCATTGAACAGCTGAAAACCCGATACGGTCAGGCTTTTCCCCGTGCGTAGACGCGGTCCATGGATATTTCGTTACATTCCTGTAACAGAAATTGGTGTTTCTTCTTGATTTAGGGTGTATTTACTAGGTGGAGCTGGTACGGGGAAACGATACCGACCGGTAATCAAAATAATGAAGGGAAACATAATGAATGTGAGGAAAAGCAAGGTGTTTGCCGTTGCGGCGGCGGCCTGTGTGCTTGGCATGGCGCTGGGCGGCTGTGGATCTTCCACATCTGGGGACGCGGCTAAAGGGTCGAATGTCATTACGGCATTTGACTCCGAACCGCAGAATAGCTTGATTCCGGGCAACACCAATGAAACCGGCGGTGGTCGTCCTATCGATCTGATGTTCGCCGGATTGGTGTCTTTCGATAAGGATGGCAAGGCCAAGAATGAAGTGGCCGACTCCATTACTGCCAATGATGACGCCACCCAGTACGACATCAAGCTCAAGGATGGTTGGAAGTTCACTGACGGCACCGATGTGACCGCCGAGTCCTTCACCAAGGCTTGGAGCTATACGGCCAATGCGAAGAACGCGCAGCTGTGCTCCTCCTTCTTCTCCAGCATCAAGGGCTATGACGCGCTGCAGAACACCGACAACCTCAAGGGTGACGAGCAGCTTGAAGGTCTGAAGATCGTCAACGATCACGAGTTCACCGTCGACCTGAGCCAGCCGGATTCCGCGTTCTCCATCAAGCTGGGTTACTCGGGATTCTATCCGCTGCCAGAATCCTTCTACAAGGATCCGAAGGCCTTCGGAGAGTCGCCGGTTTCCGATGGCCCGTACAAGTTCAGTTCCTGGGATCATGACAAGGAAATCAAGCTGGTCAAGAATCCCGACTACAAGGGCAATCGCAAGGTGAATAACGACGGTGTGACGTTCAAGATCTACACGGACGCCAACGCGGCCTATGCCGATGTTCAGGCCGGCAACCTTGATGTGATGGATACCGTGCCGTCCGCCGACAGCAAGACCTTCGAATCCGATTCCTCCGTGGTGCCATACAACAAGGCCGGTTCCGTGATTCAGACGTTCACCATTCCGTCGGATCTTGAACATTGGAAGACATCCACTGAAGAAGGCCAGTTGCGTCGACAGGCATTGTCCATGTCCATCGACCGTCAGGCCATCTGTGACAAGGTGCTGAATGGTTTGGGAACTCCGGCAGTCGAATTCACGTCTCCGAAGACTCCGGGCTACTCCGATTCGCTCAAGGGCAACGAGAATCTGAAGTACAACAAAAAGAAGGCCAAGGAACTCTGGGAGAAGGCCAACGCCATCAGCCCGTGGACTTCCGACGACAAGCTTACGTTCTCCTATAACGCAGACGGCGGGGCCAAGCCGATTTTTGAAGCCGTGGTGAATTCCGTGAAGAACACGCTTGGTATCGACGTGACCACCAACCCGGTGCCGACCTTCCAGGAATTCCGAAACGACGTTACCGACCGTAAGATGACCGGCGCGTTCCGTACCGGCTGGCAGCCGGATTATCCTTCTCCTGAAAACTACCTGTACCAGCTGTATTCCTCCTCCGCTGCCGATGGCAATGGTTCCAACGATGGCGATTACAAGAATTCGGCGTTCGACGATCTGTGCTCCAAGGCCGCTGCCGCTCAGACCACCGACGAGGCCAACAAGCTGTACCAGCAGGCTCAGGAGATTCTGTTGAACGACCTCCCGGCCGTTCCGCTGTATTACTCCAATGCCAATGGCGTTGCAGCATCCGGCGTGAAGAACTTCGTCATGAACTGGCAGAATGTTCCGATGTATAACGAGATTTCGAAGAGCTGACTTATTCCTCGGATACATTGTTCGATATGACGGTGGAAAACGTATGTTTTCCGCCGTCATATCGTTAAGGAACGGTATGCGTTTTTTGGTTTCACGGGAAGGTTGTCCGTCAATTGAGCAAGAATAGTGCACTATCGCCAAATAGAGATGCGTCGGTGAGTAGGTCGGCTCGTTTCCATTTGCGGGAGGACAATCCCGATGTGATATCGAATAGGAGAATGATTATATGAAGAAGAAAGCATTGGCTTTCGCTGCCGCGGCATGCGCTTTTGGTATGCTGCTGAGCGGCTGTGGCTCTTCCAACGGCAGCGATACCGCCGCTGAAGGTGCCAACATCATCACCGCATACAATTCCGAACCGCAGCACCCGCTCATTCCGGGCAACACTAACGAGACCGGTGGTGGCAAACCGGTTGATCTGCTGTTCTCCCGCCTGATTTCCTTCGACGCCCAGGGCAATGCTTCCAACGAAGTGGCTGAGTCCATTGAGGCTAACGATGACGCCACCCAGTACGACATCAAGCTCAAGGATGGTTGGAAGTTCACTGACGGCACCGATGTGACCGCCGAGTCCTTCACCAAGGCTTGGAGCTACGTGGCCAACGCCAAGAATGGCATGGTCGGCTCCTCCTTCTTCTCCACCATCAAGGGCTATGACGCACTGCAGAACACCGACAACCTCAAGGGTGACGAGCAGCTTGAAGGTCTGAAGATCGTCAACGATCACGAGTTCACCGTCGACCTGAACCAGTCCGATTCCGTGTTCGCCATCAAGGTGGGCTATTCCGCATTCGCTCCGCTGCCGGAATCCTTCTACAAGGACACGGATGCCTTCGGTGAGGCTCCGGTCGGCAATGGTCCGTACAAGTTCCAGTCCTGGGATCACGACAACGAGATCGTGCTCGTGAAGAACCCTGACTACAAGGGCAACCGCACCCCGAAGAACGACGGCGTGACCTTCAAGGTTTACACCAAGGATGACGCCGCCTACGCCGACATCCAGTCCGGTGCCCTCGACGTGATGGAGTCCGTGCCGGCCTCCGCCACCAAGACCTTCGAAACCGATGAGACCGTACAGGCCTACAACAAGGCCGGTTCCGTCATCCAGCAGTTCACCATTCCGTCCAGCCTGAAGCACTTCGAGGCTGGTACCGAGGAAGGCACCCTGCGTCGTCAGGCCATCTCCATGGCCATCAACCGCGAGAACATCTGCGACAAGGTGCTCAACGGCACCGGTACTCCGGCCGTCGACTTCACCTCTCCTCTGACCCCGGGCTATTCCGACTCTCTCAAGGGTAGCGAGAATCTGAAGTACAACGAGAAGAAGGCCAAGGAACTCTGGGAGAAGGCCAACGCCATCAGCCCGTGGACTTCCGACGACAAGCTTACCTTCGCCTACAACGCTGACGGTGGCCACGAGACCACCTACACCGCTGTGGTGAACTCCATCAACAACACGCTTGGTTCCGAAGTGGCTGCCACCAACCCGTACCCGACCTTCAACGATTACCGTACCGCCGTGTCCGATCGCAAGGTGCAGGGCGCGTTCCGTAGCGGCTGGCAGCCGGATTATCCGTCCGCCGAAAACTATCTGGTGGCCAACTTCGCTTCCTCCGCTGCTGATGGCAATGGTTCCAACGATGGCGATTACAAGAGTTCGGCGTTCGACGATCTGTGCTCCAAGGCCGCTGCCGCTCAGACCACCGACGAGGCCAACAAGCTGTACCAGCAGGCTCAGGAGATTCTGTTGAACGATCTCCCGGCCGTTCCGCTGTACTACGCCAACGCCTACGGTGTGGCTGCTACCGGCGTTTCCGGTTTCGAAATGAACTGGCAGAACCTGCCGGTCTACGAGAACATGACCAAGTCCGGCAAGTGAGCCGATCTTCGTGAGTGAATCTCGCTGAGCCAATTGAAGGAAGGGACGGATCATATCCGTTCCTTCCTTTCCATGTAATACGCACCGTTTTTTAGGGTGAGATCAGTGTGGCCAAGAGGCGTCAGGGATAGATGCCGGCAACCAATGCATTTTTCCCAGCTGATTCCCATGAAACTGCAATATAAAGCAGTTTGTTGTGTGTTGCCACAAAACTTGCGGGGTAAATCGTTAACCTTCCCCGATGATTATGAGTAATAATCTGAAAAGGTTGACAATGAATAAGCAATAAAAGGAGAAACCAATGGGCAGATATCTTCTGCGACGCATTCTGCAGATGATCCCTGTGGTTCTCGGCACGACGCTTTTGGTGTACGCCCTGGTGTTCGCATTGCCGGGCGACCCGGTTAAGGCGATGTTTGGCGATAAGCCGGTCAATGAGGCCGTCGCTGCGCAGATTCGTGCCGAATACAATCTGGATAAACCGTTCATCGTACAGTATTTGCTGTTCCTGAAAAATGCGCTGACTCTTGATTTTGGCAAGACCTTCTCCGGCCAGCTGGTCATCGACCAGATCGGACGTGCATTCCCGGTCACTATCAAGCTCGCACTGATGGCTTTCGTGTTCGAAGCCGTATTCGGCGTGATTTTCGGCGCGATTTCCGGTCTGAACAAGGGCAAGTGGTGCGATACCGTGATCCTGATCATCTCTCTGCTGCTCATCTCCGTCCCGACCTTTGTCACGGGCTTCCTTGCCCAGTATTTCCTAGGCGTGAAGTTGCGTCTGCTTCCAGTTACGGCCGGCGCCAATCCAGGATTCATCGATCTACTGATGCCGGCAATAGTGCTTGGATCTGTGTCTATGGCATATATCATCAGATTGAGTCGTTCGGAGATTTCCTCCAATATCGCGCTTGACTATGTGCGCACCGCACGCGCCAAAGGCATGAGCAATAGGTCGGTCATGAATCGTCACGTTTTGCGTAACTCCATGATTCCTGTCGTCACTTACCTTGGTCAGGATCTTGGCGCACTGATGGGCGGTGCCATGATTTCCGAAACCATCTTCAATGTGCACGGCATTGGTTACCTGACTTATCAAAGCATCCTCAAGGGCGAAGGCAACCTGGTGGTGTCCATTGTGACTCTGCTTATGTTGATTTTCGCAGTGTGCAACCTGCTGGTCGATATGCTCTATGCGGCGCTTGATCCGCGAATCCGCTACGCGTGAGTTGGGAGGATTGAACAATGACTGATATGAACGAAACGAATCTTTCCCACGCACTTCCGGGACAGGAACGATATGTTGCTCCTCTTGAGGAGACGCCGCTTAAGGACGTTGACTCGGTCGACGAGTCCGTACCGGCTTCAAGCCTTTGGGCTGACGCATGGCGTACCCTGCGCAAGAACCCGATGTTCATCATCTCCGCTGTGCTTATTGTGTTCATTATCTTCGTGGCGCTGTTCCCAGGAGTGATGACCAAGCAGAATCCGAATTACTGCACGCTTGAGAACTCCTTGGAATCGGCTTCGAAGGGACATCCTTTCGGATTCGATCTGCAAGGATGCGACGTGTACTCTCGCGTGGTGTATGGTACTCGTACCTCGCTGAGCGTCGGCGTGTTCGCTACGGTGCTGGTGGTGCTGTTGGGCACGCTGATCGGTGCATTGAGCGGCTTCTTCGGAGGCTGGGTTGACGGCATTCTCAGCCGTTTGACCGATATTTTCCTGGCTTTGCCGATTTTGCTTGGTGCCATCGTGGTGCTGCAGATGTTCAAGACCAACGGTTCCATTTGGAAGATTATTCTGGTCATGACGTTGTTCGGCTGGACATCTGTTGCGCGAATTGCGCGAGGCGCTGTTATGGAAGCCAAGAATCTGGAGTTCAATACGGCTTCCACCGCACTTGGCTCAACGCCATGGCGTAACCTGTTCCGCCACATTCTGCCGAATTCCTTGGCACCGATCATTGTGGTGGGCACAACGTCTCTGGCTACCTACATCGTGTTGGAAGCAACGTTGAGCTTCCTTGGTCTGGGTCTGCCGACCACTACCGTCAGCTGGGGTGGCGACATCTCCAACGCGCAGTCCATTCTGCGTACAGATCCGATGGTGCTGTTCTACCCGTCCGCGGCGCTTGCCATCACTGTGCTTGCCTTCATCATGATGGGCGACGCTGTGAAGGATGCGCTTGATCCGAAGAGCCGTGCGTGAGTGTAAGTGAGGGATATTCGATGACTGAAATGAATACCGAAAACAAGCTCGAGGCCATGCAACGCGCCAACGGTCCGCTGCTGGAAGTCAAGAACCTCCAGGTCGACTTCACCACTGATGATGGCCGGCCGATACATGCGGTGCGCAACTCCTCTTTCAGCGTATACCCGGGTCAGTGGGTGGCTATCGTTGGTGAGTCCGGCTCCGGCAAGTCCACGTCCGCTATGGCAGTGCTTGGTCTGCTTCCAGGCACAGGCCATGTGGTCGGAGGATCCATCAAGCTTGATGGCGAGGAAATCTCCGGTTACAAGCGGAGGGATTTCGACAAGTTGCGCGGCAACAAGATGGGTCTTGTCCCGCAGGATCCGATGAGCAACCTGAATCCGGTGTGGCGTATCGGCACCCAGGTGAAGGAGGCGCTGGTCGCCAACAATATGGATATCGCCCATGAGAAGCGTTCCTCGCTGTCGAAGGCTCTCGCCGATGCTGATGTCGAGCTTAAAAACAACGACGATGAGACTTTCCTTGGCTCCAAGGATCTTCCGGAGCTGTTGTCCGCGGCGAAGGAAGCGCTGTCCAAGATCGGCAAGACCGGCGACGACTTCGACAAGACCGTGGCATACTTCGAGTCGGAGTGGGTCCCGGGATCTGAAACGCGTTGGCGCGTGGCCGACGACCTGATCAAGGCCGGCGTGGCCGAGGATGACGCTTGGTACATCGCCAAGAAGTATGTAATCGGCTCTACCATGGACGACCGCATCGCAGGTCTTCTTTCTGAGGCAGGTCTGCCGGATGCCGCCACTCGTGCACGCCAGTATCCGCACGAGTTTTCCGGTGGTATGCGCCAGCGTGCGCTCATCGCCATCGGCTTGGCATGCCGTCCGGAACTGCTGATCGCCGACGAGCCGACCTCCGCGCTTGATGTGACCGTGCAGAAGAAGATCCTTGATCACCTGCAGATGCTCACCGATTCGTTGGGAACCGCAGTGCTGTTCATCACCCATGACTTGGGCTTGGCGGCTGAGCGTGCGCAGCACATCGTGGTCATGTACAAGGGACAGGTCGTTGAGTCCGGCCCATCTCTGGAAGTACTGCAGCATCCGCAGCATCCGTACACCAAACGACTGGTGTCGGCAGCGCCGTCGTTGGCCTCGCAGCGCATCATCTCCGTCAAGGAGCATGGTGGCGATGCCAGCCGTGTGATGGAACACAAGGTGAATGAGGATTCTCTGAAGACCGGCGAATCCATCATCACGGTGAATCATCTGACGCGCGAGTTCAAGCTGCCGCGCAAGAAGGAGATGTTCAAGGCCGTTGACGATGTGAGCTTCTCCGTCAAAAAGGGTACCACGCTGGCGATTGTGGGCGAATCCGGTTCCGGCAAGTCCACGGTGGCCAACATGGTGCTGAAGCTGCTTGAACCGACCTCAGGCACCGTCACCTATGAAGGCAAGGACATTTCCGGCTTCCAAGGCAAGGAATTGCTTGACTTCCGCCGTCACGTGCAGCCGGTGTTCCAGAATCCGTATGGTTCGCTTGACCCGATGTACTCCATTTACCGTTCCATCGAAGAACCACTGCGCATCCACGGCATTGGAGACAAGAAAAGTCGTGCTGCCCGTGTGCGTGAGTTGCTCGATATGGTGGAACTGCCGGGGTCTGTGCGTTTCCGCTACCCGAACGAGCTTTCCGGTGGTCAGCGACAGCGCATCGCCATCGCACGAGCCATGGCTCTCGATCCGGACGTGATCGTCTGCGACGAGGCCGTATCCGCTTTGGACGTGCTGGTACAGGACCAGGTGTTGCGATTGCTCAATGACCTGCAGACGGAAAAGGGACTGAGCTACCTGTTCATCACCCACGATTTGGCGGTTGTGCGCCAGATTGCCGATGAGGTCGTAGTGATGCAGCACGGCAAACTTGTGGAGCACGCCACCACTGACGAGGTCTTCGAGCATCCGCAGAAGCAGTACACTCGTGATCTGCTTGACGCCATCCCCGGCGGCAAGCTGCAGCTCGGTCTTGACTGATCCGACCGATATGTCTCAAAATAAAGCCTTCGGCATTGCCGGAGGCTTTTCTTGTATTCCGGCTACTCTAGGACGCTATGACGATCACTATCACAACCTCTAATGTGAATGGAATCCGCGCGGCGAAACGCAAAGGCATCGAGGAATGGGCGGGTCGCAACACTCCCGACGTATGGTGCATGCAGGAAGTACGTGCTCCGCAAAACGAAATCGATCCCATCTTTGACGAATTCGGTTTTGAATATTCGACTGCAGGCCGTATCGCTGATCAAAGTGAATTGCATCGCATGAACGAGATCTGCCGCATCAAAGGGCGTGCCGGTGTCGGTCTACTGTCGGCATTGCCTGTTGCCGAACGGCGGTATGGCTTGCCGGGACTTGATGAGGATGTTGATTCTGGACGCTGGATCGAAGCGGACGTGCAAACTCCGCAAGGCTATGTCGTTACCGTGGTTTGCGTGTATGTGCATGCGGGAAATACCGATGATCCGGAAAAAATGAAGCAGAAATACCGTTTCCTCGACACCATGCTGGTACGTATGGAGCAATTGCGCGATGAAGCTGCACATGGTGGGAAACAAGCGGTGCTGTGCGGTGATTTCAATATCGCGCACACGCCGCTCGACATCAAAAACGCCAAAGCCAACGAAACGCATGCCGGATTTCTCCCCGAAGAGCGCGCATATGTCGACAAATGGCTGGGAGAACTGGAATTTGTGGATGTGATGCGTGATCTCGCCGGAGACATCCAGGGACCGTACACATGGTGGAGTCAGCGAGGTCGTGCATTCGACAACAATGTCGGCTGGAGAATCGACTACCAGTTCGCAACACCGGAACTTGCGGAAACGGCCTGCGGATTCATGATCGATAAGGCTCCGACCTACGACCTGCGCTGGTCCGATCATGCGCCGCTCAGCATTATGTATGACATTTAAGCCACTGTTTACCGTGCACAGACTGGGAATTGGAATATCACACCCCGATTCCCAGCCCATATTAAGCATGGGTGCTAGGCTAGTCACGGTTGCAAACGTTATGAAATGAGGAACATCATGGGATTGTTTGGATTCGGTAAGAAGAAGCGTCAGAGCGAGGAAGCTCTTGAAGCGTCCGCCGAAGAAAACGAAGAGGCTGTCGACGCAGCTGAAAATGTTGACGAAGCTCAGGAGGGCGTGGCGCTTCCGAAGCCTTCCGCTGAATACGAGGGTCGCGGTGACAAGCATGGTCCGTGGGACGTGGAAGATGAGAACGTTCCTGATTACGACGAGTACCTCGATATGGGATCATATTATCTGCCGTTCCTGAAGGGCATTGAATTGCGCGTGAAAGCCAACCGTGCCACTCAGCAGGTTCTTGGCACCACCATCACCTATGGTTCCTCCAGCGTGGAGATTGAAGCGTTCGCGGCTCCGAAGACGCTCGGATTGTGGGATGACGTTCGCGCCGACCTGATTGAAGCCAACAAGGACGCGAAAGAAGTCGAAGGTGTGTTCGGCACCGAACTGGCATTGCCGGTCACCGTCAAAGGTGGGCGCAAGGTGCTTACCCGCATCGTAGGCGTCGACGGTCCGCGTTGGATGCTGCGTGGCATCTTCTCCGGCAAGGCCGCCACCGATCCTGAGGGTGAGGAAGCAAAGGCGTTGAACCAGTTCTTCGCCGATATTGTGGTGGAGCGAGGCGATGATCCGTTGGCGCCGCGCGACCTGATTCCCATGCATCCGCCGGTCGCTCCGGCCGAACGCAAGGCCGCGAAGGCCGCTGCGGAAGAGGCTGAGCAGAAGACCGAGATTCCAGGCAAGCCGAAGGGTCCATTCGACTCCGACCAGCAGGTTGAGGTCAAGACCACGCTGTCTCGTGGACCGATGTTCTCCGAAGTGCGCTGAGCCGCTCGAACCGATAACTAATACGTATGGCTGAAACCGAAGCAAAAAAACGAACCGGTCTTGGTGCGCTTGCCGATGCCGGTAATACTGACGATTTTTCCGTGATCGACGCCATTGGCGGTCCGAGAGGCGTCATCGAATCAATGCTGCCGGGCGTCGTGTTCGTGGTGTTGTTCGTCATCACGTCCAATTTGCAACTGACCATCGGCGTGTCCGCAGTGTTGGCCGTGCTGCAGGTGATCGTGCGCCTGTGCCAACGACAGTCCGTCATGGGAGCGGTATCAGGCTTGCTGGCAGTAGGTATCTGCCTGATTTGGGCATGGAACAGTCACGAGGCACGTAACTATTACATGTTCGGATTCCTGACCAACGCCTTTTACGTTATTCTGCTGACGATTTCACTGCTGGCCCGAGTGCCTGGCTTAGGATTGGTCATCGAGTTCATCAGAACGTTACCGACCGAACATTTTCGTGCCTGGCTTGCCGATTGGCGAGGTGACAAGGCGCTCAATCGCGCCTATACCATCATCACCGCGATGTGGATCGGGGTGTTCGCGCTGCGTCTGATCGTGCAGGTGCCGCTCTATTTCGGCAATCACGTCGGCTGGCTGGGAACGGCGCGTCTGCTGATGGGCATTCCGTTCTGGGCGCTCGCGATCTGGGTCTCGTATCTGATCGTGGCGACGCCAATGCACCGGCATAAGATGGTGCAGGAAGCTTCCGAGGACGATGCTGAGGCAGCACAAACCACCGAAATGAGGGAAGAACACTGATGGAAACAACCATCCGCATTGAACGGTACGCCGACCAAGGCCGTTGTGTCGGTCATATTGACGGACGTGTTGTGTTCGTGCGATTCGCATTGCCCGGAGAACTGGTCCGTGTCGCATTGGACGAGCCACATGATCGTGAGGATCGCTTCTGGACGGGCGAAGTGGTGGAAGTGCTCGAGGCGAGCGAAGACCGTACTGATCCAATATGGTCATTGGCAGGCCCCCTTGCCATGGGCGGTGGCGTCGGCGGCGCCGATCTGGTGCATGTGTCGCTTGCCGGGCAACTCAAGTGGAAAGCCGCGTCGGTTGCGGAACAGATGGCAAGACTCGGCCACGTTGATACGGAAGTGCCCATTGAGCGTATGCCGGAAGACGATGCGGAGCAAGGTCTGCATTGGCGTACTCGCATCGAGATGATCGCTGATGCAGATGGCCGTCCGTCGATGCGCCGTCGGGGCACGCATGTGCGCGTTCCGATTGATACCATGCCGTTGGCCAGCCGTAGGTTGCTGGAAGTGGCCGAGCGTGAGCATGTATGGGAGGGTGGCTTCGAGCCGGGTTCCCAGATTCGTCTATCCGTTCCGGAACCTCGCGATAATGCGCCGATTCCAGACAATTACGCCGTGCTTGTGAACGGTGAGGTGGTTGCTGGAAGCCGTGAGCTTACGGAAAAGGTGACTGTTGCCGGCCGTGCATTCGAATACAACGTGGATGCAGGCGGTTTCTGGCAGATGCATAGGCATGCGCCGATCGCTTTGACCAACCATGTGATTGATTTGGCACGCGGCGAGCTCGACGGCGCCAAATCCGCATGCCTGTGGGATTTGTATTCCGGTTCAGGTCTGTTCACGCTGCCGTTGGCTACGCTGACGGCGGAGCGCACTCGCATGTTGAGCGTCGAAGGCGGCAAAACCGCGGTAAGGAACGCGCAGCGTAATTTGAGGCACATTCATCTGGGCAACGTCGATGCACGTGTGGGCGATGTGGCGAAAACACTTGCCAACGTGCGCAATGATCTCGCCAAACCCGATGTGGTGGTGCTTGATCCGCCGCGTGCCGGCGCTCGTGCGAAAGTGTGCAGGCAGATTGCCGAAGCCGAAGCGAAAAGCGTGGTCTATATCGCATGCGATCCGGCAAGCCTCGCCAGAGATACTGCCACACTCGTGTCGCTGGGCTACGAATTGGCGGATATCCGCGCATTCGACATTTACCCCATGACCCATCATGTTGAGACTGTGGCGCTGTTCAGAAAGCACGAGCAGTGAGCATGCCGTTATTCGCACGTCGTGCGTTTTATGGAATGACCGCGATTGCGTTGCTTTGCGCGTCGCTATCTGGTTGCGTGCCGTCGAATGCCGCGGTGGGGGATACGCAATCTCCCGGTACCGCGGTGGCGCACTCCATGGAGGATCGTGACAGCCTGTCCATCGCCATGATTGGATCGGATGATGTCACTGCCGATTCCATGGCAATGGATGCCATGAAAGCCGGTAAGCTCAAGCCGGTGTACATTACCGTCTCAGGCACTGTGGACGCGCAATCCACCGCGCAGCAAGGCGTGCGTGACATGGCGCAACGCAAGGCCGACCTCATTGTCATCGCAGGAATCGACGTGGACAAAACCAATGCCGAAAACTGGAATGATGCTTTGGAAACCGCAAGAAAAGCGGGCGTTCCAGTGGCGCTTCTCGATCCTATCGCTGTGCCGGAAGACAACAAACTCTATGCGGCAACCATGACCATCAACGACCGCATGACCGACGCGACGCCGCTCGACGATGCGGTCGTGGCCGTAGCCAACAACGATCCCCACGACCGTGAGATGCTGGTGACTACAATCGACCACTGACATGGCTCTGTGCCTTGCCTACGTGAGATGGATGCCAAATCAGTGCTCGGCGAGTACCCTGAAAATTCCCTGATTTTTACCTGTGTTTCACAAGAAGTTGACCAGAAAACGGGACTGTGACGGTAGTCTGGCAATTATGAGCGAAAGTCGAACAATGCCTCCCATCGAAGAGACGGGGCTAACACAAGGCGAAGTGATCACCCTCAAAAAAAGCGGACTGGATAACACAGTCAAAGCATCGACTTCGCGTTCTCTTGTCGACATCGTGCGAGCCAACGTGTTCACCCTGTTCAACGGTATCATTTTCGCCGCCATGGTCATGGTACTGATCACCGGTTCGTGGAAAGACGCGGTGTTCGGTCTGATCATCATCATCAATACCGGCATCGGCATCTGCACCGAACTGAAAGCCAAACGTACGCTTGACAAACTATCGATTCTGGTGGCCTCCGATTACCTTGTGCATCGCGACGGCAAAGACGTTGAAGTACCACACAACGATATCGTGCTCGGTGATCTCATGTGGATCCGCTCCGGCGAACAGGTACCCGCGGACGCACAGATCGTGCACACTTGGGGACTGGAACTGGACGAATCCATGCTCACCGGCGAATCACGGACCGTACGCAAAGGCGAAGGCTGCGACATTTTCTCCGGATCCACCGCCATCTCCGGCATGGCATTGGTGAAAGTCACCGCCACCGGGGAACACAGCTACGCAGCCAAACTTACCGCACAGGCAAAGGTCTACAAGAAAACCGTATCCGACCTAAACAAGGGCATCAATACGATTCTGAAATTCATGACCTTCCTGGTGGTGCCGCTCTGCGTGCTGCTCATCTGGTCGCAGGTACGCACTGTTGGCGGCTGGAATGCGGCCATCTCAACCGGTGAATGGCGTTCCGCAGTTATTTCCGCAGTGGCCGGTGTGGTCGGTATGATCCCTGAAGGCCTGGTGCTGCTCACCTCGCTGAATTTCGCGCTCGCAGCCATTCGTTTGGCACGTAAGAACACGCTGGTGCAGGAGCTGGAATCCGTGGAGACTCTCGCTCGTGTGGATTGCCTGAACCTTGACAAAACCGGTACTGTCACCGACGGCACCATCCGACTTGATTCTGTGGAATTGCTGGATATTCGAAGCTCCGGCACTATGTGCGGCAACGTGAATGAGCATGACGTCAAACAGGCTCTATTCGACCTATCGAACGAAGGACAGCCCAACGGTACAGGACAGGCGATTCTGTCTGGACTATGGGAACAGGGATTTGCGGATGGCACTGTCGAGGCACGAGTACCGTTCTCGTCGGCACGCAAGTGGAGTTCGATCTATGACGGCAATGCAGTATGGACGATGGGTGCGCCGGAAGTCATTCTTTCCCAAATCAACGGCGACCATGCCGACATACTCAGGCAAGTCAATGATTTCGCCAACGACGGCAACCGTGTGCTTCTGGTCGCGCGAATCGACGGTGCGGCACCCGACGATTACGAAACCGATCCAAAACTCAATCCGGCATCGTGCCCTGTCGCATTGGTGTGCTGTTCCGAACATATTCGTGCCGACGCCGAAGAAACGCTTGCATGGTTCCGTGAACAAGGCGTGCGTTGCCGCATTATCTCCGGCGACAATCCTGTAACCGTCGGCGCGATCGCAAGAAAAGTGCATCTGACCGGCGAACATGAACCACGATTCATGGACGCGCGTGAGTTGCCTGCCGACATTACGGAACTGGCGCAAGTACTGGAAAACGTGGATGTGCTTGGGCGTGTGCTGCCCGATCAGAAAAAGGCGATCGTGGAGGCGTTGCATGCGGGTGAGCATGTGGTGGCGATGACCGGCGACGGCGTGAACGACGCGCTCGCCATCAAAGAGGCCGATCTGGGTATTGCGATGGGCAATGCTGCGCCCGCCACCAAGGCCGTGGCACAGGTGGTGCTTGTCGATTCGAAGTTCTCACATCTGCCCGATGTGGTGGCGCGAGGGCGTCAGGTTATGGCCAATATGGAACGTGTGGCAAGCCTATTCCTCGTGAAAACCGTGTATTCCGCACTGATTTCGTTGGGTGTGGTGTTGACGCAGATGCCATTCCCGTATCTGCCTCGCCACATCACATATGTGGGTGGATTGACGATTGGCATGCCGGCATTCATTCTTGCGTTGGCTCCGAACACGCGTCGTTATATTCCAGGATTCCTGAAACGCGTGCTGCATTTTGCCGTGCCCTGCGGTGTGGCGGTCGGATTGTCGATTTTGTCCACGTCGTGGCTGCTGCCGATATTCATGAAGTGGAATGTGCAAGATTCGGGTGCGCAGTTGGCGATGCTGCGTGGCGTCAACGCGATTATTCTGCTCATGATGGGAGTGTTCGTGCTTGCGCGGGTGGCAAAGCCGCTGCATTCGTGGCGTGGCATATTGGTATTGGCCTTTGCCGCAATTGGATTCGGGGGCGTGCTCGTAAAACCGGTGGCGAATTTCTTCGCGCTGGTGGTGCCGACCGGGCAGATGCTGGCTGCGACGACGGTGGCAATGGTGCTTTCGGCGCTCGTGTTCTTGGTGTGTTTGCGTTTGGTGCCGAAAATTCTGAGTATTGTCCCATACTTTAAGAAGACACGCCAGAGCTGAATTAACTTGACTGTATCGTAGGCAACGAATAATCAGCTGTGTTATACAGCCAAGAAGCTCGGAGGTAGCATGTCTGTGCGCGACGACCAGCTCGACACCTTGAAGGTGGACGGCAAGGATTATGAATATTACCGCATCGCAGATCTGCCGGGCATCGATCATCTGCCGTATTCGTTGAAGGTTCTCGCCGAGAACCTGGTACGTAACATCGATGGCGCCAACATCACGGATGATCATGTCAAGGCACTGTTGGATTGGAATCCGGCTGCACAGCCGAGCCATGAGATCCAGTTCACCCCGTCCCGTGTGGTCATGCAGGACTTCACTGGCGTGCCCTGCATCGTGGATCTCGCCACCATGCGTGACGCGGTCAAGGATCTTGGGGGAGACCCGGAGGTCATCAACCCGCAGGTACAGTCCGACATGGTCATCGATCATTCCGTACAGATCGACAAGTACGGTATCGCCGACGCGGTCGAACAGAACATGGACATCGAATACCAGCGCAACGGCGAACGTTACCAGTTCCTGCGTTGGGGTCAGCAGGCATTCAAGAACTTCCGCGTGGTACCGCCGGGAACGGGCATCATCCACCAGGTCAATATCGAATATCTCGCCAAGGTCATCATGACCAAGGTTGAAGAAAACAGCGGCAAGACTCTTGCCTATCTTGATTCCTGCGTGGGTACCGACTCGCACACCACCACCGTCAATGGTTTGGGCGTACTTGGCTGGGGCGTTGGCGGCATTGAGGCCGAAGCGGCCATGCTTGGCCAGCCGATTTCCATGCTGGTGCCGCGTGTCGTTGGTTTCAAGCTGACCGGTTCCATTCCTGAAGGCGTCACCGCCACTGATGTGGTATTGACCATCACCGACATGCTTCGTCAGCATGGTGTAGTCGGCAAATTCGTGGAGTTCTATGGCGAGGGCATCGCCTCCGTTCCGCTGGCCAACCGTGCCACCATCGGCAATATGGGTCCGGAATTTGGTTCGACTTGCGGCATTTTCCCAATCGACGGCGTCACGCTTGACTATCTGCGTTTGACCGGTCGTTCCGAAGAACAGATCGCGTTGGTCGAAGCGTATGCCAAGGCGAACAAGCTGTGGGGCGACACCACTGATCCGAACTACGTCGAACCGCAGTATTCCGAATATCTGGAACTCGACCTCGGTACTGTCGTGCCGTCGATCGCGGGACCGAAGCGCCCGCAGGATCGCATCAAACTGTCTGAATCCAAAGCGAAATTCGCCGAAACATTGCCCGCGTACGAAACGGACAAGACCGTGCAGGAGCCGGTTGCCGTTTCCACCGACTTCCGCGGCGACTTCGACATCACCAACGGTGATGTGGCGATTGCTTCCATCACCTCGTGCACGAATACGTCCAATCCGTCCGTGATGATCGCAGCCGGTCTGATTGCACGCAACGCGCATGCCAAGGGTTTGAAGCCCAAGCCGTGGGTCAAGACCTCGCTCGCACCGGGCTCTCAGGTTGTGGCCGACTATCTTAAGGCGGCTGGCTTGCAAGACGATCTCGATGCGCTCGGTTACCAGCTGGTCGGTTTCGGCTGCGCCACCTGCATCGGCAACTCCGGCCCGCTGCTGCCGGAAATCTCCGAAGCCATCAACGCCAACGATCTGACCGTCACCTCAGTGCTGTCAGGCAACCGCAACTTCGAAGGCCGCATCAGCCCGGACGTCAAGATGAACTACCTAGCATCCCCGCCGCTCGTCATCGCCTATGCGCTCGCAGGCACCATGGATTTCGATTTTGAAACCCAGCCGCTTGGCAAGGATTCGGACGGCAATGATGTGTATCTGAAGGATATCTGGCCAACCAATAGCGAAGTCGCCTCCGTGGTGGATGGTACCGTCAGCCGTGAGATGTTCCTGAAGGATTACGCTTCCGTATTCGAAGGCGACCGTCGTTGGAAAGGACTTGACGTTCCGGAAGGCGAACTGTTCGCATGGAATGAGGATTCCACCTACGTGCGTAAGCAGACGTTCTTCGATGGCATGAAGGCCACTCCGGACCCCGTCGAAGACATTCATGGCGCCCGCGTGCTCGCGCTGCTCGGTGATTCCGTGACCACCGACCATATTTCTCCGGCCGGCGCGTTCAAAGCTTCCAGTCCTGCTGGCAAATACCTGACCGACCGCGGCGTCGAACCGAAGAACTTCAACTCCTATGGTTCCCGTCGAGGCAACCATGAGGTCATGGTACGTGGCACGTTCGGCAATATCCGACTGCGCAACCAGCTGCTTGCATCTGTAGGCGAGGAGGTCACTCCTGGCGGCTTTACGTATGATTTCCTTGACCAGAAGCCGGCCACGATTTTCGAGGCGTCCCGTGACTACATCGAACATGATGTACCGTTGGTGGTGCTCGCAGGCAAGGAATACGGTACCGGCTCGTCTCGTGATTGGGCCGCCAAGGGAACCGTCATGCTGGGTGTCAAAGCCGTCATCACCGAAAGCTTTGAACGTATCCACCGTTCGAACCTGATCGGCATGGGCGTGCTGCCGTTGCAGTTCCCCGCAGGCGAATCCTATGAGAGCCTTGGTCTTGATGGCACTGAAACATACGATATTTCTGGTGTTGAAGGGCTTAACGATGGCGTCACTCCGAAGACGGTTCATGTCACTGCCACCCATGGTGACGGTTCCACGACCGAATTCGATGCGGTCGTGCGCATCGACACTCCTGGCGAGGCCGACTACTACCGCAACGGAGGCATCCTCCAGTACGTGCTGCGCAATCTCATGAAATAAATATCAAATGATTGAGATCGGCAAGTGACAAAGCCCGTGTCGCACTGCGCAATGCAGTATGACGCGGGCTTTGTTGATGTCGGATTGTTCATGCGTTTGATACTGCGGCGGAATCGGTTTGTCGCGTCACATTGTTGACCCAACGATACTTCCGATAATGCAGCAAAGCAGGGATCATCTTGAGGCATTCATCGGTATTCAGCAAAGCATAGACCGCCAATACCGGCAGCTTCCACACGAAAGCCGCCAACAGACCGACCGGTACGACAATCAGCCACATAACGATCGCATCGCAGACAAGTCCGAACCGGGAATCGCCTCCGGCAGGGAAAATGCCGGCGATAGTCAGATTCGTCATGCACCCGCATGCAGCATAATAGGCGCAGATGAACAGCATAACCGACAGATAATGCGTGGCCTGCGGCGTCAATCCCGCCCACTGCAACGCCAAAGGACGTACCGCGATAATCAACAGGCCGGTTCCAACGCCAACTGCCGCCACCAGTACACAGAGCCTATCGCCCATAACCTTCGCCTGATCGAAAGCATTGCGGCCAAGCAGATTACCGACAAGAATGCCGCCCGCATTGCCAAGGCCAAGACTCAAACAGACCAACAGATCCTTGACGATATTCGCAATGGAATTGGCCGCCACCGCATCCGTACCAAGATGACCCATAATCACGGTGTACATGGTGAAACCGCAACCCCAAACCAGCTCATTGCCCAGCACGGGCAGACTATACTTCCAAAAATCCTTCTGCAACGCCACATCCGGATGCAGCATCATCGACAACCGCAAATGTGGGCGACCATTGCGGCTGGCTACAAGCACAGACCACACCAGTTCGATAGCTCGGGAAATCACCGTGGAAATCGCCGCGCCGAAAATACCTAATGCAGGTAAACCGAACCAACCATAGATCAGCACCGCGTTCAGCGCAACATGCACGATCACGCCAACCGTGCTTATCGTCATTCCGGTGACCGCCGCACCCACATTCTTCATCAGGCACAAATACATCTGAGACAAACCGATGAACAGGTACGAAACCGACGAAACCCGCAAATACTGTGAGCCGATAGCAATCAGCGTTATGTCGTTCGTCATAATCGACATCAACGTTTCCGGAATGAGTAGCGTCAATGCGAAAAACACCAGCGACAATCCGCCGGCATACAGCATGATGAACGCCAATACACGTTCGACGGCATTCGTGTTGCCCGCACCCCAATACTGGGCCACCAGAATACTCATGCCAAGCGTGAGCGCGGCAAGACACAAACTGAAAATGAACTGGAACTGTGTGGCAAGAGACACTGCCGACAGCTCATTTTGACCAACGTTCGTCAGCATAAGAGTGTCGGCGCACGATGACAGCGCCAGCATTAGTTGTTGAAACGCGATGGGCAGGGCGAGCGTCAACGTCTGTCGAAGAAACTCGCGCCAAGTGATGGAAGATTGCATGATGATGTGAGAATGGTTGGTGCGTGTAGGAAATGTACGAGAAATACATTGATGGGGTGTGGTCGATGATAGCCAATGCCCGCACCCGAGTGAAATTGCGGTGCGTGAACTAACGATTTACTGAATCGAACCCTTCCAAGCGCGATATTCCGCTGCCTTGCCTTCCCAATATTCGCGGTCGGCATCGGTGATCTCACGGATCACGTGACATGGATTGCCGACTGCCACCGAATGCGAAGGAATATCCTTGACCACTACCGATCCCGCGCCGATCACCACATCGTCACCGATGGTAATGCCGGGGCCGACCACCACATTGCCGCCGAACCAGACATCATTGCCGATGGTGATCGGGCGTGCACCTTCCGGCCCAGAGGAACGTACGGCCGCATCAATCGGATGATACGGCGTGTACAGGCCCACGCGAGGTCCGAAAAAAACGCGGTCGCCGATGGTGATGCGTGCCACATCAAGGAAAATGCAATCCATATTGGCATAGAAATTCTTGCCGATGAACGTGTTGCATCCATAATCGCAATTGAACGGTGGCTCTACGAATCCGCCTTCTCCAAAGGCACCGAACAATTCGTGAAACAGCTCGTCACGTTCCTTGAACGCGTCGTACTTGGATGTGTTGATGGCCTGCACCAAGCGACGTTTGCGCATATTCGCGTCATGCTGTTGTGGACTATCGGCCACATACAGTTCACCGGAGAGCATGCGCTCCCACTCATCTGCCGCTGGCTGCTTTGCAGTATCTGCCATGGTAATGCTCCTGTGTTATGAGTCGTGCGATAGCATGCCGCACGCCCCTTCTGGTCAATAATGGTCTTACGCATATCATTCAATGGCATGATTGCCCGGCAACACAGTATCTGCCTGTATTATCGTTCCCAGAATTTGCATTATTTACCGAAATGGTGGAATACAGTGGTGAATGATATGGCATGCGATATGACCGTGACGCAAGCAGAAAGCGCGGCAACAGGCGGTTTGAACGTTTCTTGTGTATGCATGCCGATCACTGGATGGGGACGTTTGCCCAATGGTGCGGAAATGGTGCAATACGACGCTCCGATGTTCTTCTCATTCACCGAGCATTCGTTATTGAGCCAATATCCGAACATGCGTGCGGAATGCCATTGGCATATCGATTTCGAATTCACTTACATTATGCGCGGCCATATGTGGTATTTCGTGAATGGCGAAACAATCCGCCTCGATGAGGGGCAAGGCATATTCGTTAACTCGCGACAACTGCATTACGGTTTCACCAAAGACAATGCGGAATGTGAATTCTCATGCACATTGCTCAATCCCACGCGAATGGGCGCGCCCAATGCGGTATACGAACGATTCATAGCGCCGATTCTGGCGGATTCATCAATGCCATATATCGTGTTCGATACCGACAGCGAATATGGTAATGCGTTGGTTGACGGCATCAGACGAATCCATCGCGCGAAATTCGGCTGTTCGACATGCAACGAACATCCGGCGTTGTCTGGTCCGGTTTCTTCTGAATTCGTTTCATCCGAACCGGTTGACATGCTGTATAGAAAGCTGTGGTCCGATAGTGAATCGTTGACTGTACTGAGTTGTTTCTATGCCATGGTACGAGCATTGACGGCGTTTGCGGAGGAACGAGAAGGGGATGGTTCTCGTGTTGGTGGCGTTGATGAGGCGAAAATTGCCGCGCTGCGCAGCATGATTGATTATGTGCAACAGCATTATCATCAACGGGTTACGTTGGCGCAGATTGCTGCTGCGGGGTGTGTGGGACGCACGCAATGCGCGGTGTTGTTTCACGACATGGTTGGGCAGTCGCCGATTGAGTTTGTGAATGATGTGCGCGTTCGCGCTGGCGCTGAATTGCTGGCGACCACGCAATTGCCGGTTGCGGAGATTGCGGTGCGGGTGGGATTCTCACGTTCGTCGTTTTTTGCGCGAGTGTTTCAACGATATATGCATGTTACGCCATCGGCCTACCGCAGAAGCATGCGCAGATAAACGCGTTTTGCGGTAGGCCGACGGGGTGCGTGATCAGCGCAATGCTGAAGACATATGTGATCGCCTATGTTATTTGGCGAGTTGTGTGGTAGCGGGGGAGGCGAGTGTTGGCCTTGTACGTCGGATGCGTCCAAAAGTGAGGCCAAGACAGATAAAAGTCACTCCGAACAGTGCCACCAAGCCAATGGATGATGCCCATAGGCCGATATTCACGCCGGTGGATGCTGCGGTGCCAATGCCGAACACCTGATCGATTGACGTGCAGAACCACCATCCAGGCAACAGCTTGCCGATGGTGATCATGGGATCCGGCATCATGTCCGTAGGAAATGACATGCCGGAGGTGAACATGACCAGCAGAGCGAACACGTTGACGAAGCCATTCGTCGCCATTTCGTTGAAGCCTGTCGATCCCAGCAGAAAGCCGCATGCGATCGCCATGAACGTGTAAGTCAGCAGCGACACGAATGCCAGTCCGACATTTATGATGGTGAGCCCGTCAAAGGAGACTCCGGCCAACATCATCAGCAGAAACGTTACCGCAGTGTAGGCCACGCATACCAGCAGACCGAACGCTCCGCATGTCAACATTTGCGGCGCTTCCAACGATACCGTGTGTGCGGACGACGAGTAGAGTCTGCGCCTGATCTCACTGTCGTTGAACGTGCTGACCACCAGGAACGTGCATATCGGCATGACCAGCAGCAACGGATACAGGCCGGTTTTGATCGTGCCCGCGAATGCCGACGCACCCGGTTTGGCTATGCTTTCATCTTCGGAAGGCGAAGACACCACGGCGATATGCGATTGTTTCGTATCGTCGTTGGCAATATCCAATACCGTTGTCATGGCTGTGCCGAGTTCGCGTTGCGATTGCGGCAGGCCAAGATAGGAGGTACGCGTCAAAGAAAGGAATTCGTTGACTTCCAGCTGGGCCAGGGATCCAGCGCCGGAAGCATAGCTGACCACGGTGTCAATGGTTGGCTGCACATCCGTGCCGCCGTCAGCGTACTGCAAATAGTGCTCGGCGAAACCGTTTGGCACAATCGCAATCAAATCAACATAATTCGATGCGACAGCCTGCTGCAATGATACGGAATCGTCGTCAATGCCGACCATCTCACCATCCAAGGCGAGATAGGAACGCAATGATTCCGCCACATGCTCAGCGTTGTTATCACGGTCGATCACTGCGATACGGGCTGCTTTCGGCTCATACGTCGACGATCCGGTAGCTGAGGAGCCTCGCATGATCTGCCAGCTGATGGAGAGCATCATCGTGCCGATCAGCACCAAGTAGATGATCACATATAATTTGCGTGCCTTGAGAATGCGCATCGCAGCTTTACAGGTGTTCATAACGCTGCCTCCTCAGCAGAACGGTCGCCACGGCAAGGCAGACCAGGCTCATTGCAGCCAGCACGCCCACCGTGGTGAGGAACGGCAGGAAACTGTCGTAATACAGAATGTCGTAGAACAGGTTCGTTACCTGCTGTGCCGGATTCAATGTGCTCAATATGGGCGCGTGCTGCGCTATCTGATCGCTCAGAGCCATGGCGAACGAACCATACAAACCGGAAAACAGTGAAAGAATGCAAGCCAGAGCCGTGCACAATCCCTGCTTGGCGCTTGTGGAAAGACCCGGCAACGCACCGATTAACGTGCCAAACGCGCTCGTGGCGAACGATGCCATCAAACATGCGCACAAACCTGCCCATTCACGGCCGCCAAGGGAGATCTGACAACCGAAACGGATGTACAGCATGGCTACGGTCAGACTCAGGAACGAGCAGATCCAACTGGCAAGGAAACCGGCAAGCAACTGCTGCGATTTCGGCAAGGGAGCGACGGAACGTCGGATGCCAAGCGCCGAAAGATTCGCCTGTGCCATCGACACCGCGTTCACGGCGAAACTCATGGCCATCATCGCAGCCATGCCAAGCAGTGCGTAATAGTAGCGTGCGGTGCTGCTCGGTTTGAAATTCGTCAACTGGATTTCTTTCGTGAACCCGCTTGACGATCCGATACTGCCTGTGAATGCGTCATCCAACAAAGCCGACGGATTATGCTGCGCGGTATTCACCACCACATCGTTGTTGCGATTGTACAAGTCTACGATATTGCCCAATACCGTCAGGGAAATGTCCAAGCCGCTGCTTGACGCCATCACATCCGTGACGGACGATTGCGTGGCCTGCGAAATGGCCAACTGCAGTTTCCCTTCGCCGTCGACGGATAGCGCGCCTTGCGCCTTCCCGACGGAAAGCAGCTGATTCGCGGCCTGCACTGAGCTGGTTTTCGTGGCCGTGATGAGCTTCGGCATGGCACCATCATCACTATCAGCCTTTTTATGATCGTCGTCGGCGTCGGACGAAATGCCGTCAACCAACGTTTGTGCGCCAGGGGAGGCGCGCCAAGCGTCATTATCGACCACGACGACATCGATCGTGTGCAATTCGTAGCTTTCCGCGATATTGCCGAACATGCCGTTGAACATGGTCGCCAGAATGATGGGAAAAGCGAACAGCCAGAACAGTTGCGACTTTTCCCTGAAATGAAGTTTCAGATTGACCAGCAGTGTCTGCAGCATAATGCCAAACCTTTCAGATCATGGTTTCCACTAGTCGCGCAACGCGGTGCCGGTCAGCTCGAGGAACACGTCGTTCAGCGTCGGCTGCCGAGAGGAAAGATGCCCGATATTCGTTCCGTTGGTTTTCAGCAGCGTCAGCACGTCAAGAAGATTGTGGTCGCCTCTGCGGCAGCGCACCGTCAATTCGTGACCGTCATAATCGGCGCCGACCACACATGGCAGCGCTCTCAACTCTTCCAACGTCTTCCTTGTGCCGGACTCATCGTGAGCACCGCCCAAGTCATCGGTTTCCACACTGATACGTTCTCCGGTGTCGATCATCTTCTTCAACTCGTCGGCGGTGCCCAATGCCAGATGCCTGCCATGATCCATGATGAGAATGCGGTCGCAGATCTGTTCGACCTCCTCCATGTAGTGGCTCGTGTAAATCACCGTCGCGCCTTCGCGGTTAAGCCGCTGAATGCCTTCCAGAATCGCATTGCGGCTCTGCGGGTCGACGGCGACGGTCGGCTCGTCGAAGAAAATCAGATCCGGCTTATGCGCCACACCGCATGCGATGTTCAATCGACGAAGCAAACCTCCCGACAGTTTCGAAGGACGGAACTTGCGGTAATCGCGCAAGCCCACGAAATCCAGCGCATCCTCAACCAGCGCATGACGGCGTGCCCTGTCAGGCACATACAGCGAGCAGAAATAATCGATATTCTCCTCAACCGTCAACTCATTGAACACAGCCACATTCTGCGGCACAATGCCGATGCGGCGTTTCAGCGCATAACTAGTCGGGCCAATCGGTTCGTCAAACACACGTACCGTGCCCTCATCGAACGTCAACAATGCGAGAATGCAGTTAATCGCTGTGGTCTTGCCGGAACCGTTCGGTCCAAGCAAACCGAAAATCTCACCTTCACGCACGTCAAGGTCGAAATAGTCAAGTGCCAGCATATCCCCATACCGTTTGACCAGCTTCGACACCTTGACCGCGCTGCTGGAGCTCTCACCTGTTTGCCTTTCCGTACGCTCGCTCATCGGCTCTCCTTACCTCGCATGTTCCAACAGCGATAACCGCCGTTTACGATATGATTCCATTGTCTCCGACCAAACGGCGACGACATGGTGTCTGAGGTCATAAACCTGGCGCAACACAGCCATATGGAAGATGACAAATGTCACCTTCGTGGCAAAGATGGCCCGCAACGGCGGCAACGTACACTACGCTGGTAAGACATAACCACAAGAAGCGTCGACGATGGAGGAAGGCATGCGGCGATTATTGCTTCAAGCCATATTCCTCACGTTCGGGCTGATCGCAAACCTGTATATCGTCGGAGACGTATCGGCTGAACTGGTATGCGGCGCGTTGCTGGGCATATGCTGTGCCTCGGTAGGGGAATACGCGCGCTCGTCGGCATGGACCATCGCCATACTGTTGATGTTGGATTGCGGCGCATGCTTCACGCCATCATGGGGCGCGATGATGCCGGTTGCCGCATACAACGCGGCCATGCTGCCCGCCATATCACAGAACGTCGAACAACCCCGTGCGGGACGGAACCATGCCGGCTTGCGTTCGCAATTGCTGAGCATGCCACAATACGATGCGATGCAAATCACGACGGTCATCGCACGATGGGCGTGGATCATTCCCGTAGTGGCGACCTTGGTCCGTTGCCGTAATGCAGGCGCGCATGCGGATGATATGGGAGCTGCATTCATCGCCGTACTGATGGCATTGCATATAGTGTTGGGATTCATGGTTGGCCTGTTGTGTGCGCGCAATGTCACGCTCACCCGGCAGAACAAGCGGCTTCAGGATTCCAAACGTGACCAGATCCGCCGACTGCGTTCGCAATTGGCGGAAAGCGAGGAAGATCGCGCCGCATCGGTTCGTGTGGCCACGCTCGCGGAGCGTACACGCATAGCGCGCGAGATTCATGACAATGTCGGCCATATGCTTACCCGGGCCATCATGCAGTCCGAAGCGGCTCAAGTGGTGGCTCAGGTTTCTGGCCGGGGGCAGGCGGCTCAAGGGTTCGCGCAGATTCACGACACGGTGGGCGAGGCGATGACGTTGGTGCGGGGCGCGGTGCATGATCTGAAAGACGAAGGCATGGATTTCGTGGCGCAGATTGAGGCGTCCGCGCATGGTTTGGACGATTCCAGTACAGTGAACGTCACCTTGAGCAACGGCATCGATGCGGCTCCGGCTGCGGTGTCACGCTGTTTCGCCACGACGATTCGCGAGGCGTTGAACAATACGATTCGCCATAGTATGGCGCGCAATGTCGATATCACCTTGCGTGATTTTCCTGCGTTATGGCAGCTGCGCATACAGGATGATGGCGCCCTGTGGAGCGATGGCTCCCAAGGAAACATCAACGGTATGATGGGGGAGTCTTCCGCTCGTTTTCGCCAGTTCCATGATGCCGCGCGTACGGCGACGATGCGTGATGCTTCAGGCATTGGATTGGCGGATATCGAGGAGCGTGCGCGGGCGCTCGGCGGTACCGCGGTGTGCGGCCCGTATCATGAGGGGTGGCGGGTGTTCATGTCCATTCCCAAAACGGACGATGATGCGGCAGCGTCCGCAACAACGAAGGAGAACGTATGATGCGAGTCGCAATCGTCGATGATGATCCAATTGTATGCTCGTCGCTGTCCACGATTCTCAAAGCGACAGGCACGGCCGATATTGCATGGACGGCCTATGATGGCGAAACCGCGGTAGGGCAGTATGAAGAAGATAATCCGGACGTGCTGCTGATTGACGTGCAAATGCCGGTTATGGACGGTCTTGCCGCGTCGCGAAAGATCATCGACGCCCATCCGAATGCGAAAATCCTGATACTTACCACATTCGCGGACGAATCGTACATCGCTGAGGCGTTGGAAATCGGCACCAAAGGCTACCTGATCAAACAGGATGTCTCATCGGTGATTCCCGCAGTGCAGTCGGTGATGGCCGGACAGGTGGTTATGGGAGCGCAGGTGTTGCGGAAACTGCATGTCAATAAAGCGAGTCAGACGCAGCGTCACGTTTCGCAAGCTGGCGATAACGGGGAAAATTGTTTTTCCGGTCGTTTCGCGAATCTCACTGAGCGTGAGCGGGACGTGATGCAACTGGTCGCCGAGGGGTACGATAATCGTGAGATCGCTGCGAAACTGTTTTTAAGCGAAGGCACGGTTCGCAATCGTATCAGTGATATTCTCGCGAAAACGAACATTACGAATCGTACGAAACTTGCGGTCGAATGGCTCGCATGCCAATAGGAAACGTCGATAAACGGCAAACTCATCAAAACGAACAGCGGTTTCAGTGCTTGCGTAGGCGATAGGCCTTCCACACGTCGCTGAGCTTCTGGCCGTTCGACGTGCGCTTCCATACGGTTAATCCCGCCGAACTGCCGCCGACGGCGCGTGCGGCCGCGGTTGGCGTGGAATATTCGTTGCCGTCATCCATGCGCAGCTTGCCTTCCGCGGTGACGGTTGCCACCCAACGTTCGCCCTTGCGAGGCCGATCCCACACCAGCGTCTCGCCGGGAATGAGCAGACCAGCGGCGAGCACCTGCGCGATGGACACACGTTTGGACGTCGGCGAGGTGGACGTGTTCTTAACGCTCAACGATTCCTCGCTGAGCGTGGACAGATCATTGCGTTCGGCATCATAGCGGATATTCCAATAGTCGGCGATCAGACGAACGGTCTCATCCTGTCGATACTGCAAGGTTTGAGGCGTGCAGTCCGCGATATCGGCCAGCTCCGCGGTGAGTGGGAACCGTTTTGAACTCGATGACAGCAGCATGCGGTCACGACGGTCCTCATAGGAGGCCAATTCTGCGATCTGCTTGTCGTTGGCCTGGCTGAGCGCAAGATTGCCGATGCGGTTGGTCCAATGGTCGCGCGTCGCCTCAGGCCATGCGGCGAACGATGAATCGGAAGCCACCTGCTCCGGCATGATCGGCAACGCGTTGAGGCTACGTGGACGGATGATACGATGTCCGGCTCGCTGCTCGTTGGCGCGTACCAGCAGCAGTTTCTTCATGGTGGGACTGGTCTGCAACTCGCCACGCAGGTGGGCGAGCGCGCTGCGGCGGTCTTCGTCGGTGATGAGCAGTCCTCGTATTTGTTGGATGGTGTGGTTTTTGTCGAGGTCGCGAATGGTGCTGGCTGAGCGTGTGCGGCGGCTGAGTGGGGTTTGTCTGTTGAGACTATCCACACCGGTTGCGCGTTCCAGGGCCGCGAGTACGTCGTGGAGTCGTTCGAGGTCGTGCAGCTGTGGTTCTTCGAGGTCTTTTTTCGAGGTGCGTGTGGCTGTTGGCGCGTGTGTGCCTGGAGCGGAGAATATGCGTGTGTCGGGGTTGCCGAGGTTGCGTATGGAGTTGACGAGTGCCCACATGGCTACTGGTTTCCAGTCGGTGGTTTGGTAGTCGTTGAGGGATACGAGTTGGCCAATGATGTCATCTGGCAGGTTGGCATCGGTCGGATGGTCGATGATGCGCCAGGCGTTGGCGTAGGGGGCTAGCAGATCGTCGATGAAGGAGATGACGTTCTGTTTCTTGACGTACGGTTTGAGCACGTCTTTGCGGAATTCCTCAAGCAGTTGCGTGCAGACGGCTTTATGCGAGATGATGAGGTGGATATCGCTGAAGAACGCTTCGAGTGTTTGTGCGTCATCGCCGAGCGGGTCCATGATGTCGTCCCATCGGGAGGCGTAGGCGTTGCGTGCGGCTGGGGAGATTTCCGCGATGGTTCTTGCTTTGAATACGTCGGATGCGGTGAGGGGCACTCCGCGCATGTTCATGACGTCGAAGATGCGGTGTGCGCCGGCGAGGTCGTCGGTGGTTACGATGACGAGGGTGACTTCGTTGACGAGGTATGAGGCGAATGCGCGGCGGTCTTGGGTTGGCATTTTCGCGAGTTCGTCGAATACTTGTCTGGTGTTGATGGCGATGTTGCGTTGCGCGTACGATTCGATGTCGTTGTCGCGCAGGTCGAACAGTCCTTCCAGATCGCCTTCCTGCACGTACATGCGGAAGAAATTGGTGTCGCGTTCGCGTAGTTTGAGGCGTGGCTCGGCTTTGATGCCGCGTAGTTTGTCTCCCGGTTCGACGATGAGGTCGTTGAGGCTTTCGATGAGTTCGGGGTCGTCTTCCAGTTCGCGTAGTACGGAAATGATGATGGAAAGTGAGATGAGGCGTTGTTGTCCGTCGATGACCTGGTATTTGGTTTGTCCATCATGGACGAGTATTAGCGATCCGAGGAAATACGGTGTGTCCGGATCGTGGCATGCGTCCTGCAGATCGGTGACCAGTTGCGCGATGTTTTCCGTTTGCCAGGTGTACGCGCGTTGGAATGATGGGATGACGAATCGGTAATCCGAAGTGAAAATCTTGCCTAATGGTTTTTCCGTTGCGTTGATTGACATGGCGTTCCCCCTCGTTGCGTTGCTCTGTGTTCAAGTGTACGAGTGTGTGATGTCATAGTCGTGGCGGCAGGTTGGCGCGTTCCACTAGGCGGGCCATTTGCACGCGGCCCATGTAGAGTTTGTCTGCGGCTGATGAAAGATGCGCTTTGACCGTGCGTTCGGAAATGAACATTCTTTCACTGATTTCTGCATTTGCGAATCCTTCGGCCGCGAGGATGACCGCTTCACGTTCGCGCTCCGGCAAAGCGTCGAGCATGGCGCGTGCTTCGTCACGTCGGGACTGAGTCTGTTGCTGGTGCAGGTGAACACAGCGCTGATGCGTCCGGAGGAATAATCCTCCAAAATCAAACGCATCATCTGGCAGATCATCGGATCATCATCAATCACGCCGACGGTGATCGGCTGCTCGTCATGGTTACGCTCGGTGCTCACCCAACCCATGGTAGTCGCACATCAAGGTGGAAGACGTTATGTTGGTCAAAACCATATTGGCATGCTCCACCAGCTCTCCGAACACGTTCCGCCAAACTGGGAAGTCCAGCCCCCTTCCTTGGATTTGCCGTATCGGGATGAGATTGCGATATCGTCGGATTGCTGACATGCACATGCACTCCTTGTGAAGGATTCGCATTGACCTGCAACGTCACCGGCGTTCCAAGCGCATGTCTACGCGCATTGCTTTGCCTGTCCGTCCTAAATGTTTTCCGATAAAATGGACGCTATTGATTCCTAATATTAAAACCAACTTGCTCTTTCGTCCCTAAATTCGGGCAAGTCACTATGCTCATAAGGATTATAATTATTCAAATTGCAACCAAACTCTTTCAATGATTTTATTTTATTATCCTTTGTCCATTCAACCAGGGAAATTCCATCAAATTCCTCTATGCTCCCATTGTTCATTTCATTTTTGAAATACCACTCCACAATCGTCTGATTTCCTTTGTGGAAAAATTGTTTGATTTCCCAAGCAACGACTTTGCCACGAGTATTCCATTCCTGAAACCAGTGTTTTACGATTTGACGGTTATTATATTTTGGACTCCAACTTTCAGTATAAATTACATCTTCTGCAAAAATATTATCAATACCTAAATCCTGTTTTGTAAGCCACATTTCAAACCATAAGTGAATAATTCTTTCTCTTTCATTCACAATCCGGCACCTCACTAACTTCCGATTTTTCGGTTTCGTTCTACATCAAAACTATGAACAATTCAACCGTAGAAAGCGAGGTATCAAAACTTATGTATTACACCCAAGAACAGATAGACCGGGCGAACTAAGCTGACCTTGTTTTGTTCCTGCAATCACAGGGCGAGCAGCTTACCCGCGCCGGACAGGAATACCGCTGGACGCGGCACGACAGCCTGACCGTCCGGGGAAACAAATGGTATCGCCACAGCCAAAGCAAAGGCGGCGGCCCCGTTGATTTTGTCATGGAGTTTTCGGCAAGAGCTTCACCGAAGCCGTTGAACTGCTGACAGGAGAAAAAGGCGCAGCCCAACCGCCGGACATCAAGACCGTTTATCTCTGCCTTGACAGCGACGAAGCCGGAAACGACGCTTGTAGCCGCCTCGTGAAGCTCATGCCGGAGGGCTGCGCCGTCCACCGGCTTATCCCTCTTTTCAAGGATTGGAACGAGGTGTTGCAGCACCGGGCGGAAATCACAGACGGAAAGTTTTTGCGGGAAGCAGTCTACGGCTTGAAAGAGCCACCGCAGGAGGAAATCGTTGAGATTATCCGCATGAGCGAGATTGACACACAGACCGTCGAATGGCTATGGAAACCGTATATCCCCTTTGGGAAAATAACCATAGTACAGGGCAACCCCGGCGAGGGAAAGACCACATTTGCGCTGCGCCTTGCCGCTGCCTGCATCACTGGCGGGACGCTTCCGGGCATGAAGCCCATGCAGCCGTTTCAAGTGATTTATCAGACCGCCGAGGACGGTTTGGGCGATACCGTCAAGCCCCGCTTGATAGAAGCTGCCGCAGACCTTGACCGGGTGCTTGTGATTGATGAAGCAAAACGGGAGCTTACCCTGTCCGACGAGCGCATAGAGAAAGCAATCATACAGAACGGGGCGCGTCTGATTATCCTTGACCCCATACAAGCGTACATGGGCTAAAAAACCGACATGAACCGGGCAAACGAAGTGCGCCCCATGTTCCGCCGCCTTGCCGATGTTGCGGAGTGTGCCGGGTGCGCCGTTGTGCTTATTGGACACTTAAACAAATCAGCCGGAGGGCAGAGCGCATACCGGGGATTAGGTTCTATCGACTTTCGCGCCGCAGCAAGGAGCGTCTTGCTGATCGGGTGCGTGAAGCGTGAGCCGAATATCCGGGTAATCGTGCATGACAAATCTTCTCTTGCGCCGGAGGGCAAGCCGATGGCGTTCTGTCTTGACCCCGAAACGGTCTTTTCGTGGGTAGGCGAATATGACATCACCGCCGACGAGCTGCTGTCCGGCGCGGGCGGCAACAGCGCCACCAAAACCGAACAGGCTGAAAGGCTGATACTTGACCTGCTTGCAGACGGGAAAGAGCTTGCCAGCGAGGACATTGTAAAAGCCGCAGCCGAAGCCGGAATATCCGAGAGAACGGTGCAGAACGCCAAGCGCAACATGAGCGCGGTTTTAGGCGCAAGGCGCGTGGGCGGTTCAATGGTACAACTTCATCAAGAAGGAGTAGCCCCCCCCCGAAACCGCAAGCTGAAAGTGCAAAACGCAGACCCTTTGCACTTTCGCACTTTCACGATAATTTGCGTCAATAACTCAAAAAGCACTTGACAAAACGCTTCATGGTGAGCCCCTCCTGCGCCACACGATACGCGATCATGCTGATGGAATCATCTAACTGGCCCAACTGCTGAATATCGATCCACGTGTCGATCCGCATGCCCGCGGCGCGAACGTCACCAATCAACCGCAACAGCGAATCGCGGGTCAATTCGGCAGACTGCAACGCATCGCGCACCTGGGACCAGATGGTCGCCGCCGCTGCGGTCAATACGGAACGAAGCGTCATCTTGACATCCTGACGCCTGGCGAGCAGCGGAGTCAATGCCATAAGCACGATCAGCGAATCGAAGGGGAGCACCACCAGTAGGCATGCGGTCCAGAACACTGCCTGCGGGTGGCTATTGCGGGACAGAAGGATCAAGCCCGAAGAAATCGCAACGAGCGCGCATAGGATCATCCATAAATAAGGTGCGCTATCCTGCGCATACTGTTGGGACGCGAAAGATGCCTGCGCCAGACAGACGAAACTAGCGCACGCCATCATCGGTATGGTGCACCAGATTCTGGTGCGTACCGGTACGTCGACGGGGGAAGGTCCGAAAGTTTTCCAAAACGGTCAGGAACTCGACACCGCCAAAGTGACGCACAAGTTCGCCACCTGACATGGCATGTCCCAGTCTTTCGCGTCCGGCACACTCCTCGTGTCGAACGCGAAACCTATGCGGGCTCTGAAGAAAATACGAGATTAAGCCAATATTCATGAAATCGTCAGGAAAATGCCGTATCGTGATGCGCAATCGAGCAAAAAGGAGCGATTATGGCATTCGGTCAGCAGCCCCAGGGTAACAACGCCCAGAATAACGGCTTCAACAATCAATACCAGTACAACCAACAGTACAACCAGTACAATGCGCAGCCGCAATACGCCTACGCGCCCAACGGTACCGCCGCGGTCAACGTGCAGGCCACCTATTCCTACGAGCAGGCCGAACGCAGTTCCGTCAACAGCGCATACGCGCACATGACCCTCGGTTTGATCGTCACCGCCGTGGTCGCCATCATCACCCAAATGAGCGGCGCGTACCTAGCGCTCGTCCAAACCACGGGCATTATCGGCATCTTCGCCCCCGCCGTCATTGAAATCGTGCTTGCCATATACCTTGGCGCGCGCATCCATAAAATGAAGGTCTCCACCGCATACGTCATGTTCTACGTGTATGCGGCGCTCATGGGCTTCACCCTCAGCACCATTTTCATGGCCTACGATCTTGGTACCATCGGCATTTCCCTTGCATTGTGTGCCGGTTTCTTCTTCGCGCTCACCATGTTCGGACGCACCACCAAGATTAACATGCTCAAGGCCGGCCCCATCCTTTTCATCGGCCTCATCGTGCTCATCATCGCCGAAGTGCTTCTCATGATCTTCGCCCCCGGTAACACCACCCTCATGATCGTCTCCGCCATCGGCCTCCTGCTTTTCGCTGGTATGACCGTCTACGACGCCCAAGCCACCCGCGCCATGCTTGAACAGTATTCCGCCCAAGGCCCCGAAATGGTCAAGAAGGTTTCCATCCTTTGCGCGTTGAATCTGTATTTGGATTTCGTGAACATGTTCATGTATATTCTCCAACTCCTTGGCAATCGCGACTGAAATCCAAATGATGGAACGTCCTCGGAATTGCTCCTCGGTCGATGTAACGGATAAAGCCTGACCAGAATGTGGTCAGGCTTTATTTGTTGGTAAAAGACATGCTTTACGGTGGGTGTTCATGCAGAGAAAAGAGATTGGTGGCATGGCATGCCTCGTACTGGCGGCCCTCATTTGGGGATTCGCATTTGTGTCGCAAGTGCAAGGCATGGACTCCACAACACCGCTGTTCTTCGGAGCCACCCGATTCACCCTCGGAGCCATCTCGCTGATACCGTTGCTTTGGTTTCGTCGCAGCACCATAGCGGAACAAGAGCGTAAACGTCGTGAAGCCCAGGGAAAACCGTCCATCACCCTCGGCAACGGCGTAATTGTCGCCATGCCTAAATGGACCGGCAATCCCATCGTGGTCAGCATCATCTGTGGGATCGTGCTTTTCACCGCAAGCACCGTCCAACAATACGGCATCCTTTACTCCGGATCGGCGGGACGATCTGGCTTCATCACCGCGCTATACATCGTCATGACTCCGCTGCTTGCCTTCGTCATACTGCGTCGACGAGTGCACCTCAGCGTCGTCATCAGCGTCGCCATCTCCGTTATCGGCTTCTACCTGCTGTGCGTCACAGACGGATTTGAATCCATCACCCTGGCGGACATGGTGCTGCTGTTCACCGCGGTTCTCTTCGCTGGGCATATCCTCGTCATAGACACCTTCGGGCGAGACATGGACCCCATCCTGCTGTCATTCGGGCAGATCACCACCACCGCGGTCCTCAGCTGGATTGGCTCTATCATCGAAGGGTCCATCGACTGGGCCGGTGCCGCGCAAAGCTGGATTGCCATCGTCTACGCGGGCGTCTGCTCCGCTGGCGTAGCCTATACGCTGCAGGTCGTAGGCCAACAACTTGTGCCTCCGACCAGAGCGTCCGTGATCATGTCGCTCGAATCGTTCTTCTCCGCAGTCGGCGGCGCACTCCTGCTTGGCGAGGTCATGGCCACCCGAGCCTACATCGGCTGCGCGCTCATCTTCGCAGGCACCATACTCGCCCAGCTGCCCATCGACCAGCTTCTGCACGCGGCCAAACGCAGGCAGGCGGACGTCAATCGGCCTTAGGGGCCTCGCCAGCCTGAGGCGCGCCATTAATGTCGCGGTGGATGTTCTGCATCTGCGTTTCGATATTCTGCAGACTCCTCGCACAATCAAGCAGCGTTTGCGAATGCTCCGACAGCTTCGTGTCGGGCAGATCCGTCTTATAGCGCAGAGCGTGCTCCAAACTCGCCCAATAATCCATGGCGATAGTGCGGAACTGCACCTCCACAGGCGTGTAATGCGGTCCGGAAGACAGAAAAACAGGCACCGCGTAAATCACATGCAGCGAACGGTAACCATTCTGCTTCGGATTCTTGATGTAATCCTTCACGCGCAACACCTGAATATCGTTCTGGGCAGACAGATAATTCGATACTGAATACACGTCATCGCGATAATTGCAGATCACGCGAATGCCGGCCACATCAAACAGATTGTCTTTGATCGACTCCACCGTCAGCGGCAGCTCCTTACGTTCCAGCTTGCCGAGAATGGAATTGATGGACTTCAGCCTGCGTTCTATGTGATGGATGGGATTATGGGAGAAACGTACCTGGAATTCGGAATCAAGAATCTCCAACTTGGTGCTAATCTCATACATCGCACCCTCGTACACCTGCATCTGATCGATGAACTCGGTGATCTGATTGGATGGCAACGAACCATCGTCGAAATTTATCGATTTCAATCGCGCTTGCAGTTCACTGGTATTGATGCGGCTCTGTCTATCAAGTATCACGGTTCCATAGTGTACCCAAAAGGAGCGTGGAAAACTGGAAAAGCGCTGAAAAAACGTTATTCCTTCAATCCTTCAACATGCCAAGCACAGTACGGCGCGTGCTGGGAATCCCTGCCGATAGCATGGAACACTATGAACGAAGACATGATGACCGAGGCGGAGCGCGCCTCGAAACTCGCGGAACCTACCGCAGAAGACACCGCCACGAGAGGCAAAGGCGTGTTCTATGTGCACACCCTCGGATGCCAGATGAACGTGCACGATTCCGAACGTATCTCAGGCGTGCTTGAAGCGGACGGCTACGTGCCCGCCACCGAGGGGCAATACCTCGACCATGACGTGGATCTCATCGTCATGAACACGTGCGCGGTGCGAGAAAACGCGGCGGAGCGCATGTACGGTACCATCGGCCTGTGGGCCGAAATGAAGCGCCAGCGCCCGAACCTGCAGATCGCCGTCGGCGGCTGCATGGCACAGCTCGACCGTGAGAAAATCGCCAAAAAGGCGCCGTGGGTCGATGCCGTGTTCGGTACGAAGAACATCGGCTCACTGCCGCAGCTGCTCGATCAGGCACGTATCGAAGGCCATGCCCAGGTCAAGGTCAAAGAGGAGCTCAACTACTTCCCAAGCCAGCTTCCCACCGACCGTGCGTCGAAGGTGTCAAGCTGGGTGGCCATCTCCGTCGGATGCAACAACACCTGCACATTCTGCATTGTGCCTACCACCCGAGGCAAGGAACATGATCGTCGCCCGGGAGACATTCTTGCCGAAATTCGCCAGTGCGTGGATGAAGGAGCCAAGGAAGTCACGCTGCTCGGCCAGAACGTGAACTCGTTCGGTTACGGCATCGGAGACCGTTTCGCCTTCTCCAAGCTATTACGCGCATGCGGTGAGATCGAAGGATTGGAGCGCGTGCGATTCACTTCGCCGCATCCCGCCGCCTTTACCGACGACGTAATCGCAGCCATGGCCGAAACGCCCAATGTCATGCACCAGCTGCACTTCCCGCTGCAGTCCGGATCTGACCGAATCCTGCGCGCCATGCGCCGGTCGTATCGTTCCGCGAAGTTCCTTGACATTCTGCGAAAAATTCGTGAGGCAATGCCGGATGCGCAGATTTCCACCGACATCATCGTCGGTTTCCCGGGTGAAACCGAAGAGGACTTCCAGGAAACCTTGCGCGTGGTGGAAGAGGCGAGATTCGCGTCCGCATTCACCTTCATCTATTCGCCGCGCCCAGGCACTCCGGCCGCCGAAATGGAGCAGGTGCCGCACGACGTGGCCCAAGACCGGTTCGAACGACTCGTGGCATTGCAGGAACGAATCACCGAAGAAAATCTCAAAACCTTCGAAGGCCGTGACGTCGAAGTGATGGTCACCGGCGCATCCGGCAAGAAGGATGCCGCAACCCATCGCGTCACCGGGCGAGAGAAAACCGGCGTGCTCGTGCATGTCGGTGTGCCCGAAGGCGAGCCAATGCCGCAGGTAGGCGATTTCGTGACCGCCACCATCACCCATGCGGGGCGCCACAATCTCATCGCCGATCCCGATTTGAAGGCGGGGCAGACCTATGCCGTTCGACACTGAGACTTCTGAAACAACAGGCAAAACAGGGGATGCCGATCCTGCCTTGCAGCGTAAGGTCGTATCCATTGTCGGTCCAACCGCATCCGGCAAAACCGGGTTGGGCATTGCCGTCGCCAAAGCGTTGGCGCGCAAAGGCGAACAGGCGGAAATCATCAACGCCGACGCATACCAGATGTATCGGGGCATGGATATCGGTACGGCCAAAGCGAGCCCTGAGGAGCAGGCACGGGTCAGGCATCATCTCATCGATATCATCGAGCCGGACGATGCCATGTCCGTGGCGCGGTTCCAAGAGCTCGCCCGCGAGAAAATAGCCGAACTACAGGCCAGGGGAGTGCGTCCGATCCTTGTTGGAGGTTCCGGCCTGTACGCACGGGCGGCTATCGACGACATCTCCTTCCCCGGCACCGACCCGCAAGTACGCAAGGCGCTTGAGGAACGGGAGAAAGCCGAAGGTGCGGGCGCGCTGTTCGACGAGCTGAAGGCCAAGGATCCCGAAGCGGCGGCGCGCATGGACCCGCACAATCCGAGACGAACCATCCGCGCGCTGGAAGTCATCGAAGTGACGGGACGTCCCTATTCGGCAAGCCTTCCGCACTATCGGTACGTCATTCCTACCGTGCAAATCGGTCTCGATCTGCCTCGGGAGGAACTGGACCGTCGCATCGACATTCGCACCAAGCAGATGCTCGAAGGCGGATTCATCGAAGAAGTGGAGCGCATACGCCCCAAACTGGGCATCACCGCAGCCAAAGCGCTCGGTTACCAGCAGGTCGTCGACTATTTGGACGGGTTGCGTGACCTGAACGACACGTTCATGGACATTGCACAGAAAACGAAGCGTCTGGCACGCAAACAGATGGGATGGTTCGGCCGTGACCCGCGCATCCACTGGCTCCAAGCGCTCAATCCGGCGCTGCTAGACAATGCGATGGCCATCATCGAGCATGCCGATGCAGGCGCCTACGACGCCATAGACGTGCAGGCGGACGCCTACACCCAGCATCATCTCGGAGACCTCGCCTGAAATGAAACCCCGCTGCCATATCGGCAACGGGGTTTCATTCGCAGTATCATGCCTCCCCTCCGCCTTAAGTTAGAAAATGTGTGCGATTCGAGGAAATGACATGTCATGGTTCATCCCATGGGTAAAATCATGACCGTTATGGCACGAACAGCATCTTCCAACACGAAATCCAGCGGCAAAAGATCCGCTGGCAAGGCCCGTTCCGGCGAGACCAAGGTCATGGACGCGGTCGAACCATCGCCAGTGATGGGCGTCTTGACCAAGTACAGGCGCGACATCACATGTTTTGTTCTGGTGATTCTCGCGGTGCTGTTCTGCGCCTCGGAATGGTTCCGGGTGCAAGGTGCGTTCGGCCGGGCGCTCCATGCCATGGCTTCCGGATTGTTTGGCCTGATGAGCATCATTTTGCCGGTTTTCCTAATGCTAGTGGTGTTCAGCCTTATGCATAAAACCCAGCGCAAAAGCGACAATGCGCGTATGGCGACGGGATGGTCCATGATCTTGTGGTCTGTCTGTTCCATACTTGACGCGGCACTCGCGTCCGACATCCAAGGCTTCGATATGGCACTGCTGCAGAAATCGGGAGGATTGCTCGGCTACGTGCTTGGTTGCCCGTTGGCATGGGGGCTTTCCAAAGCATTTGCCATCGTTATTTTCGCGGTCGTCATTCTGTTTTCGCTGTTGCTGATCACCCGTACGCGGGTTGATGAGGTTCCCGACAAAATATGCGCGTTGATGTCCCGTTTTGGTTTCGGTGCAAATAAGACGGACGATGACGAGACTGAGCAATTCCCGAATGAGGTGCGCATCGGAGATACCACGCTGTCCTTTGCCGAGGGAGTGCCGGCGCATGATGGGACCGACGATGTGGCAGCCGAAGAGAAGAAACCGATGCTGTTTTCTCGCTTAAAGCAGTTGATATCATCAAAAACCAAGAAACAGGGCGCTCAGGACGGACTCGAATACTATGACGGCGATGAGGCGTTTCGCAATGCCGCCGAACGACATGGCGAAACGGCGGAAACCATGCTTGACGAACCATATCAGAGTGTTTCGCAGCCGCGCAGCATTTCATCCAGCGAACATTCCGCTCAGGATTCTGGCGGAACCGTCGTCATGACTCAGATGCCTGTGGCGCGTTCCCTTTCGTCAGATCCGATCGGAATTGCAAGTGGCACCATGCCGAAAATTCCAGAAACCGTCCCTGCGATGGTTGGAGCGGTGCCATCCAGTGAAATCAAGTCAATCGGCGTGGCTGCGGACGATCCGTGGGCGGTCATCGATGAGAACGGCACATCCAACGGAACGCAGGTCATGGTCGATGCGGCGACCAACGAGGTCGTAGACGATCTGAATGGCGGTTTGAGCGAAGAAGGCGTTTCCGATGAATCCGACGAGATTCCGGAAGGCCCATACCATCTACCTGACCTCGGCATGCTGAAGCAAGGCGCGCCGCACGCCGTGCACACGCCGGAGAACGATCGTGTGATTCGTGCGCTTACGGTCACCTTCCAGCAATTCAACGTCGATGCCAAAGTCATCGGCTTCCTGCGCGGTCCATCCGTAACCATGTACGAGGTGGAGCTTGGTCCTGGCGTGAAAGTGGAGAAGGTCACCAATCTGCAGAAGAACATCGCCTATGCGGTGGCCAGCTCCGACGTGCGCATCCTGTCGGTGATCGAGGGCAAGTCTGCCATCGGCATCGAAATACCGAACACCGATCGTGAAACCGTGGTGCTTGGTGACGTGCTTCGTTCGGACAAGGCAAGGAATGATCCGAACCCTATGCTCACAGGTGTGGGCAAGGATGTGGAAGGTCATTTTGTAACGGCCGACCTCACCAAGATGCCGCATCTTCTGGTGGCAGGTGCCACCGGTTCCGGTAAGTCCAGTTTCATTAACTCCATGCTGACATCTGTGATTATGAGGTCGACGCCTGACCAGGTGCGCATGATCATGGTTGATCCGAAACGAGTGGAATTGTCGGCATACGCGGGCATACCGCATCTGCTCACGCCGATCATCACCGATCCGAAGAAGGCCGCGCAGGCGCTTGAATGGGTGGTCAAGGAGATGGATGCTCGCTACAGCGATCTTGAATTCTTTGGATTCCGTCACATCAAGGATTTCAATGCGGCCGTGCGTGCAGGCAAAGTGCACGCGCCGGCCGGGTCGAAACGGAAGGTCGCCCCATATCCATACATTCTGGTGGTCGTCGACGAGATGGCCGATCTGATGATGGTGGCCAAGAACGATGTGGAAAGCTCCATCCAGCGCATCACGCAGCTGGCGCGAGCGGCAGGTGTGCATCTGGTGCTCGCCACCCAGCGTCCGTCGGTTGATGTGGTCACTGGTCTGATCAAGGCGAATATTCCTTCACGACTTGCTTTCGCGACCTCGTCCGCCACGGATTCTCGAGTCATCCTCGACTCCACCGGGGCGGAAACCCTGATCGGTCAGGGCGATGCGCTGTTCTTGCCGATGGGACAGGCCAAACCGTTGCGCGTGCAGGGCGCATGGGTCGACGAATCGGAAATCCGTCGTGCGGTGGAGTTCGTGCGCACTCAACGCAAGCCACATTACCGCGAAGATATCGAGGAAATGTCCAAGGAAGCCGACAAGAAGGCCATCGAACCGGATGAAGACATCGGCGGCGATATGGACGTGCTGTTGCAGGCGGCGGAACTGGTGGTCACATCGCAGTTCGGCTCGACGTCCATGTTGCAGCGCAAGCTGCGCGTCGGATTCGCCAAGGCAGGACGTCTCATGGATCTGCTGGAGTCGCGTGGCATCGTGGGGCCGTCCGAAGGGTCCAAGGCGCGTGAGGTGTTGGTGCAGCCCCAGGATCTGCCGCAGGTGCTCGCCTTCATCAAAGGCGAGACCTCGTCGCTGAATTCGGCAGCTTCTTCGGCAGCGGATTCCGAAGAGGCGATGTGATCGGGGAACGCTCCGTGTGAAACGCAAATTGGTAAGCAAGTAGAAGTGTCAGGGTAACGTGAACGGTATGGAAAAGCAAGAAGAACGCAAATCATCGTTGCTTGACGGCTGGAATGCGCCGCCGAACCTTGTCACCTTCTCTCGTATCATCTTGGTCATCGTGTTTTTGGTGCTGTACGCCAAAGCCGGCGCGTGGGGCGTGGACAACGTCACCATGCGTTGGGTTGCCGCGGTCATCTTCATCATCGCGGCATGCACCGATAAGCTTGACGGTTGGATGGCTCGCAAATACGACCAAGTTACTGAGCTTGGCAAGCTGATGGATCCGATCGCCGACAAACTGCTCACCTGTGGCACACTGATCGTTGCCGCCATCTTCAACGAATTCGGTAATCCGGTGCTGGGATGGGTCGTGACCGCCCTGTTCCTGATTCGTGAGATCGGTATCACCATCATGCGCTTCTTCGTGATCGACACGGGCGGCAAGGTTATCGCCGCATCCCAGGCGGGCAAGTACAAGACGCTCTGCCAGTGCATCGGTCTGGCTATGTTGATGCTGCCGATGTGGAGCTTGGCTCCGAAAGGGTTTAACGACATCCCGATGTGGATGACCGTCTACTACATCATCACGTACGCGCTGATTTATCTTGCGCTGATTCTCTGCCTGTATTCCGGCGGCGAGTATCTGGTTAATACTTTCGGCGGTCGTAAGAAGCCCGCAGACAAGACCGGAAAAGAAACCAAGTAGGGTATTCATGGTTGAATCCTTGAACCAGACGGCTGCCGCCAACCAATCGCAATGCGATGAATTGGCGGCGGCCGTTCTTGCATATTGCGAAACTAATCGTTTCAAAATCGCGGCGGCCGAGTCGTTGACGGGAGGTTTGCTGGCCGATGCTTTCGTGCGTGTGCCGGGGGCGTCGAAAGTGTTTCTTGGCTCCGCCGTGACATACGACATTCGCGCCAAGGCGTCGATTCTTGGTGTGGATGCCGAGTTGTTGCGCCGAGAGGGGGCTGTCCATCCCGAAGTGGCGCGCCAGATGGCTTTCGGAACGGCGAGGCTGTACCGGCAGCGGGAGGACGGCGATTGTGTCGTCGGATTGTCGACCACCGGTGTTGCAGGTCCTGGACCTGACGGAGACAAGCCTGCGGGACTTGCCTACGTCGGCTGTTCCCTGCCGGACGGTTTTGGATCTGTTCGCTCCAGGCGAACGGAGGCTTTCGAGCTGCGCCTGCAGGGAGATAGGGAAAGCGTACGGCGTGGAGTCGTGCATTGTATTCTGCAAAAACTGAGGGAGCTTTCAGTGGATTCACAGGAATAATCTACAAAGATGAGTGTTGACCATAATGGACAGACGTACGCACGAAAAGGGGCTGATGAATGGAAACGATGACACTCACCGAAGAACAGAGGGAACTCAAGGCTATGGCCCCCGCAACCGCGCAGGCTGCCGGGGCTCGTGTCAGGGAACTCACACCAGCTCAGAGGCGTGCGGTGATGTTCGCGCAGCAGCAGGTGCTCCGTGCTCGTGCGGCCAAGAAAGCCAAGGACGAGCGTCAGGCCGCGTTGACGCGAATGTGGCAGGAAGAGGACTCCGAGCGTGTACGCACGCATGCTGTGCAGCATGCTCCGGAGCAGTCTGATGAGGCCAAGGAGGTTTCGTTGCGCGAGGCCATCGGTCATGTGCTGCGTGACCTGCGCACGCGAGACCATAGGACGCTTCGTGAGGTCAGCGAAAAGGCCGGTGTGTCGTTGGGGTACCTTTCCGAAGTGGAACGCGGGCAGAAGGAAGCCAGCTCTGAGCTACTGTCGTCCATCGCGCAGTCCTTGGGGTTGTCCACAGCCCAGATGCTTCGCATGGTGGCTGACTATCTTGATTCCGTGACTGTCTGATTTGTGGAATATGACATGATGACGCCCGGCGATTGTTCGCTGGGCGTTTCTCTTTTCGTATATAAATCAAGTCTGTGTACACTGGGGCGCGTGCAGGAACGTGAATTTTGGCAGTTGCTTGAGGAAGTGCTCGGACGTAGCTATGGTCGATCGTTGGCTCATGATCAGGTACTTGATCGCCTTGGCGGTATGACGGCGGTCGACGCGCTCAGTGCGGGCGAGGAGCCTCGAGTGGTCTGGAATGTGCTATGCGACCAGATGGGCATCCCGGATTCCCAACGTTGGGGCAAAGATCATAACGCGCCTCCCATGCCGGTTCGTTGAGTTTTTTCGAATACAACACACCTTTTCGAACAGATGTTCGCATGTTGGGATATAGTTATCCACAGACAACAACATAAACGGGCTGTTTCCAAATTCCTCAAGTCGCGTGAGAATGTTGATTTTCCAAGGAATGTTGGTTTATGACTCGTTGGATTGCATGTCTTCCGACCACAACGGTCGTTGGATTTGCAAGAACGAATGCTGTGGCCTTACGGTGAAGCCACCATTCGTCATAGTCGGCAGAAGGAGTAGTCATGGCACAGACGAGCGCGGCAAAGGGAGCCGCACAGAACAAGTCCGCGAACGGCATCGACCCGCGTCGTCAGGCCGCGCTTGATACGGCGCTTGCGCAGGTCGAGAAGAGTTTCGGCAAGGGGTCAGCCATGCGATTAGGCGATCGTCCCGAGCAGGATGTCGAGGTGATTCCTACCGGATCACTGGCATTGGATATGGCATTGGGCATCGGAGGTTTGCCGAAGGGTCGTATTGTGGAGATCTACGGTCCGGAATCCTCCGGCAAGACCACGCTGGCGCTGCATGTGGTGGCTAATGCTCAGAAAAACGGTGGGGTCGCCGCGTTCATCGATGCGGAGCATGCACTTGATCCTGTCTATGCGCGCAAGCTTGGCGTCGACACGGATTCGCTAATCGTCTCTCAGCCCGATAACGGCGAACAGGCGCTGGAGATCGCGGATATGCTGATTCGTTCTGGAGCGCTTGACGTGATCGTCATCGATTCCGTGGCGGCATTGGTGCCGAAGGCCGAAATCGAAGGTGAAATGGGCGACAGCCACGTCGGTTTGCAGGCGCGACTGATGAGCCAGGCATTGCGTAAGATGACTGGCGCTTTGGCTCAGGCGGGCACCACGGCCATCTTCATCAACCAGCTTCGTGAGAAGATCGGCGTGTTCTTTGGCAATCCGGAAACGACCACCGGTGGCAAGGCATTGAAGTTCTACTCGTCCGTCCGCATGGATATTCGTCGCATCCAGACCATCAAGAACGGCGACGAGGCTGTGGGCAACCGCACCAAGGTCAAGGTCGTCAAGAACAAGATGGCTCCACCATTCAAGACTGCTGAGTTCGACGTGCTGTACGGCGAGGGGATTTCCAAAGAAGGATCTGTACTTGACATGGCGTTGCAGGTCAATGTCGTGAAGAAGTCTGGATCGTGGTTCACGTATGGTGGCGATCAACTGGGGCAGGGGCGTGAGAACGTGCGTCAGTTCCTCAAAGACAACCCGGAGCTCACTGAAGAGATCGAGAATAAGGTGAAAGCCGAATTCGGCCTCATTGAGCCTACCGACCAATTCGCCGAGGATAGTGACGATGCGTCGGCGAAGGATGCCAAGGGCGAGGAAAAGGCGAAATCTGCTGCCAAGCCGGAAACGGCCAAGGGCGCGGTAAGGTCTTCCAAGACCGCCGACAAGGCATGACGTATGATCAGTGCCGAGCAATTTCTTGAACAGCAGGGCCTCCAGCCGGTATCGTCCGAGGCTGGGGGCCCTGCCCTTGCCTGCGGCGGGCGGCTGCAGGACGACCGAATCGAATCCGGCTGCGGACAGGTTTTGCGCAATGATGAAGAAGACACGCCGAAGCGTGCGCGACACGCACGACACGCAGGGCGTGTCGTGGTCGGCGTGTCGCGAACCCCTGACGATCCGAATAATCTGGATGCGTGCAGGGAGGCCGCCCTCCGGTTGCTTGATGCGGCGCCGCGTCCGTCAGGTGCGGTGAGGGAGCGACTCGTTGGCAAAGGGTACGCTCCCGAAATAGTGGACGATGTGATTGCCAGACTGATTCGGGTTCGTCTCATCGATGACGAGGCGTACGCCCAGTCCGCGGTGCGGTACTGCGCATCACGACTGATGGGGCATAGGGGAGCGGTTATGGAGCTCAAACGCAAAGGTGTGGACCGCCAGCTTGCGCAACGTGTGTGCGATGAGGCCGAATCCCAAGGCGTGTTCGCCGAGGCCGCATGGGAGCTGGGACGTCGGACGGCGAGAAAAACTGCTGGATTGGATGTCGAGGTGCGTAAAAGACGGTTCTGGAGTGCTGGTGGTAGGAAAGGCCATAATCCTGAAGTTCTGCGGGAAATCGCACAGGAATTGTTCGTCTGAAACGGCTGATTCGCATAGTGGCTATGCGGTTTTTGAACACTGTTTCGCCACGGGGATCGGTCGATGCGATAAGGGAGTGAGACCTCTTATACCCCGGGTTCTGTCGTGCCTTAGGCACGGATGGCCATCCATCTCGACCTGACGTTGCCGCCAGGCTCTAGCAGCCTACCCGAAGGCTTCGGGCGAGCAGCCCTCAAACGCCTTCTGCTTGGCCTTGCTCCCGATGAGGCTTGCCATGCGGCCGACTGTTACCAGTGGCCCGGTGGTCTCTTACACCGCCGTTTCACCCTTACCTACCGGTCGAAACCGATAGGCGGTCTGTTCTCTGCTGCGCTATCTCTCAGGTCTCCCTGGGCGGACGTTATCCGCCATCGTGCTCTATGGAGCCCGGAAGTTCCTCAACCGACGGATCGGTCGCGGCCATCAAGAGGTCTCAAACGCACTATAATAGCAAGAAAACGGACGAAAGGAAAATCAAAAAAACTTTATTATTCTTTCGTCAACTTTTCAGTGAAATCACAATGTTGCGGCTACAATGTTGACTACCGAACAGCGAAGCAGCTGTTTGGTCCGTATATAGCGGGTAACACCGCTTGAGTCTAGGGAGGTCCACATGGAAATCGTCGTTACCGGACGTCATACGCAGATCAAGCAAAGGTTCCGTGACGTTGTCGAAAGCAAGATGAATCGTGTGACCGCTATCGCTCCGGATGCGCAGCGTGTTCAGATTGTGCTGTCGCATGAGGGCAATCCGCGTCAGGCCGATACTGCCAAGCGCGTTGAAATCACTGTCATCGCCGGTCGTACTGTGGTGCGTGCCGAGGCTTCAAGCGCCGACGAGTTCAGCGCTTTGGACATGGCTCTCGACAAGCTGACCCTCCGTCTGCGTCGCACCCGTGATCGTCGCAAGGATCATCGTCGTGGCTACAGCGATCCGGTCCCGGTTGATCTTGGCGTCGTCGAGCCGACTCCGGAAGTCGAGGAGACCGCTGAGGAAGAGGTCGAAGAGCCGAACAACAGCCCGGCCGACGCCGTCGCCGCCGAACTTGGTCCAGGCGAGTCCGTCGAGGTCCAGGTAGGCGACACTCCGATCGTCATCCGTCGCAAGCTGCATATCGCGGAGCCGATGACCATCGATGAGGCACTGTATGAGATGGAACTGATCGGACACGATTTCTTCCTGTTCGTGAACAAGGAAACCGGCCGTCCGTCCGTTGTCTACCATCGTCACGGCTGGAGCTATGGCGTCTTCGAGATCGACACCCCGGAGAACGTGGCAAAGTAAGACATGCAACATGGTTGGATAGGGAGATGATCTGACCGAACGGAGGCTCGCGCGTCGTACGTGCGAGCCTCTTTTCATGTTTGAGAAGGTGCTTTAAATGGCGGGAAGATGCAACACGCTGGAAATTACGTAAAATGGACGATGTTTTTCGAAAATCGCTAAATAGCGACTAGTCTCGGACAAGGTAACTCACATACACAAAGGGAGTGATTGTGGTAGATATCGTTGACAAAGCCCTGCGAATGGGCGAAGGCCGACAGATCAAGAAGCTTGAGCACGTCGCTCAGGCAACCAACGCGCTGGAGGACGAGATCGCAGCGCTCAACGACGAGGAGCTTAAGGGACAGACCGCCAAGTTCAAGCAGCGTCTCGACAACGGCGAATCACTCGACAAGCTGATGCCGGAAGCCTTCGCCACCGTACGTGAGGCGTCCAAGCGCACCTTGGGTCTGCGTCACTTCGACGTGCAGCTCATGGGCGGCGCGGCATTGCACTGGGGCAACATCGCCGAAATGAAGACCGGTGAAGGCAAGACCCTTGTGGCAACCCTGCCGGCATACCTGAACGCGCTTGACGGCCAAGGCGTGCATGTCGTCACCGTCAACGACTATCTGGCAAGCTATCAGGCCGAACTCATGGGCCGTGTCTACCGCTTCCTTGGCATGAGCACCGGCTGCATCATCACCAACCAGAAGCCGCCGGAGCGCCGCAAGCAGTACAACGCCGACATCACCTACGGCACCAACAACGAGTTCGGTTTCGACTACCTGCGCGACAACATGGCGTGGGAAAAGTCCGATTTGGTGCAGCGCGGCCACCACTTCGCCATCGTCGATGAGGTTGACTCCATTCTCATCGACGAGGCCCGTACCCCGTTGATCATTTCCGGTCCGGCCGAAGGCGACGTGACCCGTTGGTACCGCCAGTTCGCACGTCTGGTGCTCAAGCTCACCCGCGACGAGGATTATGAGGTCGACGAGAAAAAGAAGGTTGTCGGCATTCTTGATCCAGGCATCAACAAGATCGAGGATTATCTCGGCATCGACAACCTGTACGAGCCGAACAACACCGCGCTGATCGGCTACCTGAACAACGCCATCAAGGCCAAGGAACTGTTCCTGCGCGACCGCGACTACGTGGTGACCGGCGGCGAGGTGCTCATCGTCGACGAACACACCGGCCGTATCCTGCCGGGGCGTCGCTACAATGAGGGCCTGCATCAGGCCATCGAAGCCAAGGAAAACGTGGAAGTCAAGGCTGAGAACCAGACCTTCGCCACCATTACCCTGCAGAACTACTTCCGTATGTACGACAAGCTGTCGGGCATGACCGGTACCGCAGAAACCGAGGCCGCGGAGTTCATGGGCACCTACAAGCTGGGCGTGCTCCCGATTCCGACCAACAAGCCGATGATTCGCGAAGACAAGGACGATCTGATTTTCCGTACCAAGAAGGAGAAGCTGGCCGCCATCGTGCGTGATGTGGCCAAGCGCCACAAGAAGGGCCAGCCGGTGCTGCTGGGTACCGCTTCCGTGGAATCCTCTGAAATCGTGTCGTCCCTGCTTGACGTTGCCAACATTCCTCACCAAGTGCTGAACGCGAAGCAGCATGACAAGGAAGCCGCCGTCGTGGCCGTCGCAGGCCGTAAGGGCGCCGTCACCGTGGCTACCAACATGGCAGGCCGTGGTACCGATATCATGCTCGGCGGCAACGTCGAATTCCTCGCTGATGCGAAGCTCAAGTCCGAAGGCTACTCTCCGGATGACACTCCGGACGAGTATGAAAAGCGTTGGCCGGGCACCCTGGCCGAAATCAAGGAGCAGGTCAAGGACGAGCATGAAGAGGTCGTCGAGCTCGGCGGTCTGTACGTGCTTGGTACCGAGCGTCACGAGTCCCGCCGTATCGACAATCAGCTGCGTGGCCGTTCCGGACGTCAGGGCGATCCGGGCGAGTCCCGTTTCTATCTGTCGCTCGAAGACGATCTGATGCGTCTGTTCAACACGCAGCTCGTGGCTCGCGTTATGGCCAAGGGCATGCCGGAAGGCGAGCCGATCGAGGCGAAGAGCGTTTCCAAGGGCGTGCGCACCGCGCAGAAGGCCGTGGAATCGCGCAACTTCGAAATCCGTAAGAACGTGCTCAAGTACGACGATGTGATGAACAAGCAGCGCACCGTCATCTACGCCGAGCGTCAGGCCGTACTGAAGGGCGAGGACATCCACGAGGATATCCTCAAGTTCATCGACGATACGGTATTGAGCTACATCAAGGGCGCCAACAAGGGCTCTGACAAGCCGAAGGATTGGGATTGGGAAGGCCTGTTCAAGGCTCTGAACGCCGTGTACCCGATTGCCGTCGATCCGGAAGCAGCCAAGGATGCTGTCTCCAAGCTCAAGGGAGACAAGGCCGTCGTGGCCTTGCAGGAGCTTATCGTTTCCGACGCCAAGGACCAGTATATCGACTTCGAAGGCAAGCTTGGTGAAGAGGGTCTGCGTCAGCTGGAACGTCGTGTCGTGCTCGCGGTTCTTGACCGCAAGTGGCGTGAACACCTGTATGAGATGGATTATCTCAAGGATGGTATCGGGCTGCGTGGCATGGGCCAGCGCGATCCGCTGGTCGAATACCAGCGCGAAGGCTACCAGATGTACAACTCCATGATCGAAGCGATCAAGGAGGAGACCATCCAGCTGCTGTTCCATGTCGATATCGATCGTGTCGCCACCACCGAAGACACCGATACCGAATCCGACGAGGATGAGGCCGTGAACGCGGCTGAAGCGGTGATGGGACTGGAAGGCGAGACCGAACCTACCGGCGAAATTGCTCCTGCCGAGCCGGAAACCGATGATGAGTCCGAAAAGACCGTCATCGACGAACTGGCCGACGAGCAGAAGAACGAACCTGGCATCGTTGGCATGCAGCCGATCAGCCACGCCGAAGGCAAAGTTCCGTCCAACAAGCGTCCGAAGAGCGCGGAATTGCACTCCCCATGGGCGGATGGCCGTACCTTCCCGGGAACTGGCAAGAACGCCCAGTGCCCGTGTGGCTCCGGTCGCAAGTACAAGATGTGCCACGGACAGAACGAACAGTGAAATATCGTGTGATGCTCTGATGATTCGCGCATAATGAAGGCGGTTTGCGGATTTTTCGCAGACCGCCTTTTTGTTTCATGCTCGTTGCTCGATATGCGGAAGATAGATATTGAAAATGTCTGTGTTGTTTATGATGAGCGCTTTTCTGCAATTACCTGTTCGTGATATGGACGTTGAAAAACCATGAAATGTAGAACGGTTACAATGGCGGCGATATCGTGTCAACAACGTGACATGCTGAAGCGTCAAGGAGGGCATCATGGCTGAAATCACATGGAAGTCGATCCTCACCAAGCTGGTCGGAGGGGACCATCTGAGTGCCGAGGAATCCGAGTGGTTCGTCGATGACCTCATGAACGGCAACGCTAATCCGGCGGCCGTCGGTGCGGTTCTGGCAACCCAGCAGCAGCTTGGCTTGACTCCGGATGAGGTGCGTGGAGCGGCCAAGGCCATGGTCTCCCATGCCATCAAACTTGATATCGACGGTGAGACCACCGATATCGTCGGTACCGGTGGAGACGGTGCTGCAACGGTGAACCTATCTTCCATGGGTGCGGTGGTGGCCGCCGCCTCCGGAGTGAAGGTCGTGAAGCACGGCAATCGCGCAGCCTCTTCCAAGTGTGGCACTGCCGATTGCTTCGAGGCGCTGGGACTGCCTCTTGATCTGGATCCGGAGCAGGTTGCCCAAGTTGGCAATGAGTGTGGCATCGCTTTCGCTTTCGCACGTACCTTCCATCCGGCGATGCGTTTCGTTGGTCCGATTCGTGCCGCGCTGGGAGTGCCCTGCGTGTTCAACGTGCTGGGTCCACTGACCAATCCTGCCGCTCCGAAGCATATGGCGGTCGGTTGCGCCAATCGCAAGATGAGCCCGATTATGGCCGAAGTATATGCGGCGAACGGTCAGACCGGTATGGTCTACACCTCCAACGAAGGTTTGGATGAGATGGCTCCGACTGGCCCGGTGTCCGTCTGGGAGTTCAAGGACGGCAAGGTCACGGAAAACGAATTTGATCCAACCGTTGAACTCGGTCTCGCCAAAGTGACCGTTGCCGACCTCAAGGGTGGTGAACCGGAGCTTAATGCCCAACTATTCCGTGACTTCCTCGCAGGCAAGGACTTGCCGTTCCGTACTACCGCTCTGCTCAATGCGGCATCCGCGATTGTCGCCGATGGACATTTGGTGCCAACGGAAGCCAGCCTCGCCGATCGTTTCAAAGCGGCCTACGCCATCGCCGAAGAGACCGTCGACTCCGGCAAGGCATCCGCGTTGCTTAATCAATGGATCGCCACCGCTCAGTCGAAGAAAAATGCCTGATTCAAGACTTTCTGACCGGTATTCGTCAATAACTGAATAGCAAATGCGTGTGTGGCATCGAAATATCCGGTGCCGCACACGCATTTTTCTGATGCGAGGCTTTCGATATGGAAATTCTGTTGCCGGGATTCTTATGATGTTATGAGAATATGCGCGGTGGAGAAAGGACCGAAATCAGACCCTCGCGCCATCATCAAACTCATCAAAGCGAGTCTGCGAGTGTCCTTTGTGCTGCACAATAAGCCCTGCAGCGCCAACCAATGCACACAAGCCGAAAATCGACCCCAGAATCGCCGCCAACGCAGGCATGAACACGGAAGCGATGATACCAGCGACACCGACGACCAAAAGCACCCAGAACACCAGTTTCGATATCTTGACATGCCCGATTTCAGGATTCGGAGGCACGAAATCATCTCCATAACGGTCCATCATGCTATCGGTGTCCAACCAGCTGGAACCCGTGAAATCGCGTGGTCCACGATTTTGCGGCATATCGTCGGTGAATGTGCCCTGATCTAGATCCTGAATCGATAGCAGCGCCTCTTTTTCGCGTCGCTGCGCATGCTTCTCGAAACGCTTCGCACTTCGCGAGTGCTCCACGGCCTTCAAATCGTCGGCATGGGAACTGGCGAACTCTGCCCAAGCGGCATCCAGATCGTTCGCATCAGAGGAGGGAACATTCCCTCCATCATGCGACTCGGCATTTGGGTGTTCTTCATCGGCATTGCTATTGTTGAGGTCAGTCATACTGATAACTTTAATCAAGCGGATGCCCATCCGCTGGGAGGACCGTGAAGAATGCTCTACTGGTTTTTCGTTAAAGGCCTAGGACCGATCGCCATCCACCGTTTGGGGCCGACCGCAAAAGGGCTTGAAAACATTCCTCGCGAAGGCGGTGCCATCATTGCGGCCAACCATCTTGCCGTCATCGATGATGCACTGTTGCCACTGACCAGCCCACGCATGATTCATTTCATGGGCAAAGCCGAATATTTCGAAGGTAAAGGCATCAAAGGCAAGTTCAAGAAATGGTGGTTTACATCCGTTGGCGTGTTTCCCGTGGACCGTTCCGGTGGCTCCAAGTCGTTGGGCGCGTTGAACCATGCCCGTGAAATCATTGAGGACGGCCACCTGTTCGGCATCCACATCGAAGGCACCCGCAGTCCTGATGGACGTCTCTATAAAGGCCACACCGGTGCGGCGCGTCTGGCATTCGAAACCGGATGCCCGATTGTTCCGACCGCCATCATCGGCTCCCGAGAATTGCAGAAGCCAGGGCAGGTCATTCCCGACAAAGGCAAGACCACGGTGATTTACGGCAAGCCGATCGAGGTCGAAAAAAAGCCGGTGGATCAGATTACGCACGATGATCTGCGCTCGCTCACCGACCGTGTGACCATGGAGATTCAGAAGATGAGTGGTCAGGAATATGTGAACGAATACGCGCAGAAGGTCAAGGAACTGCTGAAGGCGACCAAGAAAGCAGAAGAGCAACCGAAGCAGGACTGAATTTCGTCGTTGCCGCGCAACCGCAAAGATGGTTAGAAAGCGGAGGCGGAACGCCATCAGTGAGCCCATCCAAGAAACCGGATGGGCTCACTTTATTGTAGGGAAGCACGTTGCCGTATCCGGCGGTTCCCTTACGTTTTAGAACAGTGAGGAATACATCTTCAATGTGATGGTGGTTGGTATGCCGTTCTCGTCGCGAAGACGCACTTCGGTGCCACCTACCGGATCCTGCGAAGCGACCTTCTTGTCTTGGTTGGAATCCAACGTGAGCTGCGAACTTACCTTGACCGTGAATCCGAGTTTTTCCAATGCGGCTTTGGCGTCAGAGGCTTTCTGCCCCACATAATTCGGCAGGGTTATGGTTTCCGGTCCTTTGGAAACCACCACGTCGACGCTGTCTCCCCAATGCAACGTATCACCGTTGTTGACGGAAGCGGAAATCACCTGCCCTTGTGGAATCTTGTCGTCGAAGGATTCCGTCCAATTGGTGGTGAGTCTAAGATCATCCAGCGCCTGCTGTGCCTCGTCCTTCGTCTTGCCGACGATATCGGGCATAGTGACTGGCTTTGGTCCCTGCGACACCGTGACGGTGATCGTCGTATTATGCGGCAATGTGGCACCGGGATCCACACTTAACGACAGCAACGCCCCTTGAGGCACGTCAATGGAATACGTGTCATCGGAAGCGGCGGTCTGCTCGACATTATCGAATCCAGCCTTCTTCAACGCATTGATCGGATCCTTGCCGGATGCGCTGGTCGCGTCGAGAATATCGGAGGGAACCGTCGCCGGCCTGACTCCCTTGGAAACCACGACCTTGACCTTCTGACCGCGACGCTTGCTGCCACGATCGCCGACATTCGCCGGATCGGTGGAGATGATATCGCCTTCCGCTACGGAATCGCTATACTCTTCCGACACTTCGTATTCGATATCGGAAACCTTCAGCAGACTCTCATAATCACTCCATTTCACACCGGTGATGGGGCAGGCCACGGAATCACTGCACGACATGCCATCCGGCTGAGGCATGGTCCAATAACTGCCGGGGCCTTGGTAATACCACCATGCCCAGCCGCCTGCGCCGCATGCCAGAAGAAGTGCAGCCACACCTGCGATGATAAGCGGCGTATGATGCTTTTTCGAAGATTTGTTCTTTCCCACATTGCCGTAATCGCCGTTCTGCACGACAGGGGATTGTGACGTCGTGCCGTCGTCTGAGGCATTGGCGTCTACATCCGGCGGCAATGATAAGCGCGTTGTCGCCTCGGGATCAACGTTCTGCTGTTGCACCGGCATGACGGTCGTCATGTTCGGTTTGACCCTGTCCAGCTTGCGTGTGCGATCGTCGAATTGTTGCGTCGGTGGAGCAGGGGGAGCGGGCGGGGTCGGATTACCCTCATTCATCGGAGCAACGGCATCTTTCGCTTGTGCGATATTGGGCGATACGTTGACGTTTGCCGCGGGAAGCTTATACTGCCAATCGCTGACCGCGAGCATGGATTGCAGTCGCTGCAGCTCGGCCAATGCGGCGGAAGCGTCTGCGGGGCGTGCTTCGACCGCGCGCGCCGTGAGGTGAGCGATGAATGCAGCCACATGGGCATTGATGCCCTCACAGGCGGTAACGATGCTTGGCACATCCTCATGAACATGCTTGAATACCAACGTCACCGGATTGTCCGAAGTGAACGGCACCTTGCCTGCGAGCATTTCCCAAGCCATGATGCCTACTGAGTACAAGTCGCCTTGAGGCGTGGCCTGATTCTTCTCAATCATTTCCGGCGCCAGATATGCGGCCGTTCCAAGTAGAACGCCAGTGGAGGAAAGCGTTGCCTGTGAAACCGTTTTGGCCAAACCGAAATCGGTGATCTGCACATGGCCGCGGTTGTTGAGCAGAATGTTCTCCGGCTTGATGTCGCGATGCACCACGCCCGCGCGGTGTGCGGAAGCAAGGCCATCCAACGTTTCGCCGATGATACGCAACGTTTCACGAACGCTGAACGTGCCTTGCTGGTTCATCTCGTAGCGCAGATTCACGCCGTGAACATACTCCATGACGAGGTAGTCAAGACCGTCGAATTCGCCGGTGTCATACACTTGCACGATATGCGGATTGGCGATGGCGGCCGCGGAGCGTGCCTCGCGGTGGAACCGCTCCACGAATTGGTCACGGTGCGGCCCCTGAGCCAGCTGCGTATGCATGATTTTGATGGCGACAGTGCGCCCCAAGCGCTCGTCTACCGCCTGGTACACCGTGGCCATGCCGCCATCGGCGATTCTGCTGACGACCCGATACCGGCCTTCGATGACCTGACCTTCGGGGGCATGTGGAGCTTCACTCATGGTTGATTGCTGCGGTTCCTTCTTCAAAACGCTTCACGCTGAACGTGTTCTCATTTGTAGTCTACAAGCAGAGGTTTGCGGATTATGCAACGACCGTGCGTCCTGTCCGGAGACTGGTCAGAAGATACGCGGATCTCGTCACGCATTTGCACGTATGTCAGGTACGAAACGTGCGCAGGCCTCGACGAGCGGCGATTTGCGATACTCAGAAAGATCAAGCGCATCGATAGCCGATTTCGACGCATGCCACAGATCTGCGATTCTGTTGCGGGATCGCGCGATGGCTCCCGTCTGTCCAAACAGTTCAATGGCGCGTTGCACTTGAGTCTCGGAACGCGAATCGGCTTCCCACATGTCGATAAGCTCACGTCGCTGCCCATCATCCGCAGCGTTGATGGCATCGGCGAGAAGCACGGTACGCTTGCCTTCGCGAATATCTCCGCCAACAGGTTTTCCGGTATTCCTGCTTGATCCGACAACGTCCAAAAGGTCATCCGCAAGTTGGAACGCCAAACCGAGCGGCAAGCCGACCGCCACTGCGTGCCTTCGAGCATCATCCTTGCTTAAACCAGCGGCAAGCATGCCGAATTCCAAAGGGGCGATGGTGGTGTAGCTGGCAGTCTTCCAACGGAATACATTCAACGAAGCCTCCACCAGTTCGTTCGGATCGTCCAACGAGTTGAGCTCCACCGCCAAATCGAGTATCTGGCCAACCTCGACCTCGCGATGCATATTAAGCAACGCCGCAACCACATCGGAACCATAAGTAAGCTTGGATGCGGCCTTATCCGCGATATCCACGCTCGCCGTGGCCAACATGTCGCCGAGCATGATACCCAAACCATGACCGATAGCCTCACTATGCGTATCGGTGGAAAACGCACGATGCGCGGATGGCTTGCCGCGCCGCAGATCGGAATCATCGATGATGTCATCATGCACTAGGGCGCCGGTCTGAAAAACCTCCACGGCACACGCCAAATTAAGTAGCGCATCGAAATCGCGTTCCAGCACATCCTTCGAAGCGAACGCGCGGAACGAATCCAACGTCAGCAAGGCGCGAAGCCGCTTGCCACCCTCACTCGAAGTGACCGCCTGCGTGGCGACCATGTCTGCGATAGGCCTGCAGGAAGAGGCAATCGAATCGTCCGCATGAGGGAACGCAAAATCCTTCACTAACGAAACAATGCGTGATTCAATCTGTTCCAAATCGGAGGAGCTAGTCATACCAACAGTTATCCACAGGCATTCGACAAGACCAAATCTCAATGATTGCAATAGTTGTGGCAGCGAAACCATTTTGCGAAACGCCGAAAGACCCATCCTCCGACCACAGGCCTCGAAAAACAGCGCATCGCCTCGACGCATCAGGCATAGTGCCATACAAGCGGCGCGCAGAGAAGCCGATCAATCATGCCAAGGAGGGCAGAACAATGACAGCCAACAGGACCGTACACATCACCGGAATGGAAATGAAAGAAACCATCAACCAATTCGAACAAGATTGCCGATTGAATGGCACGCGCAAAGCGGTACACTCCCTCATATCGGAGGCGTTCCTCATATGGATGGACGCACTCGAACAGGCGTCGGTGGAGAACGACGAGCCATGGCGAGTAGGCGTGACACGTACCGAATGCAGCCTCGATAGGGACACGGTCATACGAATTACAGTGGGCATGGGCGAAATGCTGTCCATACGCGATGCGTTCCTCATCTCCGCCATAGTCGACGAGCAACGCGCCAGTCGGGAGTTCCTTATGGATTTCGCCGAACGACCCAAGCAGTCCATCAACGCGCAACGTTTGGAACAGCTGCTCAGCGATTCATTCCGTGATCCCCTAGCCAGACCCGATATGAAACGTTGCGATCAGGCGATCAACATGCTGTTCGACATTATCGATATGATTCCGAAGACATATCGGGCGCAGCCGTTCGCCGTAATCAGCTACATCATGTGGTGGATGGGGCAGGAAGGCGCCATGGCAGCCGCCATCAGCGCGCTCGCGATAGATGATCAATGTTCGCTGGCGGCGATCGTATGTTCGGCGGTCGAACGGCATATCGGGCCTGCCTGGACATCGGAAACCTAAGGCAACACGCCGTAAAGTGGCGTGACTTGCGCGTGAAGGCCTCATTATGCGGGAATAATCGTCCTTGCAAGATGGTTTACTCACATAGTTGACGATTTGCCCTTGCCAGAAGTGGGTCCTTGTGGTATACGCTTCTGGCAGGATCAATAGGAGGATAAGTTTGGCCACCAAGGAAACGACGGCAAGCATGGAACAGGCTGATCTGACCGAAAAGACCACCTCCACGAAGAAAGCCGCTACGCGTAAGGCCTCCACCAAGAAAAGCGCAGCGAAGAAAACCACCGCAACGAAGACCCCTCGCAAGACTACCGCGAAGAAGAGCGCCCCTGCCAAGAAGGAGGAGCCGCTCGAGGATGATGCACTTGACGATGAGGACGCTCAGGTAGACGACGCCGATCTTGACGATTTCGACGCCGATCTCGAGGACGTCGATTCGGATGGTGACGACGATCTCGATGATGACGAGGAATCCGAGCCGGAGGATGACGACGAGGATGAGGAAGAACGCAAGAAGCCGGAAGAGCCCAAGGAAAAGGGCGCTTTCGTGGTGCGAGACGATGACGATGATGAGAATCTGACTCCGTCCGGCAATCCGAAGCGTCGTGTGATCGCAGCAGGAGCGACCGCCGATCCGGTCAAGGATTACCTGAAGCAGATCGGTCGAGTGAGCCTGCTGAACGCGGAGCAGGAAGTCGACCTGTCCGAGCGTATTGAGGCTGGTCTGTATGCCCAGCACCTGCTGGACACCGAATCCGACCAGATGGATTTCAAGCGCAAGCGCGAGCTTAAGTGGGCCGCAAACGATGGCAGGCGCGCCAAGGATCACCTGTTGGAGGCTAACCTGCGACTCGTGGTGTCGCTGGCCAAGCGCTACACCGGACGTGGCATGCTGTTCTTGGATTTGATTCAGGAAGGCAACCTTGGTTTGATTCGAGCTGTCGAAAAGTTCGATTGGAAGAAGGGCTTCAAGTTCTCCACCTACGCCACGTGGTGGATTCGTCAGGCCATTACCCGAGCCATGGCCGATCAGGCGCGTACCATTCGCGTGCCTGTGCACATGGTCGAAGTGATCAACAAGCTATCCCGTGTGCAGCGCCAGATGCTTCAGGACCTTGGTCGTGAACCTACGCCGGATGAGCTTGCGCGCGAGCTTGACATGCCGGTCGAGAAGGTGCAGGAAGTGCAGAAGTACGGTCGTGAACCTATCTCCCTGCATACTCCACTGGGCGAGGACGGCGATTCCGAGTTCGGCGATCTGATCGAAGATACCGACGCCATCGCGCCATCCGATGCGGTTGCTTTCTCGCTGTTGCAGGAGCAGTTCAGGCAGGTGCTTGAGACGCTGTCGCCGCGTGAAGCCGGTGTGATCAAGATGCGTTACGGCTTGGAAGACGGACAGCCGAAGACACTCGACGACATCGGCCGTGTGTATGGTGTTACCCGTGAGCGTATTCGCCAGATCGAGTCGAAGACCATGTCGAAGCTGCGCCACCCGTCTCGTTCGCAGACGTTGCGTGACTTCCTTGATCAGTGATCAGACGATACATATGTGAATGAAGTCGAGAAATCCGGCGGGAATGTCGAATTTCTCGGCTTCTTACGTCTACAAGACGTTTTTATGTTTTTGAAAGACCGAAGCGAATAAGTAAGTCGGAATGAGGGAAATGGCGAAGGACAAGGACAATTACGGCGCAGGCAGTCTTACTGTGCTTGAAGGTCTTGACGCGGTGCGCAAGCGCCCAGGCATGTATATCGGCACCACCGATAGCCAAGGTTTGATGCACTGTTTATGGGAGATCATCGATAATTCCGTCGATGAGGCCCTTGCTGGTGTCTGTAACCATATTGTTGTGACGCTGCATTCCGACGGTTCCGTGGAAGTTGCCGACAACGGACGAGGTATCCCTGTCGACATTGAGCCGAAGACTAAGCTTACCGGCGTGGAAGTGGTGCTGACCAAGCTGCATGCCGGCGCGAAGTTCGGCAACTCTTCGTACGGCGCCTCTGGCGGCCTGCATGGTGTGGGCTCGTCCGTGGTGAACGCGTTGAGCTCCAGGCTTGATGTGGAAGTGGATCGTGATGGCAAAACCCATCACATGTCGTTCCATCAGGGTCACCCGGGTGTGTATACCGACGTCGATCCGGAGCATCCGTCGCCGGATGCGCCGTTCAAGCGCACGCGCAAAAACCGCCCGACCGAACTTGAGATCATTGGCAAGGTCAGTCCGAAGACCACCGGTACCCGCATCCGTTACTGGGCTGATCCGGAGATTTTCAACGATACCGCAGAATTCAGCTACGAGCAGCTGATCGACCGTGTCAGGCAAACTAGCTTCCTGGTGCCGGGATTGAAAATCACCGTCATCGACGAGAATATTCCGGAAACCGGCGATGAATCAGTCGACGAAATGCTGGAAGTCGACGATATTGCAAATGCTGCAGGTGATGAACCGCAGGAAATTGCCGAAAGCGATGAATCTGAACATGACGCTGCCGAGCACGAGGAAGCTGCGGAGCAGATCGAGGAAACCGATGTTGCGGCACAACCTCAGGGATCGAAGTATACTCACGCCCGTATCGAGGAATTCTGCCATACCGGTGGCGTGAGGGATTTCGTGGACTACCTGTCCAAGGGTGAAGCCGTTTCTGACATTTGGCGCGTTACTGGCGAAGACACGTACGTTGAAGAAACCCAGGCCGTTGGCGACGGCGGCGAGTTGCATGCGCAGAAGGTCACAAGAAAGTGCGCCGTTGACATCGCCATGCGGTGGACCAACGGTTACGACACCACCATGCGCAGTTTCGTCAATGTGGTGGAGACCCCCGGCGGCGGCACGCATGTGGACGGCTTCTTGTTAGGAATGACCAAGCAGATTCGTAAGGCCATTGAAGACAATGCGCGCAAGCTCAAGGTGAATCTCAAAGATTCCAACATGAAGGTCGAACGTGATGATATCCTGGCCGGTCTTGTGGCCGTCATCACCGTGCGTATCGCCGAACCGCAGTTCCAAGGCCAGACCAAGGATGTGCTTGGCACCGCGCAGGTCAAGCCGATCGTCAGCAAAATGACCGACAAGCAGTTCGGTGAGATGATCACCGGATCCAAGCGCGGCTACAAGGAACAGTCCGGTCGCGTACTTGAGAAGATCGTCGGCGAAATGCATGCCCGCATTCAGGCGCGTAAGACCAAAGAGGTGACCCGTCGCAAGAACGCGCTCGAATCGGCGTCCATGCCTCCGAAGCTGTCTGACTGCCAGCCGGGTAATGACGATGTAGCCGAACTGTTCATCGTGGAGGGTGATTCCGCGCTTGGTACCGCCAAGGCCGCACGTAACTCCGGCTTCCAGGCGTTGTTGCCGATTCGCGGCAAAATCCTTAACGTGCAGAAGGCGTCGCTGTCACAGATGTTGTCGAACAAGGAATGCGCGGCGATTATTCAGGTGGTCGGTGCTGGCTCCGGTGCAAGCTTCGACATTGAGCAGGCAAGATACAACAAGGTCATTATGATGACCGATGCAGATGTTGATGGTGCGCATATCCGCATTCTGCTGCTCACCTTGTTCTACCGTTACATGCGGCCGCTCATCGAGCATGGCCATGTGTATGCGGCTGTGCCTCCATTGCATCGCATCGCCTTGACCGGAGCTCGCAAGGGGGAGTACATCTACACGTATTCCGATGATGAGCTTGCCGGAAAATTGGCTGAGCTTGACAAGAAGCACATCAGCTACAACGAGGACATCCAGCGTTACAAGGGTCTTGGTGAGATGGACGCCGATCAGTTGGCTGACACCACCATGGATCCACGCACGCGCATGCTGCGCCGTATTCGTATGGAAGATGCCGAACAGGCCAGTCAGATCTTCAGTCTGCTGATGGGCGATGATGTGCCTCCTCGAAAGGCATTCATTGTTGAGAATGCCGATGACTTCGACCGTTCCAAGATCGATACCTGATTGGTGCTTTTCGATGGTTCGCCCTCCGCTGCGTCAAAGACGTTGCGGAGGGCGTTTTCTTAGCGAAGAGGTATGTGATTTCGCGCGGTAAAGATTTAAGATTCTGCGGTAAATAGTGCAATTGAGCAGTTACCGATCGGTAGATAGATATGTTTACAATAATGGCTGATATTGTCTTCGGCAGCTATCAGTTAAGAGGGAGTAGGACGTGGTCAATCTTTTGCTTGCCGTGATTTATGTGGCGTTCATCAGTCTTGGTTTGCCGGATGCGGTGTTGGGTGCCGCATGGCCGACGATGAGTGTCGATTTGGGTGCGCCCATCTCTTGGGCTGGCGGCATTTCCATGACGATTTCCGCTGGAACCATCGTCTCCGCGCTGCTTTCCGACCGTATGACCTTGCGTTTTGGGGCGGGCAAAGTCACCGCGGTTTCCGTGGCTTTGACGGCGTTGGCGTTGTTTGGCTTTTCGGTGGCTCCGAACTATTGGGTGCTGATTCTGCTTGCCATCCCGTACGGCTTGGGCGCTGGCGGAGTTGATGCGGCCCTCAACAACTATGTGGCCATTCACTACGAGAGCCGTCATATGAGCTGGCTGCACGCCATGTGGGGCATCGGCGCATTGACCGGCCCATACATCATGGGATTCGCTTTGGGTGCGGGCCAAGGCTGGTCGTGGGGCTACCGTTACATCTCCATACTGCAGGTTGCGCTCACCGCCGTTCTTATTTTCAGCCTGCCACTGTGGAAGAAGCGTTCCGAGGTGAAGACGGGCGAAGTTTCCGGCGAATCCGACGGAACAGCCAATAATGAAACTCGCAAACCGCTTAGTGTGCGAGGCGTGCTTGCCATTCGCGGCGCCAAAGAAATCCTGGTGATGTTCTTCTGCTACTGTGCGCTGGAATCCACGGCCATGCTGTGGGGCAGTAGCTACATGGTGCTCGGCAAAGGCATTGATAAGACCACGGCCGCCACGTGGGCCAGCCTGTTCTGCATCGGCATCACCGTAGGCCGCTTGGCGAGTGGCTTTCTGACCATGAAGTTCGACGATCCGACCATGATTCGTCTGGGCCAGGCGCTCGTACTGACCGGTATCGTTAGCATGTTATTGCCGTTGCCGCACAATATCGGCACTATTATGGGGCTGATGGTCATCGGTCTCGGCTGCGCTCCGATTTACCCGTGCGTCATTCATTCCACGCCGGCATATTTTGGCGAAGACAAATCACAGGCAATCGTCGGCATGCAGATGGCATGCGCATACGTCGGCTCGATGTGCATGCCGCCGGTATTCGGCTTGATCGCACAGCATGTCAGCGTGCTGTGGTTCCCTCTGTACATGTTGGTTTTCCTGGTGCTGATGGTGATCATGCACGAGAGCCTGCGTAAAAAGTGCGCTGGTCAGACCATCGGCTGATAGGGCGTTGCCGCCACTGCGTCTGCGATGCCATGAGCAGCATTGTAGATTTCGCATATACGGTTAGGGCTACTGAAACCGAGCGCCACATACCATACGATAAACAGTACGGCCACGGTCGCGGTCAATGGCAGTCGTTGTGTTTTCAAACGAATAAGACATAACAGGATTACAGTGGCAAGCAAGGCGATGAATGATGCCGAAAGGTAGCGTAGCCAAGTCAAACCGTATGCGTTGATGTACAGCCCTAGTCGAAGTGCCGCTGAGGTCAGAATAATGGCTGTTAACGCCAGCAATGCGACCAATGTGATGTTGAGCATGCGTGTGCGTGGCGCGAGAGTGATCGCCAAGCCGAACAAGGTCACATTAATGGTCGTGACTGCCAACAGTTGAAAGAATCCGCTGCGTGCGTATTCGCTATAGGTCAATCCATCTGGCAGTGCGATTGAACCGTCAGTGAGCGATCCTGCGAACAGGAACCGGACTTGTACGGCACAAAACAGCGCGTACACCATCAGGGTCACGGCCAGTACCACGAACGCTGTTATTGAACTGAGGGAGAAACGTTGCTTCGGCGGTGTGGAAGTGGGTTCGGTGTCGATGCTGATGAGCAGAGAGAACAGCAATGGCCACGGCAATACGATGAACATGATGTGAAGAATGAGCGCCATCGGATTGAAATCACGGAAAACGTTCAACACCTCATATTGCACTATTTGATCGGCGCCGACAAGCAACGGTATGATCGTCAAAAGCAATGGAATGGAAATCAGCAGCGCGATGCCGATTTCGCGCACTTTTGAACGTTGTCTCGACGCGACTGCGAATCTTGCGAATATGACGGAAAACGGCTCCGCAAAATCGCGAATGTGAATAAACGGCTGCTGCAACCAGCCGGTAAACCAATTCCAGACAACTTGAAGTGGACGACGAACATCGTAACGCCCGTTGACCAGCTGACAGTGCAGCATAAGCAACGCCGGTTGAACGAATTGCGTGGTGAGCGCGTATTCGTCGTTTCCCGAATAGTACCAGGTCGCTTGGGCGAGTATATTCCACACGCCAATGGCGACGATGCTTCCTAAAGCAAGCCAAACAAGAACTTGTTTTCGTGCGGTTTTCCAGTGCAGCGCGGTTACGGTAAGCGCACAGATGATCCAGAAAACCGGCAGTTCATATCCGATAAGCCATGTCGGAGGTATGCTGCAGATCAGACGGTCGAATGCGAAAGTGATGAGAAATGCAGCGCCAATGGTGATGGCCGCGCGTTTGTCGAGGGGGCGTTGCGCTATTTCTTCCTGCGTGATTTTGGGTTTCGACAAAGGCTGTTCCTCCTGATGTGCGGATGATTCTTGTGTTGGTTGGTTTTCTTGTGCTCTTGGTGTTTCTTGAGTCTCTCGCATTTCTCGTAATGACGATGATTGTTGAGATTGTGATGGGGAAGCGCTGGCTGGTTCCGTCATAACAAATTCCTTCCTTGAGTGTGTTGGATGTCATCGTACATATCGAAAAACGATAGAAAAATATCGACTAACATACTTTCACAAGATTTGCATATCGAATATCGATAGATTATTATCGATATTCAGGTTTATTGGATTGAAGGAGACGGATATTATGTCGAATTCCGCGGCGAAACGTTCCATGGTGATTGGCGTATTGCGTGTGCTGATTGTGATAATTGCAATATGCTGCCTCGGACTGCAGGTCAGTGCGATTGCGGCATCCGCTGGCGTTGCTTCCAAGTATGCCGACGCTGACTCGATGCATTGGCTGTATGCGGTTGCCGCAGTGCTGATTGTCGCTTGCTTCGAGTCCGCGTTGGTACCGCTGTGGAGATTGCTGACCTTGGTTGAAAAACGCGATGTCTTTTCCGGTAAGGCCATGCGTTGGGTGAATCACATTCTCGTATATGCGGGGATTGAAGGCGTACTGGTGCTCGCTGTGATGGTTGGTCAAATCTGGTTGTCGCCTTCGCGCTTTCTGATGGCTGCGGTGGGGGTCGACTGGCAAATGTTTCCATACGTCGTGCTGGCGGTCGGTGCGGCAACGCTTCTGCTGATCGCAGCGTTCGAACTGTTGATGGTGGTGATGCGCTCGCTGCTGATGCAGGCCATCGAACAGCGTGACGAATTGGCGGCGGTGATTTGATATGGCCATTCGCGTGAATCTTGATGTGATGCTCGCCAAAAGAAAAATGAGTGTCAATGAACTGGCGGAGGCTATAGGCATAACGCCGGTCAATGTTTCGGTGTTGAAGAACGGACGTGCCAAGGCAATACGGTTTTCCACGCTTGATGCCATATGTGAGACATTGCATTGCCAACCGGGAGATGTGCTCGAATGGGTTGATGGCGAAGGTGAGTGACGTCTCACGGTGATGCAATAATCGAACGTATGTACGAATGTTTGAACTTGTTCTCAGAGCCGACCAAAGCATGGTTCAAACATGCGTTCAATCGGCCCACCGAAGCCCAGCGGCAGGCGTGGCCAGCCATCCATTCCGGCGGGAACGTGCTCGTTGTGGCGCCCACTGGGTCGGGTAAAACCCTCTGTGCGTTCCTTTCGGCTCTTGACCGGCTTATGGCGGGCGGAGCGCGTTCCGCAGGAGTGGACATTCATGGCGAAACCGCGGCAACCGAGAGCCATACGGAACGAAGAACTGTGAAGAAGGGTTCCCGCAAGAAAACGAAGCGTAACGTCAAAGTGCTGTATATTTCGCCGTTGAAGGCGCTTGGCGCCGATGTGACGAAGAATCTTGAACTGCCATTGCAGGGAATTTCTCAACAGTGCGAGGCGATGGGGCTGCCCGTTCCCGATGTTGAAGTGGCTATGCGCAGCGGTGATTCCACACCTGAACAACGTCGAAAAATCGTCAGCCATCCGCCGGATATTCTCGTCACCACGCCAGAATCATTATTCCTGCTGCTTACCTCTAAAGCGAACAGCATATTGGTGGGTGTGGAAACAGTGATCGTCGATGAGGTGCATGCGGTAGCAGGTACGAAGCGAGGCGCGCATCTCGCATTAAGTCTTGAACGCCTTGACGATATGATCGGACATCCAGTGCAGCGCATAGGGTTATCGGCAACCGTTAATCCCGTTGAGGAAGTAGCGCGGTTCCTTGGAGGTTCGCAACCGGTAACGGTGGTGAACCCCGGCGATGCTCCGGCTATGGATTTGAGGGCCGTGGTACCGTTGCGCAATATGCTTGACACCAGCGCTACAGGTGGTTCGGTATGGCCGGCTCTTGAACGGTCCATTCTCGATGAGGTGTTGCGGCACCGAACCACATTGGTGTTCGTCAACTCGCGTGGATTGGCAGAGAAGCTTACTGCACGGCTCAACGATATGTATGCGGAGTCGAAACAGGGCACGGAAGCAACCGATTTGAATGAGCACCGTGACTTGGGCTCACCGGAAGGCCGCGAGCAATTTGCCGGGCATTACGATTCGGTGGTGGGGTCCACCACCATGCTGGTTGAATCGCATGACGATGTTAATGTGATTGCCATGGCGCATCACGGGTCCGTGTCAAAAGATCGGCGCAAATGGATCGAAGAGCAGTTGAAATGCGGTCAGTTGCGTTGTGTGGTGGCCACTTCCAGCTTGGAACTCGGCATCGATATGGGCTCTGTGGATCTGGTGATTCAGGTGGCTGCCCCATTGTCGATCGCATCGGGATTGCAGCGAGTGGGCCGTGCCGACCACAATGTCGGGGGAGTCTCGCATGCGTTGTTCTTCCCCGTCACCCGACAGCAGATTATTGGCGTAACAGCCAGCATGGAATGTATGCGGGAAGGGGCTATAGAACCATTGCGCATGCCCCGCAATCCTCTGGATGTGCTCGCACAGCAGACCGTTGCGGCCGCGGCCATGGAAGATCTTCCCACGAATGATTGGTACGACCTCGTGCGTCGTTCCGCGCCTTTCCGAGATCTCGACCGGTCCATGTTCGATGCGGTTATCGGCATGATGACAGGCACGTACAACAGTGAGGACTTTTCCGCATTCCGACCGCCGCTGCAATATAACGAAGAAGCGGGACTGATTTCCGCACGTCCAGGAGCGCAACGTTTGGCAGTGACCAGCGGCGGCACCATACCTGACCGTGGCATGTACACGGTGGTGCTTCCAGAAGAAGGCTCCGGTCCGGGCCCTCGGCGGGTAGGTGAGCTGGACGAGGAAATGGTATACGAATCCCGTGTGGGAGACATCATCACCTTGGGGACTTCGACTTGGCAGATCCAAGAGATCACACGAGACAGGGTAGTGGTGGTCCCCGCACCGGGCCGTACCGCACGCCTGCCATTCTGGCATGGGGACCAGGACGGGCGCGATTATGGTTTCGGATTGGCACAAGGGCGTTTGACACGCGAACTCAGCCAAAGGTTGCACAGACATGAACCAGAAAAGAATGGTGATCAGAATACGGTCCAAACTGTATCGGAAGTGCGGTTTGACCGTGAGGCCACACAACGTTTGAAACGGGACGGTCTTGACCGCAATGCCATAAGCAATCTTGCCAAACTGCTTGACGAACAACGTGAGGCGACCGGTGTGATTCCTTCGGATCGTGATCTCGTGGTGGAACGTTGTCAGGATGAAGGTGGGGATTGGCGCATTATCATCCATTCGCCATACGGTAGGCGCGTGCATGAGCCTTGGGCGTTGGCTATTACCGCGCGAATCAAACAGCGGTTTGGTTTCGATGGTCAAGTGTATGCGGCCGACGATGGCATCGTTCTACGATTGCCGGACGGTTATGGCGATTTGCCGATGTGTGAGCTTCTGCTGTTCGACGTGGACGAATTGCAGCGCATCGTTGAGACACAGGTTGGCGAAAGCGTGCTCTATATGGCCCGATTCCGCGAATGCGCGGCCAGGTCACTTTTTCTGCCGCGCACTCGTCCAGGCAAGCGTGTGCCGCTATGGCAGCAGAGGTTGAAGGCCGCACAACTATTGAATGCGGCCCGTACCCGTAAGAATTTTCCCCTATTGCTGGAAACCGCGCGCGAATGCCTGCAGGATGTGTACGATCTTCCCGCATTGCACACGATTATGAACGGGTTGAATGCTGGAACGATACTGCTGTCGGAAGCGGTTACCGAAACGCCGTCTCCGTTCGCGGAGAACATGCTGTTTGGTTTCGTTGGATCGGTGATGTACCAGTATGACGTGCCGCAGGCCGAACGAAGCACGCAGTTGCTGTCCATGGATCTGGAAGTGCTCGAACGGCTTCTAGGAAGCACGGATATGGCATCGTTGTTGGACGCCGAAGCTATTACACAAGTGGAGGGCGAGCTTGCTGGGCGAACATTCTGGAATGATCTCGCCGAAGAAGATATCAGCGGGCGCGTAACAAGATACGCCAAAACGCATGGACCATTCACCGCTGACAAGATGATTGCCGAACTGGGCATTGACGCGGCTCAGGCGGTGCATGCGCTTGATGAACTGGATGCCCGAGGAGAACTCATCAAGGGAAGATTCACTGATTCAGGTGAGACTTCCGAAAAGAACGATATTCAGCAATGGCTCCACAAGGATGTTTTCCGGCGTATTCGAGCATTGTCTCTTGCCAAGGCCAGAAAGGCCGTCAAACCGGTCGATTCGAGCGTCTATCAGGCGTTTCTGCTTAATCGTCAGGGCGTTGGCCCTGTTGGAGGTGAACGCTACGAAGGCGTTGATGGTCTGATGCGTGTCATCGAGCAGTTGGAAGGCGTGTTCCTGAACGCTTCGGTATGGGAGTCCATGGTATTCCCGGCACGTGTGCGTGACTATCAGCCTAGTATGCTCGACGAACTCATCTCATCGTCGGATGTGGTGTGGGTCGGTTCGAAAGCAAGTGGATCCAACGCCAAAGAAGCTGGTGAGATCGCCTTCTATCCAGCAGGTTCCTTGCTGCTCAACCAGCCTGAATCGGCGGTGGATAAGCTGAACGATAATGAAACGTTGACCATGCCGGATGCCGTGTTAACGGCGTTAAGCGGTGGCGGAGCGTTTCCTATTCAACTGCTTTCAGCCGTGACAAAAACCATCTGGCTTGAGCATGCCGAAGCGCAGGTGAACCCCGAAACGGGCGAAATCATCTTTCCGGCATGGGGCGAGCGGCAGTTCGAAGAAGCCTTATGGTCACTGGTATGGCAGGGGAAAATGACGAACAGTTCGTTCGCACCAGTACGAGCGCTTCTGCACGGAGGCAAAACCGTTCACGCACCCCGTCGTGCCGCGCGTAGACGCGTCACCATGCGTCCTCCAACACCATTGGCGCTGAGTGGATTATGGTCCGCAGTATCTTGTGGCGACGGGCGAACCGTTATGCCAAACAAACCACTAGACGGTGTTATCGAGCCGGGCATGCTCGAAAACAGCGATACCGGCATTGACATGGCGCATACGGCAAGTGTAGAGGAGCGTGAGCTGGCGCTCATCGACTCATTACTGGACCGATACGGCGTGATTGCCGCTCCTTTGGTTGACAAGGAACGGATTGCCGGAGGATTTTCAGCGCTCTATCCGGTACTCAAACGAATGGAAGAACATGGCACACTGGTCCGAGGCATGTTCGTGAAAGGTTTTGGCGCGGCACAATTCGCGGAACGAGACACCGTCGACGCGCTGCGCAGCGACACGCAATGGCACAGTCAATCCTGCGTTGCGCTCGACGTGACCGATCCCGCCAATCTCACTGGTTCCGCAATCGCCTGGCCAGAACAGGATTACCTCAAACCAGCACGCAGATCCGGTTCCATCATTGTGCTCAAACAAGGCGAACCGGTACTGTTCTCCGTGCCAAAAAGCCATAAAATTGTCAGCTTCACCGCAGACGAAACAATATTAAGACCGTCATGCGCCGAACTTGTCTATGTATTGCAGCGCCAACCCAGCGGCAGCATCAGCTTCAGCGAAATGAACGGAACATCATTGAAAGCACGCAATGAATACCGGCAAATCCTTTACGCCGCAGGTTTCGTCGATAGTCCGCAAGGCATGAAACTTTACTGTTGAAAAAGATCATCATCGCTAATGCATAGTGACAGCGCGGACGAAAACGCAGGACAACAATGCCCGCGTCCCACGAACGGAATCCTAAACGATTCCAAACTTCGCAAAACGCGGGCACGTCATATTGCAATGGGTTAGCCGACAATGGCGATTGGCGTGGAAAGTTCCGTACCAGAACCGTCACGACGCATATCCGGCTTTGGCAATTCCACGCCGGCACCGCCCTGCGTGGAAGCGTGTACGGGGTATGTGCCCACAAATGCGAGAATCAACGTATCCTGTCCCTTGAGGAAGCGCTGCGAACGAACGCCACCGGTACCGCGGCCCTTCGTCGGATACATTTCCAACGGGGTTACCTTCGCGGAACCATTCTCCGTACCCGGCAACGCTTCGGAATCACCTGCAATCGTCAACACCACAGCTCCAGACGCGGAGAACAGGCCATTCTCGCCTTCTTCATAATTCCATGCCACCTTGCTGGCGGGAACCACAGCGAACGCAGCCACTGAGCAGCCTTCAGCCAGGCGAATGCCTGCCATGCCTCCGGCGGTGCGTCCCTGCGGGCGTACGTTCTTCGCCTCGAACGTCAGCAGGGAGGAGTCGGTGGATACGAACACCAGCCGATCCTCGTCACGCGCCTCGGCGGCGGCCAGAACTTCATCATCATCCTTCAAATCGATGACACTCCATGAATCCATGGTGGTGGGCGATTCACGATTCCAACGCTTGACTACACCATTACGCGTACCCAACGCGAGAGGAGTGGACTCTACGGCATTATCGCCGGAATCGTCGGCGGATGGCATGGCGATCGCGGCGATTACACGTTCACCACGAATTGGATCGGTGTTTTCCGTCATACCGATCAATTCTTCGGCGCGAACGCCGCCAGTCACGTGGAGCGGCCCATCTGCAGACACAACTGGCAATTCCACGACATGCGCCACAATCAGACGGCCGGCAGATGTGATCAAACCATATGAAGAACGCGTGGTCGTGCGGAAGATCGAAATAATCTGATCATCCTTTACACGCTGGTCGGCAGAAGAGCGATTCTCCCAGCGCTCCAAAGCGTCTTCGGAGGTACGTGCGATCAGACCAGTGGCTGACAACATCACAGCGCACGGTTCGTCATCAATCTGCAAAGCCATGGCTGCGGCATTGTCTTCGCCGGCTTTTTTCGCGGCCTTCGCGGCGGCGGCGACATCGGCGGCAGCTGACGACACTGTGGCTGCGGCGCGCGCCGCAGCCACAGCGGAGGCGGATACTCCATCATCGCCATGCGCCGTAACGGGCACAAGCCCGCCGTCAGCATCTTCATCCAACAGCACAGTGCGACGTGGCGTGCCATACGTGGCAACAGCCTCGTCCATTTCGGCGATCACCACGCCGTCAAGAGCCTCAGAGGAGGCAAGAATGCGATCCAACTCCTCGATACGTTGCTTCAAATCGTCGCGTTCCGCTTCAAGCTCGATGCGGCTCATTTTCGTCAGGCGACGCAAGCGCAAATCGAGAATGTACTGTGCCTGAATCTCATCCAGATCAAACACCTTGATGAGCTTCGTCTTTGCTGCTTCGGCATCGTCAGACGAGCGAATCACCTGAATCACTTTGTCAATGTCGACCATCGCAAGCAGAAGGCCTTCGACCAGATGCAGACGTTCCAGCGCCTTCTTTTTGCGGAATTCGCTACGACGGCGAATTACCACACGACGATGGTCCACCCACACCTGAAGCATTTCCTTCAAGCCCATGGTGTGTGGGCGACCGTTGACCAACGCCACGTTATTGATGGTGAAATTGTCTTGCAGCGGCGTGTGCTTGAGCAGTTGCGCAAGCACGGCGTTCGGGTCGAAGCCGGTTTTGATTTCAATGACAAGACGAGTACCGTTATGGCGGTCCGTCAGGTCGATTGCGCCGGAAATACCCTCCAGCTTGTGATTCTTTACACCCTCGGAAATACGTTCCAACACACGTTCCGGGCCGACCATGAACGGCAGTTCCGTTACGACAATTGCCTTCTTGCGAGCGGTTACGTTTTCAATATGCGTCACCGAACGCGTGGTCAACGCGCCACGACCGGTCTCGTAGGCCTCGCGAATGCCCTTACGTCCCACAATCACGCCACCGCTCGGCCAGTCCGGACCTGGAACATAGCGCATAAGCTCTTCCAACGTGGCGTCAGGATGATGCATCAAATGTTTGGCTGCGTTAACCACTTCGCCCAGATTGTGCGTTGCCATATTCGTGGCCATGCCAACGGCGATGCCGGAACCGCCATTGACGAGCAGATTCGGAATCGCGGCAGGCAAAACGGTTGGCTCCTGCAGCTTGTTGTCGTAGTTCGGTGTGAAATCCACTGTATCTTCGGCGATATTCGCGTTCATGCCAAGCGCAGCCTGGGCCATACGCGCCTCAGTGTAACGGGAGGCCGCAGGACCGTCGTCAAGAGAACCGAAGTTACCATGGCCATCCACCAACGGCAATCGCATCGCAAACGGCTGCGCAAGACGAACCATTGCCTCATAGATGGCGGAGTCGCCATGCGGGTGAAGCTTACCCATCACCTCGCCGACCACACGAGCCGACTTCATGTACGGACGATCCGGATTGAGGTTCATCTGACCCATCTGGTAGATGATGCGGCGCTGCACCGGCTTCAGACCGTCTCTGGCGTCGGGCAATGCGCGGGCATAGATCACCGAATACGCGTATTCGAGGAAGGACTTGCTCATCTCCTCGTTCAACGGTGTTTCGACGATGTTCTCTTTGACCGTACGCGGGTCAAAGGCTGGTTTTGCCGGTTTGCGGTGCGACACCATGCGGTGAATCTCCTCACGGAAAAGTAATGGTAATCAACCTAGCAATGTTACCAGCCGGTACCACCGCGGTGCTTGAATAGGAGTCATGAGTGTTGAAGTGCCAAGCGACGAAGAGCTGCTTACCATGACCGAACCGGCATGCTACGGAGATGACATGCCATCTGAAGGGGCCCGTGGGGGAGCGTTGCACCTGTCGTCAGTACTTCCTGCGGTTTCCAACGCCATTGGCTGCCCCATGCCAACGGACATTCATTCTGACCCGAAAGGTCTGCAGGAAGCGCTTGGACTGCCGGACGCGGCGTCCGCGGTCGTGGTGCTCGTGGATGGTCTCGGCTACTGGAACCTCAACATGAGACTGGGACATGCGCCCTACTTGCGGTCCCTCATGAACGAGTCCGCCAATCAACGTCCCATCGCCACATGCATGCCGAGCACTACCGTCGCGGCCATGTCTACATTCGGTACGGGAACATGCCCCGGTATGACGGGTATGACCGGCTATACGCAGCTCAATCCGAAAACCGGTGAAATATGCCAGCTGATTTCCTTCAAAAATGCGGTTCCTCCGCTTGAGTTGCAGCAGCAGCCGACCATGTTTGAACAGCTAAGCGCGCAAGGTGTTCGTGTGACCAGTTCTGGATTGCCGAAATTCGCGTTTTCCGCGTTGACGCAGGCTGCCTTGCGTGGCAGTGACTACATTTCCAACGATGATCCGCACAAGCGTGTCGCAGTCGCGGCTCAGGCGGCGAAAAATCCCGGACTGACGTACCTGTATCTGCGTGATACCGATAAGGTCGGGCATAATTACGGTTGGGATTCCGACAAATGGATTGGCACGTACGAGCGTGTTGACGCTCAGCTCGGCCTTCTCCGCCGCAGCGTGCCCAAAGGCACATTGATTGTGATTGTGGCGGACCACGGTATGATCACCACTGATCCCGAATCCGTGATTGACATTGCACAGGATCAGCGGCTCATGCAGGGCGTCGCCCATGTCGGCGGTGAACCGCGTTGCGTCATGCTCTATGCGGAACAGGGCGAGGCCCCGGAAGACATCGCCACACGGTGGCGTGACGTGTTGGAAGACCGGGCACAAGTGCGTACGCGATCGCAGGCGATTGCGGAGGGTGTGTACGGACCTGTGGTCTCGCACGTCGAACCGATGATTGGTGATGTGATCGTATCGGCCACGAAGGCCGTCACCATCGTGGATTCCCGTACTCAGGTGGAAAAGGCGATGCATCTGCCGAGCGTGCATGGCTCGCTCACCATGCTCGAGTCCGATATCCCCTGTCTGATCGACGTGGCCTAACATGCAGGGTTTGGCTCAGTCGCCGAACAGAATCTCATCCCAACTTGGCACGGCGGAACGTCCGGCGCGCCGCTTCGATTTGGTGGTGTTTTGGCTGTGCGGATCAGGTGTTTGATTCGTGTTTGCGGTGTTCGAAGCGGTATCCGATGTGGGCGCGACGGTGTTCTGAGCATTGCCTGTTGCATTGGCGTCGGTTGTCGTCATGGTGTTTTCCGGTTGGCTTGACGGCGGGACGTCGGCGGTCATGCTCGATGTGTTCGGCGTGTCGAATTCGTTAGGCGCGCCGATTGGCATGATTGGAACGGAAGGTGCCGCTGAAGGGCGTGCCGCCGGCATGGACGGTTCAGGCGTGTTCCATGCCGATACGGTCTGTTCGATTCGCGCCGATCGGGCGGAATTTCCCGGAAGATTCAGCGAAGCGAGGAAATTCTCGTCGGCGTGTTTCTCGGCGTGTCCTTCCTTCGGTGTGTCTTGCTCCCCGATGAGCTTGCGTGCAGCGGAATTCAAACAGCTTACGGCGTTGTCATGCATGTTCCACGACCATTCCGCGCAGACAGTATGGCCGGAGGAAACGAACTGAGCGCTGATTTTCCAAGGTTCCAAGCCAAGTCTGGTGGCCTTCCAAGTCACGTCTTCCAAACGCACCCGCGCCGCCGCGAATGTGCGTTCAATCAGTTCGGAAAGCGTACGTACACGGCTTTCCTTCGGTGCCGGAACGGCGAGGAATTGCTCAATCGCATATTGTTTCTCCGTTTCGACCGAAGCCGAGAAACGCCGAACGAGCGCTTCACTCAACGAATATCTTTCCGCAACACGCGCGGGATCGGCGCCGGCACGAATCAACGACTGAATCTGTGAAATCGGCAGGGTGATCGGAGTGTGCGTCTGCTGTTTCCCCTGCACTTCGGAACGAATCTGCTTGGCTTCCAAAACGGCTCTTTCAAGCGCTTCATCGACCTTTACAGAGAACTTTCCGGCACCTGAAACAAAAACGAGTTCACCGGCATCATTAACATGATCGAACCGCGCTTCCTCGAGTAAATTCTCAGGCACAACACACCACTTTCCTTCAAGAATTACTGTTTATTCTATTGTGCCCCACGTGTCGGATTTTACGAGTATTTCGAATCGTGTATCCTATGCGGGGTAAAAGTCATGTATCCTATGGCGCATAAGCACCATAGATGACGAAAGGAATCTCGATGGCACAGGATTATGATTCCCCGCGCAACAAGGACGAGGACGAGGAGTCGCTCCAGGCTTTGGGCAAGAGCTCCCAGAACACTTCCAACGACATGGACGATGACGAGAATGCCATCGCCGAGGATTACGAGCTGCCGGGCGCAGACCTCAGCAACGAGGACGCTTCGGTGACCGTCATTCCTATGCAGGGGGACGAGTTCATCTGTTCCGAATGCTTCCTGGTGAAGCATCGCAGCCAGCTCGCATACACCACTGACGATGGCCAGCCGGTGTGTCAGGAGTGCGCTGCCTGATGGCGTTCGACGAAACATACAACGAGCCGGAAAACGTCGAGGTTCTAGTAAAGTCGCTGAATCCCGACCAACCGGCGGAACTGTACTATGCCCATGCCGGGGATGCCGGCGCCGATTTGCGTACCACCGAGGAAGTCACATTGAAGCCGTTCCAGAGGGCGCTGGTGCCTACGGGAGTGGCGATAGCGCTTCCAGCGGGTTATGTGGCCTTGGTACATCCACGGTCCGGTCTTGCCGTCAAACAGGGCGTTACCGTGTTGAACGCACCTGGAACCATTGACGCGGGCTACCGTGGCGAAATCAAGGTGCCTCTGATCAATCTTGATCCGGAACACACCGTGACGTTCCACCCGGGGGACCGCATCGCGCAGCTGGTCATCCAGCGTTATGTCGAGGCTAGGTTCATCGAAGCGGAGACGTTGCCCGGATCTGACCGTGCTGAGCGTGGCTTCGGATCCACCGGCGTGGCTTCCTGAACCGAGCATGCGGAGGCATAAGTGCCAAGAATCCGCAAATGCTGGCGACACAATGGTTTTCGGGGGTATCTGGCCGTGCAACACGCGGTCGGATACCTCGGACATACCGTGATGCACGGGTAGTATAGGGAGCATTGCGAGCGAGGAGGTGGACGATGGGAGACATTGAACACGAGGTTCGTTCTGCCCGAATGTTGGGCTGCGAGATCAGCACGAATCCGCTTGATCCGCTTGAGCCGATTCTGAAGATGTGCGAATACCATCATCCCGATGAGGATATGAGCATTCTTGAACGTGCTTATGAGCGTGCAGTCAAGCAGCATTCTTCACAACGGCGCAAGTCGGGCGAACCGTACATCATCCATCCGTTGGCTGTGGCGCAGATTCTTGCGGACCTTGGCATGGGGCCGCTGGTTGTGGCCGCGGGCCTACTGCATGATACGGTCGAAGACACCGACTACACGCTTGACGAGTGCCGTGCCGAGTTTGGCGATACCGTGACAGGTTTGGTCGATGGCGTCACCAAGCTTTCCAAGATGGAATACGGCGATTCCGCTCAGGCTGAAACCATCCGCAAGATGGTGGTCGCGATGAGCCGGGATGTGCGTGTGCTGGTCGTCAAACTTGCCGATCGCGTGCATAACGCGCGTACGTGGCGTTACGTCAAAACGCCGAGCGCACAGAAGAAAGCGCACGAAACGCTCGACGTGTATGCGCCACTTGCCAATCGTCTCGGTATGAATGCCATCAAAACCGAATTGGAAGAGCTCAGCTTCAAAGTGCTCTATCCGAAAATCTATAACGAAATCGTGGTGCTTGTCGCACGTCGTGCGGGCCAGCGAGACGTGTATTTGAAGCAGATTCTTGCTGAGATTAACGAAGATCTTGACGAGCAGAACATTTCGGCGTACGTGACGGGACGTCCGAAGGATTATTTCTCGATTTATCAGAAAATGATCGTACGCGGACATGATTTTGCGAATATCTACGATTTGGTGGGTGTACGCATCATCGTCGATACGATCCAGGATTGTTATGCTGCGTTGGGTGCGGTGCATGCGCGTTGGAACCCTGTTCCAGGTCGTTTCAAGGATTACATCGCCATGCCGAAACTCAACATGTATCAGAGCTTGCACACCACGGTGGTTGGCCCTGGCGGCAAGCCTGTCGAGATTCAGATTCGCACGTGGGATATGCATCGTCGTGCGGAATTCGGTATCGCCGCGCATTGGAAGTACAAGGAGAACGGTCAGGCCGGTCGCGCGTTGAGCTCGCCTGATAAGTCCGATCGCAAGCGTGGCGAGAATCAGGAGTTGAGCGAAGCCGACAATCTCAAGTGGATTCAGCAGCTTGCCGCCTGGACGAGTGAGACTCCGGATTCCAACGAGTTTCTGGGCTCTCTGAAGGAAGATCTGGGTGCTTCCGAAGTTTACGTGTTCACACCGAAAGGCAAGATCGTATCGTTGCCTGCCGAGGCGACACCGATTGATTTCGCCTATGCGGTGCATACCGAAGTCGGTCACCGTACCATGGGTGCTCGTGTGAACGGCCGTTTGGTGCCGCTCGACACCAAGCTTGAAAACGGCGACACCGTTGAAGTGCTCACGTCGAAGTCCGAATCAGCTGGTCCGTCTCGTGACTGGCTGAGCTTCGCGAAGAGCCCGAAAGCCCGTAACAAGATTCGCCAATGGTTCAGCAAGGAACGTCGTACCGAAGCTATTGAAGAAGGTCGCGATGAACTGACGCGAGCCATGCGCAAGCGCAACCTTCCGATCGCAACATTGTTGACTCCCGAAGCGTTGGTCGGTATTGCTGACGAGTTGAATCTCGCCAATGCTGAGGCTGTGTTCGTGGCAATCGGTGAAGGGCAGATCTCCACTCAGAACGTCATTTCGCACTTGGTTCGCGATGCGGGCAGCGACGAAGTGAACGAAGAAGTGGAACAGGAGGCGCTGCCGCTCAAGCAGGTGGAACGCACCAAGAAGACCACCAGCGCGCTGGGTATTTCCGTCAAAGGCGTGGGAGACATTTGGGTCAAGCTTGCCCGATGCTGCATGCCGGTGCCTGGAGACCAGATTATTGGCTTCATCACCCGCAATCAGGGCGTATCCGTGCATCGTGTGGACTGCCAGAACATGCTGGACTTGCAGAAGCGTCAGCCAGAACGCGTGGTCGATGTGCAGTGGACCAGCACCAAGGGCGTGTTCATGGTCAAGATTCAAGTGGAGGCGCTTGATCGCCCGCATCTGCTGAGTGATGTGACGCGTGTGCTTTCCGATCATGGTGTGAACATTATTTCCGGCTCCATTTCCACGGGTACCGATCGTGTGGCCACCAGCCAGTTCAGCTTTGAAATGGCTGATCCGCAGCATTTGAACACTTTGCTTGCCGCAGTGCGTAAGATCGAAGGCGTGTTCGACGTGTACCGTATCACCGGTGCCAAGGATTCCGCCGAACCACGCTTGCGTAAAATCTGACACAATCAGTGCGGTCGTGAGACTCATCTGAACTGCTGCAGATCCTCTCGGAAATAATGAAAAGCCCCTCAAGTGAACTGTGAACTGCGCCCCGTTTGTTGGACGTTGTTAATTAGGATACAGCCCTAGACCGCGAGGGACATGCTCCGGAACTCCTCCGGGGTGTGTCCCTCGAGTCGTATCTGGCGCCGTCTGGTGTTCCA